>NZ_JAAKZF010000035.1 GCF_011045125.1 Allomesorhizobium camelthorni | reverse complement strand
GCAACTGTAATGCTAGAGGTCGAACCACCCAACCAACGGAGAGAGACCATGACCGACACGGCCCAGACCGCCGCTCCCGCGAATGACCGCGAACTCGTGCTGACCCGGCTGATCGACGCGCCGCGCGAAAAGCTGTTCAAATGCTGGACGCAGCCGGAACTGATGAAGCAGTGGTTCGCGCCACTGCCCTGGACGCTGTCGCATGTCGAAGTCGACCTCAGAACCGGCGGAAGCAGCAAGGTCGTGATGCGCAGCCCCGAGGGGCAGGAATTCCCGAACCTCGGCGTCTATCTCGAAGTCGTCGAAAACGAGAAGATCGTCTTCACCGACGCCTACACCGAGGCCTGGGTGCCTTCCGAAAAGCCGTTCTTCACGGGCATCATCACCTTCGAGGACGAAGGCGGCAAGACACGCTACACGGCGGTGGCCCGCCACTGGACCGTAGAGGATCGCAAGGCGCATGAGGAGATGGGCTTTCACGAAGGCTGGGGCCAGTGCGCCGACCAGCTCGCGGCCCTCGCCGCGAAGATCTGAAGAACATTCGCCAGGATCATGGCCGGCGCGGCAATGTCCCGCCGGCCCTGATATTTCAGCATAACGCGATATTAAGACGGAGTTGCTTGGATGGCGCGCCAAATCGAGCGCGGACGCCATCTGGATGACATTGCAAGCACGGCACAACGAGCTGACCCATCAAGTCACATCCACGGTCCTCGCCGTGGGTTTTTTATGTCTGGCGCTGGTTGTGGGCTTCGGATTCTTCGCCACCCAGCAGGCCGATGGCGAGGCTCTCAAAAAGCAGAAGACCTTTGTGGCCAACGGCCTGGCCCAGCAAATCCAGAACGTACAACGCGAACAGGAGAGCATAGCCGTCTGGGACGACGCGGTCGTAAAGGCCAAGGAACGCGACGATCCCTGGATGCGCGACAATCTCGGCGAATGGATGCACGAATATTACGGGCACGATCGCATCTATGTGCTCGACGAGTATGACGCGCCGATACACGCGATGCATGACGGCAAGACAGTTGAACCTCCGCTATACGGCGAGGACCAAGGCGCGCTGGCACCTTATGTGGAGAGGCTGCGCCGGATTCTCGCGGAAGCAGCCAAGGCCGAGTCGGACGAGGCCACCCCGAAACTGATCGTATCGGATCTGGCGGTCGTGGCCGGCCAACCCACCATTCTCAGCATCATGCCGATCGTGCCGAGCACCGACCAGATCGCGCAGGAGCCCGGCTCCGAATATCTCCACGTCACCGTGAAATATCTGGACGGCGAGGTGATCGGCAAGATCGCCGAGCAGTACCAGCTTGCCGACGCGCGCCTCGCGACCGACCGACCGGAGGCCGGCGCCGCGATCCCGTTCGAGAATGCGGAAGGAACGGCGCTCGGCTACATTGCCTGGCAGCAGGACAGGCCCGGCCTGACCCTGATCCGCAAGACCAGCCCGGCCCTGATCGGCGGCGCGATCATGGCGATGGGCGTGCTGGTATTCCTGCTGCGGCGGCTGCGCCGGGCCTCCTCGCAACTGCAGAGGAGCCAGGACCAGGCGCAGTATCTGGCGTTCCACGACACGCTGACGGGACTGCCCAACCGCGCGCTGTTCGAGGATCGGCTGAAGCGCGCTCTGGTGGCGGTGAAGCGCGACAAGGACAGGATCGCGCTGCTCTATCTCGATCTGGACCGCTTCAAGCATGTCAACGATACGTTCGGCCATCCGGCCGGCGACGAACTGGTGCGGCAGACGGCGCTGCGGCTGGACCAGGCCGTGCGCGAGGTGGATACCGTCGCGCGGCTCGGCGGCGACGAGTTCGCTATCATCCTGGTCGGCATCAAGGATGTACGCACGGCCGAAGACGTGTCGGGGCAGTTGCTGGGGGATCTGAGCCGGCCGTTCCAGCTCGCCGACGACCAGGTGTTCGTGGGCGCGAGCATCGGCATCGCAATTTCGCCGGATTTCGGCGCCGACCCCGACGATCTCCTGCGCAAGGCGGACATCGCGCTTTACGAGGCCAAGCGCGGCGGCCGCGGCCGCTATCAGGTGTTTGCAGGCGATATGGACGACCTGCTGCTGCGCCGGCGAACGGTCGAAAGCGATTTGCGTACGGCGCTCACTACCGGGGATCAGATCAAGCTGCTCTATCAGCCGATCTACGGAGCGGATTGCGAAACAGTGCTCGGCGCGGAAGCGCTGATCCGCTGGGACCATCCGGTACATGGCGCGCTGTCGCCCTCGCACTTCGTCGGCATAGCGGAAGAGCGCGGCATGATCGGCCTGCTGGGCGGCTGGGTGTTACGCGAGGCATGCAGTTTCGCCGCGGCCAGCGACCTGCCGTGGCTGGCGGTCAACGTCTCGCCGCTGCAACTGCGCGACGAGAATTTCGCTTCCGATCTGTTCGCAATCATGGAAACGGCGGGCGTGGAGCCGCGCCGCATACAGCTCGAGATCACCGAAGGCGTGCTTCTGGAGAACACGCCGGCAACGACGGCGGTGCTGAAAGAACTCCGTGGCCGCGGCGTGCGGATCGCGCTCGACGATTTCGGCACGGGTTATTCGTCGGTAAATTATCTGCGGCGCTATTCGATCGACAAGCTGAAGATCGACCGTTCCTTTGTGCGCCAGCTCGGCAGCTCCGACGAGTCGACGGCGATCGTGAAGGCGCTCGTCGATCTGGCCGCCGCGCTGGGCATCCAGGTCACTGCCGAGGGCGTCGAAACCGTCCAGCAGCGCGATGCGCTGGTTGCCATGGGCTGCCAGGAATTGCAGGGTTTTCTGCTGTCGCCGCCACTCAGCCGCAGTCAGATCGGAACCGGCACTGCCGAGCCCGAGCAAGCTCTCGCCGGGTGACCTGCTCAGGCGGCGCCGCTCTCCGGCACCGCATCCAGCTTCTCCTGTTCGGCCCAGGTGACCGTCTTGTAGTCGAAGCCGTATTCCAGCGTCGGCTTGACGATCTGGAAATAGGGCGAGAGGTCGAAATCGCGCGGCGTATAGAGTGAGTGGTGGCGGATGTGCAGGATCTCCTGGCGCATGTAGGTCGACTGCGCCGAAGCACGACCGGGCGCGCGGGTGATCTCGGGCAGGATCGGATAGCGAATGCCCTCATAAGCCTCGGCGATCATGGACGAGCAGATGGCGCGGGTCGGGTCGCCCGAGCCGAAGGCCAGAGCGCGCCGTCTCCAGCGCACCGGGATCGGCGGCGCCGGCATGAAGAAGCGCAGCATGTCGAAGATGTTCTTCAGATCGTATTTCAGCCCGAGCCGCGCGACCATGAAGCCGACGACATGGTCGCGATCTTCCGGTGTCAGGCCGCGGGCGCGGCAGATGCGGGTGTTGTAGGTGCGGTATTTCGACAAAGGCACCGCCACGCAGCCTTCGCCCAGATTAACCTCGATCAGGCGCGGGCGCTCGGAACCGTCCTCGGGCTCGGGCAGAGCGTCGCCGACATAGAGCGCCGAATGCGACCAGGTCGACTGGGTGAGATATTTGATGGTGGCTGAAATCCGCTGATTGCCCTCGATGAGCAGGATGTCGCCGGGCTCCAGCGCGCGGCGTAGCGTCTGCGGATCGGACGGCGTGTAGGGCTCGTAACCGGAAGATTCCTCCTGGAGCCGGCCCGCCAGCCAGCGGCCCAGCCGATCCAGCAGGGTGTCGGCGGCTTCCGTCATTGGTTGATTCCTGGCTGAGACTCGGAGGCGCCGGCCTGATAGCGATCCGCGATCTTCCTGACTATCGGTTTTCGCGCTTCGCCGAACAGAAGTTCCGCCTCGCGAAGGCATTGCTTGCGGAGCGCTTTCTCGCTGCGTTTCATAAGCTGGCCAAGGAGCTTTAGCTGCTCTTTCGAACCGAGCGCTTCGCCGTCCGACTTGACCAGCCGGCGCATGACGAAAATATCGTTCAATTCGCCAAGGCGCTCGCCAAGCGCATCGAGCGCCTTGCGACGCGACTTGACCGGGCGCGGCCAGAAACGATGCAGCAGCAAGACATGCATCCAGTGCGCCTTGACGCATTTGCGCAATTCGTGGAAGTCCTCCGGTTGCCCGCGCTTGCCCGCGGTATCGAGCGCGCGCCGGGCCCGGCGCAGGGTTTTCCCGGCGCCATCGGCGAGCACATCGGCCGCGGCCTCCGGATCGTCGGGCAGGATCAGGCCGGCGAGCGCCGCGCGGCCTTGCCCGCAAGCCTCGACAGCAGCATTGACGGTTTCTTCCAGACCGGTTCTTTCCCGAACAAGCGCGTCGCGGCGGACGACGAGGGCGGAGCGCACCGCATCAAGCTCTCCGGCGGAGGTCTGGCCGGGAAACGCCTTGACCAGCCGGTCGACCGTCTCGATGAGCGCGGTGTCCTCGCGCGCGCCGGCAAGACTGCGCGCAATGTCGCGGTAGCGCCCGTTTTCGGTCTGACAAAACTGCTCGTCGCCCGGCCGGACGAGGCGGAACAAGGCACGAAGTTTCTTGAGCCGTTTTCGGCACGCGTGCAGTCCCTTTTCGGGCTCGGTGCGGGAGGCCGCGAGATCACCGATCGCCTTGCCGATCTCGTCGGCCGCGATGCGCCGCACTTCGGCGGTCACGGGCAGGCTGGGTTCGATGCGATAGCTCATGCCGCCACCGGCAGGCCGTTGCGGGCAAGCGAGGCGTTGTAGAAGGAGCTGTCGCCCGTGACCTCGCGCCCGAGCCACAAAGGAAGCTTTGCCACCGGAATATCGTCGGGTGTTTCAAGTTCTGCAATGACAAGGCCGGCCAAGGCGCCGGCAAAAACATCCACTTCATAGACATAGCCATTGTGCCGGACTTCGTGGCGCGTCTTCTCGATCACCAGCCCGACGGCAAATTCCTGCATCTCCTCGGCATCGGCTAGAGGTATCGGATATTCGAATTCGTCCCTTTCGCGCCCGTGGGCGCCGAATTTGAGCGTCAGGACCGCCGAACTGCCGTCGCGTATGCGCACCCTGAGCGAGCGGCCATTGACCGCAGCGAGGTAGAACTGGCGTATCGCCGTCTTTGCGCCGGCTTGACCGCGCCAGTCGTCGCTCGTCACCAGGAATTTGCGTTCGATTTCCTTGGCCATGACGCGAGAATAAAGCGCACCCGGCGCGACGGAGCAAGATGCCGTTGACTTTAATCATTCGATTGAATAAATAGGTACACATGATCAAAGCACCAGAAAATCTCACGTCCTTGAAAGCGCCGCCATCCTCGGCCGAGCTTACCCGAGCCGCGCTGATCCATGCCGCGCTGCGGCTGTTTGGCCGGCAAGGCTTCCACGCCACCTCGACCCGCGAGATCGCGGCGGCTGCGAGAGCCAATATAGGCTCAATAGCCTATCACTTCGGCGGCAAGGAAGGGTTGCGGGCAGCCTGCGCCAACCACATCGTCGAGACGATCGGCGGCATTGCCGGCGCGGCCATGGCCGAAGACCCGAGCGAGATACAAGGCCCCGAAGCGGCGCATAACCGGCTGAACACCGTACTCGAAGCAATGGTCGGCTTTATCGTGGCCCGTCCGGAAGCCGGCGAATTCGTGCAATTCCTGCTGCGCGAACTCTCGCAGCCGAGCGAGGCGCTCGACATCATCTATAACGGCGTGTTCGAGCCGGTCCACAACCGGCTCTGCCGGATCTGGGCGGAAGCGACCGGCGAGGATCCGGAAAGCGAGCGCACCAAGATCACCGTCTTCACCATGATCGGGCAGGTCGTCTATTTCCGGATCGCTGGCCCGGCCGTGATGCGGCGCTTGGGCTGGGCCGGCGTCGGCCCTGCGGAAGCCGCGGCCGTGATCTCCGTCGTCAAGAGCAATCTCGAGGCGATCATCGCCGCTCGCAAAGGCGCAAAATCATGAGCTTCCTCTGCGCCATCCCGCTCGCGGCTTCGCTGTTTTCCGCCTGCGGGCCAGCGGCACCGCTGGCCGTCGGCTATGTCGAGGGCGAGTTCGTGCTGCTGGCGCCGATCGAGACGGCGCAGGTGGAGACGGTTTCGGTACGCCGCGGCGACCGGGTAATGCCCGGAAAGACGATCGTGGAGCTGGAAAGCGGCGACGCCGAGATCGCCGTTGCCGAGGCCGAGGCCAGCCTGGCCAGGGCGCAGGCTCAGCTTGCCGACCTCAGGCTCGGCAAGCGCCCGGAAGAGATCGCGGTGCTGGAAGCAGCGGTTCGCTCGGCCAAGGCGCAGGCGGCGGAAGCCAAGCGCGTGCTGGCGCGGGCTCAGGATCTCTTCAAGCGCGGAATAGCGCCCCAGGCGCAGTTCGACGAGGCTTCCACCAGGGCGGAACTGGCCGATTCCGAGGTCCGGCAGGCGGAGGCCAATCTGGCCGTGGCCGGCCTGGCGGCTCGCGCGGAGACGATCAGGGCGGCCGAATACCAGGTGAAACAGGCCGAAGCGCAACTCGAACAGGCGCGCTGGCGGCTTTCCAAGCGTGCGCTCGAAGCGCCCTCTCCCGGCCGTATAGACGATGTCATCCGCGACGCCGGCGATATTGCCGGGCCATCTGCCCCAGTGATCTCAATGCTGCCCGACGGCGCGGTGAAACTGAAGGTGTTCGTTCCGCAGGCGGCGTTTTCGTCGGTGCGGGTCGGAGCCCTGCTCGACGTGCGCTGCGACGGCTGCCCGGACGGCCTGACGGCGCGCGTCAGCTATGTCTCGCCCGACCCCGAATTTACGCCGCCGGTGATTTTCTCGCTCGAGACCCGGCAGAAGCTGGTCTACCTCGTCGAGGCGCGGCCTGAAGACGAAGCATCGCCGCTGCAGCCGGGGCAGATCGTGGATGTGAGTTTGGCAGTGAGTAGTGAGTAGTGAGTAGTGAGTAGTGAGTAGTGAAGAACTGGAACGAACATGGCGAACGCAACTTCCACTACTGACTACTCACTATTCGCTACTCGCTGGCCCGCCGAAGGCACAGCGCCATGAACGCCATCGAAGTCCGAAATCTCGTCAAGCGCTTCGGCACCAAGACCGTCGTCGACCATGTCACGATGAATGTCGCCGAGGGCGAGATCGTCGGGTTCCTGGGGCCGAATGGCTCGGGCAAGACGACCACCATCCGCATCATGTGCGGGCTCTTGACCCCCGACGAAGGCGAAGGCCAGGTGCTTGGCTACGACCTCCTGACCGAGAGCCTGAAGATCAAGCGAGAAGTCGGCTACATGACGCAGAAGTTCTCGTTCTACGAGGATCTGACGATCGCCGAGAATCTCGAATTCGTGGCCCGGCTGTACCGGCTGAGGCCGGTGGAGGAGTATGTCGGCCGCACGCTCGATGATCTGGGCCTGAGCTCGCGGCGCAACCAGCTTGCCGGCACGCTTTCGGGCGGCTGGAAGCAGCGCCTGGCGCTGGCCGCCTGCATCATGCACGAGCCGAGACTGCTCCTGCTCGACGAGCCGACGGCCGGCGTCGACCCCAAGGCGCGGCGCGAATTCTGGGACGAAATCCACCGGCTGGCGCAAGGCGGGCTGACCGTGCTGGTGTCGACGCACTACATGGACGAGGCCGAGCGCTGCCATCGCATCAGCTATATTTCCTACGGCAAGCTGCTGGCCACGGGCACCGTCGACGAAGTGGTGAAAAATGCCGGACTGACAACTTTCGTGGTCGAAGGCCCGCGGCTCGACCAGGTGGCCGCGGCGCTGGAAGGCCGGCCGGGCGTCGAGCAGGTCGCGCCGTTCGGCACGACCCTGCATGTCGTAGGTTCGGACAAGAAGCTGCTGGACGCAGCGCTGGAGGACATCGGGAAGCGCAAAGGCATCACCGTCAGGCCGGGTGAAACCAGCCTGGAGGACGTGTTCATTCAGTTCATGGCCGGGTCGAAGGACAATATGGCATGAAACAATACGGCGTCAGTTCGGTGTTCTCCTTCGCCAGGCTGGGCGCGCTGCTGCTGAAGGAGTTCATCCAGATGCGGCGCGACCGCATCACCTTCGCCATGATGCTCGGCGTTCCGCTGATGCAGCTCGTGCTGTTCGGCTATGCCATCAACAACGACCCGAAAAGCCTGCCGGCGGCGCTGGTCGCGACTAGCAACGATCACTATACACGCGCCATGGTCTCGGCGCTGCAGACGACCGGCTATTATCGCTTCGACCATGTCGCCGAGAACGCTGCCGAGGCCGAAGCGCTGATGGCCAGCGGCAGCGTCGCCTTCGTGGTGACGATCCCGTCCGATTTTGCCCGCCGGGTGGAGCGGGGCGACAACCCGCAATTGCTGATCGAAGCCGACGCGACCGACCCGGCGGTGGCGAGCGGGGCGATCTCGACGCTCGGTACGGTCGCCGCCAATGCACTGCTGCGCGAACGCGGGATGGAGGCAGCGGCGGCGGAGAATGCAAGGAGCCAGCTCGAGGTGGTGGTGCACCGGCGCTACAATCCCGAAGGCATCTCACAATACAACATCGTGCCCGGCTTGCTCGGCGTGATCCTGCAGATGACCATGGTGATGATGACCTCGATCGCGCTGACCCGCGAGACCGAACGCGGCACGATGGAAAACCTGCTCGCCATGCCGGCAAGCCCGCTCGAGATCATGCTTGGGAAGGTGCTGCCCTATCTGGTCGTCGGGGCTGTGCAGGTCGTCGTGGTGCTGATCGCGGCAAAGCTGCTGTTCTCGGTGCCCTTCATGGGATCGCTGCCGCTCCTGCTCTTCGCCATTCTCGTCTTCGTGCTGTCGCTGGTTCTGCTCGGCTACACCATCTCGACCATGGCGCGCACGCAGATGCAGGCGCTGCAGCTGACGTTTTTCTTTTTCCTGCCGTCGATCCTGCTTTCCGGCTTCATGTTCCCCTATCGCGGCATGCCGGACTGGGCGCAGATTTTTGGTGAGATTTTTCCGCTGACGCACTTTTTGCGCATCACCCGCGCGGTGATGCTGAAGGGCGCCGAATTTCCCGCTATCGCGGGTGAAATCGGCGCGCTGACGATTTTCGTCGCGCTGTTTGCCGGGGTGGCGCTGCTCCGGTTCAGGCGGACGCTGGATTAGGAATCAAACCAACTCCGACAGGACGAGCATAACCAGGAAGCCGATGGCGACGGCGATGGCGGCGGATTGCAAATAGTGGTGGCTCTCGGCCTCCGGGATGAGATCGGTGACGGTGAGATAGAACATGCCGCCC
This sequence comes from Allomesorhizobium camelthorni, assembly GCF_011045125.1. Classification (GTDB taxonomy): domain Bacteria; phylum Pseudomonadota; class Alphaproteobacteria; order Rhizobiales; family Rhizobiaceae; genus Allomesorhizobium; species Allomesorhizobium camelthorni. Next base: position 52,511 of record NZ_JAAKZF010000035.1, on the reverse strand, counting down.
GCGCCGACGGCCAACAGAAACCCGAGGACGCCTTCGGGCAGGCCGCGCAGCAGGAACCAACCCGCCATGGCCGAGCCGAAAAGCGACGCGCCCATCAACCCCGTCCATTTCAGTGTTCTTGCCCTGTAGTCTTTTCCGCTTTCCTCGCGCGCCAGTTCGCCGATCGAGAGGGCTTCGCTGATATTATCGATGAAGATCGCCAGGCCGACGATGAGGGCGACGGTCGGGTCAATCGCGGCGCCGACGCCGATGGTAATGCCCTCGATCAGTTCTTCCACGCTGGTTGCGCCGGCAAGTACGGTGACCTCGCTGCCGAGCGGCCGGTGACGCTTATGAAACCGCTCGACGCGCTGTCTCTGCTCGGCGCGGCTTCCGGCCACGGCGCCGCGATTGACGTAAAGGTCGAGACCGTAGACGAGCGCAAAGCCGACGGCAAAACCAGCGACCCCGACCGCGAGACCCGATAGTTTCAGCGCCTTCGGCAGCATTTCAAAAGCGAAGGTTCCAAGCAGGACGCCACCGGCAAGGCCGACCGCGATGGACAGGAACAGGCTGGAGGGCCGGACGAATATGGCGATCACGCCGCCGAGCGGCGAGGCCAGCGCGGCTGCGAGCGCCACCGAAAAGACGATCAGGAACTGGCCGTCCATCCCGCTCTCCTTGTGCAGACAGGAGCAACGTGGCGCGCGCGATACGGTTGCGTCCGCGGATGACGGGTTCCCGAGCGAATCGGGGGCCGGCCGCCCGGCGCGCAACCGTTGACGCATTGGCGGACGAGGCATAGTTTAGAATCATTCTAAACTGGATCGTTCAAGTATGCTTTCGCGCGTATTCGGCTTTGGCCGCCGCTCCTTCGATTCTCTGAGCGAGCAGGAGATACTGGCGCTGGCGATTTCATCGGAAGAAGATGACGGGCGGATCTACCGCGCCTATGCCGACGGGTTGCGCGAGGATTTTCCGCAATCGGCCAAGGTGTTCGACGGCATGGCCGACGAGGAGGACGGGCACCGCAACCAGCTCATCGAACTGCACCGCAAGCGGTTCGGCGAGCGCATCCCGCTGATCCGCCGCGAGCATGTCCGTGGCTATTTCGAGCGCAAGCCGGACTGGCTGGTGCGGCCGCTCGGCATCGAGAAGGTGCGCGGCCAGGCCGAGGCGATGGAGCGGCAGGCGCAGCGCTTCTATGTGGAAGCCGCCAAGCGCGCGGAGGACGCCTCGACGCGTAAGCTGCTCGGCGACCTCGCCGTGGCCGAGCAGTCGCACGAATCGCTCGCGCGCCGCCTGGAACTGAAACATACGCCGGAGGATGTGCAGCAGGAGGAGCGGCAGAGCGAACGGCGGCAGTTCGTCCTGACCTATGTGCAGCCGGGGCTGGCCGGGCTGATGGACGGCTCGGTCTCGACGCTGGCGCCGATCTTCGCCGCCGCCTTTGCCACCCACGACACCTGGCAGACTTTTCTGGTCGGGCTCGCCGCCTCCATCGGCGCCGGCATTTCGATGGGCTTCACCGAGGTTGCCTCGGACGATGGCAGGCTCTCCGGCCGCGGCTCGCCGGTAAAGCGCGGGCTGGCGACCGGCATCATGACCACGGTCGGCGGGCTCGGCCACGCCCTGCCCTATCTCATCCCGCATTTCTGGACGGCGACGACACTCGCGGCGATCGTCGTGTTTATCGAGCTGTGGGCGATCGCCTACATCCAGAACCGCTTCATGGAGACGCCGTTCTGGCGGGCGACGTTCCAGGTGGTGCTCGGCGGCGCGCTGGTGTTCGCGGCGGGCGTTCTGATCGGGAACGCCTAGGGAGCCACCCCCGGCCGGAATCACTCGTAGCGGAACTCAGTCGAGATGCTCCATGACCAAACCTGCCGGCATCATGGACCAGGAGTGTCGCCGCGCCTCGTAAACCGAGTGTCGCGGTTCGGGAAAGCCGGGATCGGCAAAAGCGCCGACAGCGACAGCGATAACGTCCGGCATCCCGCTGAACTCCCAATAGACCGTCGACCCGCAATCCGGGCAGAAATGGAAGGTGACGGAATTGCCGCTACCCGCCACGCGGGAGAAATGGGTCGAGCGGCCTTCGATGGCAGTGATCTGGCCACGAGGGAACCGCGCCTGAACGCCAAAAACGCTTCCCGTCCGGCGCTGGCATGCCAGGCAATGGCACATTGAAATCCTGACTGGTTCGCCTTCGCACGCGAGCTGTAATTGTCCGCACCCGCAAGACGCGCGATTGGTCATGGCACATCCTTTCGGCTGCCCGGCATTTTCCGGACAGGTTGGCTGGGGAGCAGGCGTTTGGGAGCAACTGTCCTCCGAGAATGTATCTTTCGCGGCGGATTTCGGCAACTCGAGTCCTATGCGGAAGACTCACCTTCATGCGCAGCCCGGCTATCCGCTGGAACCTCCACCCGCTCGAACATGCCGTAATCGCGCACGACATGGGCTATGCGCAGGCGGTAGTCGGCAAAGACGCCGCCGCGGCCGGCCCTCTGCGCCTGCCGGTGCTCGATTGTGTTGCGCCAGGCTTTGACCGCTTCCTCGTCGCGGAAGAAGGAGAGCGACAGCACACGATCGGGGTCCGACAGGCTCTGGAAGCGCTCGATGGAGATGAAGCCATCGATCGTTTCCAGCAGGGGGCGAAGCTCGGCGGCGATGCCGAGATAAGCGTCGCGCTTGCCCGCGGCCGGCGTGACCTCGAAGATGACTGCGATCATCTTTGCACCAGACTTGCATGCGGCCCCGAAGCGAGCTTCAGAAAAATGCGGTCCTCCTTGCGGATGAACTTTTTTGCCTGCGCGAATTCGTAATTCTCCCGGCCCATCGGGTCGGCGGCGAGCCGGGCGCGATAGGCCTCGTATGCGGCCAGGTTTTCGATGTTGTAGACGCCGTAAGCGGTCGTGGCCGAACCCTCGTGCGGGGCGAAATAGCCGATCAGGTCGGCGCCGCAACGCGGGATCGCCTGTCCCCAGTTGCGGGCGTATTCCTCGAAATCGGCCTTGCCGAACGGGTCGATCTCGTAGCGGATGAAGCAGGTGATGGTCATTTTCTTTCTCCATAGAATGCGGCGACGATAGCGAGGCCGGCGATGCAGATGCTTCCATCACGGTCGAAGCATCCGGGCGATGTTTCGGGTTAGACAATTCTCACCGAGGCAAATCGTCAGCGCTTCCAGAAGGGCCGGCATTCACGCTCGACGTCGCGGCGGGTGAGGCCGATATCGTCAAGCTGCTCGTCGGTGAGTTCGGCGAGCGCGAGGCGCTGGTTGCGGCGCTCGATCACGCGATCGAGCCAGAGGATGGCGGCGTGGGCGGCGTGTAGAGATCGCCCCAACAAAGGCAGAGCGGCCGCGGCGACGTCGGCGACAGTGCGGTGGGCGGTCATGGTCGTCTCCTCTTTTTGTTGGTGGAGATTACCACTTGCCCTACGCGGACGGTTCGATTAGCGTCGAAGTATGAGAGACGGTCCCGATATATCGCGCATCGCCAATCTGGTCGGCGATCCTGCGCGCGCCAACATGCTGACGGCGCTGATGGACGGCGGCGCTCTGACCGCGAGCGAGTTGGCGCTGGAAGCCGGCGTGACCGCGCAGACTGCGAGTTCGCATCTCGGAAAGCTGATGGAAGGCGGATTGTTGTCGCTCGCAGCGCAGGGCCGGCACCGCTATTACTCGCTTGCCGGTCCCCAGGTGGCGGCGATGCTCGAATCGATCATCGGCGTGGCGGCGGCCGTCGGCCCCCAGCGGACAAGGCCCGGCCCGCGCGATGCCGTCATGCGCGAGGCGCGCATCTGCTACGACCATTTGGCTGGCGAGCACGCCGTAGCCATGCTTGACGGGTTCCTGGCGCGGGGCGTCCTGATCGCCGACGGCGACGAGATCCGGCTCGGCAAATCCGGCCCGCCGCATTTCGCTGCGGTCGGCATCGACACCGAAGCCTTTCGCAAGCAGCGCCGCCCGATCTGCCGCGCCTGCCTGGACTGGAGCGTGCGGCGATCTCACCTCGCCGGCGCGCTGGGCGCCGCCATCCTCGACAAGATCATTGCGGAGAAATGGGCAAGGCGCGAAGCCGAAAGCCGCGCCATCGTGTTTTCGCCCAAGGGCAAGATGGCGTTCGAGAAGGCGTTCTTGGCCTAAGCGACGACGCGAAAAGGCCGGCGATCCCTCGCCGGCCCTTCAGCTTCAATTTGCACCTACTCGGCAGCCTGCAGGTTGATCTTGCTTTCGGCCAGCACGGTCAGCTTCTTGTCGGTGGCCTTCTCTTCTTCGAGGTTCTCCTTCAGCACCGAGGCGCAGTCGTCGCGGCCGAGCTGCTTGGCCCATTCGACCAGCGTGCCGTAGCGCGTGATCTCGTAGTGCTCGACGGCCTGCGCGGCGGCGATCAGCGCCGCGTCGAGGACCTGCTTGTCGTCGACGTCGCCGGCGACCTCATCGGCCTCCTCGATAATGCCATCTATGGCCGGGCAGTTCACCGTCTTGGCCGGCACGCCGTGCATCTGGAAGACCTGCTCGACGCGTTGAATGTGACCCTTGGTCTCCTCCAGGTGCTTTTCAAAACCCTGCTTGAGCTGCGGGTTGGTCGCCTTGGTGATCATGTCAGGCAGCGACTTTTCGATCTGCTTCTCGGCATAGTAGATGTCCTGCAGCGTGTGCACGAAGAGATCGTCCAGCGATTTGATGTCTTTCGAAAAAAAACCCATGGCCTTGGCCCTTCCTGTTCGTGTTGATTGGGAATGCAGGCCCAGCCAAGCCGGCCTGCCAGGCGGGAGTGTCCACGCTCTGGACACCGAACGCTCGGCACTTGGCGCGGTTCCCAAATCCGGCGCTAAAATCCCTCGGCGCGAAGGAGCAAAGAAGTTCCTTCTGTAACCTCGCCCGGAAACGAAATTCATCCCGGGCGGCATCCTCGTGAAACAGGTGTGATGCAAAAGGCACAGGCGGTGGAATGTTGCGCTTTGGCGCTCAAACGCCGCGAATCAAACGCATTTCAGCCACGAACCGGGACAAATCCTGGCGAAGATTAACATCGCGTTCACGGATCATTCACGACCGGGCGCTATGGTGACATCCAATCGGAAGGGACATCCGAGGGATTTGGGACAGGGACAATGACTATCTGGAATCACATCACGAGCTATGCGTTCGCAATCCGCGAATTCGTTGCGCCGACCTACCGGCCCGAGCGCTATTATATGCGTGGCCCCGGCCCGGCTTGCGCACGTCGCCGCGGCGGCTCATTCGAAGCCCGCGCCTCGTTTCAATAATCGCTATCGCCGCATAGTTCGAGCCTAACCGGCTCGCCTGCGGCCGCCGCGACATCGCTGCATCTTTGCCATTGCCATCCGGCGTCGTAAGGTTTTGTGACCTAACATTCGGGCCGGACCCAAGTGGCAGACACCGTTCTTCCCACCCACCAGCATACGCCCGGATACGACGGCAGGCATCCGCTGATCGTCTTTGACGGCGTATGCGTCCTGTGTTCGGGCTTCGCCCGCACCGTCGTCAGACCGGATCGGGAAGAACGATTCTGCTTCACCACTGCTCAATCGGCGCTCGGCGAGGCGCTTTATCGCCGTCACGGCCTGAGAACGGATGTCTACGAAACCAATCTCGTGATCATCGACGGCGCCGCCTACACCCGGATGGACAGCTTCGTTGCAGTGATGGATGCGCTGGGCTGGCCATGGCGCGCAGCGAAAATCGTCAACATGCTGCCGCGCCGGCTCCGCGACGCGCTCTACGGGCTCATAGCGCGCAACCGCTACGCGCTGTTCGGCAAGAAGGAGAGTTGCGAAGTGCCGTCCGCCGCATTGAGAGACCGCATCATTGGCTAGGATTCTCGTTATCGGCGGCTATGGAGTCTTCGGCGGAAGGCTGACAGAACGGCTCGCAGCAGAAACGAGCGCTGAAATCCTGGTTGCCGGCCGCTCGCTGGAAAAGGCTGCCGCACATTGCCGTCGCAAAGGCGGGAAACCTGTGCGGATCGATCGCGACGGCGACATCTTCAACGAGATCGCGCTGCTTGAGCCGACGATCGTCATCGACGCCGCGGGACCATTTCAGGCCTACGGCAAAGACCGCTACCGGATCGCCGAGGCGGCGATCGCAGCGAAGGCGCACTATATCGACCTTGCCGATGATTCGGCATTCGTAGCCGGAATTGGTACGCTCGACGATAGCGCGAAAGCGGCCGGCGTCGCGGTCATCTCCGGTGCAAGCAGCGTCCCGGCAATTTCCGCCGCAGCGCTCGACGAACTTACGCAGGGGCTTTCGGCAGTCTCGCTGGCCGGCTCGGCGATCCTGCCCGGCAATCGGGTTCCGCGCGGTCTTTCCGTCCTGCGCGCCATCGTCGGGCAGGCCGGGCGACCGCTGCACGTCTGGCGGGGCGGAAATTGGACCGACACCACCGCATGGGGCGATTTGAGACGTTTCACGCTCGAGGCCCGTGGCGTCGCTCCGCTCGAAGGCCGGCTTGCAAGCGCAATCGGTGCGCCAGACCTCATCCTCTTTCCCGAACGCTACGGCGTACGCTCGGCGCTGTTTCACGCCGGGCTGGAGTTGAAAACATTGCATCTCGGCCTCTGGTTGCTGGCCTTGCCGGTTCGCTTCGGCCTTGTGCGCTCGCTCGGTCCGCTAGCTGGGCGGCTTGGACGGATGGCCGGATGGCTTGCCCGTTTCGGCTCCGACCGCGGCGGGATGGTCGCCTACGCCGTCGGCCGCGACAGCGCGGGGCGGGCGGTGGATCGGCGATGGACGCTGATCGCCGAGGCAGGCGACGGGCCGCAGGTTCCGCCGACGCCGGCTCTGCTTCTGGCGCTCAAGCTGATGAACGGCGCCGGGCTGACGGCTGGAGCCAGCCCGGCGGTTGGGTTGCTGACGCTTAGCGAGATCGAGATCGGGCTCTCGCCGTTTCGCATTCGGTTCGACCGCAGCGAAAAACCAGCCGCTCCGCTACTGGAGCGCGTGTTGCCCGAGGGCTTCGCAACGCTTCCGCAAAGCTGGTGCAGGCTCGCTGAAATCCACGACATCGACCGTTTCGAGGGTATGGCGTCGGTCGAACGGGGCGTCGGTCTATCCGCTCGTCTGATTGGCGCGCTTTTCGGTTTCCCTTCCGCCGCGCCGGCTGTTTTCGTGAGCGTGACTAAGGAAAAAACCACCTCGGGTGAAAAGTGGACCCGACGCTTTGGCACAAAATCCTTTGTCTCGCATTTGTCGCGAAAACCGGATGACGGGCCGGGCGTGCTCCGGGAACGGTTCGGGCCGTTCTCCTTCCTGCTGAGGCTGTCCGCCGAGCGCGGTCGCGTCGCCTGGCCCGTCCAAAGCGGGCGCGTCCTTGGCGTTCCCCTGCCTCGCGCACTGATGCCGAGGAGCGAAACCGTCGAATACGAGGGAGCGGATGGCAGGTTCTGCTTCGACGTTAAAATCTCGATGCCCTTGGCGGGCCTGATCGTGCGCTACCGCGGCTGGCTGGAGCCGGCCTCCCCGCCGCACGGCTTGAGCCGCACCGGCTCGCCGGCGGCCGCGCCGAGCTCGATACATTTGCCCGCCGCGCAAAGCGACCAGCCGGCACCGGTCGCGCCCGAGGCGGCAAGCACGATTTCCGGCCGCGCCGGAATTTCGGGTACATAGACCCACCAGCCATCCTTGAAGACAGCATCCGCCGGCGGCTCCATGCCCGCGCCGGACCCTTTCACCCGCGCCGCGACGATCTCGATGCCGGCGGGCGTGATGCGCCAGTCCTCCTCCCAGCGGGTTTGTTCGACCGAGTGCGTCCAGGACAGCGTGAACGCCGTCGCGGCAAAGGTGATCGTCTTGCCGGCCGCGAGGATGCAGAGGGTAGTCATTGAACGAGGCGGCGACCGTATTTCCACCGACCCCCCTCTGTCCTGCCGGACATCTCCCCCTCAAGGGGGGAGATCAGCAGCTCCGGCCTCGCCGCATTTCCTTCGATGATGGAAAGCTCCATCGTCTATGCCGTCGCGGTAACATTCCGCGCCCGCCACCAGTGCGCCCCGATGACGATCGCCGCCAGGGCGAAGCCGAGTTCGTCCGTATAGGGCAGAGCGAGCACCAGGCTGAAGGCGGCGGCGGTGGCCAGCAGCCTTTCCCAGGCGGCCATGCGCATGAACAGGAAGCCGACCACGGCCGCGCCCCACAGGCCAATGGCGAGACAGGTCTTGACGAGGATGTAAACGACCTCGACCGGATAGCCGTAGCTCGCGGCCATCGGTCCGGCGTCCTGCAGCATCAGGGCCGGTGTATAGACCGCCATGAACGGCACCACGAAGCCGGCGACGGCCAACTTGGAGGCTTGCATGGCGATCTTCATGCCCGATGTCTTGGCCATGGGCGCTGCGGCGAAGGCGGCGAGCGCCACCGGCGGCGTCAGGTCGGCCATGATGCCGAAATAGAAGACGAACATGTGGCTGACGAGCAGCGGCACGCCGAGCTCCAGGAGCGCCGGGCCGGCCAGCGACGAAGTGATGATATAGTTGGGGATGGTCGGGATGCCCATGCCGAGCACCAGGCAGGTCAGCATGGTCAGTACCAGCGACAGGAACAGATTGTTCTGGCCGATCGCGATGATGGCGCCGATGAAGGTCGAGGCGATGCCGGTGAGTGTCAGCGTACCGATGACGATGCCGACGATGGCGCAGGCAATGCCGACCGGCAGCGCGTTCTTGGCGCCTTCGGCGAGCGATTCGATGCAGATGACCAGCGTCTCGCGGCCGCCCTTGAAGAACAGGCAGGCGGCGACCAGCGCGCCGATGACCAGCGCCAGAATGTCGACGCCATATCTCATGAAGGATGCGGCGGCGAGGCCGAGCGCGATCCAGAACACCATGCGGAAGGCGAAGGGGCCGATAAGCGCCGCAAGCGGCGTGCCGAGGATGAGCACGATCGTCAGCGCCAGGCCCATCGTGCCGGCGAAGATCGGCGTGTAGCCGGCAAACAGCAGATAGACGAGGGCTGTCAGCGGCAACACCAGCGGCCAGTGTTTTTTCACCGCATCCCAGGGGTTGGGCAGCGTCGCCTTGTCCATGCCTTGCAGGGAAAACTTCCCGGATTCGAGATGCACCATCCAGAAGCAGGCGCCGAAATAAAGCGCGGCAGGCACGATCGCCGCCTTGACCACATCGGCATAAGGAACGTTCAGCGTCTCCGCCATGATGAATGCGACCGCGCCCATGACCGGCGGCATGATCTGGCCGCCCATCGACGAGGTTGCCTCGACGCCGCCGGCGAAGGCGGAGCGGAAGCCGAACCTCTTCATCAGCGGGATGGTGAACTGGCCCGAGGCCACGACATTGGCGACGCCGGAGCCGGAAATAGTGCCCATCAGCGCCGAAGACAGCACGCAGACCTGAGCCGGGCCGCCGCGCCAGGCGCCGACCAGGCCGAGCGCGAAATCGTTGAATAGCGCGATCATGCCGGCGCGTTCGAGGAAGGCGGCGAAGACCACGAAGATGAAGATATAGGCGGCCGACACGTAGACCGGCGTGCCGTATATGCCCTCGGTGCCGAAGCCGAAATGCTCGACGATCTGCGCGAAATCATAGCCGCGGTGAATGAAGGGCGGGGGCAAATAGTTGCCGAAGAAGCAGTAGGCGAGGAACAGGCCGGCGATGACGGCCAGCGGCAGGCCCATGATGCGGCGCGCGGCTTCGAAGACCAGCACGATCAGCACCGCGCCGACGACGAGGTCGGGAGTGGTGAGGAAGCCGGAGCGCTGGATGATGTCGTTGTAGAACACCCAGTTGTAGATGCCGGTGAGGAAGCCGAGGATGGCAAGCGTCCAGAACCAGGCCTTGCCGATGGGCGTCCTGGCGCGGAGCGTGGCGATGAGCGCGAAGCCGAGCAGCAGCAGGAAGCCGACATGCATGGCGCGCACCACCTGGCTCGGCAGATTGCCGTAGGCGGCGGTATAAAGTTGGAAGGCGGAGAAGGAGACGGCGATCCAGAAGACGATCCTTCCGGCGACGCCCTCGCCGAAGCCCGGCGGCAGCCCTTCGATGGGTTCCTCGACGGACGGGGACAGGACGGTGGTGGTTGTGTCGCTCATCGGGATCGCCTCAGCCTGCGGCACGAGGCACCCCCCTCTGGCCTGCCGGCCATCTCCCCCTCAAGGGGGGAGATTGGCTGTCTCGACCGCCGTATTCCTTCTGCAATGCTTACGATTGGCGGCGACATCGATGCAGGTTGATCTCCCCCCTTGAGGGGGAGATGGCCGGCAGGCCAGAGGGGGGCGCCTCTCGCCGACATACGCGCGCCGTAGGACGGGCTGCCTACTTCAGCAGCCCGGCTTCCTTGTAGTAGCGCTCGGCAGCCGGATGCAGCGGCACCGGCATGCCGGTCAGCGCGTTCTCCGCCTTGATCCCTTTGGCGGCGGCGTGGGCGGCGGTCATCTGGTCGAGGTTTTCGAACAGCAGCTTGGTCATCTGATAAGCGGTCTCGTCGGATACGCCGTCATGCGTGACGAGGAAATTGCCCACCGCGGCGGTTTCGACGTCGGCCGTCTGGCCGTCATAGGTGCCGGCCGGAATCACCACCGAAATGTAAGGCGAGCCGATCTTTTCGACATCGGCCTTGGGCACCGCCACGACATTGATAGGCAGCGAGGTTGCGAGGTCGCGGATCGAGGCGACGCCGAGGCCGGCCGACTGCAACGTTGCGTCGAGTTGGCGGTTCTTGATCAGTTCGACCGATTCGGCAAAGGGCAGATATTCGACCTTGCCGAGATCCTCGTATTTCATGCCGGCGGCGGCGAAGATGGCGCGGGCGTTGAGCTCGGTGCCCGAAGCGGGCGCGCCGACGGACAGGCTCTTGCCCTTCAGATCGGCCAGCGTCTTGATGCCGGATTCCTGGCTGGCGACGATCTGGATGTAATTGGGATAGATAGCGGCGATGCCGCGCAGTTTGTCGAGCTTGCCGGGGAAGCCGGCCTCGGTGTTGCCCTCGGCGGCAAGCTTTACCGAATCGCCGAGCGCAAACGCGATCTCGCCCTTGCCCTGCTGCAGGAGGTTAAGGTTCTCAACCGATGCCTTGGTCGCCTGGACCTGCGTGCGCGCGCCCTCGATGCCCTTGCCGTAGATTTCCGACAGGGCGACGCCGAGCGGGTAATAGACGCCGGAAGTGCCGCCAGTGAGCACATTGATGAATTCCTGCGCCTTGGCCGATACGGCGCCAAAGCCGAGCGACAGCGCAACGGCGCCGGCAGCAAGGATCTTGGTTTTCAGGTTGAGCATGCGGTTCCTCCCGGGACAGTCTTTTCATGGATCGCGCCGCCGTGACGGCGGCGCGGGCTGGGGTGACTGTTTTAGCGGCTGCGACGGAAATGCAAAGGATTTATTGGCGGGGCTCTTTCGCGCCTGCGGATGACAGAACAAGAAGGACGGAGCATTTCGTCTCCACCCCCACCCGTCGGCTACGCCGACACCCTCCCCGCAAGGGGGAGGGATGGCGCTCCCTCCTTAACCGCCAAGCCCTTCGAACAGGATCGTCGAGAGATAGCGTTCGGCGAAGGAGGGGATGACCACGACCAGGTTCTTGCCGGCGTTTTCCGGCCGCGAGCCGACGACGATTGCCGCCTGGAGGGCGGCGCCAGACGAGATGCCGACCGGCACGCCTTCCAGTCGCGCGACGAGACGGGCGTTGGCGATGGCGTCCTCGTTGGAGACCTGGACGATCTCGTCATAGACGGTCGTGTCGAGGATTTTCGGCGCGAAACCGGCGCCGATGCCCTGGATCTTGTGCGGGCCGGGCTGGCCGCCCGACAGCACCGGCGAGGCCTCAGGCTCGACGGCCACCACATGCAGCGAGGGCTTGCGCTTCTTGATGACCTGGCCGACGCCGGTGATGGTGCCGCCGGTGCCGATGCCGGAAACGAAGATGTCGACCGCGCCTTGCGTGTCGTTCCAGATCTCCTCGGCCGTGGTGGTGCGATGGATCTCGGGGTTGGCCGGGTTTTCGAACTGCTGCGGGATGACTGCGCCGGGGATCGTCTGCACCAGGTCCTCGGCTTTGGCGATGGCGCCCTTCATGCCCTTCGGCCCCTCGGTCAGCACCAGTTCCGCGCCGAGGAGCGCCAGCATCTTGCGGCGCTCGACCGACATGGTTTCGGGCATGGTCAGGATCAGCTTGTAGCCCTTGGCAGCGGCGGCGAAGGCGAGCGCGATGCCGGTATTGCCCGATGTCGGCTCGATCAGCGTGTTCTTGCCGGGCGAGATAGTGCCGGCCGCTTCCAGCGCCTCGATCATCGAGACGCCGATGCGGTCCTTGACGCTGGCGATCGGGTTGAAGAATTCTAGCTTGGCGAGGAGGTTGGCGACGATGCCCTTCTCTTTCGCGAACTTGTCCAGCCGGACCAGCGGCGTGTCGCCGATCGTTTCGGTGATCGAATTGAAGATGCGCCCACGACCCGGTACGCGCGTCGAGGTGGCCGGCTTGTTCATTGATTTCGCTCCCACAGATTTTTCGCGCTTACCATAGTCTCGCCCCTCGAAAAATCCGAGTGGGCGGCGTGCTGAAAAGGCTGCCGGTTCGGAACTCCGTTTCCCGATCCGGCATAATCAGAGAATTATTTGGCGCGCGGCTTACTATTGCCGGGATGCGATGGCGAGTGCCGCGCCTGCCATGAAGGCAGCCGCGGTGCGGTTCAGCGCCTTCAGTGCGCGCGGCGTCTTCAGGAACCAGCGCGCCTTGGCGGCAAGCGCCAGATAAGGCACCAGCACGACGAGCAGCACCACCACGGTCAATGCGGCCAGGATCACGTAGTCGGCAAGAGTGATGGTCCTCAGATCGACCAGCGTCGGCGTCAGCGCCAGATAGAAGATCATCGTCTTGGGATTTCCCAACGTGACGGTGAGCCCGGCGAGGAAGCTCGCGAAAAGCCCGCCCTTACCCTTCCGCGCCTCGACTGTTTCCGGCGTGATGCCGCTTTTCCAGAAGCTCCAAGCCAGCCAGGCCAGATAGGCGACGCCGAGCCATTTGATCACCAGGAACACAGTGCCGAAGGTCTGCGCGACCAGAGCCAGGCCGAGCACGACGGCGGTGAGATAGGTCAAATCGCCGACGACCAGCCCGAACGACATCGCCAGCGCCGAACGGAAGCCGGAGCCGAGCGCGCGGGCGACCAGCGCGGTGACGCCCGGACCGGGAATGGCGGCGGCGATGGCGAGCGCAAGGCTGTAGGCGAGAAAACCGGCAAGGGTCATGGAACGCACCTTCGATCGTATGGCGCGCTTCTATGGCACAGGCGCATCGTTTCGGAAATACGGCACCGAGCGCTCACGGGTTGGCGCACCGAAATGCGCGGCCTCTCATATGTCGGTGATGGCGTGCTCAGTTGCCGCCTGCATAAAGACCGTCGTCAAGGCGCTTTTCCAGCGCCACGAGGTCGTCCGGCAGCGGCATGCCCATCGCGCGCAGTTCGTTCAGCTTCTCGCGCAGTTGCTCATGGATTTCATGCTCGTCCTCGGGCTGGTTGATCATCCCTTCCAAAAGCAGGCTGATCTGGGCCTTGATCTGTTCGAGCGCCATGGCGGGTTCCCCATTTACTCCGGTCGCAATACTACACCGGATGCCGAGCCGCCGCCACAGGTGGCCTGTTCAGCGAAGCGGGAGACAGGCTAATCCTAGGCACTTACGGTCAGAATCAGAGCCACCAACAAGATACCGGCGCCGCCCGCGAACCAATAGGACGAGCGTTGGACGCTTTGATGATCCTTTTTCACCGCACCTCGAATCACCAGTACCAATCCCATCGCAACAAGGGCCATGCCAAGAATCGCTGCTAGCATAAAGCCGTACAAACCGCCCATCTCAGCCCTCCGATTCAATAAGGATCTGCCTGCGCGTCTTTCAGCGCAGCATACGCGAGATGAGCTGGGCGGTGTAGTCGACCATTGGAACGATGCGAGCGTAGTTCAGCCTGGTCGGGCCGATGACGCCGAGCGCGCCGACGACACGGGCATCCTTGTCACGGTAGGGCGCCACGACCAGCGAGGAGCCGGACAGCGAAAACAGCTTGTTTTCGGAGCCGATGAAGATGCGCACGCCGGAACCTGCCTCCGCGAGGTCGAGAAGCTGAACCATGCCCTCCTTGGTCTCAAGATCCTCGAAGAGATGCCGGAGCAGTTCGAGGTCGGCTTGGGCGGTGACGTTTTCCAGAAGATTGGCGCGGCCGCGCACGATCAGCCGCGACGGCAGCCCGCTTTCGGAACCGGCCCAGACGGCGAGGCCCTTTTCCACCAGATCCTGCGATAGCGTGTCCAGGGCGGCCTTTGTCTCCTCCTTAAGACGCGCAATCTCCGCCCGGGCTTCGGCAAGCGTGCGGCCGCGTATATGGGCGTTGAGGAAATTCGAGGCTTCGTGGAGCTGCGAGTTGGTGACGCCGGCCGGCAGTTCGACCACGCGGTTCTCGACGTCGCCGTTCTGCGTGACCATGACTGCCAAAGCGCGCTCGGGCTCGAGCTGGATGAACTCGATATGCTTCAGCGGCACTTCGTTCTTGGCGGCGAGCACAAGGCCGGCGCCGCGCGACATGCCCGACAGCATCTGGCTTGCCTCAGTCAGCATATGTTCGAGCGTCGCGCCGCTGCCGGACGCCTTCAGTTGCGCCTCGATGGAGCGGCGCTCCTCGTCGGAGAGGTCGCCGAGTTCCATGAAGGCGTCGACGAAGAAGCGGAGCCCCTTCTGCGTTGGCAGGCGGCCGGCTGAAATATGCGGCGCATATACGAGGCCAAGGTGCTCGAGGTCGCTCATTACATTGCGCACTGTGGCCGGCGACAGCGACGAGGGCAGCATGCGCGACAGGTTGCGCGAACCGACGGGCTCGCCGTCGAGCAGATAGGAATCGACGATGCGCCGGAAGATTTCGCGCGAGCGCGTGTCGAGCGATTGCAGATTCTGGTCCAGCAGCGGCTTCGTCATCGAAACTCCAACCTCCAGCTAAATATAGATGGGGCCGGCGGGAACACAACGGCACGCCGGCTGGCCGGTTTTCCTTTGCGCCTCGGACGGCATGAGGTTACAAGCCGCCACAAGGCTGAAACGGCCTCCAAATTCGAATTTTGAACAGAAAGTGCCTGATGCGCCCCTCAAAACGCCTATACGACGAAATGCGCGCAATATCCTTCGAGCGCAATGTCTCCAAGCACGCCGAAGGCTCGTGCCTGGTGAAATTCGGCGACACGCATGTCCTGTGCACGGCGAGCCTGGAGGAGCGCGTGCCGGGCTGGATGCGCAATTCGGGCAAGGGCTGGGTGACGGCGGAGTACGGCATGCTGCCGCGCTCGACCGGCGAGCGGATGCGCCGTGAGGCCTCGGCCGGCAAGCAGGGCGGGCGCACGCTGGAAATCCAGCGGCTGATCGGGCGATCCTTGCGCGCCGTAGTGGACCTCCAGGCGCTCGGCGAAATGCAGATCACCGTCGACTGCGACGTGATTCAGGCCGATGGCGGCACCAGGACGGCGGCGATCACCGGCGGCTGGGTGGCGCTGCATGACTGCCTGCGCTGGATGGAAGCGCGCCAGATGACGAGCGTGTCGAAAGTGCTGAAGGACCATGTCGCGGCGATCTCATGCGGCATCCATGACGGCCAGCCTGTGCTCGACCTCGACTATCTCGAGGATTCGTCGGCCGGCACCGATGCCAATTTCGTCATGACCGGCAAGGGCGGCTTCGTCGAAATCCAGGGTACGGCCGAGGGCGTGCCATTCACCGAGGAAGAATTCGCGGCGCTGATGACGCTGGCCAAGAAGGGCATTTCACGACTGGTCAGCCTGCAGCAGATGGCGGTGGGGTAGAGGCTGAAATGACGCCCTCGGCAATCCTCGAATCCGCGCTTTACGTCACCGATCTCGATGCTTCGGAAGCGTTCTATCGCGAGGTGCTGGGGCTGGAGGTGATCGCCAAGGCTGAAGGCCGCCACGTCTTCTTCCGCTGCGGAGCGGGCGTGCTCCTGCTGTTCAACGCCGAAGCGACGCGGCATGCGCCGCCGCCGGATGCCAAGCTGCCTGTGCCGCCGCACGGCGCCGTCGGCCAGGGCCATCTGTGCTTTGCCGCGACCGCGGACGAGATCGCGCGGTGGAAAGCGCATCTCGAAGCGCGGAACATCGGCATCGAAGCCGACTTCGAATGGCCCTCCTTCGGCAAGAGCTCAGGAGGCGGCCGCTCTATCTATTTCCGCGATCCGTCCGGCAATTCGCTGGAATTCGCCGAGCCGAGAATCTGGGGTATGTGATGCGGCCGCTGGAAGACAAGAAAATCGTCGTCGCCAGCCACAATGACGGCAAGCTGCGCGAATTCGCCCAATTGATGGCGCCGTTCGGCTTCGAGGCGAAAGCGGCCGCGGAACTCGGCCTGCCGGAGCCGGACGAAACCGGAACGACCTTCGAGGAGAACGCCTACATCAAGGCGTTCGCGGCCGCAAAGGCGACTGGCCTGCCGGCGCTGTCGGACGATTCCGGCCTCTGCGTCGATGCGCTGGACGGGCAACCCGGCATCTACACCGCCAACTGGGCCGAGACCCCGGAGGGCGGACGCGACTTCGCAATCGCCATGCAGCGCACCGAAATCGCGCTCCATGAAGTGGGCGCGTCGGATCCCGCGCGCCGCACCGGCAAGTTCGTAGCCGTGATCTGCCTCGCATGGCCTGATGGCTACGCCGAATATTTCCGCGGCGAGGCCGAAGGCACGCTGGTGTGGCCGCCGCGCGGCGACAAGGGCTTCGGCTACGATCCGGTGTTCCAGCCGAATGGCTACGACAAGACCTTCGGCGAGATGGACGCCGAACAGAAGCATGGCTGGAAGCCGGGCCAGGCCGAGGCGCTGTCGCACCGCGCCCGCGCCTTCCAGAAATTCGCCCGCGCCAAGCTCGGCGCGGCGTGACGGAGAGTGCGTTGACAGGCCGCGATCCGGGCTTCGGCGTTTATGTGCACTGGCCGTTCTGCGCGGCGAAATGCCCGTATTGCGACTTCAACAGCCATGTCCGCCATCAGCCGGTGGATCAGGAGCGCTTCGCCCGCGCCTTCGACACCGAACTGAAGACGATGCGCGCCCGCACCGGGCCGCGCGAGGTGAGCAGCATATTCCTCGGCGGCGGCACGCCGTCGCTGATGAAGCCCGAGACGGTGGCCGGCGTGCTGGAATCCGTGGCGCGGCACTGGACCGTGCCGGACGGCATCGAGATCACGCTGGAGGCCAATCCGTCTTCGGTCGAGGCCGAGCGCTTTCGCGGCTATCGCGCCGCCGGCGTCAACCGGGTTTCACTCGGCGTGCAGGCGCTGAACGATGCCGATCTGCGGTTCTTAGGGCGGCTTCACAATGTTTCCGAGGCGCTGAAGGCAATCGAACTCGCGCGAGAAATCTTTCCACGGCTGTCCTTCGATCTGATCTATGCGCGGCCCGGCCAGACGCCGGAGGCCTGGTCTGCCGAACTCGAACAGGCGATCGGTCACGCCGCCGACCACCTGTCGCTCTACCAGTTGACCATCGAGGAAGGCACGCGCTTCCACACGCTTCATGCGGCGGGAAAATTCGAGGTCCCCGACGGCGACCACGCCGCCGAACTCTATGCGGTCACGCAGGAGGTTACGGCGGCTCGCGGCCTGCCGGCCTACGAAATTTCCAATCACGCCAGGCCGGGCGCGGAAAGCCGGCACAACCTCACCTACTGGCGTTACGGCGAATATGTCGGCGTCGGTCCCGGCGCGCATGGCCGCTTCATCGAGAGCGGCCACCGCGTTGTGACGATCGCGGAAAAGATGCCGGAAACCTGGGCCAATCTGGTCGAGGCCAAGGGCCATGGCATTACCGGCGGCGAGCTCCTGACTCGCTCGGAAGAGGCCGACGAGTTCCTGCTGATGGGGTTGAGGCTGGCCGAAGGTATCGACCTCGCCCGCTACGAGCAGCTTTCCGGTCGGTCGCTGTCTTCGGCGCGCATGTCTATCCTGCAGGGCGAAGGACTGGTGGCGCCGGTCGGCAATTCGCGCCTGCGCGCGACCCCATCCGGCATGATCGTGCTCGACGCTGTGGTGGCCGATCTGGCGCGGTAAGCTCGGCATCGAACTGCCGAAATTCTCTTAAGCGCTTGCGACATCATTCGTTTTGCCGGCATTCTGCGGATCAAAGTCGCAAGGAGCAGCTTATGAATTCCGCTTTCGCATCCTGGCAATTCTGGGCGCTGCTCTCCGCCGCCTTCGCCGCGCTGACGGCGATTTTCGCCAAGGTCGGCGTCGAGAACGTCAATTCCGATTTCGCCACCCTGATCCGAACGGCGATCATCCTGGCGGTGCTCGGGGTGATAATTGCCGCGACACGGCAGTTTCAACCGCTCGGCAACATTTCCGTCAAGACCTGGGGATTCCTGACGCTGTCGGGCCTCGCCACCGGGGCGTCGTGGCTGTGCTATTTTCGCGCACTGAAACTCGGCAATGCCGCCCAAGTCGCGCCGATCGACAAGCTCAGCGTCGTTCTGGTCGCGGTATTCGCCGTCGTCTTTCTAGGCGAACGGCTGAGCGGCGCGAACTGGCTCGGCGTTGTGCTGATTGCAGCGGGTGCTGTGCTGATCGGCTACAAGGCGTAACTGGACGAGCCGATCTGGCCGGTAATTCTACCGCGGTGGCTTTGGGTGTTTGACGGCGGCTGCTGCCGATTTCAGCTTCTTAGACCGTTTGGCGCGGTCGGCGAGCTGATGCTCGATTTCCTCGCGGTTCGCATCCTTGTCTTTGGCGGCCTGCTCATGCGGCATCGGGTTCTTCCGGCCGGCATAATAGGGCTCGAACACATCCTGGAACTCGATACCGCTCATCTCAATCCTCCACTGACCCGGTGAAACACGGCGAAGGCGGATTGGTTCCGCAAATTCCGAGCGCCGCGGACGGCTTTTGCAACGACCGCGCCGGCATGGCAGAAGAGTGTGAAAATCAGCGGGGATAGGCGTGCAGAAAGAGGAAAAAAGCAGAGCGTTCATAGTCGGGCAGACGGAGATCGTCGCCCGTCCGCTCGAGCCCGCGCTGTATCTCGTCGCCACGCCGATCGGCAATCTCGGCGACATCACGCTGAGGGCGTTGGAGACGCTGGCCGGGGCCGACATCCTGGCCTGCGAGGATACGCGTGTGACGCGGGTGCTGCTCGACCGCTACGGCATTCGCCAGCGGCCGACGCCCTATCACGAGCACAATGCCGGCGAGGCCGGACCAAGGCTGATCGAGGCGCTGCTGGCGGGAAAAAGCGTGGCGCTGGTTTCGGACGCCGGCACGCCGCTGGTCTCGGATCCCGGGTTCCGACTCGTGGGGCAGGCGCTGGAGGCGGGCATCCGCGTCGTGCCAATACCGGGCGCCTCGGCGGTGCTGGCGGCGCTGACCGCGTCCGGCCTGCCCTCCGACGCGTTCATGTTCGCCGGCTTTCTTCCGGTCAAGGATGGGCAGCGGCGGTCGCGGCTATCGGCACTGACGGCGGTGCCGGCGACGCTGGTCTTCTTCGAATCGCCACGCCGGCTCTCCGACACGCTCGCCGCCATGGCCGATGTTTTCGGCGACAGGCCGGCCGCGGTCGGCCGCGAGCTGACCAAGACATTCGAGGAGATGCGCACAGGCACGCTTCCCGAGCTCGCGGCGCATTACGGCGAGGCGCCGACGCCGAAGGGTGAGATCGTCATCTGCGTCGGGCCACCACAGGAGGCGACAGCGGTCGATCCGCGGGATGTCGACCGCCTCCTTCTGTCGCTGGCAAAAGAAATGCCGGCGTCGAAGGCGGCGGCGGAAGCGGCGCGCATGACCGGCGGACAGAAGCCGGCGCTCTATCGCCGGCTTCTGGAACTCAAGGACAGCGCGGAGTGACCGACGCCTCGGCCAGACGCTTCAAGGCCTACCGGCGCGGCCATCGCGGCGAGTGGCTGGCGGCGCTGGCGCTGATGGCCAAGGGTTTTTGGATCGTCGAGCGGCGCTACCGCACCAAGCTCGGCGAGATCGACCTTATCGCGCGGCGCGGCGACCTGGTGCTGATCGTCGAGGTCAAGGCGCGGCCGACGCTGATGGCGGCAATGGAAGCGCTAGGGCGCGAGTCGGAGCGGCGCATAGAGGGTTGCGCCGACCTCTGGCTGTCGCGGCAACCGGATTACGGGAAATTGTCGGTGCGGTTCGACATGGTGGCGGTGCTGCCGTGGTGCTGGCCGGTGCATGTGCCGAATGCCTTTTACGGACGGAACTGAAGCACCAGATTTGCCTTGCCCTGGCGTTATCCGCGCAACATTCTCTTCGGTGTGAATGCCAGAAGGAGAGAGCGTTATGTGCCATCATTGCGTCATCGAATCCGTAAAGGCGGGCATGCTCAGCCGCCGCAATTTCTTCAAGGGAAGCTTCGCCGCCGCAGGTGCTGCGGCGCTGGCGGCGACCACCGCGCCAAGGCCGCTCTTCGCAGCCGACAATCCGGCCAAGGCGGAAGACCTAACGCACGAAATCTGGGAGAACTTCCCGACCTATTTCGGCGGCCAGCAATTTTTCGCCGAACAGAAATTCAGCTTCGCGAAAGACACGTTTAACCTCTATGAGTGGCGCATCAGCGAACATACGGGAACGCATATCGACGCGCCGCTGCATTTCACCGCCGACGGCAAGTCTGTCGCCGAACTGCCGGTGGAGGACCTGATCGCGCCGCTGGTCGTGATCGACATCCGCGCCAAAGCCGACAAGGATCCCGACGCGCGGGTGACGCCGGACGACATCCAGGCGTGGATCGCCGCCAATGGCGACCTGCCCGAAGGCGCGGTGGTGGCCATGCTGTCGGGCTGGGGCGCGCATGTCGCGACCGAAAAGTTCCGCAATGTCGGCGTTGACGGCAAGACACTGCATTTCCCCGGATTTCACGTCGAGGCGGCGCAGTTCCTGATCGAGCAGCCTTCGGTGAAGGCCATCGCGGTCGACACGCTGTCGCTCGATCATGGGCCATCGCCGGACTTCATCGTCCACAAAACGTGGCTGCCCACCGGCCGCTATGGCATCGAGGCGGTAGCCAATCTGGACAGATTGCCGACGAAGGGCGCAACGATCATGGTCGGCGCGCCGAAGATCAAGGGCGGCACCGGCGGACCGGCGCGGATTTTTGCGATGGTGTAAGCCTCGGCTTACTTTCGGGGCGTCACCCGCATCGGCAGGCCGCCCTGCGGCTGCGTCGTCAGCTTCTGCACTGGCCACGGCTTCGTCTCGGCGAGCGTGTCGAAGCGGAAGCGGGAAAGCAGGACGGCAAGCGCGATCACCGCTTCCTGCATGGCGAAACTCGCGCCGATACAGACGCGGGGCCCGGCGCCAAAAGGCAGGTATTGGTAACGGTCGATCTTCTCGCGGTTGCCGGGGTGGAAACGCTCCGGCATGAAGGCGTCGGGCTGGTCCCATAGCTTGCGGTGGCGGTGCACGGTCCACGGCATCATCAGGACGGCCGCACGCTTCGGTATGTACAGGCCCTTGTAGGTCTCCGGCTCGATCGGTTCTCGGTTGATGGAAGGCGCGGGCGGATAGAGCCGCAGCGCCTCCTCGAAGGCGGCGCGGGTGAAGGGCATGGCGTCCAGCCATTTCACCGGATCGGGCTCGCGGGCGAGCACCGCGTCGATCTCGGCCTCGACCCTGTCGCGCTCCCATTGCGCTTCGGCGAGGCAATAGATGGTCCAGCCGAGCGCGCGCGCCGTCGTCTCATGGCCGGCGCCTATGAAGGTGATGATGTTGTCTTCGATCTCGGCGCGCGACAGGCCGTCCGGACCCTCGGCGCGCAGCAGCAGCGTCAGGAAGTCCTCCGGCGCGGCCTTTGGATCGCGCGCGATCTTCTCCTTGCGCATCTCAACCGTATCGGTGACGATCTTGCGGAAATAAGCCATGGTCTTGCGGCCGCGCAGGCGGGTGAGGCGCGGCAGCCATTCCGGCGCGCGCAACAGATCGAGCGGATCGACGCGGCCCATCGTCTCAAACAGGCGGTCGATCTCGGCGTTGAAGCCGCCCGGCGTGCCGGCGATCTCGCCGGAAAACAGTGTTTCGGCAAGGATGTCGTAGGTAAGTTGCGTCATGTCGTGCGAGATGTCGGTCCTGTCGACTTCCTCGTAGCGTTCGACGAAATCGACGCTGCGATCGAGCATCGGCTTGGCGAAACCGAAAATGTGGCGCGGCGTGAAAACGGGCGCCATCGCCTTGCGCGACCGCTTCCAGACCTCGCCTTCCGCGGTCAGCAGCCCGTCGCGCAGGATCGGCCGCAGGATCATCTGGCGCACGGTCGCCATCTTGTAGTTCTTGGCATTGTCGACGAGGACGTGGCGGATGAGGCCGGGATCATTGGCGATGACCAGCGGCCCGCCGATGCCGGTCACCGAAATCCACGGCTCGTTGTAGGAGGGCTCGCCCCACAATTCGAGCGGGTTGCGGTAGACGATGCGGATCATCTCCAGCGTCGAAGGCGGTTTCGTTCGCGGCTTCGGCGCGGGCGGGATGAAGGGGGCGGGCACAGTGTCCATGGGCGGTTCCGTTGAGTCGCAATGTAGTGGCGGACGGAGTGGGCGTCCATGCGGCGTACTGATTCGGAAAGCGCCGCGACATGGCGGCCAAGGCTTCTTCCGACCATAAACCGGAGGCTGTGAGGAGGCCCAACAGGACTGCCTCGCGGATTGTTGCCGGCGAAGCGCCGGGCCGCCATCAAAACGCCTGGAAACCTTGGAAAAACCGCCTGGAACGCCTATATCTTCAGTATCTCAGCGCGCGCGATTCGGTTGCTTTTCGCGCGCTTTCTTTCGACATAGAGAAAACGGTCCTTCATGAGCGATAATTCCGAGAACGCTGCCGGCGCATCGGCCGAGTACGGTGCCGATTCCATCAAGGTTCTCAAAGGCTTGGACGCCGTTCGCAAGCGGCCTGGCATGTATATCGGCGACACTGACGACGGTTCGGGCCTGCACCACATGGTCTATGAGGTGGTCGACAACGCCATCGACGAGGCGCTGGCGGGGCACGCCACGCTGGTCACGGTGACGCTGAACCCCGACGGTTCGGTGACAGTGACCGACAATGGGCGCGGCATTCCGACCGATATCCACACCGGCGAAGGCATTTCGGCCGCCGAAGTCATCATGACGCAGCTGCATGCCGGCGGCAAATTCGACCAGAATTCCTACAAGGTTTCGGGCGGCCTGCACGGCGTCGGCGTATCGGTGGTCAATGCGCTGTCGGTCTGGCTGAAGCTGAAGATCCGCCGCAAGGGCAAGATCTTCGAGATGAGCTTCACGCATGGCGTGGCTGACGCGCCGTTGCGTGAAACCGGCGATGCGGGTGACTCGACCGGCACCGAGGTTTCCTTCATGCCGTCGAGCGAGACCTTCACCATGGTCGAGTTCGATTACGGCACGCTGGAGCACCGGCTGCGCGAACTGGCCTTTCTGAATTCCGGCGTCAGGATCATCCTGACCGACGCGCGCCACGCCGACGTGAAGACACAGGAACTGCTCTACGAAGGCGGGCTGATCGAGTTCGTCCGATACCTCGACCGCGCCAAGAAGCCGCTGATTTCGACGCCCATCGCCATCAAGGCCGAGCGCGACGGCATCACCGTGGAAGTGGCGATGTGGTGGAACGACAGCTACCACGAAAACGTGCTGGCCTTCACCAACAACATCCCGCAGCGCGACGGCGGCACGCATCTAGCGGGCTTTCGCGGCGCGCTGACGCGCCAGGTCACCGGCTATGCCGAGACCTCCGGCATCGCCAAGAAGGAGAAGGTCTCGATCACCGGCGACGACAGCCGCGAGGGACTGACCGCCGTTTTGTCGGTGAAGGTGCCCGATCCGAAATTCTCCTCGCAGACCAAGGACAAGCTGGTTTCCTCGGAAGTGCGGCCGGTGGTCGAAAGCCTCGTCAACGAGGCGCTCGGCACTTGGCTCGAGGAGCACCCGGCGGAAGCAAAGACGCTGATCGCCAAGGTGGTGGAAGCCGCGGCGGCGCGCGAGGCGGCCCGCAAGGCGCGCGAACTGACGCGGCGCAAGGGCGTGCTCGACATCACCTCGCTACCCGGCAAGCTCGCAGATTGCCAGGAGCGCGATCCGGCTAAATCCGAAATCTTCATCGTCGAGGGCGATTCCGCCGGCGGCTCGGCCAAGGGCGGGCGCTCGCGCCAGAACCAGGCCATTTTGCCGCTGCGCGGTAAGATCCTCAACGTCGAGCGCGCGCGCTTCGACAGGATGCTGTCGTCCGACATGATCGGCACGCTGATCACCGCGCTCGGCACTTCGATCGGCAAGGACGAGTTCAACGCCGATAAATTGCGCTACCACAAGATCATCATCATGACCGACGCCGACGTGGACGGCGCGCATATCAGAACGCTGCTCTTGACCTTCTTCTTTCGG
This sequence comes from Allomesorhizobium camelthorni, assembly GCF_011045125.1. Classification (GTDB taxonomy): domain Bacteria; phylum Pseudomonadota; class Alphaproteobacteria; order Rhizobiales; family Rhizobiaceae; genus Allomesorhizobium; species Allomesorhizobium camelthorni. The sequence continues at coordinate 28,140 of NZ_JAAKZF010000035.1, read as the reverse complement.
CAGATGCCGGAACTGATCGAGCGCGGCCACCTCTTCATCGCGCAGCCGCCGCTCTACAAGGTGACGCGCGGCAAGAGCTCGCAATATATCAAGGACGAAGGCGCCTTCGAGGAATTCCTGATCGGCTCCGGACTGGAGGAGGCCTCGCTGACGCTGTCTTCCGGCGAAGTGCGCGCCGGCAAGGATCTGCGCGGCGCGATCGACGATGCGCTCGCCGTGCGCTCGCTGATCAACGGCCTGCACACGCGCTACAATCGCGGCGTGGTCGAGCAGGCGGCGATCGCCGGAGCGCTCAACCCGGAAATCTTCAACGATCTCGGCCGCGCCAACGAAATGGCGCGGAAAGTGGCCGAGCGGCTCGACGCCATCGCCGAAGACATTGAGCGCGGCTGGGAAGGCCGCACCGCGACCTCGAACGAGGGGCCGGGCGGTTTCATCTTCGAGCGCATGCTGCGCGGCGTGAAGGAATATGCGCATCTCGATATGGGCCTGATCAATTCGGCCGATGCACGCGCGCTGCATCGCTACTCCGATCGCCTCGGCGAGGTCTATTCGCAATCGCCGGTGCTGCGCCGCAAGGACAATGCCGAGACGATTTCGGGCCCGCTGGCGCTGCTCGACGCAGTGTTCGCCACCGGCCGCAAGGGTCTGACCATGCAGCGCTACAAGGGCCTCGGCGAGATGAACGCCGAACAGCTCTGGGAGACCACCCTCGACCCGAATGTGCGCTCGCTGCTGCAGGTCAAGGTGAACGACGCCACCGACGCCGACTCGCTGTTTTCCCGGTTGATGGGCGACGATGTCGAACCACGCCGCGATTTCATCCAGGAAAACGCACTGTCGGTGGCCAATCTGGACGTGTAGTCCGGCGTCGAACAGTTTTTCTCCAGCCTGATTGCCGGGTTGAAAGGCCGCCACCTGATATCGCAGCCGCGGAACCGCGACGCCCGCTGAACATTGCGTAGGATAGCGTTAACCTGGTTTAGGCGTATTATGGCGTCCCGCAGGCCTGCCGCCTGCGTATTGGCAATGCGAGGCACGAGAATGGCACTGCGGCCGGCATGGAAAGGCTACCTGAAGCTTTCGCTGGTGACCTGCGCTGTGGAACTGTCGAACGCCACCACGCAGAGCGGCAAGATCTCTTTCCGCACCATCAACCGGACGACCGGCAACAGGTTGAAGCGCCAGTATATCGACGGCGCCAGCGGCAAGCCTGTCGACGAGAACAGCCAGGTCAAGGGCTATGAGATCGGCGGTGACGAGTTCCTGCTGATCGAGGAGGAGGAGATCGAGGCGGTCCAGATCGAATCCTCCCATACGATGGAACTTGAGGGATTCGTCGACAAGTCCGAGATCAGGCAGATCTACCTCGATACGCCCTATTATCTGTCGCCGGCCGACAAGGTTTCGGAGGAAGCGTTCGCCGTCATCCGCGAGGCGCTTGCCGCCAAGAAAATGGCTGGGCTGGCGCGCATAGTGCTCTATCGCCGCGAGCGGCCGGTGCTGATCGAACCCTTCGGCAAGGGCATGCTGGTCACGACGCTGCGCTACCAGAACACAGTGCGCAAGCCGGACGAAATCTTCGACGATCTTAAGGGTGTGAAGCTTGACGAGGACATGGTCGAACTGGCGGCCGACATCGTCGACAAGAAGAAGGCGAAATTCGATCCGGCCAAGTTCGAGGACCATTACGAAACCGCGCTGATCGAGCTCGTCCGCTCCAAGAAGGCCGGTAAGAAAATACAGAAAGCGAAGCCGGAGACGAAACCCTCCAACGTCGTCAATCTCTTCGACGCGCTGAGAAAAAGCCTGGCCGAGGACGCCGGCAAATCGGACGACAAGCCGGGGCCGCGCAAGAAGTCCGACGGACCGGACAAGGAGAAGTCCGAAAAGGCCAAGCCGAAATCTTCCTCGAAGAGCAAGTCGGCATAGGTTGAGCGAACCCGTGCGGCGCTGTTGCCGCCGCGGCAAAATTTCCAACTAAGCCGGAACCAAATCCGCCCTCGCCCGCTTTTTCCCGACTACCGGGAGATACACGATGGACAGGCTGATCAAATTGTTTCTGGCGTTGATAGGCGCACGCTGGTTTCCGCACTGGCCGCCCGAAACCGCCGATTTCAGGCCCGTGAAGAGGCGCTGAACATGGTGCGCACGCTCTCCATTCTCTTCGCGGGCTGGGTGGTCAACCGCGTGACGGCGGAAAGCCGGGTACGGCATCCGATCGCGCTTCTGCCGCCGCCCGGCCGGAAGCGGCAAGGACGCCAGCAGGGAGAACGAGAAAGGCATCCGCAATGACGATGGCAGATCAGGACAAGCCAGGTCGATCCGGCAATCCACCTGAAGAAGACGTGCCGGAGGTGGTAGAGGACGATGCGCCGGTCGTGGAAGAGGATTGGGAACGCGTCGATGTGGCGGAGGCTGAGGCAGGCGCCGACGAAGAGGATGTCTTCGCATCGGAAGAGGTGGAAATAGTCCCCGAGGAGACGGATCTTTCGCCGGAGGAGGACGACGACAACCCCTATCAGGAGAGCGACGAGGCCCTGCCCGATGACGAGGAAGAAACCGCGATACGCCACGATCTCGTGGACAGGGACGAGGGCGAGCGCTTCGGCGATTGACCTGTGGTTATAGCCGCCCTTTTAAAGGCGGATTCTTGTGCAATACGGGAACCAACAGGTCCCCTCCGCTGTTGAGAGACGGGTGCGGATGGTGCTCTCGGGAGGGTACGCCAAATGAAGAAACTGATAAGCAGCTTTCTGGCTGAAATGCAGCCTCTATGGCTGAAGCAGCGCCAGCAGAACGCAATCGGCCGCCGCGTTGAACGGCCCGAACAGGCCGAAGATATCATCCGCGCCAATCCGTGGGTCCCGTTCCAGAAACGCGAGCCCGGCCGGCAGATGCAGCGAGACGCGCGCGGGGCGCAGACCCGCCACCACTGAGGCCCAAATCAAGGAGCGGACCGGCTGGGCCTGCCGCATCAATGACCAGGCCGGCCAACGCATTCTCTCCGTGGATTTTGAAGATATCGTCCTCAACCGCGCGGACGACGATGCCGGCACTGGGCTTCCGCAAGCCCGCTAAAACGACCCTGATTCCCCCGTTCTGCCGCTAAAATACCCGCAAAACCGCAGTTCCAGCGCGCCGCGGGAACCAACTTGCCTGCTGCTTGTTGGTTTCGAGCGTTGTTTCGATGCATTCGAAGGGGAGAGACTGCAATGCACGGCATCATCTATCTCGTCGGCCTTGTCGTGGTCATTCTCGCAGTGCTGTCGCTGTTCGGGCTGCGCTGAGCGGTTGTGCGCATCCGGAAGCTCTCGCTCGCCGGCTGCTTCCGGCAAACATTTCCGAAGAGACCTTCGGTGGCCACTTCCGACTCTCCCCTGATATCGGTCGGCGGCGTGCAAGCCGACGAAACTTCCTACGTCGACTGGTCGGCGACCTTTGCCGGCGCAATATTCGCCACCGCCATCTCGTTTGTCCTGCTGACATTTGGCTCGGCGCTCGGCCTGTCGTTCGCCTCGCCCTATGAAGGCAGCGGCATGTCGCTGTTCTGGTTCGCGATCGTCGCCGGGCTATGGCTGCTCTGGGTCCAGATTTCCAGCTTCATCGCCGGCGGCTACCTCACCGGCCGGTTGCGCCGGCGCAAGCATGACGCGACCGAAGACGAATCCGACATTCGCGACGGCTCGCACGGGCTGATCGTATGGGCGCTTGGCGCCCTGATCGGCGCGTTCATCGCGGTGTCTGGCATAAGCGGCGTGGCGAGCACCGCCGCCACTTCGATGAGCACCATCGCGGCGGGTGCGGCAGGCGGTTCGGGCGCCGCGGCCGAAGGCGAAGACCCGCTGTCGGGCGCGTACGACCTGCTGGTCGACAGGTTCCTTCGGTCGGGCAATCCGGCTGCACCGCCGATCAGCGCCGAAGCGCGCGACGAAATAGGCCGTGTGCTCACCACCGCCGTATCAGACGGCGCGCTGAATGATGGCGACCGGCAATATCTGACGGCAACCATCGCCGCCCGCGCCGGCCTGGACAAGACTCAGGCGCAGCAACGCGTCGATGCGCTGCTGGCCGATGCGCAGGCGGCTGAAGCGGAAGCGAGGCAGGCGGCCGAAACGGCGCGCAAAGTGGCGATGATCGCGGCCTTCGTCACCGCCGCCTCGTTTCTGGTCAGCGCGGTCGGCGCCTATTACGGCGCGACGCTGGGCGGCAACCACCGTGACAACAAGATCGTGTTCGCCGACTGGCGCCGCCCCTGGTAGTTCGCGTCGGGCGGGAGAATCGGTCGTGCCCCTCGCCGGGCGCGGCCCATTCTGGCTTCAGAGCCTGCCGGCGTAGCCGCCCAGAAACGCGGTCAGATTGTCGCCGAGCGCGTCGCAGAGATAGCCGCCTTCCTGGACAATGACAGTGGGCAAGCGAAGCCCCGCGATCGCTTCGGCAATCCGCGAAAATCCCGGCGTCGTCACCGACAGTCCGCCGAAGGGATCGCCTTCGAAGGCGTCGAGCCCGAGCGCCACCACCAACGCGTCGGGCGCAAAGGCGCGGATGCGCCGGAAAGCGGTGTCGAGAGCCGCCAGGAATTCCACGTCGCCGGATTTGCGGGCCAGCGGCAGGTTCAGATTGTAGCCGAGGCCCGGTCCCTCGCCGCGCTCGTCGGCATGGCCCCAGAAGAACGGATAGAAGCGGACCGGATCGGCATGGATCGACACGGTCAGCACGTCCGGCCGGGCGTAGAAGATGCCCTGCGTGCCGTTACCGTGATGCAGGTCGACATCGAGGATCGCCACGCGGACTGCCTGCCTGCGCAGATGTTGCGCGGCAACCGCCGAATTGTTGATGAAGCAGAAGCCGCCGGCGACATCGGCGAAGGCATGATGGCCGGGCGGGCGGCACAGCGCATAGGCAGCCGGCGCGCCGGACATCACCGCCTCGGCTGCCTCGACCGCCGACCATGCGCTCCAGCAGGCGCTTTCAAAAGTTTCGGCCGAGATCGGGCAGGCGGTATCGGCCATATGGTAGCCGGCCTGCCCGACGGCCGATGCCGGATAAGTGCCGGCGCGGGCGATCGGATGGATGTTGGGGATCACCTCGGCAGAGGCGCCTTCGATGCGCCGCCATCGCTCGAAGATGTTTCCGAGGAACTCCAGATATTCCGGCGTGTGGACCGCGGCGATCGGCGCGAGGCCGAAATTGCGCGGCCGGACGATTTCGCATCCCGCGGCGCGCGCGCCGGCAAGCAGCCGCTCGACCCGTTCGGGCTTTTCCGGATTGGGCTGCGAAGCGCCGCTGGACAAAAACGCCTTCGGGTCGTGGCGCTTCTGTTCGTCGGCAAAGAAGGCTTTCATGATGTTTCCCCTTCATGATCGCCGGCATCGGCGAGAGCGTCGAAATCCTCGCGGTAGGCGGCGTGTATCTGCTCGGCACCGGACAGGCGAAGCCCGAGACGCTCGTAAAATGCCTGCGCCCGGAGATTGCCGGAGTCGACGGAAAGGCGGATGTAGCGGCCGCCACGCGCTCGCGTAACCGCGGCCAGCCGTTTCAACAGCTTCTCGCCGACGCCAAGCCCGCGAAATTCCTTCGCCACGAACAGGTCCTGCACATAGACGCCGGGGCGCCCCTGCCAGGTCGAGAAGCTCGGGAAGAAAAGGCACAGGCCGGCGAAGACGCCCTCGACTTCGGCAATCAGCGCCTCGAACGCCGGGTTCGGACCGAAACCGAAGCGGCGTATGTCGTTCGGCGTGCTTTTCACCTTGTGCAACTCGTCGACCGCCTCGGCGATGCCGAGGATCGCCGCATGGATTGTCTCGGCGTCGTCTATGGTCGCGGGGCGGATGCTGATGTGATCGCGGCTGGTCATGACGCCTAAAACGCCACCCGGTCGCCGCCCTTGAGCGCCAGCATCTCGCGCGCTTCGACGGGCGTCGCGATCTCCAGCGACAGCGCCTCTAATATCGTGCGGATGCGGCGGACCTGATCGGCGTTGGACTTCGCCAGGTCGCGGCCGTCATAGAGGCTGTCCTCCAGCCCGACGCGGACATTGCCGCCCATTGCCGCGGCCATGGTGATCATCGGCATCTGCCTGCGGCCCGCGGCCAGAACGGAAAAACTGTAGCTGTCGCCGAACAACTTGTCGGCGATGCGCTTCATATGGGTGAGGTTTTCGGGATCGGCGCCGATGCCGCCGAGAACGCCGAACACGAACTGAATGAACAGCGGCCCGGAAACCAGGCCGCGATCGCGGAAATGAGCCAGCGAATAGAGGTGGCCGACATCGTAGCACTCGAATTCGAAGCGCGTGCCGCAGCCCTGGCCGATGCGCGACAGGATCGCTTCGATGTCCGCAAAACTGTTCTTGAAGATGGTCCCGCGCGTCGCTTCGAGAAGCTGCGGCTCCCAGTCGTGCTTCCATTCGGTCTGACGTTCGAGCGCCGGGAACAGCGCGAAATTCATCGAGCCCATGTTGAGCGAGCACATTTCGGGCTCGGCGCGCACCGAAATTGCCAGGCGCTCGTCGAGCGACATCAGCGACGAGCCGCCGGTCGAGATGTTGATGACCGCGTCGGTCGCTTGCTTGATGCACGGCAGGAACTGCATGAACACGTCCGGATCGGCGGTTGGCCGACCGTCCTTCGGGTCCCGGGCGTGGAGATGCAGGATCGACGCGCCGGCTTCCGCGGCCGCAATCGCCTCGGCGGCGATCTGGTCCGGCGTCACCGGCAGGTAAGGCGACATAGACGGCGTGTGCACCGATCCCGTGACAGCGCAGGTGATGACGACTTTCTTCCGGGGCTTTCTGTTCTCGGCCATAGCGCGCTCCCGTCAGCCGTTCACGGGAAGATCGAGTTCGGTCGCCAGTGCTGCGAGCGAATCATCGAGGACGCCGACCATCTCGCCGACCTGCTCGGCCGTTATGATGAGCGGCGGAGCCAGCATGAAATTGTCCGCCTCGACGCCGTCGCCGCGGATACGCCGCGAGTAGATGATCATCCCGCGCTCATAAGCGAGATCCACCAGGCGTTGATTGGCTTTCCTCGCCGGGGGCAGCGGCGCCAATGTCTCGGGATTAGCGACGAGGTCGGCGCCAAGCAGGAGCCCTTTGCCGCGTACATTGGCGATGAAGGGGTAGCGCTCGGCAAGCGCTTCCAACTCATGTTTCAGGAGATCGCCCATCGCCGCGGCATTGGCGATGCAGCCCAGCCGCTCCATCTCGTCGAGCACGGCTAGCCCCGCCGCGCAGGAGAGTGGATTGCCGGCATAGGTATAGCCGTGCTGGAATCCGCCGGAATCGAGCACCGGCCCGACCAGGCGACGGGAAGCGGCCATGGCGCCGAGCGGCGCGTAGCCGGAGCCGATGCCTTTAGACATGGCTATGATGTCGGGCCGGCAGTTCCAATGCTCGCCGCCGAGGTACTTGCCTGTGCGCCCGGCGCCGGTCATCACCTCGTCATGGATCAGCAGGATGCAATATTTGTCGCAAATCTTGCGGATGCGCGGAAAATAGCTGTCGGGCGGCACGAGGGCTGCGGTGGCCGCGCCGCCGATCGGCTCCATGATGAAGGCGAGCACGCTTTCCGGCCCCTCGGCGAGGATCTTCTCCTCCAGCATGTCGGCATAGCGCAGGCCGCGCTGCTCCATGGAAAGATTGTCGCGGTCGCGATAGGCGGTCGGCGGCGGGATCTTGGGCATAGTGCGCGTCTGCGGCGCGAACGTCTCGGTCAGCGCCAGATCGCCAGTCACGGCGAGCGAGCCGGCGGTTCCGCCATGATAGGAAGGAAAGCGCGAAATGACCTTCCAGCGGCTCTCTTGGCCTGTCGCAACCGCCCACTGCCGAGCAAGCTTGATCGCCGACTCCACGGCCTCCGAGCCGCCTGAAACGAAAAAAATCCGGTCGAGATCGCCGGGCATCTTTGCCGCCAAGCGCCGGGCAAGCTCCTCCGCCGGCTCGTTCTCGAAATGCAGCCGATAGGCGAAGGTGACGCGGTCCATCTGCCGCTTCATGGCGTCGAGCACATTGCGGTTGCCGTGGCCGATATTCACCACCATCGCGCCGCTCGACCCGTCGATCATACGCTTGCCGTTCTGGTCCCAGAGGTAGATGCCCTCGGCGCGGTCGACCAGCGGGCGGCGCAGGCGGGTCATGTAGAAGAGATTGGACGGGCGGCGGCTTTCGCCAGCGTCGGAAACCTGCGTCATAAGCGGCTTTGACATGATGTGCGCGTGCCCTGGTTCAGCGATCGAGGAAACGGTCTAGCACATTGGCGGTGACGCGCTCGACCATTGCGTCGCGTCTCAAAAGCCCGGCGACCCATTCGCAGCTTCCGGCGTGGAAAACCTCGCCTTTGCCCTTCGGGAAATTAACAATCATGCCGTTGCTGTAGCGGACCTTTTCCAGGTTCTCGTCGCTGGCGTCGCCGTAAAGCGTCTCGGCGATGAAGCGGCCGTCCTCGTCGCCGAAGAACTGATCCTCCGGCTGCAGGAAATCCGCCTCCTCGACCTGGCTCGCCATGCCCATCGCCAGAATCTTGAGTCCTTCCGGCGCGCCGCTGGCGGCCGTGGGATATGGTCGGCCGTTGCGGATCTCGTAGTCGAGCCCGTCGACTTCGTAGCCGTACACATGGCTGTCGGCGCCCAGCAGATCGCCGTAGAACAATCCCGTGCCGGCGAACGCCCAATGCTCCGGCCGATAGACGGGAAAGCCGCGCACGCCGCGCGGCGCACATCCGCCCCAGCCGGCATAGACCCCCTTGGTGGAGTTGAGGCCGAAGGTCAGCGCTCCCGGCCGGCCGATTTCGGGCGCCTCCCAGGAATTGGTGGCGCGCGTCACGTCACCGCCGAAATAGGCGGGGTCTTCGGCGCGAGCACGGTATTTGTAGCAGACCTGCCGGCGGCCCCCGTCTTCCAGCCTGGTCTGCCACATGAAATTGCCGGCGAAGCGGGCGGCGCGGCCGCCGCGCTCGACATAGGCGTCGACGGCGTCCCGCATCTCCCAGGTCCAGTATTCGTCATGGCCGACAAAGACGACGCAATCGTATCCGTCCAGGATTTCGGGGGTGAAATGCATGTCGTGCTGGCTGGCGAGGTCGATCGCATAGCCGGCGCGCTCGGCCCAGCGGAAAAAGTGACTGTCGTAACTCGCCCAGCCCGCCGAGGCATATTTCTTGGAATGGCCGGTGGCGAGCGCCCATTCCATATGAGGATAGCGCGGCACGGTCTTCGGCGGCATCGACAGTTCGAGCGGCACGCGCGGCGCGCTGGGCGGCAGCACAACGAAGCCGCGGCACCACGGGCGCTGCGTCGAGACCATGCGGGCATATTCGTTGTGGTTGGGGCCGGTGATGCCGTCATAGGCGTTCGAACCGCCCCAAGTGTTGTAGGCGAGCCAGGTGCCGGTGGCGGCGACCTGCAGGATGCGGCGCTGCTTTGGGCCTGGATGGGGGCGAACGATGCATAAATGATGGCAGCGGATCGGATCGCCGTTCCGGCCTTCGGCCGTCAGCGTGATGCGGTATGCGCCGGACGGCCAGCTTTCCTCGACGCGGAATTCGAAGGACGCCTGCCAGCCGCAACCTTCGACCGAGCACTGGTCCGGCGTATCCTGCCAGCGCGCCGAAAGGTTTCGCTGCGACAGAACCGGCGTCTCGACTCCACCGTCGCGCGTGATTTCCAAGTCGAAGCGCGGCGCGGTTGAACTGACATGCAGCGCCGCGGTCTCCCCCGGCGCGTAGGAAAAGCGATTGGTGTAGCACCAGATCTCGCCGCGCTCGCCATCCATGCCTGGATGTTCGTAATAGCAGCCGCGCACGGCGAAGCGGCGCTGTTCAGGCGTCAGGCCGAAGTCGGGGAATGCGCTCGGGGTTGGCATTGTGGTTCCGCTATCCGGCGCTTCAGCTTTCGGCATATCAATCCCGAACGCAGCATCGCGTCCCATTGGCGATTACGCAACCTGATCGCGCGCCGGTAGATACAGATCGCGCCAAGGACAGAGGCAGGTGATCATACCTCGATCGTCTTTAGACGCTCGGCGATCAGCGCCGCCAGCCTTTCGGCGACTTCGTCCTTGCTCATTTCCGGCCATTCCTCGACGCCAGCTTTCGACACGATCCTGACCCGGTTGCGGTCGCCGCCCATTACGCCGCCTTCAGGCGAGACATCGTTGGCGACGATGATGTCCGCGCCCTTTTTCCCGAGCTTGGCCTTGGCGTTCTCCAGCACGTTCTGAGTTTCGGCGGCGAAGCCGATCACCAGCCATGGCCGCTTCCGGTGATGGCCGACGCCAGCTAGAATGTCAGGATTCTCCACCATCTGGAGCGCCGGAGGCCCCTCGCTTGCGACTTTCTTGATCTTTTCGCCAGCCGAATTTTCCGTGCGCCAGTCGGCGACGGCGGCGACCATCACTGCGGCGTCCGCCGGCAGCAGCTTTTCCACCGCGTCGCGCATCTCGCGCGCTGTTTCGACATGCAGCGTATCGACGCCGGCCGGATCGGCGATCGTTACCGGCCCGGAGACGAGATGCACGTCGGCGCCTAGCCGCGCCAGCGCCGCCGCTATGGCGTGGCCCTGCTTGCCCGACGAACGGTTGGCAATGTAGCGCACCGGATCGATAGGCTCGCGGGTGGGGCCGGATGTGACGATTATTTTTCTCCCCGCCAACGGTTTTGGCCGCCGGTCGAGCAGCGCCTCGATGGCGGCGACGATCTCCAGCGGCTCGGCCATGCGGCCTTCGCCCGCCTCGTTGCGTTCCGCCATTTCTCCTTTGGCCGGGCCGACGAAGCCGACACCGTCTTTTTCCAGCGTGGCGCGGTTGCGGCGGGTCGCCGGATGCGCCCACATTTTCGGGTTCATCGCCGGCACCATCAGCACCTTCTTGTCCGTCGCAAGCATCACCGTCGATGCCAGATCGTTGGCCTGTCCACCGGCGAACTTTGCCATCAGATCGGCCGTGGCGGGCGCGACGACCAGCAGATCAGCCTCGCGCGACAAGCGGATGTGGCCGACGTCGTGCTCGTCCTGGCGATCGAAAAGCTCGGTGAAGACGTGGTCGGCGGTCAATGCCCCTACCGAAAGCGGCGTGACGAATTCCCGCGCGGCGGCGGTCATGATGCAGCGCACGGAAGCGCCGCGCTCGCGCAGACGGCGGATCAGATCGAGGCTCTTATAAGCCGCGATGCCGCCGCCGATGATGAGCAGAATGCGCTTGCCGGAAAGGTTCATGCGGGGCCTGTCAATCAGGCCGGCTTCAGCGCCGGTTCGATATCGGTATGGCTGAAATCGTTGCCCTTGAAAAGGAGAGGCAGATTGCGCGTCTTTGCCAGAGCATAGGAAAAACAGTCGCCCATATTGAGGCCGGCCCTATGCTTAGTGCCACGGCCGTAACGAGCATATGCAAATGTGGCAGCTTGTAGGTTTTCGACATCGAAAGCTACGATCTCAAGCTCTAATTTTGATACAAGCGCTTCCAGCCGATATGTTCCATCGAAAATGCGGCCGCGGACCATAACGCAATTCGCTTCGTGCAAAGTTGCCGTGCTGACGAGTGCGAGCGGCGCGCTATAGCAGGCGATGGCGAATTCCTCGTTGTCTTCTTCCTCATTCAGGATTGAAACCAGCGCAGAGGTATCGACAACCAGGCTGCTCACAACAATCCCTCATCCCACATTTCGTCGCTGATCTTCTTGAGATCGAACGGCTCTGTCGGCTTCCTGCCGAGCGCGAGAATTTCTTCGATCGTCGCTTTTTTTTGCTTTTTTTGGCTGTCCAGACTTTTTGCCAGCCGCTCACGCGCTTCCTGTTCCATCGACACGCCGCGTTCGGCGGCGCGCCTACGGAGTTCGCGCTTCACGTTTTCATCGAGATTGCGGATAGTGAGGGTACCCATGGCTCTGCTCCTGTGTTCGCAAATATAGCCCACACAAACTCTGACTTCAATGCTAGCAATGCTAGCATTGAAGTCAGAGAAGCCGCCATGCAATCCAAACCAGCGTCAGTGCTATTACCCAGAGCGCTACGCGGCCGGAACGAGTGTGGCGGGCCTCGGCCTTGCCGATGGCGTTGGCGGTCGCCGGATCGAAGCGCAGGCCGTGTTCGGCCATCAGGTCGATCTCGCGCGACAGACGCTCGGTGCGGGCGGCGAGATCGGGCGCCTGCCGGGCGAGCGCCATAAGGGCATTGGCCCCATCGCGCGCGTCCGTCAGCATGCCGCGCGGCCCGAGATTGTCCTTGATCCAGTGTCCGACCACCGGCTCGGCCGTCTTCCACATGTTGAAGGCGGGGTCGAGCGTGCGCGCCACGCCCTCGACCACCACCATGGTCTTCTGCAGCAGCACCAGTTCGGGCCGGGTCGCCATGTCGAAGATCTCGGTCACCTCGAACAGCAGCGACAGGAGCCGCGCCATGGAAATGGTTTCGGCGGGCTGGCCATGGATCGGCTCGCCGATCGCCCGGATGGCCTGGGCGAAGGCTGCGACGTTGTAGTGGCGAGGCACATAGCCGGCCTCGAAATGCACCTCGGCGACGCGGAAATAGTCACGGATGATGAAGCCGTACAGGATTTCCGCCAGGAAACGCCGCTCCTTCTTGTCAAGGCGGCCGGCTATGCCGAGATCGACCGCAACGATGGTGCCGTCGTCCTCGACGAACAGGTTTCCCGGATGCATGTCGGCATGGAAGAAGCCGTCGCGCAGCGTGTGGCGCAGGAAGGACTGGACCAGGTTCGCCGCGATCAGCTTCAGGTCGTGACCGGCGGCGCGCAGCCCCTCCAAGTCGTTCATCTTGATGCCGTCGATCCACTCCATGGTGAGCACGTCGCGGCCGGTGCGCTCCCAATCCACGGACGGCACACGGAAACCGGGGTCGTTCTTGGTATTTTCGCCGAGTTCGGAAAGGGCGGCGGCCTCGAGCCGCAAATCCATCTCGATCTTGGTGGTTTCGGCGAGCGTCTGCGTGACTTCGACGGGTCGCAGGCGGCGGGTATAGGGGATGTAGCGTTCTTGCAGCCTGGCAGCGAGGAAGAAGCTCTCGAGATCGCGGAAGAAGGCCTTGCGCACGCCGGGCCGTATCACCTTCACGGCGACCATCGACACGTCGTCGCTGTGGGTGACCTCGGCCCAGTGAACCTGAGCGATAGAGGCGGCGGCGACGGGATCGCCCAGACGGGCGTAAAGGTCGCCAACGGTCCGGCCGAGCGAGGCTTCGATCGCGGCGACGGATTGCTCGTGCGGAAAGGTCCGCATGCGATCCTGCAGGAGCGCGAGATCGACAGCTATGTCGTTGCCGACGACGTCCGGCCGGGTCGCCAGAAACTGGCCGAGCTTGACATAGGACGGGCCAAGCCGCGCGACCGCCTGCGCCAGCCTTTCGGAGCGGCCGCGGCCGATGGCGCGCCTGCGCGTGAGCAGTCGCGCCACCCGCCAGCCTAACCTAGGCAGGCCGTATAGCTCATCGCCCGGCAAGGCCGCGATCACGCCCTCGCGGGTCAATATCCAGCCAGCCCACGCAAGCCGGAACGCCGCTCCGAGACTGCTCATGCAGATGCGTCCGTCACAGCTTCCAGCCCGAATGCAGCGCCGCGATGCCGCCGGAATAATTGCGCCATGTCACGCGGTCGAAGCCCGCGTGCGAGATCATAGAAGCGAAGTTTTCCTGGTTGGGGAATTTGCGGATCGATTCGACCAGATAGGCGTAAGGTTCGCCGTCGCCGGCGATGACCTGGCCGATGCGCGGAATGGCGTTGAACGACCACGCTTCGTAAATGCGGTCGAGCAGCGGCATCTCGACCTCGGAAAATTCCAGGCAGAGGAAGCGGCCGCCCGGCTTCAGGACACGGAACGCTTCCGACAAGGCGACCTCGATACGCGGCACGTTGCGGATGCCGAAGGCGATCGTATAGGCGTCGAACGTCTCGTCGGCGAAAGGCAGTTCCTCGGCATTGGCCTCGACGAAATCGGTGTTGGCTTCCAGTCCGCGCTTTGTTGCGCGCTCGCGGCCGACGGCAAGCATGGAGCCGTTGATGTCCAGCACCGTCGCATGGGCATTGCAGTGCGAGGCGTCGATGATGCGGAAGGCGATGTCGCCGGTGCCGCCGGCGACGTCCAGCACTTTCCAGCCCCGCCGCTTCGGCGGATTGAGCCAGGAGACCAGTGCGTCCTTCCAAAGTCGGTGCAGGCCACCCGACATCAGATCGTTCATCAGGTCATAGCGACCGGCAACGCGATGAAACACATCGTTTACCAGCGTCTGCTTTTCGCCGGCGCCGACATCCTTGAAGCCGTAAGAGGTTTCCATACCGCCGGCGGCCGTTGTGCGCTGCTCTGACATTTATTTGATCCGCCATAAAATCGGCCGGACCATAGCCGATCGGAATACGGGGCGCTATTGTTTAACGCCGCGATGAACAGCCGCTCTCGGGACGTCAAAGCACAGGGACCAACGTATGCCTTTGAAAGCCGAACTGCACTGCCACATCGAAGGTGCGGCAGCACCCGAACTCGTGATCAGGCAGGCGCAGAAATACGGCAAGGACGTCTCTCCCTACATCCAGAACGGCTCCTTCGTCTGGCATGATTTCACCAGCTTTCTGAAGGCTTACGACTTCGCCGCCGACCTGTTCCGCACCGAAGACGACTATGCGCGGCTCTCCGAGCATTACCTGACCAGCCTGGCGCGCGACGGCGCGATCTATTCGGAAATCTTCACCTCGCCCGACCATGCGAGCAAGGCCGGCCTGTCGCCGAAAGCCTATACCGACGCGCTCGGCGAAGGGATGGCGCGGGCCAAGGCCAAGACCGGCATTGAAGGCCGCATGATCGTCACCGGAGTGCGGCATGTCGGCCTCGAATCGATCGAAGCGGCGGCGCGTTTCGCCGCCAGATGCGGTCATCCCCTGGTGACCGGCTTCGGCGTTGCCGGCGACGAGCGGAACGGCGACATCGAAGATTACGTGCGCGCCTTCGAGATCGCCCGCGAAGCCGGGCTCGGTATCACCATCCATGCCGGCGAATTTGGCGGCTGGGAGAGCGTGCAGGCCGCGCTCGACCACATCCGCCCGTCGCGCATCGGCCATGGGGTGCGCGCCATCGAAAATCCGGATCTGGTCAAGCGCATCGCCGCCGAGGGCGTGGTGCTGGAATGCTGTCCCGGTTCGAACATCGCGCTTAAAGTATTCGACAGCTATGCCGAGCATCCATTCCCCGCTTTGCGGGCCGCCGGCTGCAAGGTCACAATCAATTCCGACGACCCGCCCTATTTCTGGACGACGCTGAAACACGAATACGACATTGCGGCAGAGCATTTCGGCATGAGCGACAAGGATCTCACGGCGGTGACGCGCACCGCGATCGAGGCGGCCTTCGTGGACAGGAAGACCAAGGCGCAGCTTCTTTCGAGGCTGAACACCGGCCAGCGCTGAGCGCCATCGACAAATCTGTGGTCGGGGCGGGACGGGGCGTTTCTTGCCGGCAGCGCAGCCTATAGTATTGCACGGCAGCCGGAACTCAGGAGTAAGCACTATGGGCGTTACCGTCGTCGACCACCCGCTTGTCCAGCACAAGCTCACCATCATGCGAGACAAGGAAACGTCGACCGCCAGCTTTCGCCGCCTGCTGCGCGAAATCTCGCTGCTGCTCGGATACGAGGTGACCCGCGACCTGGAACTGACCACGAAAACGATCGAGACGCCGATCGAGACGATGGAGGCGCCGATCCTCGAGGGCAAGAAGCTGGTCTTCGCTTCGGTGCTGCGCGCCGGCAACGGGCTGCTCGAAGGCCTGCTCGACTTGGTGCCGGCGGCGCGCGTCGCCCATATCGGCCTCTACCGCGACCACGAGACGCTGGAGGCGATCGAATATTTCTTCAAGGCGCCGAGCGACCTTGCCGACCGGCTGGTGATCGTCGTCGATCCGATGCTGGCCACCGCCAATTCGGCGATCGCGGCGATCGAGAAGCTGAAGGGCCGCGGCGCCACCAATCTGCGCTATCTCTGCCTGCTGGCCGCCCCGGAAGGCATAGAGCGCTTCACCAAGGCCCATCCGGACGTCCCGGTCTATACCGCCGCGATCGACCGCCATCTCAACGAAAAGGGTTATATCGTGCCGGGCCTGGGCGACGCCGGCGACCGGCTCTACGGGACGAAGTAGGCAAGGGCGCTGGTTGCACAAACGTTACCATATATGATATGAGGATCGTCGAATACGTCGACCTTCGCGATCGAAGCCCGTTTGCGTCCTGGTTCGAGGACCTCGACGCAGCGGCCGCTGTCAAGATCACAGTTGCTCTGGTCCGTGTCGAGCGAGGCAATTTTTCCAATGTCAAAGGTGTTGGAGACGGCGTGCTGGAATACCGGATCGATTTCGGACCCTGGATACCGCATCTATTTCGGCAGAGAGGGCGATGAACTGGTGATCTTGCTCGGGGGAGGAACCAAGCGGCGTCAGCAAAAATGACATTGAGGACGCCAAGGAAAACTGGCGAATTTACAAGGAACGAAGGAAAAAACGCTAATATGCCCCTGACTCGCAGCTTCAAGGATACCATCAAGGCTCGGGCGGCGACGGATTCCGCATTCCGTTCAGCATTGTTGACCGAGGCCATCGATCTCCTGCTGTCCGGTGATGTCGGGACCGGAAAGGCGGTGCTTCGCGACTACATCAATGCGACTGTCGGCTTCGAGGATCTGGCCGAAGAAGTTGGAACTCCCTCCAAGAGCCTGATGCGCATGTTCAGCGCCAAGGGAAATCCCCGGGCTGACAACCTGTTTTCCGTCATCAGCAGCCTTCAGCAACTGACTGGTGTGCACTTGGCCGTGCGGCCCGCTTCCCGGCAAGTTAACCATTCCTGACAAGCAGTAAATCCCGGTTCTGGAAAGCTTGACGCTTCCCGTTAAAGGCATGGTCATGGTTCCGGCGCAGAATGTGCCCGAACCAGGGCGCGACCATGCTGCGGCAACTCATCATCCTCGGCGTCTGCGCCGGCATATCGGTGCTGATCCCCATCGCCTATCAGGCCAACCCGCAGGCGTTTCATGCCTTGCTGCGGCCGCGCGCGAGAGGCGATAGCCAGGAACACGCCACACCTGCCGCGATCAATACGGTGCGACCGAAGACGCCCGCCCAGCCTGAAACTCTTACCGGAAGGAAGGTGCGGCTCGCGGCCGACGAGCGGGGGCATTTCCTGGCCGACTTCAAGCTCAACGGCCGCAGAGTCGAGGCGCTGGTCGATACCGGCGCGACCACGGTCGCGATCAACGCCTCCACGGCGCGGCGCATCGGGCTTTCCCTGAAAAGCTCCGATTTCCGGCATTCCGTCAACACCGCCAACGGCCAGACCCGGGCGGCGGCCGTGATGATAGACCGCATCGAGATCGGTCGCATCCATGTCGAGAACATCGAAGCCGCGGTGCTTGACGACAAGGCGCTGTCGGGCACGCTGATCGGCATGAGCTTTCTCAAGCGGCTGGGTAAATTCGAGGTGGAGAACGGGACGCTGCTTCTGGTGCAGTGAGGCCGGCTACACTCGTGCGCCGATGCGCCTGACCACCGCCTTCTGCATCGGCGGCTTTGTTTCGCCGAGCGTATAGGCCGACTGGATCGCGGCCGCCGCCTCTTCCGCGTCGGCCTCGGATCTCGCATGGACCAGCGCAAGCGCCTCGCCGGCCTTCACCTCGGCGCCGACCGGGAGCAGCCGGGTGATGCCGACCGAATGATTGATACTGTCTTCCGGCCGTGTGCGGCCGCCGCCGAGCGTGACGACGGCAAGGCCGATTTCGCGGGTCGCCACACCTGCGACGTAGCCGCTCTTCTGAGCGCTGACGGCGCGTTCGACCTTGGCCTTTGGCAGATAGCGCCGGCACTTTTCGACGAAATCCACCGGTCCGCCGAGTTCGGCCACCATGCGCGAAAACACCTCTGCCGCCTTGCCGCCCTGCAGCGCCCGGGCGGCGCGATCCATCCCTTCCCGGTTGGATCCGGCAATGCCGGCGGCCTGCAGCATCTCGGCGGCGAGCGCCAGGGTTACTTCCTCCAGCCGTCCGTCGCGATAGCGGCCGGTCAGGAAGTCAACAGCGTTCTCGACCTCGACGGCATTGCCGGCGGCCGACGCCAGCGGCTCGTTCATGCCGGTGATCAGCGCCGAGGTTTTCAGCCCCGCGCCATTGGCCACCTCGACAAGGCTGGTGGCGAGCGCGGTCGCATCGCGCGACTTCGCCATAAAGGCGCCGTTGCCGAGCTTCACATCAAGCACCAGCGACTGCAGGCCGGCGGCGAGTTTTTTGGACAGGATCGACGCGGTGATCAGCGGCACGGATTCCACCGTCGCGGTGACGTCACGAATGGCGTAGAGCCGCTTGTCGGCGGGAGCGAGATCGGCGGTTTGGCCGATGATGGCGCAGCCGGCCGACAGCACCGTTTTGCGGAACAGCTTTATGTCCGGCTGGGTCTTGTAGCCGGGGATCGAATCCATTTTGTCCAACGTGCCGCCGGTGTGGCCGAGGCCGCGGCCGGAAATCATCGGCACATAGGCGCCGCAGGCCGCCACGATCGGCGCCAACATCAGCGAGACATTGTCGCCAACGCCGCCGGTCGAATGCTTGTCGGTGACCGGGCCCGGCAGGTCGGACCAGTCCAGCACTTCGCCGGAATCGCGCATGGCGAGCGTCAGTGCGACCGCCTCGTCGCGGCTCATGCCGTTGAAGAATATAGCCATCGCCAGCGCCGCCGCCTGGCCCTCGGAAACCGCGCCGGAGGTCACGCCGGCAATGAAGCCGGCGATCTCCTCGGCGGAGAGCGGCTGGTCGTCACGCTTGCGGCGGATGATTTCCTGGGGGAGCATTTTTCTCCCTCAGTCCGACAACTCTGAAGATTGGCGCTCGACGTTGCCGGACATCTCCCCCACAAGGGGGGAGATTGGCAGCTTCTGCGCAACCTCTCGATCTAAAACCCTGGAGGGTAGCGAAACCGAAGATGACAGCCGATCTCCCCCCTTGTGGGGGAGATGTCCGGCAGGACAGAGGGGGGCGCGAAGGAGTGCGGCGGCCTGACCTTCTTTCAAAGCCCTACCCATCCACCAGCCCCTCCGCAAACATATGCTTCAGCACCGTCGCCAACCGCGCGCCACCGATGGGCGCCATGTCCTTGGTCTCCTGATGCGACAGCTCGGCGCCGGTCATGCCGGCGGCGAGATTGGTGATGACGGATGCCGCCGCGACGCGCAGGCCAAGGAAGCGGGCGAGGATGACCTCCGGCACGGTCGACATGCCTACCGCCGTCGCGCCCATCACGCGGGCCATGCGGATCTCGGCCGGCGTTTCGAAGGAAGGACCGGAAAACCACATATAAACGCCCTTGTGGAGCTTCGTGCCGGTCGCCTGCGCCGCTTTTTCGAAGGCTGCACGCAGGCCCGCATCGTACGCCTCGGTAAGGCCGACGAAGCGGCGGTCGGTCGGCTCGCCGAACAGCGGGTTGGAGCCCGCGAAATTGATGTGGTCGGTGATCAGCATGACCGAGCCCGGCGGCATGTCGGGATCGACGGAGCCGGCGGCGTTGGTGAGGATAAGCTTGGTCACGCCTATGCCCGCCAGCGTCTCCAGCGCCGGGCGCATGGCGGCGGCATTGCCATGCTCGTAGTAATGCGCGCGGCCGGCGAGCATCAGCACCGGCGTTCCGGCTAAATTGCCGGCGACGACTTCGCCGGCATGGCCGGTGACGCCGCTCGCCGGAAAGCCGGGCAACTCGGCATAGGGAATGCGGACCGCGTTCTCCACCTCGCCGGCCAGCCCGCCAAGGCCGGAGCCAAGCACCAGCGCAATCGACGGCATCCGCCCATCCAGCCTTTCGACAAGCCGGCCAACCGCTTCGTTCATTTCAAAATCCCACCCTCGAACCCATAGGGGAGCATCGCGCCCATGGTCACGGTTTCGACCACGCCGGCGTCGTCGCAGAGATAGAGTTTCGCATCCGCGCCCGCGAATTCGGCGAGCCGCTGGCGGCAGCCGCCGCACGGCGTGATCCTCGCCATGCGCTCGGCTACCACTGCGATCTCGGCAATCTCGCCGCCGCCGCCCATGATGTAATGGCCAAGCGCCGTCGTCTCGGCGCACCAACCCTCCGGATAGGAGGCCACCTCGATGTTGCAGCCTGAGAAAACTCTCCCATCGGTGGTGCGGATCGCCGCGCCAACCGGGAATTTCGAATAGGGCGCATAGGCATTGGCCATGGCGGCCTTCGCCGCCAGGAAGAGATCATGAGGCATGGCAAGTAACGCTCGGTAAGTCATTCCACAAGATGCCCCCTCCACCGCCTTCGGCGGTCCCCCTCCCCCGTAAACGGGGGAGGATCAGCGGCGACGCCGGTTCCTCCCCTGCGAAGCGGGGGAGGGGGACCATGCGAAGCATGGTGGAGGGGGCGAAGAGCGAGCGATGAAGCGACATTATCGCTCCTTCACATAAGGCACGCCGCCGGCGCGCGGCGGAATCGCCTTGCCGATGAAGCCGGCGAGCAGAATGACTGTCAGGATGAAAGGCAGCGCGTTGATAAGCTGCACCGGCACCTTGCCGATCACCGGCCAGGGCAGGCCTTGAAAGCGGATCGAGGCCGCTTCGAGAAAGCCGAACAACAGGCAGGCGAACATCGCCGGCACAGGCTTCCATTTGGCGAAGATGAGCGCTGCCAGCGCAATGAAACCCTTGCCGGCGGTCATGTCTTTCACGAAGCCGGCATTCTGAGCGATCGACAGGTACGCGCCGGCCATGCCCGTAAGAACGCCTGTGAAGATGACCGCTCGGTAGCGCAGCCAGGTCACCGAAATGCCAGCCGTATCGACCGCCGCCGGGTTTTCGCCGACAGCGCGCAGCCTAAGGCCGAAGCGGGTGCGGAACAGCACCCACCAGGTGAACGGCACCATCAGGAAGGCGACATAGACCAGCAGCGAATGGCCCGAGATCAGCTCGGAATAGACCGGCCCGAGCACCGGCACGCCGCGCACCGCGTCGGCCCCCGGCAGCGTGATCGCCCCGAAGCGCGCGTCCCCGGAAAGCGACGGCGTGCGCCCGCCCTGCCGGAACCATGCCTGGCCGAGGATGATGGTCGATCCGGCGGCGATGAAATTGATGGCGACGCCGGAGACGATTTGGTTGCCGCGATGGGTGATCGAAGCGAAGCCGTGCACCAGCGCGAAGAACACGGCGGTGACAACGGCGGCTCCCAGGCCGAGCCAGGCCGAGCCTGTAACCGCGGCCGCCGAGGCGCTGGCAAAGGCGCCGGCCAGCATCTTGCCCTCGAGCCCGATGTCGAAGACGCCGGCCCGCTCCGAATAGAGCCCGGCCAGGCAGGCGAGCAGCAGCGGCACGGAGACGCGAATGGTCGCGTCGAAAATCTGCAGCATCACGTCGACGAATGCCATCTCAGGCGCCCTCCCCCTTCGGTGCCGCGACCCCGACCGATCGCGGGCTGAACGAGGCGAATACCGCCTGGATGGGCGCGCGGAACATGTGCTCCAACGCGCCGGCAAACAGGATGACGAGACCCTGGATGATGACGATCATGTCGCGCGAGATGTTGGGCATCTCGAAGGCGAGTTCGGCGCCACCCTGATAGAGCACGCCGAACAGTATCGCCGCCGGCACGATGCCGGCCGGGTGGGAGCGCCCCATCAGCGCCACAGCAATGCCGACGAAGCCGGCGCCCGCGACGAAATCCAGCGCGACGCGATGCTGGTCGCCCATGATCGGGTTGAGCGCCATCATGCCGGCCAGGCCGCCGGAGATCATCATGGCGATTATGATGATGCGGCTCTCCGAAATGCCGGCATAGCGCGCCGCCTTGGGGCTGAAGCCGAAAGTGCGCATCTCGTAGCCGAGCTTGGTGCGCCAGATCAGCACCCAGACGGCGAACGCCATCAGCAGCGCCAGCAGGAAGGAGATATTAAGCGGCGCGGAACGCACGGCCAGGCCGAGTGATTCAAGCAGCCAGCCCATTTTCGGCAGTTGCGCGCCGTCGAAGAAGTCGCGCGTCTGCGGCGCCATCGATCCAGCGGGCTTCAACACGTCGACCAGCAGGTAAACCATCGCGCTGGCTGCGATGAAATTGAACATGATGGTGGTGATGACGATGTGGGAGCCGCGCTTGGCCTGCAGATAGGCCGGGATGAGCGCCCACAGCGCGCCGACCGCCGCAGCAGCAATGATGGCCAGCGGAAATGTCAGCCACCAGGGCAGGACCGCATCGAAGGTGAGGCAGACCAGCGCTACGCCGAGGCCGGCAATATAGGCCTGTCCCTCGCCGCCAATGTTGAACAGGCCGGCGTGGAATGCCACGGCGACGGCCAGGCCGGTGAAGATGAAATTGGTGGCGTAGTAGAGCGTGTAGGCGATGTTCTGGCCGCTGCCGAATGCGCCGTCGATCAGGATGACGGCGGCGCTCAGCGGATTTTCGCCGACGAGCAACACGACGATGCCGGCGACGAGGAAGGCGACCAGCAGATTGATGACCGGGATCAGCCCGTAATCGGCCCAGCCCGGGAGTTTTGCGTAAGGCACGCTCATGGCAGGGCCTCGATGACCGTTCTTGCGTCGGAAATTTTTGCGTACTCCTTATCGAGGATGGCCAGCGTCAGCGCGTGCACATCCTCGGCCGGCCAATGCCTGCCGCGCCGGTCGGTGCGGTCAATGCTCGCCACCGCGTCTTCAGGGATGACCACCTCGAAGCCAAGATTGCCGGCCATGCGGGCGGTCGCCTCGACCGAATTTTCGAGGAGCACGCCGGTGAGGACCAATTGACTGACCTGCAACTCGTCGAGCAGCTCCATCAGGTCGGTGCCGATGAAGGCGCTGTTGGTGCGCTTGTCGACGACCGGCTCGCCCGGCTGAGGCGCGACCTCCGGCTTGAACTCGTTGCCGCGCGTGCCCGGCCGGTAGGGCGAGGCGGCGTCGGTTGAATCGTGACGGATATGGACGATCGGCAAGCGCCGCTCGCGCCATGCCGCCAGCAACTCGCCGATAGTCTCCTCCATTTCGGGCTGGCCTCGCCGGCCCCATTTCGGGTCGTCGATCGCGTTCTGCACGTCGATGACGAGAAGCGCCGGCGTCGTCATTCCGCGGCCTCCTGGCGCTCAACGCCGGCCATCAGCAGGCCAAGCTCGCCTTCCGTCGCGTCCGCGCCGCGCTCGCCGACGACCCGGCCGGCAAACATCACCAGGATGCGGTCCGACAGCGAGCGTATCTCGTCGAGTTCGACCGAGATCAACAGCACTGCCTTGCCGTGGTCGCGCATGGCGATGAGGCGCTTGTGGATGAATTCGATGGCGCCGACGTCGACGCCGCGCGTCGGCTGGCCGACGATCAGCACGCCGGGGTCTTGTTCCATTTCCCGCGCCAGCACGATCTTCTGCTGGTTGCCGCCGGAGAAATTGGCGGTCTTCAGCCGCGGATTGCCGGGCCGGATGTCGTATTTCGCGATCTTCTCCTCGGCGTCCTTCTGGATCGCCTCGATGTTCAGGAACGGGCCGTTCAGATATTGCGGCTTGTCGTGATAACCGAGGATCGAATTCTCGTTCTCCTCGAAGGCCAGCACCAGTCCGACATGGTGGCGGTCCTCCGGCACGTGGGCAAGGCCGCGGTCGCGCAATTCGCCGGGATCGGCAAAGCCGGTCACGTCGATCGGCTTGCCGTCCAGTTCGACGCGGCCCGAAACGGCTCGGCGAATGCCTGAAATCGCCTCGATGAGCTCCGACTGGCCATTGCCGGCGACGCCGGCAATGCCGACGATCTCGCCGCCGCGCACGTCGAACGAGACGTCGTCGACCATGGTGACGCCGCGCGAATCCTTGACCGTCAGGTTCTTCACCTGAAGCTTGACTGCGCCCGGCTTCGCCTCGCCCTTGTCGACCCTGAGCAGAACGCGCCGCCCGACCATCAGTTCGGCGAGTTCCTCGACGGTCGTCCTCGCGGTCTGGCGGGTCGCGACCATCGCGCCCTGCCGCATGACCGAAACGTTGTCGGTGATCGCCATGATCTCGCGCAGCTTATGGGTGATGAGCACGATCGTCTTGCCCTCGTCCTTCAGCTTCTGAAGGATGCGGAACAGGTGATCGGCCTCCGGCGGAGTCAAGACGCCGGTCGGCTCGTCGAGGATGAGAATATCGGCGCTGCGGTAGAGAGCCTTGAGGATTTCGACGCGCTGCTGCAGGCCAACCGGCAATTCCTCGATCAGCGCATCCGGATCGACCTCGAGGCCGTATTCCTTTTCCAGTCGCACCAGTTCGGATCGCGCCTTGGAAATGCTGGTTTTCAGCAGCGCTTCGCCCTCGGCCCCCAGAATGATGTTTTCGATGACCGAAAAATTCTCGACCAGCATGAAATGCTGGTGGACCATGCCTATGCCGGCGGCAATCGCGTCGTTCGGCGTCTTGATCACCGCCGGCTTGCCGCCGACGCGAATCTCGCCGCTGTCGGCCTGGTAGAAGCCGTAGAGGATCGACATCAGCGTCGACTTGCCGGCGCCGTTCTCGCCGACGATGCCGTGAATGGTGCCGCGCTGGATTTCGAGATTGATGTCCCGGTTGGCCCGGACCGCGCCGAAGCTCTTATTGATGCCGACAAGCTCGATTGCGGCCTCCGCCATGCGACGTCCCACCTCTTGTTGTTTTTATCGCTTGGTCAAAAACTAGCATGCCGGATTTGCTGTGCCAATCGCCACGCGGATTGGACCACTCTCGACAAATCCCGGTGCGCTTGTCAATTTCCCAAGGCCGGCGGAACGCTATATCAATCAGCTATCCAGCGATTTGCGCGCTTCGCCGCGACGCTTTAGCAGAATGAGGTGTTCCGATGACGACGCCCGGTGACCGGCTGACGACGCTTGAAATCCGCGCCGCTGAACAGGAAAAGACGATAGACGAGCTTTCGGCCCAGATCGTCGATCAGTGGAAGGAGATCGAGCGCCTGCAGAAGACGCTGGAAGCGCTGGCGACGCGCTTTCTGGCGCTTGAGGAGCAGGCCGCGCCCGAGGCGCCGGCGACCAGGCCGCCGCACTGGTAAAGATCGAACCCGATTCTTGCCCGAAGGAAAGCCCCCTTTACGGGCGGGCTCGCGAGCCGCATGATCGCCGGCGGAGGGCAGCCATGATCGACGAAGGCGATCGCCTGGCGCGGGCCGGCCATTACGTGCTCGGCTTGATGGATGACGAGGAGCGCGAGCGCGCCGAACGCGATCTTGAGCGCGACGGCGTATTTCGCGAAGCCGTGTTGCGACTGGCCGAACGGATGCATGTGCTGGATGCCGGCCCAGCGCCGGACAGCAGATGGCGCGCGATCTCGGAGCGTATCGCCGAAATGCCGCAAATGCACGGCGTGGCGCCCGCCGTGGCCTTGACGGCGGCGCAGCAAATCGCCGGCCAAGCTGCCATCCGCCGCGTCGGCCTGCATTCCATCCCGGGCTGGCGCGCAGCACTCATGGCCGCATGCCTGATCGCGGCCTTCGCGCTCGGCTATGTTGCTGGAGCGTCCAGCGCTTCTGGGACTCCCGAATCCGCCGAACGAGCCGGGCCTTGAATGGCCTCCAGATCGGCTTGCTCCCAAAAGCCCCTCAACACCGCACCGCGCTAATCAAAGCAGCGGCTCGAGGGCCTGTGGGTTGCAATACCAAAAAGGATTATGCGGCGAGGCCATTCGGAGAAGGCGCAGCGTTTGCTTGCCCGCGACAGGTTCGTCCAGGTAACGCGGGAGGAAACCATGAGTAAGTTGATACGTATCCTTACCCTTTCGACTGCAGTAGCGCTGCTGGCTTCATTCGCAGCACCCTTCGCTATCGATGTTGCCCAAGCCAGTTCCGACGGCACTGGCGACGGTGATGGTGATGGTGACGGCGATGGTGACGGCGATGGCGATGGCGACGGCGATGGCGATGGCGACGGCGACGGCGATGGCGACGGCGATGGCGATGGCGATGGCGACGGCGACGGCGATGGCGATGGCGACGGCGATGGCGATGGCGACGGCGATGGCGATGGCGATGGCGGCGGCGATGGCGATGGCGATGGCGGCGGTAACGGCAAGGGTCCGCAAGGTAATAACGGCCGCGGGAATGGTGGGGGCGACGGTGTCCCCGGCAGGTCAGGTTTCAGTGACAACGATCGTTGATCCTGGGAAATTCAGGGGACGGTAGTTCGGAGAACTGGCGCCTGCTACACCCTGAAGCCGAGCACAAGCGCGGCCCGCGCACGATTTAAACAAGCGCGGGCCAACAACGCGCAGCTAGGCGTTCGCCAGCAATACCAAAGCGCCGCCTAGCCGGGATTGTCGGCCGAGGGCTCCCACAATTCGACAGGATTGCCTTCCGGGTCATGGATGCGGCAGAAGCGCCCGGCTTCCGAATCCCACTCCGCGCGGGTCTCCACCGCGATGCCCGCCGCCTTGAGATCGGCCATCATCGCATCGAGATCGTCGACGCGGAAATTGATCAGCCATTGCTGCCCGGCTCTGCCGAAGTAGTCGGTGTTTTCCGCAAACGGCGTGAACACGGTCGGCCCCTCCTGCTGCCGCCATACGGTTTTCGCGATGTCGTCTATGCCGAGATGCGTCTCGTACCAGGCGGCGAGCGCCTTCGGATCGCGCGCCCGGAAGAAAAAGCCGCCTATGCCGGTCACCTTGGCCATTGTCGCTCTCCTGCCTTTGCGCCGGAATCACCGGACGACGAACGGCCTCTTGGTTCGTCCGATCAGCAGCGGAACGAGGCTCACGATCCCGGCCGCCGAGGACAGCGCCAAAAACCAGCCGAAGCCCGGCCAGCCATAGCTCTCGATAACCTGGCCGGCAAGCGGCGGGCCGAATACCGTGCCGATGCCGCCGGCCTGGCAGACAAGGCCGATGGCGATGGCGGCCGCCGGCTCCGCATTTCTCCGGCATCAATGTTTCCGGATGACGCCGCCCGATCGCGCCGCCCACAAAAAAGCCGCCGGCGCGAGGCCGGCGGCTTTCATTTCCTAAGATCAGGGATCAATACGGGCAGGAATTGTCCGACATATAGTCGTGGACCTTGACGGTTCCGGCGATGATGTCGGCCTTGGCCTTTTCGGCCGCCGCTTTCATCTCCTCGGTCACGAGGTCCTTGTTGTTCTCGTCCATGGCGTAGTCGACGCCGCCTTCCTTGAGGCCGAGATCGTTGATGCCGGCGGTGAAGCTGTCGTTCTTGGCGTCCATGAAGGCGTTGTAGACCGCGACATCGACCCGCTTGACCATGGAGGTCAGGATCTTGCCCGGCTGCAGGCCGTTCTGGTTGCTGTCGACGCCGATGCCGAGCTTGCCCGCGTCAGCCGCCGCCTGAAGCACGCCGACGCCGGTTCCGCCGGCTGCTGCGTAGACCACGTCAGCGCCCTGGTCGATCTGCGACTTGGCGATCTCGCCGCCCTTGGTCGGGTCGTTCCAGGCGGCCGGCGTGTCGCCGGTCATGTTCTGGATGACGTCGGTCGCGCCGGCAGCCTTGGCGCCGCCGACATAGCCGCAGCCGAAGCGGCGGATCAGCGGAATGTCCATGCCGCCGACGAAGCCGACTTTCTTGGTCTCGGAGGCCATTGCCGCCATGACGCCGACGACATAGGAGCCTTCCTGCTCCTTGTAGACGACCGAGCGGATGTTCGGCTTGTCGACGACCATGTCGATGATGGCGAATTTGGTATCCGGGAAATCGCCCGAGACTTTTTCCAGCGCCGCGGCCCAGGAGAAGCCGGCCATGACGATCGGGTTGTTGCCGTCCTCGGCAAACTTGCGCAGCGCCTGTTCGCGCTGGGCGTCATTCTGGATTTCGAAGTCGCGGTATTCGATGCCGGTTTCGGTCTTGAACTTCTCGGCGCCGTTATAGGCCGATTCGTTGAAGGATTTGTCGAACTTGCCGCCGAGATCGTAGATGATCGCGGGCTTGATGTCCGCGGCGAATGCCGGGAAGGACATTGCTGTTGCAGCCAGAAGGCCCAGAACAATACGCTTCATGTGATCCACACCCTGTAGGTTGTTTTTCGTTGGATGCCGCGTCAAGCTCGTTCCCCGGGCGCTTCGCGGCATATGGCGCAGGCCTCCGCCCCCGCTCGGCAGCCACTCTTGCACGGCGAAAAACAAATTTCACGCGGAATCTTGACCGTTTGGAAAAGGCCCGCGGCAAACAGG
>NZ_JAAKZF010000346.1 GCF_011045125.1 Allomesorhizobium camelthorni | reverse complement strand
CTTATATGAGGAGCGTCAATACGGAACTGTCGTCAGGGTGACATTTTTGCTTTCCGTTGGTTGTTGCGGCATCCACGGTCTGAGCCCGATTGCAAGACGCGGCTCGTTGCCAAGCCAGATCCAACTTATATACGGTCGCTGTTTGGGACAGCGGCACCAACATCCCGCTTGCGGCGGACAAGGGCTCAGGAGGACGAGACCATTCTGGGTTACGGCCATTTCAGGGGCCATGCATATTCTCGGTTCGTCCCACCTGGATCCACCAGGATCGGGTCCTGGAAGATTTGCAGAATTCAGTTCGGCTAACGCATCAGGCGGTCTTCATGACCGCGCCCTCGATGACGACGCCGGCGCTGACGTATTTCCACAGCGCGACGAGCAGCTTGCGGGCGAGCGCAACAATCGTCGCCTTCTTCAGACGGCCGCCGTTGTGTTTGACCCGGTTCTCGAACCACAAGGTGAGCGCCGATCGCGGTTGATGGCGCCGCCACAGCCAGGCCGTCTGGAT
>NZ_JAAKZF010000345.1 GCF_011045125.1 Allomesorhizobium camelthorni | reverse complement strand
TCACTGGGATGTATCATCCTAGAGGTCAAATATTCTTCGGTATGAGGCTGCCGCTACTCGTGCAGCGACGGAAGGCAAAGGCTGCAATCGAAAGGATCCACTCATGGCAGCCGCAGCGAATCGTGCTCAGTCATGGCCGCTGCTTTGATGCGGATGCGGACAAGGTCATCCGAAGGATATTCGAAACACCGCCCTACGGACGGTAGCTTGTCC
Source organism: Allomesorhizobium camelthorni (assembly GCF_011045125.1). GTDB lineage: Bacteria > Pseudomonadota > Alphaproteobacteria > Rhizobiales > Rhizobiaceae > Allomesorhizobium > Allomesorhizobium camelthorni. The sequence continues at coordinate 302 of NZ_JAAKZF010000345.1, read as the reverse complement.
CTTGCGGCACGAGATAAGTGCGATCTCCGCTCTCCATCCCTTTTCGGAAGTTTGGTTCGCGAGAGTCTATCACAGCCTAATCGGACTGAGAGCCTCGATGATCTTGGAAACAGTCGCCACCGTGGCAATTTTTCCATTCATGTAATCCAGCGAAACGCGCGCGTGCTCTTCGTGGTAGGAGCCGATGCATTCCTCTGCCAAGACGACGCGGAAGTCCCGTTGATGGGCGTCTATCGCGGCCATTCGAATACAGGCGTGAGTGTTCACGCCACACAGAACCAATTCACCAACACCAAATTCCG
>NZ_JAAKZF010000344.1 GCF_011045125.1 Allomesorhizobium camelthorni | reverse complement strand
CGGCCTCCGAGCTGGCACGCCGTCTCGGCGACCATGCCGAGGCGGTGTGCCGCGAATATCTCTCCAATGGCCATCGCTCCGGCAACCACTGGATCGTCGGTGACGTGCGCAACACGCGCGGCCGCTCCATGCATGTGCGCCTCAAGGCCAATGCCAAAGGTCCGGCAGGCAAGTGGGTCGATGAGGCGACGTCCGAATTCGGAGATCTGCTTGATGTGATCCGCGAAAGCTGCGATCTCGTCGAGTTCCGCGATGTCGCGGATGAAGCCCGTCGCTTCCTTGCCATGCCGCGACCGCAGCCGCAAAACCCCGGCGCGGAGCGCCAGCCTGCCGCGGCACGCGGCTCCCCTGACGCCGCGCGCCGCCTGTTCGCCATGTCGCGGCCGATCGCCGGCACGCTGGCTGAACGCTATCTTTCCGGACGCGGCATCCTCCTGACCGCGCGTGAGCGCGCCCTGCGCTTCCATCCCGGCTGCTACTACCGCGATCTCGTGACGGGCAAGACGCAGGCGCTCCC
>NZ_JAAKZF010000343.1 GCF_011045125.1 Allomesorhizobium camelthorni | reverse complement strand
TACGCGATACAAAGCTTGAAGACTTCGAGCGGTTGGATGCCGGACGACACTTCGAGGAGGCCACTTTCGTCCGGCAGGCCCACGGCCTCATCCTATTCGGCTTGATACCCGCGTATGTCGCTCAACTGCTCGGGCGGATGGAACACAGCAATGTCCTCGCCTCCCCTTTGGGCGACCTCGTTCCTGAAATTTCCGAGATGGGGGTGAGCGACCTCGTCTCAGCTCCAGGACGCCTTTTCGGTAATTGTCTTACGCTCATCGAGAGGCATCGCGGCACGTTCAAAGCTTGCTTAGATCCGGGGTGACAGTATTCCGCACCACCGGTGATTGCGGACAACCATAGCGTTTCACAACGTCCGTTGATCAGGCCACCGGCGAGAACAGTGCGTCGCTAGTCGCTATTACCCGCACGCCATGCCATTCGGACCCGTTAAATATTGTGCGAGTATCGCAGCCTACTCGGCGCTAGCAGCGCACGCATAATTGTGCACATTATCTTTCGCAGAATGGCGTCGGGTA
>NZ_JAAKZF010000342.1 GCF_011045125.1 Allomesorhizobium camelthorni | reverse complement strand
TGGGGCGACTCTGGAACTTGAGGCCAAAGAAAAAACTCTCCAGCGCCACCCTGATATCATCAGGAAGACGGGATGGGGGCGGGTCGTAGTTCATCGCACAGGCTCATGCCGTTCTTCGGGAGGGTCGCTTTCTAGACATTCAACGCAGATATAAACCAGCGGGTTCACCAGAATCCGCACCCGGGTGTGAACCGGCGCCAAACCATAACCCCTACCCCAATGTGTGTGAACCGTTTGATTTATTCCGCTTTTCCTGACCAACAGAGGGTTCAATGTGAATCGGCGTGGGGTTTCGGCGCCGATCGGCACTATAAGCCGTTGAAATGGCGGGTGGGGTTGCTTCGGTGCTGATCGACACTGGTGCGGATCAAGCGCCGCCGCGGCTATGGCGCGTGGCGCGGATGACTCGCTCCTCGACGACATCGTTGTCATCGTTGACGATCATCCTCCATTCAACCGCGCCGGCGCGAAGCGTCAGCCTGTAGTGACCGGCATCCTCGCCGTGCCCTTGCTCGACACGGCTCGTCAT
>NZ_JAAKZF010000341.1 GCF_011045125.1 Allomesorhizobium camelthorni | reverse complement strand
CGGGGCGACTCTGGAACTTGAGGCCAAAGAAAAAACTCTCCAGCGCCACCCTGATATCATCAGTAAGACGGGACGGGGGCGGGTCGTAGTTCATCGCAGAGGCTCATGCCGTTCTTCGGGAGGTCGCTTTCTAGATATTCAACACAGATATAAACCGGCGGGTTCACCAGAATCCGCACCCGGGTGTGAACCGGCACCAAACCATAACCCCTACCCCAATGTGTGTGAACCGTTTGATTTATTCCGCTTTTTCCTGACCAACGGAGGGGTCACTGTGAATCGGCGTGGGGTTTCAGCGCCGATCGGCACTATAAGCCATTGAAATGGCGGGTGGGTTTGCTGCGGTGCTGATCGACACTGGTGCGGATCAAGCGCCGCCGCGGCTATGGCGCGTGGCGCGGATGACTCGCTCCTCGACGACATCGTTGTGATCGTTGACGATCATCCTCCATGCAACCGCGCCGGCGCGAAGCGTCAGCCTGTAGTGACCGGCATCCTCGCCGTGCCCTTGCTCGACACGGCTCGTCAA
>NZ_JAAKZF010000340.1 GCF_011045125.1 Allomesorhizobium camelthorni | reverse complement strand
TCCACGGTGCAGAAATATTTCTACCGCTGGCGCGACGAGGGCCTGCTGCGCGCAATCAGCAATGAGCTGGTGATGGCGGCGCGTGAACGGGAGGGCAGAGAGGCCAGTCCCACTGCAGGCGTCATCGACAGCCAGTCGGTCAAGACCACGGAAAGCGGCGGAATTCGTGGGTTTGACGCCGGCAAGAAGGTGATGGGCCGCAAGCGCCATATCGTTGTCGATACACTCGGCCTGCTGGTGAGCCTCGTCATCCATGCCGCCGATATCCAGGACCGGGACGGCGCGCCGGCCGTCCTGAAATCGATCCTCAAACGCTGGCCGTGGCTGCGCCATGTCTTCGCCGATGGCGGCTATGCCGGACCGAAGCTGAAAGGGGCATTGCAGAAGGTCGGCAAGTTCACGCTCGAAATCATCAAGCGCACGGACGCCATCAAGGGCTTCGAGGTGCTACCCCGCAGATGGGTGGTGGAGAGAACATTCGCTTGGCTCGGCAGATGCCGCAGACTGGCCAAGGACTTCGAACGAACCATCGC
>NZ_JAAKZF010000034.1 GCF_011045125.1 Allomesorhizobium camelthorni | reverse complement strand
CTCACCTGAATCTCACGTCAGCGGCGTCCAGCTCCCGTCCGGGTTACGGCAAGCAGTGCCGCGCGCATTGCGCGATTGGCCGGAGAAGAACACCGTATGGCTGTACTGGCGGCAGTCCTGCGAGCCGACGCGGTAGGGCTGCGCCGCAACCACGGTGCCATGCCGGCCCGACCGGTCGCTTTTCCAGGTCGCGGGCTGGCCGCTCTGCGTGTATTCGAGGGCGCGATACTCGGCTTCGAGCGCGATGCGCCGGTCGCGTTCATCCATCCCCGCACCGATCTGACCGCCGACAAGTCCGCCATTCATTGCGGCGATAATCGTTGCGGCCACCTTGCCGCTGCCGCCATCGTCGCCGCCAGTGATTTTGTTAGCCAGCCCGCTCGCAGCCGAGCCCACACCCGCGGTGCCCAGGCCCGTCGTCGTACAGCCGGATATGGCCAGCGAGCCGGCAACGAACGCCGCGCGAATTTTCATGCAAATCACCAATAGAGAAATATGCCGCAACCGCAAGGAAGTGGCGTTGCGATAGTGTCGATGTTTGGCCGAAATTTGGCCGGCGATGGGGCCGGAATCATATGCAAAATCTCTACTGGACGCTGCGAAGCTGCACGATCGCCTTCAGCCCGCCCATGGCCGACCGCTCCAGCAGCAGCCGGCCGCCATATTCGTTGACCAGGTCGGCGACGATGGCCAGCCCCAGCCCGCTGCCCGGCTTGGTTTCATCCAGCCGCCTGCCGCGCTTCAGCGCCTCGCGCGCCTTCTCCTCCGGAATGCCGGGCCCGTCATCCTCGATCGCGATGGCGAACATGCTGGCGGCGCCGCCCTTCAGCGGCTCGGCCGATATGGTCACCGCGCCGCGCGCCCATTTCATCGCGTTCTCCAGCAGATTGCCGACGATTTCCTCGAGATCCTCGCGCTCGCCGGCAAAAACCAGATCCATCGCCGGCAGGCGCAGCGAGAGCTTCGTCCTGGGGTTGAGCTTCTCCATCACCCGCGCCATGCGCTTGAGCAAGGGCGCCACCGGCGTGCGATAGACGACGCTGTCGCGCTGGGCGGCGACGCGGGCGCGCTGCAGATAGTGCTCCACCTGGCTCTGCATCGACGCCGCCTGGTCGGCGATCAGCCTGCCCTTATCGCCGCCCAGCGCCCGGCCTTCGTTCAACAGCACGGCCAGCGGCGTTTTAAGCGAATGGGCGAGATTGCCGACCTGCGTGCGCGAGCGCTCGACGATGCGGCGGTTGTTCTCGATCAGTGCGTTGGTCTCATTGGCCAGCGGTTCGATCTCGGCGGGAAAGCGGCCGTCCAGCCGCTGCGCCGTTCCCTGCCGCACCAGGGCCAGCGAGGTGCGGACCCGGCTCAGCGGCCGCAGCCCCAGCAGGATGGCGGCCGCGTTGATGGCGATCATGCCGGCGCCGAACAGCGACAGATAGGTGAAAAGGCGCCACTCGAAGAGGGCGATCTCCTCCTCGAGTTCGCTGCGGTTGCCCATCACCCTGAAACGGCCGACGCGGTTCTGCTGATCGAGCACGAACTCGCTTTCGAGAACCTCCAGTTCCTCGCCCTCGATGCCGTCGGTCGCATAATTTCGCTGGAAATCGGCGTTGAAGGGCGCCTGCTCCGCGCTCGGCGAAGGAATGGCCCTGGTCATCGACGGCGAGCGCAATTCGCCCGTCAGGCCGCGCGACACCGGTTCCACGGCCCAGTACCAGCCCGAATTCGGCCGCGAAAAGCGCAGATCGCCGAGATTGGGACCACCGGTCAGTTCGCCCGCCGCCGAAACGCCGACCGAGCCGATCAGGTTGAACAGATGCGCTGAAAGCAGGCTGTCGAAGCCGCGTTCGCTGGTCTGGCGATAGAGTGCGGCGATGACCGTGTAGATGACGACCAGCGCCACGATCGCCCATACCGTGGAAAATGCGATGACGCGGAAGGTCAGCGAGCGTGGGCCGAAACTCATCGGCGAAGCTCGCCGTCGGGGTTGTTGCTGGAATGTCTCGTCCGTCACGCCTCCGGCTCGCGCATGCGGTAGCCCATGCCGCGCACCGTCTCGATCATGTCGATGCCCATCTTGCGGCGCAGGCGGCCGACGAAAACCTCGATCGTGTTGGAATCGCGGTCGAAATCCTGGTCGTAGAGATGCTCGACCAGTTCGGTGCGCGACACCACCTCGCCCATGTGATGCATCAGATAGGCGAGCAGCCGGAATTCATGCGAGGTGAGTTTTAGCGGCACGCCGTTGACGTCGGCCTTGGACGCCTTGGTGTCGAGCCGCAGCGGCCCGCAGGACAGTTCCGACGAAGCATGGCCGGCGGCGCGGCGGATCAGCGCCCTCACCCTCGCCAGCACTTCCTCGATATGGAACGGCTTGGTCACATAGTCGTCGGCGCCGGCGTCGATGCCGGAAACCTTGTCGCTCCAGCGGTCGCGCGCCGTCAGGATCAGCACCGGCATCTTGCGGCCAGCGCGACGCCAGCGCTCGACCACGCTGATGCCGTCCATCTGCGGCAGGCCGATGTCGAGCACCACCGCGTCGTAGGGTTCGGTGTCGCCGAGGAAGTGCCCCTCCTCGCCGTCAAAGGCCTTGTCGACCACATAGCCGGCATCCGCCAGCGCCTCGGTGAGCTGCCGGTTCAGGTCCTTGTCATCCTCGACGACGAGTATCCGCATGGAATCACGTGCCCGTTGGCTGAAGAAGCGTCAGGTATAGGGGGCTTTTCGCATCGGGGAAACAGCAGGCCGCGCCAGTATGGGTTGAGATCAGGTCAGGCCGAGGCGGAATCGAAGAGGGCGCGCAGCGACCAAAATGGCGACTTCCGAGAACCGGAACGGAGCGTACATAGAGATGCGTGAGTACCGGAAGCACAGAAGACCCCATTTGCAGACCGGCATCGCCTGAATATCAAAGCTAGACTGGTCAGCCCGCCGGGACGACGATTTCCCGCCGCCGCGGGCGCTGGCCTTCCTTGCCCGGCACGAGCACCACGATGACGCAGACCGGCCGGCCGCCCTGGCTCGACGAACTCGCCCGCGCCAGCGTGCCGCCGCTCTGCGCGGCGATCTGCTGGCCGATAGCGTAACAATCGGCTTGCGCCACGATCATCGGCTCCGCCTGCTCCTGGAGCACCAGAGGCGCGGCCGGAGCTTGCGTGGCGACTACCGCCGCGCAAAGCGCGAGCATTGTGAACCGGCTGATGGAACGTAGCGTTTTCATGGCGCCGGTTCTAACCCAAGGCTGCTGAACATGGAATGAACAGTCAAACAGCGCGGGATGGGGCGGTCAAGCAGGGGCGAGGCCGATCCGATCTCTGCTTGCCACCCTCACCCGATCCTGTCCGTCGCCGACAGCCGGCCAAAAAGCGCGATCACACCCGCCAGCGCGGTCACTGCCTGCAGCACGGCGTCGGTCAGCGCCGCATCGTCGATGCCGACTCCGGACATGCCCATCAGCCCCATCGCGGCGGTCAGGATGGTCACCAGCGACGCCCAGATCGTGCGCGACAGGTACCAGGGTTTGCTTGCGGTCATAAAATGCTCCCGTGGTTGAGGCGAATTGCAAACGTCTGTCTATGAAAGAGTGAAGCGGCGCGTGGCCGGCAAGCCATAGCCTGCGGCGGCGCTGAACTGCCTGACGGTGACGTCGATCTCCGCCGGCAAGCCGCCGAAATCGGCGGCGATGTCGGTCGAGGCATATTGCCAGTTCTGTTGCGGCGACAAAGCGGTCCGGACGACCGCCCCGCCGGCCGCGGCGATCTCAATTTGATATTCCTCCCGCTCTTCGCCGAGTGGGATTTCGTTTTGCCCCCAGTCGTCGGCGTCGATCCTGCCGCGCCGGATCCACGAAAACTCCGCGCCGCCGGCATTCACCCGGCAGCGTAGATGAACCGGCGACAGCGGCAGCCGCGCGCGCAGGCCGCCGATCTCGGCATGGGCGGAAAAGTTTTCGCCGGAAATATCCGTCTCGGAAGGACCGACGCGCCAGTTGAGCAGCAGCCCCGCCTCGCTGGTGCGCAGGCCCGCCGGCTGCACCGCATCGTCGAGCATGACAAAGTCCGCGTCGGACGTGCCGATCTGGCCGCGCAGCAGGTCGCGGAGCCGCCACACGCCGGGTTCGATCTCCTCGGCGCTCTGGAACTGCACGATTTCCCACACGCCGATCGCCGAGCGGATGGCGGCGGCATTGGCGCCGTTCAGAAGCTGGAGCCGGCTGACGCTCGCCGCTTCGGCATCGAAAAGCGTGACCGTGATCGCCGCCCTGCGGTCGATCCGCCCCTCGAAGCCGGCGGGCAGCGGCTCGACCAGCACCCCGAGATCGGCGGGCTTGTCGACCGCTGTCCGGAAGCCGAAGCCCGTATCCTCCGGCGACGCCAGGACGATCTGGCTCCGCCATGGCTTTTGCCAGACTGCGACGCGGAACTGGTCCTGCGGCGCCGCGCCGGAGCGCGACGGCAGATCGAGGAACAGCGCGTGCGGCTTGCCGGCAAGCGCCTCCTGCGGCTGGACCGAGCCGAAGCCGGAGGGAAGCCATGGCGATGGCGGCGTCCGCGCGATCTGCCGCGCGGTAATCCTCCTGACCAGCCCATCCTCGATTTCGGTGACGATGAAATCAGAATCCGCGCCCGGAAGGCGCAGGATGGCGCCCGGCCTTATGTCGGCGCGGTGCTCGGCGATCGCGAAAGTCACCTGTTCACGTTCAGCCCAGATGCGGCGCATCAGATCGTCGAGCAGCGCGCGGCCCTGCCCGGTTTCCATAACACCGGGAAAATCGATCGTCTGCTGCCGGCTGCCATCCGCGCCGAAGCGGACATTTCGCACAGCCGCCGTCTGGTATTCGGCGAAGGGCTCGCGGAACGCCAGCACAAGCTCTACCGGCAACTGGTGATCCGGTGACCTTATCGTCTCGATCACCGGATTACCGCCATCCGAGACGAGTTCGGAAATCTCGGCCGGCGGCGCATTCTGAGCGCCTCTGCGCCGGAATACGAGGCCGTCGGATTCCTCCAACACCGCCAGGTCGAACAGCTCGACGATCGGCTCCAGCGCAGCGCGCGCCGATGTCGGGTCGGCGATGACATAGCCGTGCAGCGTGCCGTCGGCGTGGGCGACATCCGCCGGCGACAGGCCGTGGTCGGCGAGTATGGCGTTGATCAGCGCGCCCGCATCCGGATTGCCGAGCCGGCCGTTCAGCCAGTGGCCGCAATGCCAGTTGCCGCCATCGGTCCAGCGGTCGCCGCGCGCCGGAAAGGCGGGAAAAGGCCGCGCATCCCAGGCCCAGATATAGACGCGCCCGATGTCGACCATGCGGCCGCCATAGACCGGCGAGAGCGGATTCTGCGCCTCCTTGAAATCCGCGTTCGCCGGGTTCCAGTAGGAAGCGTGCGCTTCGAGAAAGCGCTGCTGCGCCAGATCCGACCTGCCGGCGCTGGAGAAATAAGGGATCGCATTCTCCGCCGATTTCGGATCTGGAAAGACGTTGGGCTGGTTCGGTCCCTTGTCCACCGCAGGGCAGCCGAGTTCGGTGAACCAGATCGGCTTGCCGCGCGGCAGCCAGGCCGTCGGCTCGGCGGCCTCTACGCCGCCGATGCGGTTGTGGTGCGGGTTCGACCACCAGCCGGCCAGATCCTTGTAGCGGAAAACCCAATGCTTGCCGTAGGCTCCGTCGCTGATCGGCGAGCGCTCCCGCGCCCGTCTCGCCTCCACCGAGGCATAGTACCAGTCGAAACCTTCGCCGCCCGCAATGGCTGCCCTTAGCCCGTCCGGGTCATAGGGGCCGGCAAAGCCGTCCGGATTGGCGTTCGAATAGTCGGCGTCGCGCCAGTCCGACAGCGGCATGTAGTTGTCGATGCCCACAGCGTCGATCGCCGGGTGCGCCCACAGCGCGTCGAGATGGAACCAGGCTTCGCCGCTGCCGTCGGCCGGCTGGTGGCCGAAATACTCGCTCCAGTCCGCGCCATAGGTCAGCGCTGTCTCCGGCCCGAGAACCGCGCGCGCGTCCGCCGCCAATTCGCAGAGTTCTTCGACGAAGGGAAATGCGTTCTCCTCATCGCGCAGCGTGGTCAGGCCGCGCAGTTCCGAGCCGAGCAGAAAGGCGTCGACGCCGCCCGCGGCCGCCGCCAGATGCGCGAAATGCAGGACGAAGCGGCGGTATCCCCAGTCGTCCGCCGCTCCCGAAAAGATGACCGTGTCGCCCGTCGGCGAAAACTGGCCGGCCAGCGCCTCACCGCAAAAAGCCGAAACCTGCGCTCGCGCAGCCGCCGTCTTGTCGGCGCTGCCGGGCATACGCGGCGCCGGATCGGCCGTTATACGCCGGCGCCAGGGATAGGCCGCTTGCTCCGCGCCGCCATAGGGGTCGGGCAGGCCGTTGCCCGCCGGCACATCCATCATGATGAAAGGATAAAGCGTGACCTTCAGGCCGCGCGCCTTGATCTCGGCGATGGCGTCCATGACGCTCCTGTCCGAAGGCGTCCCGCCATAGGCCGCGCCGCCGCCATGCGAGGAAAGCACCGCCGCCGCCTCGCGCCCGACGCCCGAGACTTGCCAGGCCGCCGAGAGCCCGCCGCCCGCCGCGCTGGTCACCGCCGGCCGGATGCGGCAGTGCCCGGCCCGCAGATCGTCGCCGAACCAGGTCGCGACCAGCGCCACGCTTTCCAGATTGGGGCACAGCGCCTGCAACTCGTCGAGCGACGCCGTCAGATCGGTCGTGGCATGCAGCACATGCCGGTTCTGCGCCTCGCTCTCGCCCGGCCGTTTCTGCCGCGTCACCAGCCCGGGCGAAAGCCCGTATTCGGTCGCCCCGGGGATCAGCGACACAGCGCGGATCTGCCCACGCAGCGCACCCAGCGGGCGCAGCACCTCGAACTGCAGTTGGGGAATCCGATTGCCATATTGCGCGAGCGCGAAGCGCTCCAACACGACATAGGCGACGCCGCGATAGGCGGGCGCGTTGCCCGCCCCCTGCCTGGCCTCGATCAGCGGGTCGGCAGGCTGCGTCTCGCCGCCGCGATAGACGCGGATCTCCAGCCCGGTCTGGTCGAGTTCCCGCCCGTCGGCCCAGATCCTGCGAATGCCGGAAATCTCGCCCTCGCACAGAGCGAAGGCCACATTGGCGAAATAGGAATATTCGGTCACGCGCGGGCCGCCCTTGCCGCCCTGGCGCTTGGTCGTGCGGCTCTCCTCGAAGCGCGTCGCCCAGATCAGCGTGCCGCCTATGCGCGCCGTGCCATAGACACGCGCCAGCGACGCCCCCTCCTCCGCCGTGAACGGCCGTGCGCCCGAAAGCCGCGGCCCTTCGATGCGCCGCGTGCCGTTGATCAGCGCCTGGTCGACCGCATAGCCCGCGAGCGCGCCAGCCGCCGCGCCGATCGCGCTGCCGGCGGGTCCGAGCAGGCCGCCGACAAACGCGCCCGCGGCCTGCAGCAATATGGTCGCCATTCAAGGCCTCCGGGCGTTCAGACGGTGGGAAAGGAAAACACGCCGGCGATGCGCCGGCGCCATTGCGGCACCAGTGCCGACACCACGACGGCGCTGCCCTGATAGGCATGCACGAAGCGGTCCGGGCCGACCATGATGCCGGCGTGCTTGGCCGGCAAATGAGGCCGCCAGCGAAACAGCACGAGGTCGCCCGCGCAGAGCCCTGCCAGCGGCTTTGCCAAGCAATGCCGCATGGCCGCGTCGAGAAAGCGGTCCTCGCCGCCCGCCTCCGCCCAGTCGGCCGCGTAAGGCCCTGTCGTTTCCGGCTCCGCGCCGTAAAGAACGCGCCACACGCCAAGCAGCAGGCCGAGGCAGTCGCAGCCGACGCCCTTGCGCGAGCCCTGGTGCCGGTAGGGCGTTCCCACCCAGGTCAGCGCCTCGCCGATAACCACCGCCGCCACTGGGCCTCCCGCAACCTCAATCAAGGCACCACCGGGTCGCCGTCGAACTTGCCGCCGTCGACGACATAATTGTACGCCGCGTCATTGCCTGGCAGGTGCGGAAAGCCCCGAAAATTCAGCGTGTTGGCGAATTTCGCTTTACATGTGGTGAAGGTCTTGTCGCATCCGGCCTTGACCGTGAAGGCGTCGCCCACCCCGAGCGCCAGCCCTCCGCCCGGCCGCAGCGTGAGGCTCACGCCGGCCGCATCCTTGCGATAGCCGACGATGCGCTCGCTGCGCCCGGCGCGCGCGCCCGTCGTCCAATTGATCGTGCCGTGCGAGAACCAGCCGGTTGCAAATCCATCCAGTCCCGAAACCGCCACCGTCTCGGCCGTCTCGACCGACAGCACTGCGCCGGCTCCTGTATAATCGGGATGGTCGAGCGCCACGCCGCAGCGCGCATCGCCCAGCTCGGCGTCGCAGGCGCGCGTGATATACCGTCCGCTCGGCCGGTCCAGCGCATACGCCAGGCTTTCCAGCTCAGCCACGAATCGGCCATCGCTGCGGGTGACCTTGCCGATCGTCACCTTCCTCAGCCGCGCGAAATCTTGCGGCCTGCGCCAGTTGACCAGCAGCGTCTCGACCGTCGCGCGGTCGTAAAGGCCGGCAGCGATATCCGCCTCGCTGATCCTCGCCGAAGACAGCGCCCCCTCGATATCGACCGTATCGACGGCGAGGCCCAGCGTATCGCGCGCCTCGCTGGCGCTGAAGCCGGTCTCCGGCTCGAACAGCGTGCCGTCGACGGTCAGCGGCCGGTCGTGATCGGTAAAGCCCGAGACGACGCCGTCGGCCCTGATCAGTCGCCAGCAATGGCAGACGGTCGTAACCTCGCGGGCGAGATGCTCCGCCAGCGCTTCGGGATAGACGGTCACAACTGCACCTCGACGAGCGGAATGGACGGGATCTGGCCGGCCTTGAACGCGGTCAGGCTGATCGACAGCCGCTCGGCGTCGAAGCGCACCGGCACGTCGAATTCGTAGCCGGCGGTCACCGCTAGGTCTGACGCCGGGATTGCGGCCGGCGCGAAGACAATTTCGCTCGTCGCCTCGTCGAAAGAAAAGTCCACCGCTTCGACGCCCGCGACCGCGACTTTCAGGCTCCCCGCCACGGGCTTCGAAATGCGCCGGAGATAGGAATCGTCGCCCTCGCCATAGCGCTTGACCAGGGCGAACCGCGCATTCGTCCCGTCGCCCGTGCCGAGCGTCTGGTCGAGCGCCGTCGGCGTCTCACCGGGGCGGCAGGATTTCATGTCGAACGGATCGCGGAACCGGAAGGCGTGCAGCGAGCCTCGCCGCGCCTCGAAAAAATCGAGAATGTCATGCAGGTCGGCGAGCGACCTGACGCCCGTGCCGGCGTCATAATGGTGGCGCGACTGCGCAAAACGCGCATTGCGCTTTTCGCGGCCGGAGGTCAGCTGCACGATCTCGTTGCGCCGCTCCGGCCCGCCCGTCGCGCCAAAGGAGATCGCGGCTGGAAACCGCTCATCGTGAAAGCTTGAAAGTTCGGACAATTTTTTTGTGCCTCTCGGTATTGGTGAGGTTGCTGATTGATGTCCTGGAGCGATTTTGGCTTCATCGCTGTCGAGGCATGGATTCCCGACACTCTCCGCTCGTTCCTCGCTCACGAGGTTGGGAATGACGAATTGCCTGCAAGCCTCTGCCAATCTTCGGGCGTCGGCGATTTGCAGAATCGCTTACTTTGTGAGTTGCGAAAGTGCTCCATGAAGCCGTCATTCCCGACCTCGTGAGCGAGGAACGAGCGGAGAGTGTCGGGAATCCATGCCTCGACATCGGTGATATCAAGCCTGACCAGAAACCTGGCCCCCACTGCTAAAGCGTGCGCGCCCCGCGCGAGACGGCCCGCGCCAGCATGCCGGTGATCTGCGCCTCGGACTTGCGGAAAGAGGCGGCGTCTTGCGCGGTGACGTTGAAGATGACGTTGACCGGCGCACCGCCGCCCGATGCCGCGACGCCGAGCCGCCCGTCGGCCAACCGCTGCAAGGGCAGGATCGCCTCCGCCCCCGCCTCGCCCATCAGGCCGACATCGCGCCCCATCGGAAAATAGGTCGGCGCCGATACCACGCCGCCGCTGGCGAACGGCGCGATGCGCCCTGGCACGCCGCCCTTGGCGAAGGGCAGCGCGCCGGAAAGCCCGCCGAGCAGGCTCGAAAACAGCGAGCCCGCCAAATTCTGCAGCGGCATCAGCCCCTGGTCGAGCGCCATGCCGGCGAGGTTCAGCCCGATCCGGCGCAGCACGTCGTCGAGTTCCCGCCCGCTGACCGCCGCGCCCTTCAACGCGCCGGTCAGTTGTGAGCCGAACCGGTCGGAAAGGCCCTGCAAATTCTCCAGCGCCGCCATGAACGGCGCGGTGTCGGCCTCTATCGAGACCCTGACCTCTTCAGCCATCTTTCATCGCCTCCATGGATTTGTCCGGGAACGCGCGCATCAGCTCGGCCAACTCGCCCCGGCCGATGCCCGCCCGCGTCGCGGGCGCCAGCACGCTCATTGCGCGCTCCAGTTCGCGCGGCGTCATCGACCAGAATGTTCTTGGAGATAGCCGCAGCAGGCCGAATCCCGCGGACATGATCCGGTCCCAGGGAAATTCGTTCTTCTCGCCGGCTGCGGCTATCGAGGGTCCGGCCCCTCCTTCGGCGCGGCCCCGAAGGTCGCGGTCAAAAGCTCCGCCACGATCCGCGCGAAGCCGGCCGCGCCGTCCTCCGCCCGCATTGTCCGCACCGCCTCGTCCTCGACCGGATGCCCTGCGCCGCGCAGGCCGGCGCCCACGACCCGTATCAGATCGGTTGCCGACAGGCGGCCACTCGAAAAGCGCTCCACCAGTTCGCCGAGGTCGGCAGCCGCATAGGCCGATTCCAGCTCGGCCAGCGCGCCCAGCGTCAGGCAGAGCCTGAACGACTTGCCGTCCAGTTCGGCGGCGATTTCGCCGCGGCGTCTCTTGGCGTTCATGGCGCGGCCGTGAAGCCGATCGCGCCGGCCGATTCGAGCGCGATCTCGAACGTCACCTCGCCGTCATGGCTGCCGGTATATTCCAGCGCCGTGATCTGGAACGGCCCCTCGACCGTGCCGAAGCTCGGCACGACAAGCTGCCAGCCGGAGATTTCCCCGGCGAAGAATTTTGTCCTTATCGCCGCGTCCGACTGCGCGTCCTTGAAAATGCCGGAGCCGCTCAGCGCTGCGCGCTGCACCCCGCTTCCGGCCAATAGCTCGCGCCAGCGCCCGGCGGAATCGGCGTCGGTTATGTCGACCGTCTCGCTGTTGAAGGCGATCCGCTTCGAGCGCAGCCCGGCGACGGTGACGAAGGTTCCAAGACCATCGCCATCGATCTTGAGAAGAAGGTCCTTGCCCTTCTGTGCGACCATTTCGGTCTCCTTGGTTTAGGGGAGTAGGGGAATAAGGCAGTAGGGCAGGCTGGAGGGGGAAGTGGCGTGAGTGGGGGAGCGGGGAGTACGGAGTGGAGACAGCCGGAACCCATAGAGCGGGCACTCTGGGCCAGGAAGCGGGCGATATGCCCTACTGCCCTACTGCCCTACTGCCCTACTGCCCTACTGCCCTACTGCCCTACTGCCCTACTGCCCTACTCCCCTACTGCCCTACTCCCCTACTGCCCTACTCCCCTACTGCCCTACTCCCCTACTGCCCTATTCCCCTACTCCCCCTCTTCCGTCACCGCCCGAAACCGCAGCAGCCCGTGGTGGACGGAAAGGTCCTCGTCATAGCGGGCTTCGGCGAATTCCAGGCGCATGTTGACGAGATGATGCTCGTCGAGCTCGAGCGCGGCGTCGTCGAGCAGCGCCCGCACCGCTTCCATGATGGCCAGCGTTTCCTTCTTGCCCTTGGCCTTCGACCAGACATGCAGCGTGAAAAGCTGCTCGGTGCCGCTTTCCGTGCCGGTGCTCCAGTCGAAGATGCTGGTCCGGCCGAAGGTCAGATAGGGAAAGGCGACGTTGGCCGGCGCGTGGTCGTATATCTTGCCGCCACCCAGAAGCGCTGTCACCGCCGCGTCGGCCGCCAGGGCCTCGAACACGGCCTTCTGCAGTTCAGCGGCCGGGGCGGTCATCGCTCTGCCTCATCCTCCGTGTGGCCCTCGCGCGTTCCTTGGCTATCGGGGTCCGCACCTGCGGACGGTAGCGCTGTTCCGCGTCTTCCGCCAGAGTATGCGCCTTCCAGCGCAGGCCGCGCACCAGCCCGTCCAGCGTCAGTCTCATTGCAAGTTTCATGCTCCGACCTCCCTCACGCGGCACACCAGATAGCGCGCCGTTTCGTCCGGATCGTGCACGGTCACGATATCGAAGATTCGGCCCTGCCTTGTGAACCTCATGCCGCTCGCCACGCCGCTCCGGTGCCTGATCGTCATCCTGTGCGTCACCGTTTCCAGCGTCTGGCCGGCGCCGAATTTGCTTGCGGCCGAGACCGGCTCGATCAGCGCGAACACGGTCGCGACCTCGACCGAGTTCTCCGTGTGACCGCCCATTGCATCCGCTAGGGGCAGGCACGCTTCCAGCGCGCATTCGCTGCGCAACCGGCCGGGGTCGATGAACAGCGCCGCCATCAAAGCCTCCGGTCGCGGTAGCCGGCGATCATCCGCTCATAGCCGGGAGGATAGGAAACCGGCTGGTCAGCCGGGCCGTAGCTCGCGCGAAACTCGTACCAATGCGCGGCGAGCACCAGGATCGCGCGGCGCAACAGGTCCGGCACGTCGGTCCCGGCTTCGCCGAAGCCGGCGGAAAAATCGATCTCGATGCCGTTCATGGCGCGCAGCGGCTCCGGCCGGCGCTCGAAATGGATGCGGGCCGGCCGCGACAGCGTGTCGACCTCGTAGTCCGCCGGATCGACCAGCGACGCTTCGCCCTCGGTGCCGTAGGCCGTCACTGACATTACCTGCCGCACCGGGTGGCGCATCAGCGCCGCGCGGCCGCCGCGTGGCCAGCGGTCGAGAACCAGCCGCCAGGTTTGGTCGATCAGCGCCATGCCGGTCGTCCGCTCGACCTCCTGGCGCGCCGCGCGGATCAGCCCGGCGATGAGATCGTCCTCGCTCGCATGCTGCAGGCGCAGATGGCTCTTCACCTCGGCAACCGTCACCGGCTCGGCGAGCGGCTCGCCGGTTCGCAAAAGCGTCATTCGTCACCTCGTTGTTGGGAAAAGGGAGCGGCCCTGGCTGGAGACACACCAGGGCCGCGTCAGCCGGCATTAGCGGAGCGTGTGCGTACCCGCATGCCGGCCGGGAAAAGATGCTCGCCCTTCTCCCTTGTTGGGCCAGAAGGGCGAGCCCACGCTGGAGTTTGGCCGCTCGTATCGACGCCCTCTTCCTTCTCCCCCTGTGGAGAAGGTGGCCGACCCTTAAGACACCCCAAACTTCAGCAGCTTGATCGCATCGAAATCCTGCACCCCGCCGCCGACACGCTTGGTCGTGTAGAACAGCACATACGGCTTTGCGGAATACGGGTCGCGCAGCACGCGCACGCCGGTGCGGTCGACCACCAGATAGCCGCGCGAGAAATCGCCGAAGGCGACCGGCGTCGCATCGGCGCCAGCGTCCGGCATGTCCTCGGCCTCGACCAGCGGAAAGCCCATCAGCATGGCGCGCTGCCCCGGGGCCGCCGGCGGCTGCCAGAGATAGTTGCCGTCGACGTCCTTCAGCTTGCGGATCGAGGCCTGCGTCTTGCGGTTCATCACCCAGGCCGCGTTCTGCCGGTAGCCGGCTTTCAGTGCATAGACCGTGTCGATCAATATGTCCGAAGGA
Source organism: Allomesorhizobium camelthorni (assembly GCF_011045125.1). Lineage (GTDB taxonomy): Bacteria > Pseudomonadota > Alphaproteobacteria > Rhizobiales > Rhizobiaceae > Allomesorhizobium > Allomesorhizobium camelthorni. Next base: position 48,638 of record NZ_JAAKZF010000034.1, on the reverse strand, counting down.
TCGCTGGCCGGCAGCGCGCCCGAGACGCCGGTGGCGATGTAGCCGATATTGCCCCAGCTCCAGCTCCCCTCCGCCACCTCGGTGTAGCTCAAAAAGCCCTTCGGCTTGTTGACGCCGTCGCCGGAAACGAAGGCCGCGCCCTCCTGCTCGGCAAAGGCCGCGTCCACCTCGCCGGAAATCCACTGGTCGAGATCGACCACCGCATCCTCCAGCAGCGAGGCGGTCGCCGCCGGCATGGCGTAGAGCTCCATCGTCGGAAACTGCAGTTCGGCGAGCGTCGGCGAAGCCGTCTGCGGCCGCGCCGCCGTCTCCGCCACCCAGCCCACCGCCGGGCCGCCGACCGCGAACGGCTTCTTCAGTACCGCCGCCGAAACCTGGCGCACCGAGGCGATCGCGCGGATCGGCGACAGTGCCGCAAGCCGCTTGCCGATCTCGGCTTCCGTCTCGTCTGGCACCAGATAGCCGCCGTCCTGGCCGGAGCCGTAGGACATCGCCTTGGTGTCGAGCGAGCGTATGAGCCGGTCGTCGCCGCTGCGCATATACGCCTCGAAAGCGCCCTTATGCTCGCTCGGCATGGCGCGGCCTTCGCGGCCCAGCGCCGGCCTCGCTCTTTTCAGCGACAAATGGTCGAGCGCACGCTTCTGTTCATCAAGCGCGCGCTGGATGCGCTCGACCTTCTCGGTGGTCACGACGTCGCCGCCGACGCGCCTTTCCAGCTGCGCCAGCTTTTCGTCATTGGCTTCCTTGAACGTTTCGAAGGTCGTCATGAACTCGCCGAACGCGTCGTTCAAATCGGCGTCCGCCGCCTTCGTTTCGAGCGGACCGGTGCTCTGCAGGTCAGTCATATCAGCTGTTTCCTCTCATGTTGATCATGCGTGTCGCCGCGCGGATCCTTTCCGCCAGCCTTCGTGATAGTTCCGCCCTGGAGCGCCGCCCGTTGGGGAAGGCGCCCTTGGCCGCAGCCCTGCCGGCGTCGAGCCTCGCCAGCGCGGTCTGGCGTCTCACCCAGCGCTGGAAATCGGGAAATGTGGGCCGCGGCCGCCCCTTGACCGTGTCGATGCGGGCGCCGGGCAGCATCGGGAAGGTCACCACCGAGATCTCCCAGAGGTCGGCCTCGATGATGCGGCGCACGCCGGTCGCCGGGTCGCGTTTTGTCCTGACCGCGCTAAAGCCGATCGAAAGCCCGTCCAGCGCGCCGCCCCGCATGAGGCTGAGCACTTCGCGGGCGCGGGCGACATCGGTGTTCAGCCTGCCGCGCACATGCAGCCCGCGCTGGTCCTCCTTGAGTTCGGTCCAAACCCCGATCGGCTCGGCCGGATCGTGCTGGAACAGCATCCTTATCCCGGCCGCGCTGCGCGTCTTCAGCGACCTGGCGAAAGCGCCGCGCTCGACCAGATCCTTGCCGAGGTCGACGCGGCCGAACAGGCTGGCATAGCCCGAGAACGCGCCGTGCTCGTCCACCCTGTCGAGCGCCAGGCCGACGAACTTCCGTTCGGTGAAGCCGGCCATCTGTTCAGCGTTCATCGACGCCCTCCCCTTCCCGTTTCTCCGCGTCTTGCGTCCCTTGCGCGGGCAAGGGGCGCTCCGTGGCTCTCAGCCTGCGTATGATCCGCCCCGAAAGCCGGTCCGGGCTTTCGGGGTCGCGCTCCAGAAAGACGCGCTCGAAGGCGCTGTGGTCGAGCGCCCGCCTGGCAAAGCCCAGCAGCCACCAGGCGCAGAGGCTGGCGATCGCCGAACCCATCAGCACGATCTCGTTCGCCCCGATGGCGTTGCGTATGCCGAGTTCGTTCGCGATCTTCAGCCCGGCCGTGCCGCCGAACACCAGGCCGCACACCACGCCGACGGCGAAACGCGCCGCCGCCTCGCGCCGCTCGCGCGGCAGAATGTAGGCCAGCGAGATCGCCGAACCGGCAACCGCGCCAGCACCTTTCGCGGCCCACAGCCAGGCCGCATCGGTGAATTCTGTCATTGGATGACTCCGGATTTTTGGGAGGGAGTAGGGGAATAGGGGAGTAAGGGAATAGGACTTTGACGCCCGTAACCTGGGCCGGCAGTGAGGGGCAAAACCTACTCCCCTACTCCCCTACTCCCCTACTCCCCCTCCCATACCCAACCGCCTCCCGCTTCTCGTCGTCGCTCAAAAACTCCGCCGCCCCGAGCCGCGCCCAGAGCGCGTCGCGCTCGGCCGCCAGCCCCTCGATGCGGTCGGCGTCGAACCACAGCCTGAGCTCTCCGCCGAAGGCCGGCGCCAGCCAGGCCGACAGGTCCTTCGCCGTGCGCGCCACCAGCGGCAGCACGGTGAGCCTGTAGAAGGCGCGGTTCGCCTCCTGGTAGTTCGCGTAGGTATTGTCGCCGGGAATGCCGAGCAGCATCGGCGGCACGCCGAAGGCCAGCGCGATGTCGCGGCTCGCGGAATGCTTCGCTTCGATGAAATCCATGTCCTTGGGCGTCATGCCCATGGCCTTCCAGTCCAGCCCGCCCTCCAGAAGCAGCGGCCGGCCGGCGCGGGTCGTGCCCGCATAGCCTTCTTCGAGCTCGGCCTTCAGCCGGTCGAACTGCTCGTCGGTCAGATTGCCGCCCTCCTTCGGCGCATAGACCAGCGCCCCCGATGGCCGCGCCGAATTGTCGAGCAGCGCCTTGTTCCAGCGCCCGGCGGCGTTGTGCGTATCGAGCGCCATCAGCGCGGCCTCCAGCGGCGGAAAGCCGTAATGATCGTCGAGCGGATGAAACAGCGTCAGATGCGCCGCTGAGCCAGTCGAGGCGCCCTCGCCCTGAGCCTGTCGAAGGGCGGAAGCGGCCTGTCCCGAGTCGTGAGCTTGCCGAAGGGCCGAAGCCCCGAGCGGCACTCTGCGCTTCGCGCTGCCCTCCCGGTAGTCGAGCGCCACCGGCCAGCCGGCCGAATCCGTCGCCACAGACACCCGGTCGGGCCTGAGCAGATGCAGCTCGCGCATGTCGCCGCCGGCCTCGATCAGCTCGACATAGGCGTTGCCGGCGATCAGCAGATGGCCGTACAGCGCCTCCAGGAACGAAGCGCCGGCCTGGCGCTGGTTCGGCCGGTCGAGCAGCTTGAGCAGCGGGTGGTCGTCGAGTTCGGCCGCGCCCTCATAGAGCAGCCACGGCACGGCCGACGCCGCCTCCGAGATCAGCCGCACCGCCCGGTGCACCACCGGGTTGCGCATAAAACCTTCCCGCGCCAGCGTGGCGTAATCGCGCCGCGTCCAGCGCGCCTCGCCTTGCGCATGCAGCGCCACGAAGCCCTGCCCGCCGCTCTTGCGTTCGGGCAAAGCGCCGCCATTCCCCGCATTGCGGGGCCAAGGCCATTTGAATGACATGGTGTGTTGTCCTGTGTTGATGAGGGAAGAGCGAATAGCGAATAGGGAGTAGTGAGTAGTTTTCAGTCCTTCTTCTTCTTCCCTATTCGCTATTCGCTATTCGCTACTCACTATTCCCTACTCACTATTCGCTATTCGCTATTCGCTCTTCAAAACTCCCTCACCCTCGGCGTACCCGCCCGCTCCGGCATCAACTCATTCACCGCCCAGACCAGCGCGTCCACCCGGTCGGGCGAGCGTCCGTTGGACAGCCCGTTCGGCCCGAAATCGCACATCTCGTCCTCCAGTTCGGGAAAGCGCCCACCATGCAGCACCCTGCCCTGGCTGTAGAGCGCGGCGACCGGCTCGGCGCGCAGCCATTTGCCGCGCCGCGCCCGTACCGCCTTCACCGGCAGCGCCGGGTCCACGGTGCGGATCACCGCGCTCACCATGTCGCCGCCTTGGTTCACCTCGGCCACGATCAGATCCGCTTGCAGCCGGCGATAGAGCGCCACCGCGGCGTTCGCCCAATCCTGCGGCCTTGCCGCGCGCACCGTCGCATCGGCGATCACAACCGCGCGGCCGGCTTCGTCCAGCCCCGCCGCCACGATGCCGCAAGCGTCCGAGGTCTTTCGCGAACTCGCCGGCGGGTCGATCGCCACCACGATGCGGCCAAGCTCCGGCACATTTTCCAGCCGCCCGCTCTCCAGCATCTCGCGCGACCACAGCGCGTCCTCGCGGTCCTCGATCAGCTCGCCTTCCAGCTCCTGCCGGCCCAGAACCGTCCCGCCATAGCGCCGCTCCACCGCGCTCAAGAAACCCGCCGCCAGGTTCTTCGCATTGTCGCCGGTCCGCATCGTCGTCACCGGCACGGCCGGGTCGGCGATCAGCCGCTTCAACAGCTTCAGCGGCTTCGGCGTCGTGGTGATCAGCTGCCGCGGCAGATCGCCGAGCCTCAAGCCCAGCTGCAGCATGTCGAAGCACGCCTCGGCATTCTTCCACTTGGCCAGCTCGTCGCACCAGGCGGCGTCGAATTGCGGCCCGCGCAGGCTCTCCGGATCCTCGGCGGAAAACATCAGCGCCACCGCGCCATTGTCCCACACCAGCCTGCGCCGGCTGGCCTCGAAGCGCGGCCGGGGCGCGCGCGAGATGGTCAGGATGCCCGAAGGCCCCTCGATCATCACCTCGCGCACATCGCCCAGCGTGTCGCCCACCAGCGCGATCCGCTTGTATTTGCGCTTGTTTAAGCTGAAAGGCGGCAGCCCGCGCACCAGCCCGTTCACCCATTCGGCGCCCAGCCTGGTCTTGCCCGCGCCGCGCCCGCCCGTCACCACCCAGGTCGCGGGTTCTCCCTGCAGCAGCGGATATTGATTCTTGCGCGTGCTCCGGATCCATTCATCCTTGACCAGATCCGCGCCGGCCAGCCCCAGATTCACGCGCACAAATCTCGTGAGCGAATTCGCGTGCGAGTTCGACAATCCGTTCGTTGATGCGCTGGAGTACGTCCGCCAGGTCTTCATCGCGCCTGTTCTGATCCTCTTTGGCGGCTTCTTCCGGCCGCATGATTTCGCCGATCTTGTCGAGGCCGCGGATCATCACGACCACGCCTTCGAGTTCGGCCTTGTCGATCTTGCCGCCCTCTTCCAGCGCCGCGCGGCCGATCGCCTCGACCTTTTCCAGCAGTCCGGCGGCGATCGTCCGCACGCGCAGCGCAATGTCGGAGTGCGGCGCGCGGTCGAGCCGCCAGCCTTCGCGCTCGGCTTCCAGCCTCAGCGCCCTATGCGAACGCCCGGTGGCGTCGGCCAAAAGTTCGGTTGTCGCCCTGGCTCCTTCGGCGAGCGCACGCAGCGCCCGCTGCCGCGCAAGCGGCCCACGTCTCGGCATGATGTTTTTTCCTGGTTGTGGTTTCAGCGGTGTCGCAAGTCCCCCTCCCCCTTGCGGGGAGGGGTTAGGGGTGGGGGTGGTTCCGCCACACTCGATGGTCAAAGGGACAAGGCATCCCCCCGCGAACTTCCGCTCCCGGCGTCCCGCCACCCACACTTTTCCGACGATAGCGAAAACCTACCAGAGCACCGTTACGGTGTCAAGGACTATTTTCCTATTCCTCACGACAGCTAACCACCTGTCCTATTGACCGTCTATGACCGAGGTCGTGTGAAAACGCGATTGCAGATTGCGTATGACTGCCGCTGTTTCGAGCATGGCAGCGATGAGGCCGCTGGCGGTCGGGGGCGCGATCAGGCGGCGATTGCCGTCATCAGCGGCTTGACGCCGAAGATGTTGATCATGCGCTTCATGTTGTAGGCGAGCACCTGCAAGCTCATCTCGGTTTTGACGTTTTCGAGGGTCTTGGTCAGGAAATGGGTACTGCCCATCCACGCCTTGAGCGTTCCGAACGGGTGCTCGACGGTCTGCCGGCGGATGGTCATGGCGTCCGGCAGGCGATCGAGCCTGTCCTGCATCTTGTCGAGGACGCCTTCGTGTTCCCAGCGCTTCAGGCGCTTGTGCTTATCGGGCGTGCATCTGGGTTTGAGCGCGCAGGACGAACAGGCCGTGAGATTGCGATAGTGGTCGATATCGTCCCGGCGGTCTGAGCGCACCTTTCCTCTGGTCAGGTGCTTGCCGGCCGGACAGGTGTAGCGGTCATTCCCGGCGTCGTAGATGAAATCGGCCACGGTGAAGAGGCCGCGCTTGGCGTTGCCGGATGTCTGCGTCTTGGGAATGCAGGGCAAAACTCCGCTGCCCTCGCAGGCCAGCACCTCGTCGCCGTTGTAATAGCCGCGGTCGGCCAGCACCGTGATCTCTTCGCACCCGGTAGCATCCCGCGCCCGTTGCCCCATCGAGGTCAGTTGCGCCCGGTCGCTGCCAATATTGGTGACCTCGTGCGCGACGATCAGATGGTGCTCGGCATCGACGGCCATCTGGACATTGTAGCCGACGATGCCGGTGCCCTTGCCGCTGGTCGCCATCGACCGGGCGTCGGGATCGGTCAGGGAGACCTGTTTGTCAGGCGCGGCCTCGACCTGCTTGCCCATCTCCTTGAGGGACTGCATCTGCCGCCGCAGGCCCTCGATCTTCTCCTTGAGGCGGACCGTCTTGGCCTCGGCGACATCATCGTCCTGCCGGTCGGCACGGTCGAGCGCCGCCAGGTAGCGCGCGATGCTGGCCTCGACCTGCTCGATGCGCTTGGCGACCTTGGTCACCGTGAAGTTCTTGTCGCGGGTGTTGACGGCTTTGAACTTGCTCCCGTCGATGGCCACGACGGCCCGGGTGAACAGATTGAGCTGGCGACACAGCACGACGAACTGGGCGCAGGCCGCGCGGATCGCCGGTCCATTGTCGCGGCGGAAGTCGGCGATCGTCTTGAAGTCCGGCATCAACCGTCCGGTCAGCCACATCAGCTCGATGTTGCGCTGGGTCTCCCGCTCGAGCCGGCGGCTCGACTGGATGCGGTTGAGATAGCCGTAGAGATAGATCTTCAGCAGCGTCGCGGGATGATAGGCAGGCCGCCCGGTCGCTTCCGGCACGACCCCGGCAAAGCCCATGGCGCCGAGGTCGAGTTCGTCGATGAAGACTTCGATGACCCGGACCGGATTGTCCTGCGTCACGTAATCGTCCAGGCACTCGGGAAGCAGCGTCGCTTGCCGGCGATCCTCGCCCTCGACAAACCGCTTCATCCCGACTCCCCTCGCTGATCGGGAATCACTTTATCAAATCAACGTCTTTCCACACAGGCTCGACCCGATCCGGACCTTCCTGAGCTGATATTGCTGTCCGGAAGCGGACGTTCGCGGGAATTCACGGCCTCGACCCTGCGATGGAGCTGAAAGCGCGCTTGTCAAGGTTGCGTGAGCTTCAATCCCACTGGGCTAAGGATGGCGACAGGAGCGGACTTCCGAACGGTCGAATCCGGCAAACATTCCTTTGGGGAATTTGATCCGAATCAAAGCGCCTGAGCGCGACAAGGCGGAACCTGAAAAATCAACTGACGTAACGAGGTCTGTCATGGAAATCACAACACATGACCTCGCGACGGTTCTGCACGGAATGGGGTTTGGAGCCCTGTTCATGCTGGCGTTCTCCGGCGCGTTGGTCGAACTTTATCGCATCTCGGCTCCCGGGGCGCCGTCGGCAATGAGCATGAGAGCGCAAACGGTGCTCGGTTTTTATTTGGCGGCGATGGTCATTCTGGCCTGGCTAACCGTGTTCTCGGGTACTTACATCATCTATCCATGGTATCGAGCAGTTCCACCAGCCGACATCGCCGATCTGTCCGAGTATCCGCGGCGCTTGCTCCTGTCGAGCGGGAAGACATCCGAATGGCATAACGTGGGCATGGAATGGAAAGAGCACGTGGCATGGCTGGCGCCGATCGCCATGACCATGGTCGCCTACGTGACCTGGAAATACAAGCGAGCGATCATCCAACACCGGAACATGCGGATCGGCGTGCTGGCTTTCGCCGTGGCCGCATTCGTCGCTACGGGCATCGCGGGCGCATTCGGCGCGTTCTTGAACAAGTACGCTCCAATTCGCGGCGGCGAAGTGATCGTCCTGATGGAAGGAAAAAATCCATGACAAAGATCCAGGACTCCATGACGGAAATCCGCGACCGTGCCGTGAGATCTGGCGAGGGACCGATTGAGAATATCCCGAACGGTCCTGGCGCGGCGGCCATTCTGGCTGCGGGCATCGGATCTGCCGCCATCGGCGTCTTCGCCCTTGGCGCCGAAGTGTCGACGACCCTTAAAGGTGCGTTGAATTTCTATAATCCGGCCGGTCCTCTGTCTGGCAAATCGACAGTCGCGATCATCGTCTGGCTTGTGGCCTGGTACGGCTTGTCTCGCCTCTGGGGCAGGGAAACGGTGAACATGGGAGCCGTCAATCTCGCAGCCTTTGTCTTGCTGGCGATCGGATTCCTGCTGACCTTTCCACCTTTCTGGGGCCTATTTCTCTAAGCAGGCGGTCTTAGTCGCTTTCGCGCGCACCGCCAACGAGAGGCCTCCTGCGGGAGGGCATGGTGCCCTTGATTGAGGACAGCCTCTAACTAAATCCCGCAGGCCCAGAACATAGGCCGACACGTCCCGAACTTCTTGGTGCGAGAGTATTATCCTCGGCATGGTGGGATGTTCGTGGGCCGTGAGCCAGACATGGAGCGCCGTTGCGGTCATCCCTGGAGTCATGGCGATCGCTTCGAAGCTGGGCGCTTCTTCAACCGGGGACAGAGCTTGCCCAGGGAGGACGGCATGACAGGATGCGCAGACCTCAAACGCGAGCTGGCGCCCTTGTCGAATGTCTTGTGCCTGGGCCGCCGGTGCCGACGACGACACATTGGTTGAGCATTGATTCAGATCAAGGCAACCGAGCGCCCCTGTCGGTACTTTTCCGTCGTCATGCGGAGACAGACTGGCGACGCGCGATGGTGAACCGTTCAAGCGAATGGAATCCAGGAGGCGAACCAGATTGCCGGTGAAACATGGCCTACGGACCCGCGGCATCACTTAGGCGACTCTGAGTTAAATCAGAGCTGGAAGGGTGGAAGGCCGCGGGTCACACCCCATGCCGGGACGGCCGTATCGACTGTCCCCTTTGAATGTCTCTTCTGTTGTCGGAGGGATATCGTGAACGTTCTGATTGTCTATGGAACGACCGAAGGGCAGACCCGGAAAATTGCCGCATGGACGGCAACGCATATCGGCGAGCGCGGGCACCAGGTCGAGCTGCGTGATAGCGCAGCGCTCGAATCTGTTTTGAAACTTGGAGCCTTCGACGCGTTCATTGTTGCCGCGTCGGTCCACCACGAGCACCACCAAGACACCATCACAAACTTTGTGTTCGCGCATCACGAGCTGCTGAACAGCAAGCCTTCAGCCCTTATATCTGTCAGTCTCTCGGCCGTGCTGGAAGACGAAAAGACGGAAGCGCAGAAATATGTGGATCGCTTTGTCTCAGTGGTGGGGTGGCAGCCACGCATGACACTCCTTCTCGGGGGTGCTTTGCGCTTCACCGAATACGACTACTTCCAAGAGCAGGTCGTCAAATTCATCGTCATGAAGCGCAGCGGTGCTGCGAGCCCCGAGCGCGATCACGAGTTCACTGACTGGAACGCTCTCGCCGACTTCGTTGATCGATTTCTTGAGACGGCCGGCTAGATAAGGAAGTGCCAAAGTCGATTAAGGGCTCGCCGTCCGTCACTTCATGATTGCCATCCATTACGGCAATGCGGATCGGCGCTACGCTTGGCGACGCCGACGTTCGAACGGGTCGTGCGAACGACCGCTGTTGAGAAGCGAGCGGAATGACCGGTTATTGGCGCTTCTTGCTCATTCCGGTCAAACGGCGAATCTAAGGCGGCAATACCGACCATGCCCTCCAACACGAAAAGCCAATTCGCCTTGCCCCCCATCCACGCGACCGCTACAACTTCTTCTTGTGCCGTGACCTCCCGAAGCCGGAGAAGCGTCGTGTATCCCAAATCTTTCGAACTGCGTGAGGCCGTGGCGCATGCCGTGTCCTGCGCCGCAGCCGTTTTCTCTCCTGCCCGCGCAGCTTTCATGATGCTTCGCTCAGGCCGAGAAATGCTTGCGGCGGCTCTCCTGCTCGGACTTTGCGCCACCGCGGCCGCCGATAACGTGCTTTTCGAAAACGTCCGCATCTTCGACGGAAAAGGCGCCGCGCTATCGGCTCCGTCGAATGTGCTGGTCGAGGGCAATGTGATCGCTCAGATCTCGACAAGTCCGATCGCGGCCGAGGGCGCGCAGCGCATTGCCGGGAACGGGCGAACGCTGATGCCGGGGCTGATCGATGCGCACTGGCACGCGATGCTGATCGCGACTGGCCCGGCAGAGACGATGAACGACATCGGCTTCGCCACTCTCGCGGCCGGCGACGAGGCGACGGATACGCTGATGCGCGGCTTCACCACCGTTCGCGACGTGGGCGGACCGGCGTTCGGTCTCAAGCGCGCGATCGACCAGGGCATCATCGAGGGGCCGCGCATCTATCCCTCCGGCGCCATGATCACCGTGACCAGCGGACATGGCGATTTCCGCCAGATGAGCGACCTGCCGCGGAAGCCGGGCTTGTTCACCCCCATGGAGATAAACGGCGGCAGCATCGTCGTGGACAGCCCCGACGAGGTGCGTTTGCGTGCCCGCGAGCAGTTCATGCAAGGGGCCGTGCTGTTGAAGGTGACGGCGGGCGGCGGCGTATCTTCGCCCCACAGCCCGCTCGACGTCACCACCTTCACCGCGCCCGAATTGCGGGCGGCCGTCGAAATTGCCGAGAATTGGGGCACCTACGTCGCCGCGCACGCCTTCACGTCGGAAGCGGTCCAAATGTCCATCGCGGCCGGCGTGAAGTGCATCGAACACGGCTTCCTCATGAGCGAGGCGGACGCCAAGCTGATAGCCGAAAAAGGCGTTTGGCTTAGCCTGCAGCCGCTTCACGAAATGATGAGGACAGGCCTCCGGGAGGGCTCGGTCGAGCGGGCCAAGGCGGACGAGGTATGGCCCGGTATCGATAGGACTTACAAACTCGCGAAGAAGTACGACATCAAGACGGCGTGGGGCACCGACGTCCTGTTCTCGCGCGCGATGGCGGCGCAGCAAGGGGCAATCCTCGCCTCGCTCACCCGCTGGTACACGCCCGCCGAAGCGCTTGCCATGGCGACCGGGACCAATGCCGAACTGCTGGCGCTGTCCGGCAAGCGCAACCCCTATCCGGGAAAGCTCGGCGTCGTCGAGGAAGGCGCGCTCGCCGACCTCCTGCTCGTCGAAGGCAATCCGCTGGAGAACCTCGACCTGGTGGCCGATCCGGCCAACAACTTCAAGATCATCATGAAGGACGGCGTCATCCACAAGAACACGCTGGCCGAGTGATGAATAACTGGACCTGCCATGACCCGGGATTTGCAACGAGGCTAACTCGACTATCCCTTCCCCGAGCGCTACTCTGCAGAGCTAGCGGGTAGACTAAATCTCATGCGCGGAGGTTCAGCATGGCCGTCTCCGGTGAAAGAACGCACCCCCTGATCAACAAGCTCGGCGCTTTGGTTGCGCTCGTTTTCGGCTTCCTGCTGGCGGCGGAAGGCTACAGGTCCGCGTCGGCCTGGCTCATCGCGGCCGGGGTCGCCCTCCTCGCGGTCGGCATTGTCATCCTGGTGATGAAGATCGTCAGACGCAACGAAGGCGCCTGAGAGCGTTACCCCTCGCGCCGCTGTTCCTCTTTACTCCTGACGCCATTTGGCCGTCGGAAACCTGCTTTGGTTCAAAAAAACGCCTCTCCGAACAGATCGAATTCCCGCAAAGCAAAATTTAACCATATTTGCCCATCCTTTCTGATCAGTAGTTCAAGATGGGGACAATCCGGACGTCACGCAGTTGCGGTCGCTTGCCGACCTGAGACCTTTTTGCGGGATTTGCCGGCTTGGGTATGTGTTGGTGAGTAAAGTTTCTCGTGTGCGGTTTTTGCGCCGCATGTTTCGTCCACTGCTGGTCACTTCCTTCGGCGTCGCCTTCGCCGTCGCGGCCGTGTGGTCGGTGGCCGGAACGGTCGCGCTGGGCAGTTCCGTTGTTTTCGGCCCGGCCAGCTTCCTGCCCAAACCGCAGTTCCAAGCCCAAAGGCTGCAGCCGCGATTGCCGGACACCGCGGCCGCCAAGGCGGCCCGGCTGCGCGCCACGGCGGCTCAGGTCGTATTGGCCGCAAGCGTCTCCGCCGGCAGCCGGCCCTTCATGGCCGCGAGCCTTTCCGCCGGCCATGCGAAATCCGCCCGCCTTGCGGTAGAGGCCGATGCGAGCACTGCAGCGCGCTTCGACGCCGTCGTGAAGAAAGCCGCTCTGACGTCCGAGAAACTCGCCAGCCTCTTCGATAAATCCGCTTCCGCCAAATCGCACCGCGCGGCCGCGAAGGCCGCCGCGCCCACGCCGGAGCGATTTGTGTCGCTGCCCGCCGGCACGACCGCTCAGCCCCTGCTGGCCTATGCCAACCCCTCCCCGAGCGCTGCCGGCGCGGCGTTGTCGGCCTTGCTGGCGGAGCCGTCGGAGGAAGACCTCGCCGGGAATCCGAACCTGGACATCGAGGACGACGCAGCCGCCCTGCCGGATCTTGCGGACCTTCCGGCTCATCCGGTGCCGCAGCCTCGGCCGTCCGACGGCAAGCCGGACGCGCAGGCCAGCAAACCCGAAACCCGGCAGGCCGAGGAGCCGGCGGCGGCGAAGGCCGTAGAGCGCGAAAAGCCGAAGCAGCAGAAGCTCGCTTATGCGCGGCCGTCCGATCCGTCCGAGAGCAAGTCGCGCGGCGGTTTCGGTAAGTCGCTCAGGAGCCTGTTCGGCGGCGGCGCCAGGGCCGGAAATGGCGTCGCCGTCTACGACATCAGCGCGGCGAAGGTCTACATGCCCGACGGGAGCGTGCTCAAGGCCCATTCCGGCATCGGCAAGATGGCCGACAACCCGCGCTACGCGCACGTCAAGATGAACGGGCCGACCCCGCCGCACACCTACAACCTCAAAATGCGGGAAAAACGCTTCCACGGCGTCGAGGCGATCCGCATGCTGCCCGTCGACGGCAGGAACAAGCACGGCCGCGACGGTTTCCTCACCCACAGCTACCTGCTGCGCGGCGGACGGGCGGAATCGCATGGCTGCGTCGCCTTCAAGGACTACGACCGCTTCCTCAACGCCTTCAAAAAGGGCAAGATCAAGCAACTGGTCGTGGTGCCGAGCGGCGGACGAGGAACCATGCTTGCCTCCAACGGCAAGCGCATCTGACGGGGCAGCGCCCCGTCCGGTTCCAGCCGCGTCGGACCTCCTGTTGGGTGTGAGTGGCCGATTGAAACCCTTCGGCGCTCCCCCTAGTCTGCCGCGCGCAACCAGCCTGCGGGGAATCGCTTGAAATCCACCCTCCCACTTCTGCTTCTGGCGATCGCCCTCGCCTCCCCGCCGACCGCCGCCCTTGCGGAGTGGCAGGCGGTCGAGAAGGTCGAGCCCTACGCCGTCGCCGGCAAGTCCGGCCCCGAGCTTTACGCCTCGATCGGCGAGCGCGGCCCGAAAGCCGGCATCGGCCGCGCCATCGCCTACACCGATTTCAAGCTGACCTGGCAGCGCAAATACGAACCCAGGGACGGCGCCTGCACGCTGGTCTCGGCGCGGCCGAAGCTCATCATCACCTACAGGCTGCCAAAACCCGCCGAAAAGCTCCCGGCCGCCACGAACAAACTCTGGGAGAAATTTTCAGCCGGCGTGCGCGCCCATGAAAAGGTGCATGGCGAATTCATCGTCGACATGGTGAAGGCGATCGAGGCCGCCACTGTCGGCCTGTCCGTCCCCGACGACCCGGAATGCCGCAAGATCAGGACCGAGATGACGAAACGCCTCTCGGCGCTGTCGCTGGCGCAACGTCAGAAGAGCCGGGATTTCGACCGGGTGGAGCTCAGCAATGGCGGCGCCGTCCACCAGCTCATCCTCAACCTGGTGAACGGCCGGTAGAAGGCTGTGCGCCCGCCGGATTGCGGCCGGCGGGCGCCGCTTTCATCGGCTGGAGACAAGTTTCAGCCAGGGCGCCGAATGGAAGGCGCTCATCAGCAGATACATCGGGACCATTCCACTCAGCGGCCACGCTCCTTGCGCGGCCGAGCAGATATCCCCGCCGCCAGGAACGCCCGTAAGCAGCGCCATGGTCGCGAAGGTCGGCGCGGCCGCAAGCGACAGCCGGTCCGCCGCGCGTCGCGCGGCAGGCCGGTCGCGTGGATCGCCGGCAGGTCTTACCGGCATCGCTTTGGCGCTGTCGGGGCGCAGAGATATCGAACGTCAGCCCTGGCCGTATTCATCGTGGCGGCGCCACCAGATGCCGTTCTCGTTGCGCCCCTTGGGTGCGCGGTCGAGCCATTGGTACATGCCCCATATGCCGTCCACTCCGCGCGCATAGCTGGAATAGGTGTGATGGACCACGCCGTCCTCGAGCACGAAGGCGCTCAGGCCCGGTCTCTCGCGCGTGTAGGTGGCCACGTCGGTGCCGGTCATCGCCGCGATCTGCGCCACCGGGCCTTCGCCGCCGCGCAGCTTCCATTCCTGCATGGCGCCGCCGACCAGCGGCTCCTTCGACGCCAGATCGGCCATCGCCGGCTCGCGGCGGAAGTTGTATTCGATGCCGCCGCGGCGCTGCTCCTCTTGCGTGAACCAGACGCTGAAGTCGCGGTTGAAGTCGCTGGCGGCGGCGGAAGCCCAGGGAAAGGTCCAGCCCATCCGCCGCTTGAATGCCTGCAGCTTTTCCAGCGGCGCACGCGATACGGCCGAAAAGGCGACATCATGGTTCTCGAGATGGACGACGACGCCGTTGAATCCGTCGGCGATCGACGAGCATGAGGGGCACCCGGCCGTGTAGTCGGGGCCGAACATGAAGTGGTAGACGAGGAGCTGCGAGCGCCCTTTGAAGAGGTCCGCGAGCGAGGCGCTTCCTTCGTCGGTCTCGAACCGGTACTCCTTCTCGATGCGGACCCACGGCAATTCCTGCCGCCGCCGCGCCAGTTCGTCGCTGCGCCGCGTCAGTTCCTTCTCCGCCTCGAGCAGTTGGAGCCGCGCTGCAAGCCACTCTTCACGTGTGCCTGTCAAATGTGCCGTCATGGTTCTTCTCCGATGGTTGCGTGCACCATTGCCGGTGCGACGTGCTGGCTGGTTATCGAGAGGTAGGTTAGTGACGGACAGCAAATGACGAGAGTAACAAGTGTGACGGGATTCCGATGGACTCGCTGATCACGGCCGCGGCGCGCGCGCTTGCGGCAGGCGATCCTCTTGGCGCGTTGAAGCGGGTTGCCCTGCGCGACGATGCCCCGGCGCTCGCGCTCAGGGGCATCGCGATGGCGCAGCTCGGCGATCTCGTTCGAGCGAAGTCGCTCCTCAAGAGCGCAGCGCGCGCCTTCGGCTCCAGGGACGTAGTGGCCCGCGCGCGGTGTGTCGTCGCCGAGGCCGAGATCGCACTCGTCTCGCGTGACCTCACCTGGCCCGCCAAGGCGCTCGACACGGCGCGGGCGGCGCTCGAAAAGCACGAGGACCATGTCAACGCCGCGCATGCAGGGACACTCGCGGCCCGGCGCCTGCTCCTGATCGGCCGCCTCAATGAGGCCGAGCGCCTGCTTTCCCTCATTGACCCCACGCCGCTCCCACCCGCCTTGAGGGCCGGCTATGAGTTGGCGGCAGCGGGAATCGCAATTCGGCGCGTTCAGACAAAAATCGCGCGCGCGGCGCTCGCCCGGGCCGAGCACGCGGCGCGGGTGGCGGGTATTCCCAGGCTGACGGCGGAGGTCGAAAGCGTCTCCCTCCTGATGACCCGGCCGGCGGCGCGCCTGATCGCGGATGGCGGGGAACGCCCCCTCCTGCTCGAAGAGGTCGAGGCACTGCTGACCTCCGGCGCGCTCGTCATGGACGCCTGCCGCAACGTTGTCCGCGACGCGGGCACGGTGGTCTCGCTTGCGACCCGTCCGGTGCTGTTTTCTCTGGCGCGGGCGCTGGCCGAAGGGTGGCCTGGCGACGCGCCAAGGGAGGTGCTCGTCCGCCGTGCCTTCCGGGGCAAGCACGCCGACGAATCGCATCGTGCCCGGTTGCGGGTCGAGATCGGGCGGCTGCGCTCCGAGCTTCTCGCGCTGGCGGAGGTGAACGCGACCGACCGGGGTTTTGCGCTGGCGCCGCGGCACGCTCACGAGGTCATCGTGCTGGCGCCGCCCGTCGAAGAGCGGCATGCAACAGTCCTCGCCTTCCTCGCCGACGGCGAGTCGTGGTCGAGCTCGGCTCTGGCGATTGCGCTCGGCGCCAGCCCGCGCACCGTGCAGCGGGCGCTTGAACAGCTTACGGGAGCGGGCAAGGTGCAGTCGTTCGGCCGCGGGCGGGCGCGCCGCTGGATGACCCCGCCCGTGCCGGGATTCCCGACGACATTGTTACTCCCCGGTCCGCTGCCAAGCAGCTAGGGTCAGTCCCTGTCAATCTGGTCCTCATAGTCTGTTTCGAAACTCGCTATTGCGAGATGACCGCCAGAGTGGAGTTTCCAAACAGACTCTCACCGTGGGAATGAACACATGAAGCAATCTCAAGCCGAAATCCTCAGGGAATATGGTCCGTTTCCGGACGTCGACGAGGTGCACGGCCTCACCTTCGACGGCGAACACGTCTGGTTCGCATCCGGCGACAGGCTGAACGCTCTTGACCCCGCCAACGGAAAAATCGTGCGCGCCATCGACGTCGCCGCGCATGCGGGAACGGCCTTCGACGGCCAGCACCTCTTCCAGATCGCGGAGGACCGCATCCAGAAGATCGACCCCGCAACCGGCGATGTCCTCTCCAGCATCCCCGCGCCTGGAGGCGGCGGTGATTCAGGCCTTGCCTGGGCGGAGGGGACGCTCTGGGTCGGGCAGCATCGCGGCAGCAGGATCCACCAGGTCGATCCGCAAACGGGCGCCGTTCTGCGCACCATCGAGTCCAATCGTTTCGTCACGGGCGTCACCTGGGTGGACGGCGAACTCTGGCATGCAACCTGGGACGGCGACGGCAGCGATGTGCGGCGTCTCGATCCCGAAACAGGAGCGGTTCTGCAGAAGCTCGATATGCCGCCCGGCGTGGGCGTGTCGGGGCTGGAATCGGATGGCGGCGATCAGCTCTTCTGCGGCGGGGGAAACAGCGGGAAGGTAAGAGTCATCCGCCGACCCGCATGAAACCTCGTGGCCGGCAGCGACTTCGAAATCCGCACCGGTCCGAAACCGACAGCCCCATCGCGTGCGCGTCGGGATGCCAGAACAAGCTACGCTTCAACCGGTTCGCGACTGAGCCAGAATCCTGGCCCAGCATACCAGACGTGATCCGCGTTTTCCGGAGGCGCTCCGGTATGGAGAGCTTTGATCGGAACCGGAGTGCCTTTCAAGTCTCTGATCGCGCGGGCAAGGCATTCCGCGGCTCTGTCGTTTCGCAGCCCGAAACACGGGAAGAACCCGCAAGGACCGAGAGATTCGGCTTCGAACCAAGCGCCCCTGCGCGTGGCTTTCAGCAGCAAGCCACGGCCTTTCGCTGCCGTAAGGGGCAACAGCAATCGTCCACCCTCCGCCAGGCGATCCAGCCAAAGGGTTGCCGGATGGGTCGCCCCGGCAAAGACGATGATCACATCGACCTCACCGGCATCGTGCAGTGTGCCGTCAGCCGCTACAACCTCGACCTGCGGCCAGGTGGCAAGGTTCGCCTGCGCGCGCGCAGCCAGTACGCCATCGTATTCGACAGCCGTTACCCGTCCGGTCGGACCGACGAGCTCTGCAAGGATGGCGCTGTAATAGCCAGTACCAGCGCCCACCTGCAGCACGCGCGTGCCCGGCGTCAGGTCAAGGGAATCGAAAAGCCGCGCCCAGAGGCTGGGCTGCCCATTGTTGAGATCCCGGGCTTCGTCGATCGAGACCAGCACGTTGTGATAGAGCCAACGGGGATCCTCGCTCGGCGACCGGAACGATGTCTCGTTGCTGAATGGCGGAAGGATGAGCCACGGGCCAGGCCCCGCGAACGCCTCACGAGGGACGGTGGCGAAAGCTTCGACAACCGCTTCGTTCCGCAATACGGGTGCGACGACTCTCAACTCCTCGGCATAGGATCGTCGGGCGTGCGAGAGATCGGATACGAACGACACGGGGCCTCCCAGCAAGAATCGAGCGGGAATTGGAAGAATGATCATATTCCAGAATTCGCTTCAGGAAATGAGGTCAACAGTTCCCTGACGAGCCGCTTCCCGCGCTTCGGGCACACTAAGGTGTGTTGAGATTCAGGTCAGGCCGAGCCGGAATCGAAGAGGGCGCGAAGCGACCAAAATGGCAGATTTCGAGAACCGGAACGGAGCGTACATTTGGGTACGTGAGTACCGGAAGCGCAGAAAGCTGCCATTTGCAGGCCGGCATCACCTGAATATCAACACACCTTAAAGCATGTAACCGATATCAGATGCGCCTGTAGGATAGGCGAACATGGTCTGCTTGAGCGCGGCGGCGGTCAGGCCGTGCCGTATTGCGAGCGCGAACAGGTTTATGACCTCGTCGGCATGCGGTCCGACGAGATGCGCTCCGAGAACCCGTTCCGTGTCCTCCTCGACCATGACCTTGAATCCGTAGACATCCTCGGCGGCTTGCCGCGCGGTGAACCAGTCCGAGGCTTTCTGCGACTTCGTGCGAAACTTGAGTCCCTGCCCATGGGCATCCGCTTCGCTCAGGCCGACAGCGGCGATCGGCGGGATAGTGAAGGCGACGCTCGGCACCCCGCGATAATCCGGCCTGTGCCGATTGCCGTCCAGCAGATTGCCGGCCACCACTCTGGCATCGTGGCTCGATACGGGCGTGAGCGGCGGTCCTGAAAGAGCCGCATCGCCCGCCGCGTAGACTGCCGGATTGGTACGGCTTTGCAGGTATTCGTTGAGCTCCAGCCGCCCGCCCTTGGCGGCTATCCCGGCCCGCGCCAAATCGAGGCCGTCGATGTCTGGCGCCCGGCCCGCCGCATGCACGACAAGATCGGCCGCCACGATCACCTGTCGACCGCCCGCCGAAGCAGTGACACGAAATCCATCTTGGATCTTCTCGATCGCTTCAACGGTGGTTCCGGTTCTGACGTCGATCCCGACCGCACGGAATTTCTCCATAAGCCAGCCGACCAGATCGGGATCGAAATGCTTCAGCATGCGTTCGCCGCGTTGCAGGACTGTCACCTGGGCTCCGACTCGCGCGGCGATGTGCGAGAACTCGGCCGCGATATAGCCGCCGCCGACCAATACTATCCGTGGCGGCAGCGCCTCGAGGGAAAGAAACCCCTCGCTTGTGATCAGATGTTCTTCGCCCGGTATGCCCAAGGCCTTCGGTTTGGCGCCCGTGGCGATCAGGAAGCGCCGTGCTTCAAGCTCGGCGCCTTCGACATCGACGCTGTTGGGGCCGATGAAACGGGCTTGCCCATGGAAAGTCGCGATGCCCTTGTCGGCATAGCTCTTCTCATGGTTCTCCGGCACCGGATCGGTGAAGCTGCGCTTGAAAGCCATCAGCTCGGGCCAGTCGATATGCGGTGCGCCCGCGATCCCTTTTCCCCGCATGCGTCTTGCGTGATCCATGGCGGAAGCCCCGCCGACCAACATCTTTTTCGGGTCGCAGCCGCGAAGAGCGCAAGTACCGCCATAGGGTCTTTTGTCGATGACCGCGACGGACCATCCGGCCGCACGGATTCGCAACGCAGTCCCACGCGCCGCGGTTCCCGTGCCGATCACGGCAAGATCGAATTGCTGTGCCACGGCCTCCAACCTATGAGGCTGCGCAACAGTTCCCCGACGAGCCGTTTCCCCGCGCTTCCTGCATCGGCGGGCACGCGACCGAGCCGTAGGAACAATATACGCAACAATCGCCTTGCTTGGGACGCAGCAGCGTTCCGCAGCCTTTGCAGTCATAGAAAAACTGACAGGCGTCGGTGGGCATTGTTTCGGTTTCCCGATGCCGGCATTGCGGGCAGGTAATAGTGCTCTGCAGGTCCGTCATGTCGGCTACTTCTCCAAAATGCGTAAAGCCGCAGGTGTTCCGTCATTCGTACGTGGGATGCGACGGAAAGCCTGCTTCGGCCGTCGCCGCAGTGATGACGGCCAGGTCCGTTTGCGTGTCGTCAAAGGTCACGGCGGCCGTCTTGTTCTCGAAGGATACCTCGGCGTGGATCACTCCCTGCACCCCGGCGAGCGACTGTTTCACAATGTACGGACAAGAGGCGCAAGACATGTTCTCTACCGCAAGCGTAATTGTCTTTTCGCCAGCAGCGATCGGATAGGCGGTCAGCAGGAGCGCCGCCACCGCGAGGGAAAGTGTCTGGTGCATCTCTATTCTCCGGTTCAGATTTCAAGCAGGATCGGCGCAACGAACGGAAAAGCCAGGGCAGCGGCGGTCATGAACGTCGCGGCCCAAAGCCCCAGCTTGACAGAGCGCTTGGGCAAGGGGCGAGCGCAGGCGTCGCCATCGGCGCAAGCCTCCCGCCTGCGATAGACGAGCCAAAATCCGTAGCCGATGGAGCCGAGGGCCATGGTGACGAAGATCGGCTGATAAGGCGCCAGCGCCGTCAGGTTGCCGATCCACGCGCCGCCAGCTCCGAGGCTGAACAGCACGAGCGGCATGATGCAGCATGACATGGCCGCAAGCCCTCCCAGCAGCCCTCCGGTGACGGCCAGTCCTTGCCGGGCGGCCTGGCCGGCCGTGCCTGTCGCCTGTATGGTTTCGCTTCGAGTGTCCATCGCATCGTCACCTTCCGGTCCTGCTCAAATGCCAATATGCGACCTGTAGCAGCTACAGGTTCAAGCCCCGCATCCATCACGCTTTGGTGCGTTCATCGGAATGCTCCTTGACCCTGTGCCGGAGCTTCTACAATCTGTAGCCGCTACAGATGCAAGGAGAACTTTCTTGGCCGCCTATCAAGAATTTGGCATCGGTGAACTGTCGCACTGCACAGGCGTCAACATCGAGACGGTGCGGTATTATGAAAGGATCGGGCTGCTGCCGCCGCCGCCCCGAACCGGAGGTGGCCACCGGGTTTATTCCGATGTCCATCTGAAGCGGCTTGTTTTCATCCGGCGCAGCCGCGAACTCGGTTTCAGCCTGGACGAAATCCGGAACCTGCTGGGCATGGTCGAGGGCGGCTATAGCTGCGGCGAGGTCCAGGAAGCGTCCTTGGCCCATTTGAAGACCATCCGGCGCAAGATTGCCGACCTGCGGCGCATGGAGCGGACGCTCGCCGAAACCGCCGCGCGTTGCGAGGGCGGAACTGCGCCCGACTGTCCGATTATCGAAATCCTCAGTCGCGGATAAAGCCCGCGATGGCGGGTTGATATTCGACCTGACCGATTGCGAGGCGGCGACAATGGCGAGCGCTGCTGAGCGCCCCGCCCTAGACGGCCTTGCCTCAAGCCAGGCTCATTGAAACATCGCCTTCAGCCTGTCCCACCAGCCGGGCTCGGGCTTCGCCGGTTTCCCGACATTGTTGGTGAGGCCGTTGATGTAGAGGACCATGTTGAGCGTATCGAAGCGCAAGCCGTGGAATTTCGCGGCAAAGCGCCCGCCGCGATCGATGACATGCGTGACGGCGCCGTGCATCTGCTGACCGTCCTCCAGCGGTTCGAAACGGACGTCGTATTGCTCCGACAGTTTTCGCGTTGCGTCCTCCGGCTGGCCGGGAAGCGTGGTGAGAAACATCCAGTTCTCCGCGTCCAGCCCATGCGCCGGACCATAGTCCTTGAGCACGGCCGCCGTGTCCTTGGCCGGATCGGTCGTGACGGTCAGGAACTGCACCCTGTCCTTCATCGGCGTCGCGTTGATCTTTTCCTGAATGTCGGCGATCACCTCCGAATGAATCGGACAGAAATCCGTGCAGCTCGCGAAGATGAAATTGAGCACGACGATCTTGTCGGAAAAATCGGATAGCCGGACGACCTTGCCATCGGCATTCGCCAGTTCGAAGGGCGGCGCGGCCGGCTCGTCGATCACCTGGAAGAATTTCTCTTCGCTGCCCATGACCTTATCGAGATCGGCTCCCGGATGGTGAGCCGACGCGGGCAGCGCAAGAGCCGGCAGCAGAGACAGCGCAAGAAGGAAGAGTTTCGTTTTCATTGTCATAGCTCTCTCCGCCAAAGTGCGCGTGCCGCGCAAGCAATCAGGTCTGTTCTCACTGTGTCTTCTCCCGTTCCCGGCGGCTCATCTGCGCCTGATAGGCGCGTTCCCGCTCCGGCCATGTATTCTTGATGAAAGCGAGAATGGCCCGGATGTCCTCGTCGCCGAGGACGCCCTCGAACCCCGGCATGTCGCTTTCGTAACCGCCGCCGACAACGGCCGCCGTCCCCTCCCTGGTGATGCGGAAGAGCACGCCGTCGGGATGGTGCCAGGTGTGGCCGGAAGCGTCGTGCGGCGGCGCCGGCAACCTCCCTGAAGGCAGCGGGCTTTGCCAGTTCGGCTGCCCTTCGAGCTTTGCGCCGTGGCAGGACGCGCAGCGCTCGGCATAGAGCGTCTCGCCTCGCGCAATCGTGGCGGCGTCGCCCGCCATCCGATCGGCGAGCCAGGGCCATGTCCAGGCCAACCCCAGACCAGCCGCGGCAACGCCGAACATCGACAAGAAAACAGCCGTCCTTCTCATCTGCCGCTGAAGAACAGATATTTGACCAGTGCGGCAGCCGCCAGGACGAGCACGACGACGACAAGCAGCCACACCAGGCCCATGCCGAACATCATCGTGCCGCTCATGCCTTCCATCATCATCGGACCGCTCCTATTCCGTGGCGTAGACGCCGCCGACGCCACCGGATTTCTGGATTTCCAGCATTTCGAAAGGCGCTTCCTTCGTGCCGCTCATGCCGGGCGAACCCATGGGCATGCCTGGCAGCGTTACGCCCTTGATGTCGGGGCGTTCGGTGAGAAGCTTGTTGACCGTTCCCACCGGCACATGGCCGCTTACCACATAGCCGTCGATGAAGGAGAGATGGCAGCCCTGCACGTTGTCGGGAATGCCGGCCTCGCGGCTCATGGCGGAAAGATCGTGCGTCGGCTTCACGGTGACGGCAAAGCCGTTTTCACGCATGTAATCGGCATAGCCCTCGCAGCAACCGCATTGCGGGTTCTTGTAGAGCGTGACGTCCTTTTCGCCCGCCAGCGCCGGACCGGCGCTTGAGAGCAGGGAAGCGAGGACTAGGGTTTTCAGGATATTGGACATGTCGGTTTCTCCTTTCAGATTTCTGATGTTCAGGCGACGCGGATGACGCCCATCATGCCGCCCGCCTGGTGTTCGAGAACGTGGCAATGGAACATCCAGTCGCCTGGATTGTCGGCGACGAAGGCGATCTCGACCTTCTCGCGTGGCGAAACCAGCACCGTGTCCTGCCATTCGCGGCGGCGGGTGGGCTGGCCGTTGCGGGAAATCACCCGGAACGAGTGGCCGTGCAGATGCATCGGGTGATGCCACGCCGTCGCATTGGTCATGGCGATGACGTGGCTCTTGTCCCGTGCGAGGGTCAGCATCGGCTTCATCACATGGCTGCCTTCATCGGCGGCGACGCCGTTGATGAACCAGGCGGCGCCGGAGTTCATCATCCGCATCATCCCTCCCATCATCGAATTCATGTCGCCCATCATGCCGCCCGGCTTCATGTCGCCCATCATGCCGCCCGGCGCGCCCGGGCCCACGCTCTCGCCCATGTCCTGGGCCACCATTTCGCCCATCATGCCGCCGGTGAGGACAACTTCGTTGCGGGACGCGGTGTTGAGGTCCGGCTCCGGCAGCGGATTGGCCGGCAGTTCCATCGGCCAGTCCGGCGCCCGCTCCCGAAGCGGTGCGTCGGCATAGGCGAGATCGACCAGCCGGTATTCGAGCCCCTGATAGAACCTGTCGACGATCGAGGCCCGGCTGCCCGGCTCACCCGTCATGTCGACGATCAGATCGGCGCGCATGGCCGGCCCCAGCACCACCTGTCCGCCGTCCGGTGCGTGCGGCGAGACCGGCTGGCCGTCGAGCGCGATGACGATCGGCTCATGGCCTGCAAAGTCCAGGCTGAAGATGCGGGCATTCGCGGTGTTGATGAGCCGCAGGCGGATACGCTCGCCTTTCCTGACGGCAAAGCTGTCCGGCACGCGGCCGTTGATGGTAACCGTATTGCCGACGCGGCCATTGTGATGAATGTCGTGCCGGTTGCCGAAATCGTCGCTGATTTCGCCCGATTTCATCAGCCGCCAGTCGCCGAGCACCCAGGTCACATCGCGATCGACCCGGATCGGTTCCGGCTCCTCTATGATCAGCGGACCATAAAGCCCTCGCCCGACCTGCTCGAAGCCGCGCTGGTGCGGGTGATACCAGAACGTGCCGGCGTCGACCGCGTCGAACTCATAGACGAAGCGCTCGCCCACCGCGATCGGCGCCTGGGTCAGATGCGGCACGCCGTCCATGGCGTTCGGCACGCGCACGCCATGCCAGTGCACGGTTGTCTCTTCGGCAAGGCCGTTCTCCACCGCCACCCGCAAGCGCTCGCCCTGGCGGACGCGGATTTCGGGGCCGGGGACAGTCCCGTTATAGCACCACGCCGACGTCTCGCCGAACGGTTCCGGCGCAAGCTGCGTTCGGCCCGGCGCGGCCCGCAACCGGACCTCGCGCATAGCCGCGGCATTGGCCCCGGGCTGCCGGAGCAAAGGCAACATTGCACTCGCCGCCCCTGCGGCCGCCGATGCAACAAAGGCTCGACGCGTCAGCGCCGGCATAGGAAATCTGGACATGGATCAACCATCCTGAAAGTCAGCCGTTCATCCGCATGCGATGTCGGGAAGACGCCTCATGCGGAACTGCGGTCGCTGGCGGCAAGAAATTCGCCAGCAATCATCGACGCCGGCGGCGGGCAGGCCCGGCCGGGCGTCAGTTCAGGAAGGTGGTTCGTGGCGGAGAAGGATCGGGCGATCCGACATGACCGTCCGGAGCTTTCAGCACCGAGCCCGCAATACCGGAGGCTACGAACAGCAACTTAACGCCGACGCTTGCCGCAATTCCGGCGAAAGGCGCCAGGCAGGCCTGGCCGCATATCGGCGTCTTTCCGTCATCCGGCGGACAGGCATCGCAATCGCCCATATCCGCGTCGGCCATCGCGGGGGCAGACATAGCCAACGACATGCCCGTCACACGCGCAGCATGCGCAACCGTGCCCATGGCGAACGCCGCGAGCAGGACGATTGCGAAGATACGGGCAAGCTTGTCCATGGCCATTCATGCTATCCTGTTTGCGCATGATGTCCAGCTACAGGCTGTCGCAGGCGGGCCGCTCTTGAGACGCGTTTGGCCGGAGAGGCCCACCTCAGCCGGGGAAGCCAGCTTCCCCACAATGATAAGCTGCACCCTGCGCTACGCAGAAACCAGCTTCTTTTCCGCAGCGAAGGAGCTAAGGCCGAGCCAGGTCTGCATGTGGCTGGCGAGTTGGCGATCGCCGGTGAGCAGAAGCTTTCCCTCGCTCATCGCCTTGCGGACAGTCGTCAGCCCCAACCAGACCGCGGTCATGGTGCGCAGGTCTGCGGTGACGTAAAGGTCGACATCGAAGCCGGGATCGACCGAGCAGAGATCCACCTCGGCGCCAGGCTCGATGATAAGCCACCACTTCCGGCGAGCAGCCGACAGTTCGGGGTACAGGAAACGGATCACGCAGCGCCGCGGCGGCAATGGCGAGGGATCGAGGTTGCGGTGCATGTCCCACATCAGCAGCGACGGATCGAGATGTTGCAGCGAGACATCGGCCTCGAACCAGCGCTGGCCCCATATACCGATCGCCTCGACCACCGGCTTTATGTCCCGTCCGGCGGGCGTTAGTTGATATTCCAGAATTCCCGGCTCGGTCCGCGAAGCAACACGACGGACGATGCCGGCCTTCTCGAGATCACGCAGCCGCTTGACCAGGAGCGCCGGCGACATGAGCGGCACGCCGCGGCGCAGATCGTTGAAGCGGGTCGAGCCGGCCACCAGTTCGCGCAGGAGCAACACCGTCCAGCGCGTGCACAGCACTTCGGCAGCCAGAGCCACCGGACAGAACTGTCCATAGCTAGCTTGTGTCATGATGAACCTCCCAGCTTCACCTGACGTTACGGCAGATGGCGCTTCCTGGCTAGTTCAGATTCTATACCGGGACACTTCAGTTCCTGAACTGGAGTTCGCCTCCTCTCTTGTGCCACCGTCGTGATGGCTGCGCTGGTATCTGCGCCCTAAGAGCCTGTTTCGAAACTCGCTATGGCGGGTCATATGACGGTGTTTTCGAGAACCGGAGCGCAGCGGACATTCGGGTCGGAAGCGCAGAAAACGCCGGCAGATGAACGCCAGAGTAGAGTTTCCAAACAGACTCTAAAAGCTGAGCTAGGGAGGCACACATGGCTCACAAAACAATGGCGGACCAATGGGTATTCAAGAGCGAAACTTACGATAACTGCAATTGTTCAGTGAGTTGCGGGTGTCAGTTCAACGAGCCTACGACACACGGAAACTGTCAGTTTGCCTATGTCGGCGCCGTCGTTGCAGGTCATTTTAACGGCACGCCGCTGGCGGGCCTGAATTGGTCGCTACTCTGCATATTCCCCGGCGAGATCGAGGAAGGAAACGGCAAGCGCCAGATCATTATCGACGAGCGGGCGAACGAGGCTCAACGGATCGCTCTCGAAACGATTATATCGGGTAAGGCATGCCGGCCCCTCAGCAACCATTTTTCCGTTTTCGGTTCCTTATGTACGGAGTTTTTCGAGACACATTTCCTGCCGATCAATCTCGAGGTGAACCTCCAACTCAGAACCGCGAACGTCGACATCCCGAGTGTTGTGAAGAGCGTCGGCAGACCAATCATCAACAAGTTCAATGGCGAGCCCTTCCACATTGCACTGGCGCGGCCGGCCGGCAGTTTCGAGTTTACCTATGGGGAAATTGGGCAAGGCACGACCTCGGTAAGCGGCGATATGGAGATGGCGTTCGAAGATTCATGGGCGCTATTTTGCGTGCACCACTACAACCAGGATGGCTTGATCCGCTGAGTGATGCAGAGATCGAATTTGTTGTGCAGCTGAGACCCGAGCTGACGTTGGTCGTCTGTAGAACAGTCTTGTCTTGTTGCCGATGTTTCTCAACAAGACTACCGGTAAAGGAGTGACGACGATGGCGGAACAGTGGATCTTCAAGAGCGAGACTTACGATAACTGCAATTGCGCCATGAATTGCGGTTGCCAGTTCAATCTGCCGAGCACCAACGGCTATTGCCAGTCGGCCTTCATCGGCCACGTCGTCGAGGGCCATTTCAACGAGACGCCGCTTGCAGGATTGAACTGGGCGGGGCTGTACAAATGGCCCGGAGAGATCAAGGACGGAAACGGCAAACGCCAGATCGTCATAGATGAACGAGCGGACGAAGCACAGCGGAGCGCCCTGGAAACAATAATCTCAGGCAGGGCCGGCGAGCCATTGAGCAACTTATTTTCTGTTTTCGCGTCGACCTGTTCCGAGTTTTGCAAGACTTTGTTCTTGCCGATCGAGCTGGTGGCCGACCTGGAAGGGCGCACCGCCAGGGTCGAAATACCAGGCATACTGAAGAGCAGGGCGAGCCCGAAGATCAACGAGTTCAATGGCGAACCGTTTCATATCGCGATTGCCCGTCCGAGTGGCAGCTTCGAGTTCACCTACGCGGAACTCGGACTAGGCAGCACATCGGTCGCTGGCGATATGGAGATGGCGTTCGAAGGTACTTGGGCGCACTTTTGTATTCACCACTTCAATCAGGATGGCATGGTGCGCGAAAGATCAAGGCTCACGGCGTGGCTTGGTGCATAAGTCCGCGTTCAGGTGAATGACGGCGGTGCATCACGAGCACCGGTCGAGCCAATGCCGGCTTGCCCGCGCCGTCCACCAGCTCATCCTCAATCTGGCGAACGGACGGTAAGGCGACCGCCTTTGCCGGCGCCTACCGGCCAGAAGGCCTCATCTTTACGATATTTCGCGCCCGCGCCCGCCGGAACTGGATTTCGCACCGCTGCAATCCTAAAATGATAAGAGGGGCGGTTGCGCCCGCGCGAAACACGCCTGCCCGGACACAAGCTGCATGGACAACCCGTTCAAACCGCAGAAATCGAGAAGCCCACGGGCGGGCAGGCTTCTGGCCATCGACGCCTGGATCGATTCCACGCTCTACGAGGCCGGTTTTGCGGCGCGGGAGTTCTGGGAAGACCTCACCATCTTCTTTCGCCGTTTTCGCTTTTCGGGCTGGCGGCGCGGCGTCATCGAGCTTCTGAGCGAGGGGTTTACGCTCGGCGTTGCCGGCTCCGTGGTGATGCTGGCGCTCGCGCTGCCCGCCTTCGAGGAAACCCATGGCGACTGGCGCGCACAGGACGATTTCGCCGTCACCTTCACCGACCGCTACGGCAACGAGATCGGCCAGCGCGGCATCATCCAGCGCGATTCCGTGCCCGTCGACGAGATGCCGGACCACGTCATCAAGGCGGTGCTGGCCACCGAGGACCGCCGCTTTTTCGAGCATTACGGCATCGATTTCCCTGGTCTGATCCGCGCAATGTCGGAAAACGTGCGCGCCAATTCGGTGGTCCAGGGCGGCTCCAGCATCACACAGCAGCTCGCCAAAAACCTGTTCCTGACCAATGAGCGCACCGTCGAACGCAAGATCAAGGAAGCCTTCCTGGCGGTCTGGCTGGAGATGAACCTGTCGAAGAAGGAGATCCTGCAGCTCTATCTCGACCGCGCCTATATGGGCGGCGGCACCTTCGGCATCGCCGCGGCCGCCGATTTCTATTTCGGCAAGACGGTCAAGGACCTGAACCTCGCCGAGGCCGCCATGCTCGCAGGCCTCTTCAAGGCGCCGGCCAAATACGCGCCGCACATCAACCTTCCGGCGGCGCGCGCGCGGGCCAACGTGGTGCTTACCAATCTCGTCCACAGCGGCTTCATGACCGAGGGCCAGGTGCTCTCGGCGCGGCTGAGGCCCGCCGGCATCGTCGACCGCGGTGACCTGAACAGTCCGGACTATTTCCTCGACTGGGCCTTCGAGGAGGTCAAGCGCGTCGCCGCCAGGTCCGGCGTGCATTCCATGGTGGCGCGCACGACCATCGACATGAACATCCAGCGCGCCGCCGAGGAATCGCTCGAATTCCACCTGCGCCAGCATGGCAAGGAATACCGCGTCACCGAGGGCGCGGTGGTGGTGCTCGAAAACAACGGCGCGGTGCGCGCCATAGTCGGCGGCCGCGATTACGGGACCAGCCAGTTCAACCGCGCCACGCGCGCGCTGCGCCAGGCGGGTTCCTCCTTCAAGCCCTACGTCTATGCGACCGCGATGGAAAACGGCTTTAAGCCGGATTCGAAAATTTCCGACGGCCCGATCACCTGGAACGGCTGGTCGCCGCAGAATTATTCGCGCCGCTATTCGGGCCGCACGAACCTGACCACGGCGCTGGTCAAGTCGGTCAACACCGTGCCGGTGCGGCTCGCCAAGGATCATCTCGGCGTCAAGCCGATCGTCGAGATGGCGCATGCGATGGGCGTGGAATCGCCGCTCGAAGTGTTCAAGACGACGGTGCTCGGCACGTCGGGCATGACCGTCATGGACCAGGCGACCGGCTACGGCACGTTCGCCAGCGGCGGCTTTGCCGGCCTGCGCCACGGCATCACGCAGCTCCTGACCCATTCGGGCGAAATCATCTACGACTGGCAGCGCGACGCCCCTGCCCCAAAGCGCGTGCTTTCCGAACAGGCGCTCGTCGCGATGAATTCCATCCTCGTGCAGATCCCCGAATGGGGAACGGCGCGGCGTGCCGCCCTTCCCGGCATCCGCTCGGCGGGCAAGACCGGCACGACGCAGTCCTATCGCGACGCCTGGTATGTCGGCTTCACCGGCAATTACACCGCCGCCGTCTGGCTCGGCAACGACGACTTCTCCCCGACCAACGACATGACCGGCGGATCGTTGCCGGCGATGATCTGGCAGCGGCTTATGGCCTACGCGCACCAGAACATCGATCTGAAGCCGATCCCCGGCATCGAAAATCCGTTTGTCGATCCGAAAGTCATCGCCGAGGCGGAGAAGAAGAAAGCCGGCGAGGCTGCGCAAGAGGCTTCAACGCCGGCGATAGAGCGCCCGCCGGTGCTTTCCTCGACCACCACGAGGGTCTTGAGGCAGATGTCGGAGACATTCCGCTCCGCTCCCGTCATCGAAGCCCCCGCCGAGCCCGAGACGCTGTCGGCTGTAAGCTCACCTAAGCTGTAGACCAGGCCGCGCCAATCGAGGCATCGCGGCTTGCGCGCCGCGCCTGTAACGCGCTACTCGAACGACGATCCCTCCCGCCGGCGCGCTTCATGCTCAAGACCGCCTTCCTCACCCTTTTGACATTGACCATCGCCATTGGCGGCGGAACCGCCAGCCTGTGGTATGCGCTCAGGACCCCGGACGGCGTCGGCGCGGTCACCATCGGCGGCTGGACCGCATTCCCCGAGATCGGCACGCCCAACGCCGATCCCTATTCGAAGGCCCGCGTCGCCCGCCAGGGCATTCTGTCGCTCGGCCGCGCCGAAGGCCTGGCCTTCGTTGCCGATCGCGACGCCGGTGGCGCGCCGCTCAGGCGCGAATGCGCCTACCGCATCGAGGGATCCACCCCGCCGGCCCGTTTCTGGACGCTCTACGCAGCCGACGGCGCCGGCCGCGTCGTCAACGCGCGCGACGGCCGCGCATCCGCGCTCCACTCGCTCGAACTTCTGCGCCAGCCCGACAGCTCGTTCGCGATAGCGGTCGACAGCCGGCCGGCCCCGGGCAACTGGCTGGCGGTGTCGGGCTCGGGCGCGATGCGTATGGTGCTGACCTTCTACGACACGCCGATCGCCGGCAGCACCGGCATCGCCGAGGTCGAACTGCCGCTCGTGATCGAGGCCGGTTGCGATGGTTAGGCTGCTGCACGCCGTCCTGCTCGGCCTGTTTGGCGCCGGCATCGTCCACATCGCGATCCTGCTTCTCGTTCCCGAAATGGCTGAGCGCGATGCCTGGTCGCGCATGGCGATGGCGTCCGACCTCTACCGGATGACGCGGATCGACCCGGAGGCCGGGGGACCGGCCGCGGTCGGCTCGGTCGACCCGCTTTTCCGCGCGGCGGCATGCCGCTTCGATCTCTCGGATGGCGTGGTGCGGGTCATCGCGCCCGGCAATGTACCGTTCTGGTCGGTCTCGATCTACAATCGCGGCGGCCAGAACATCTATTCGTTCAACGACCGGACCTCGGCCACCGGTCTCCTCGATTTCACGATCCTTACCCCTGCTCAGATGATCGAGTTGCGCAAGGACCTTCCCGAGGAACTGCAGCAGGCCATTTTCGTCGAAGCGCCGCTCGACGAAGGCATCGTCGTCATCCGCATTTTCGTGCCGGACGAAAGCTGGGACGAGGTCGTGAGCCGCTACCTTGCCGGCATCAGCTGTACGCTGATCTGACGGATTCCGTCGACCAGGCAGGCCTCACCTGAATCCGTTCAGTGCTGCGGCTTGGTCTGTTTCGGCAGGCTGAGTCCAGGCCGCGAAACGGCGCTCTGGGCTTCCCGCCGCTCGTAGCGAACGCCTGGAAATATGATGACGGTGGCGGGCGCCCCGGCGGCCTGGCCGGGCCGGCTCGCGCCTGCTTTCTTCTGCACGAAAGAAACTATGCTGCCCATGACTTGCGAATTCCCTCTCGGTTTGACCGGAGCAACCACGCAACGCCTCCGCCCCGATTAAGGGCGCAGAGAGTTAACAGTCTGCTAACGGATCGAGGCTAACTTTATCGACGCGATCGTGCTCGCGGTCCGGCGAAGGCCTGGCAGGCGGGGGCGGCGCAGCGTGTTTCGAGTAGGCGTACCCGGTGTCAGCATCCGATTTCAGGCAGATCGCCATCAAGGGCGAAGCGCGCAAGGCCGAGCGGCTGTTCCGCGCAGCCGTATCCGCCTTCTGCTCGCTCACCCGCCCGTCGCGCCGCGAAATCGCACAGCTCGAAGACCTCGCTCTGCCGCTTTTCGACATGGTCTCGGTCGAGTCGCGCCGGTATGTGGCTGCGGCACTGTCCGAATGCGAAAGCGCGCCCAAGGCGCTGGTCGACCGCCTCTGCGCCGAGCCGGTCGACATCGCCGCGCCGCTTCTCGTCCGATCCAAGGCGCTGACCGACATCGATCTGATCGCGATCATCGGTCGCCACGGCCTGCCGCATGCGCGCGCCATAGCGCGCCGCCCCGGCCTGAACCAGACCATCGCTCACCTGATCCGGGCCCTTGAAAGGCGGTCGCCGGCAAACCTCGTATCCGCGCCCGAACCGGCCGGCAAAGCCGCAATCGCCGACGACGAGGCCCCCGCCAATCCAGGCGACGCCGCCGACAATGTGCGCCGCCGCCTGCGCTCCATGATGCTGCCCGCCCGGAGCGACGACGATCACGACGCAGCCGAAGATTCCCGCTACGCAAAGCTCAGCGCCGCGGCGCTCACCGGCAATCCGGCTTTCTTCCAGGCGGCGCTCGCCACTGCGCTCGACATGGACGCAGCCGCGGCGCGATCGGTCACCGATACGTCGAGCCACGCCGTGCTGCTTGCGGCGCTGCGTGCGCTGGATCTCGCCGAGGAGCGCGCCTTCCTCATCGCCGCCGCGGTTTTCCCGGGGCATTTCGCGCATGCCGAGGCGATCCGGCTGTTTCTCGAGCGCTACCGCGCGTTGGACCGCGACACGGCGCTGGACCGCGTCCGCAATTGGCGGATGGAGGCCGCGGCCCTGTCGGTCCGGAGAAACGCGCCTCGACTGTAAGGTGCCGCCAAAACAAGCCTGCTACCAGAAGCTTCAATATCGTGATACACTGCAACCCCTGATATTATTCGGCGGGGGAGGCATATGCAGAAACTCATTTGGCCTGGCGCATTCATTGTGTGTGTGGTCGCTGGGATGTTCCTGTTCAAAAGTGAAATCTCAGCAATGATAAGCAGAATATCCGCCATAGACAGGAACGGCATAACGCTCGTCCAACAGATAGACAATGTCGACATTAATTTGACGGTTAAATCAGTCGATGAGCTGACCAAGGCACGGGATATGCTTGCCAACAAGGCCCGGGATATGCTCGGTATGCATCCGGTTGCGCTCGCCTACTTTGTTCGAAGCGCCGATTGCTCTTTCTGGAACGCTGCGGAGATATCCAAGAGCAAGCACGAAATTTATCTCAAGGAACTGAGCGCGACCGAGCTCTCCAATGTCTATCTCGTCGACAATCAGGAGACGAAGAACGGTTTCGGCGGACCGGGGATTCAGGTTGTCCACAGGGACAAGGGCAAGTTCCTGCTCATGGCCTTTGGGGTCGAGCCGGATCCATGCAGTCCCGCCAATGGCGCAACCGTTTATCGCTGAGCACGCTGCTGCCGGGCAGCCGCAAAACAGGATTTTATCACCTTAGAACGTGACAACCGGGATAAGCTCTTCGATCGGCGTATCGCCTGCATCCACCTCGACGATCCAGACATCGGGATCGAAGCGCGCCTCCTTTTCCAGCCGCCTGTCCAGAGCGGCTGCATCGTCACCCTGGTTCATCGGCGTGAAGCGCCGCTCGTCGGGCCGGCTCTCGTCATAACTCGTCTGCGGGGCCGGACCGTAGAGGCTCGCCTCGCCCAGCCGGCCACGCGCAATGACAAACACGGCGCCTGCCTCCGTCGCCCCGCGCTTGACCACGGCCGCAAATCCGCCGGCAGCGAAAATCCGCCGCACAAGCGCGGAAACGAACAGATCGGTGGTGATGCGCATTTTTGGCGGGGCTTTCCGTCGGATGAGGCAATCCCCCACCCTTAGCCTCTCTCCGCGGGAACGGGGAAGAGGTCGCGAGCGGCGACCATCAGAACAGGCGTTAACCGATGGCGAGCAGAGCGAGATTACCGGGACCGCTCCTCAATGGTCATGAAACGCCGAGAAGCTACAGAGCCCGTCCGAACAGAATCAATCATACGCGACCGACTCGCCGCCCTGCCCCTCAATTCGTCAGCCCGATTTCCTTCATCTTGGAATAGACCGCCTGGTCCGGCTGGCCGGTTTCCGGCAGCCCGAACAGCGACTGGAATTCGCGCAGCGCCGCCTGCGTACGCGAGCCGATCACCCCGTCGATCTCCATGTCGTCATTGCCGAAAGCTTTTAGCCCGGCCTGGATCCTGACGACCATGTCTTCGGGCGCATCCGTCACTGGCTGGGGTGCTGGCAAGGCGCTCTCGCGCGGCGCCGGCGTCGGCGCGATCCCCGCCGTCGTGGACGGCGTGCCCAGCATTTCGAGAAGCTCGGCGTCGATTTCCCCGGTCACCGTCAGGCCCATCTTGCGCCGATACTCTTCGATGGCGCGCGTGGTGTTCGGGCCGGCCAGGCCGTCGACCGCGCCGTCATAGAAATTCAGTTCCTTCAGGACGGACTGGACCTGCTCGACCCGCGGATCGCCTTTCGAGCGAGGCGGAGCCTCCTCCGGCCGCACCAGATGGATCGTGGTCTCCGAGCCTGTGTCCCGCTCCGGCCAACCGGCCTCATTCAGGTCGCGCGTGGCGAAGAATGCGCCGGGATGCGCATGCGGCTGATACCAGAGCGCGTTGGCAGACACATAGAGCAGCGCGACCAGAAATGCGGTGGAGCCGCCCACGGCGGCCGGGTTGCGCGAAATCAGTCCGCCCAGGGCGGCCACGCCGCCATGCAGCGCACGGCTCCGGCCGACAGCTTTCCTAGCCTGCTTTGCGGAGCGTGCCATCGACCTTCTCTTTCGTCCTGCCCGGCATCGGCAGCAATTCGCCGCCGTCGTTGCACACCTGTCCGGCGGGTCCGTCGACCGGCAGGCTTATCGTCACGACAGTGCCCTCGCCCACCGCGCTTTCGATCGACATCGTGCCGTCATGCAGCGCCACCAGCCCCTTCACCAGCGACAGTCCCAGGCCCGTCCCTTCATACTGGCGCGTATAGTCGTTCTGGACCTGCGTGAACGGCTTTCCTATCGTGGACAAATCGTCTTCCGCAATGCCTATGCCGGTGTCGCTTACCCAGAAGTGAAGGCGCGAGCCGATTCTCTTTCCGCCGATCGTCACCCGGCCGCCATCCGGTGTGAATTTCACCGCGTTTGACACGAGGTTGATCAGCATCTGCTGCACGGCGCGCTTGTCGGCGTGGATTTCGCCGGTCTCGGCCGCCACTTCGGCATGCAGCCTTATCTTCTTGGCCTGCGCCTGCAGGCTCATCATCGAGCGGCACATCTCGACCGCCTCGCGGAACCGGAACGGCTCGGGATAGGTCGGATAGGAGCCGGCTTCGATTTTCGACACGTCGAGGATCGAATTGACGACTTCCAGCAGATGCTGGCCCGAATCGCGGACAAGGCCGACATATTCCTTCTGGCGCGGGTCGCCAAAGCCGCCGAACATCTCGTGCAGGAGCATATCGGAAAAGCCGATGATTGCGTTGAGGGGCGTGCGCAATTCATGGCTGACGGCGGCGAGGAAACGGCCCTTGGCGATGTCGATGCCGTTATTCGCATCGACAGCCGCGGCGAGCGCTGAACGCAGCTTCGCCATTTCCTCATTGTCGCGCAGTATTGCCAGGAACGCCTGTTCCGAGCCCGGATCCCTGCTCAGCTCGACGGCGAAATGGCGATAATTGTCGTTCGGCATGCCATTGCCCGCACGCGGCAGGCGGATGCGAACTTCCGCTTTGCGGCTCGGCCGCCCGTCGCGCAGATCGGCGAGCGCGCAGAGATAGCCGACCCGGTCGCCGACATGGATACGGTCGAACAGCCCGGTTCCGAGCAGCAGCTCCGGCGGGAGTTGCAGCATCTGGCGTGATTTTTCGGTGACGTCGAGAACGTCGCCGCCCGGCGCGATCTTCAGCACCACCGCGTCGATGATGTCCTCGAGCTTGGTTTCGGCGTTCGTCTCCCGGGCGGTCCCGATTTCGCCGGCGGCCGGAGCCAGTCTCGCCAGCATCGCCACCGCATAGGCGGTCGGGAGCAGCCAGTGCCAGAGAGCCGGCGAAGCGCCGGAAAACAGCGCGCCGCCCAGCACCGCCTGCAGCGCGAGAGCAGCGGCAGCCGCTGCCGCGCCCCACAGGGCCGCTTTCGTGGTCCGCGCCACCCAATAGGCCTCGAACGGCAGCGCAAGCATTATAAGCGTCATGGGCGAGGCAAGGCCACCAGCAGCCGCCGTCAAGCAAGCCAGGACCGCCGCGCCGGCGCCCAGCGCGATGATGCCGGCCGCCCGGTCCTTGCCGGTTGCGGCGACCAGCAGAGCGGCGAGCCAGGCCGCCCCGCAGGTGGCACAGATGAAGGCCAACGTGACCGCGGCGCCGAGTGCGGATGGCAGCAGCAGGCCGGCAGCGGCGGCAATCGGAAACGGCGAGGCAAGCAGCACGCCGATCAGGCGGCGGTGGCGAAGTCTTTCGCTCTCGCCGGCGATCGAAGGGTGGACCAGCCGATCGCAACCGGCGGCGATCGCGCCGAGCAAGTCGCTATATCTGGCCGCCAACAAACTCACTCAACGCACCCTATTTCACCCGGTTCTGGTTGAATCCGAAAGTCGCACCCAGGCTTTAAAGAATGAATAAGGCGCGCCGATCGAGGTCCACCGTCAAAGCCGAATATTGGGGCGCCGGCGCTCCCGAACAGGGCGAGTTGGTTCCATGGTAAACAGACGGTTTAGCCGCGCGAGGCCGCCAACGCGCACGCCGAGGAGCTTCAAGATCACCCGAGGATCTGTGAAAACTTCGTGATTACAATGCCTTACATGGTTAATGTAATCTTACCTGCGCCGTTAAAGCATGAATCGAACTGTCCGGACCCACCGATACCTAAAATTAGAATCGAATTTGCCGAAAAAGCCGCCTTCCCAGGCAAGCGCTCCTTGGGCGGCCTGTGCCATGGTGAAGCGATAACATGGAGGTCGCGCATTTTATGAAGCGCGCCCCGGAGACGATGAGGGCAGTCAGATGGGTTTTCTGGTTCGGATGGCATTATGGTTTTCGCTGGTCCTGCTGGTCCTTCCGCTAGACACCGGCAATACCTCCACTGACGCCCCAAGCGTCGGCGCCATCCAGGCGTTTCTGGCCGCGCGCGAGGCGGTCGGCGACGTGACCGGCATTTGCGAGCGGAAACCCGAAGTCTGCGAGACCGGCAGATCGGCCCTGCATACGGTCGGCGTCAGGGCGCGCGAAGCGGCTCGCATCGCCTTCGAAATGCTCGACGAGAATTTCGGCGAACCCGACACCGCCACCATGACCGGCGCCATTCCGACGCCCCAGGCGGAAATTCCGGCCGCGAACTGAGGTTCGCGCGCTACTGTTGGGCGGGCTGCTAATCTTTTTGCTTGCCGTTTTTCGCTGAAGCCACGCCGCGTTTCATGGAATGCGGATGACCGGCACAGCATACGCCGGCATCAGCAGGGGAGACTCTCGACGATTATTCTGGACCGATTCCGGCATTCTTGCCCGTTCCGGCATGGATTCCCGACACTCTCCGCTCGTTCCTCGCTCATGAGGTCGGGAATGACGAACTGCATTGAGGGCTCCGCTAATCTCCAACGTCGGTGACTACGGAGTGTCCGCGCCGGCGATTTGTGGAAACGCTGGCGTTGGCGATTTGCGGAAGTGGCCTCATGAAGCCGTCATTCCCGACCTCGTGAGCGAGGAACGAGCGGAGAGTGTCGGGAATCCATGCCTGAACGGCTTTTGACGGCGCCCGCGGTCCAGAACAAGGCAGCCAATCCAGACAGATCATCAGATCTGGCATCACGCCTTGCGCCTCGCTCCCTCTTTTTCCGTGACGCGGCCCGCCTCAGCCACTATATCCACGGCAAATGACTACGATCGACACCATCCGCGACGATTTCGCCTTCCTGGACGAGTGGGAGGAGCGCTATCGCTACATTATCGAGCTCGGTGAGGCGCTGCCGCCCTTCCCGGACGAAGCGCGCGATGCCGCCCACAAGGTCCAAGGCTGCGTCAGCCAGGTCTGGCTGGTGACCGACAAGGGGCCGGGGCCGGATCCGGTCGTCTGCTTCCAGGGTGATTCCGACGCGCATATCGTCCGTGGCCTGGTCGCTATCATGCTCGCGCTGTTTTCCGGCAAGCGCTCCAGCGAGATCGTGACGACCGACGCCGAGGGGCTGATGCGTTCGCTCGGCCTCGACGAGCATTTGACGCCTCAGCGCGCCAACGGCCTGCGCTCGATGGTCAAGCGCATGAAGGGCGACGCCGAAGCCGCTCTCGTCCAGCACGCCTAACCCCGTTCTACATCGACATTTTCGGCCGATAGTCTTCGCTTCCCCAATGCAGTGAGCGGTGCCGCACTGACCGTCCTGCCGCCGGATTGTAATGGCGGCTGAGCACGCCGAGCGCGGTCTTGAGCACGATCTTGGCCGAACGCACCGGCCAGCCGCGCTCGCGCTCGACCAGTTCCAGCCCTTTCAGGAAGCAGCATACGTCGATCAGCACGCCGGAAAGCTCCGGGCCGACAGCGGCGATCGCGGCATCGACGCGCTGGCGCGCCGCGAGTGCCGCATCGGTCAGTTCGGCCAGCCCTCCGCCTTGCGCGCGCGTGCCCGAAGCCACGCTCGCTTCCCAGTTCGCGCCGAGCCGCGGCATGATCCTGCCCCGAGTATAGTCCGACCGAAGCCGCTCGCCGGCGGCAAATTCGGCTTGCGTCAGGAACGGCCTGCCGTCCGCGCCGCGGCGGCGCATCAATTGCCCCAGAGGCGATTCCGCCAGATTGATCAGGGCAAGGGCCGGTTCCCCGCTGGTCTCTACCTGCACGATCTCGAGTTCGCGGTGCTGATCCTGGAAGCGGCTGGCATCCGCCCCACCCAGGCCGGTCGTTGCTCGCTTCGGCGCGAGTGAAAGGCGCGTGCCATGCCGGACCAGCACACCGTCCTTAGCCATTGCCGCCAGCAAGGCCGCGTCTGCGGCGATCGTCCCCCATTCGCCGGCGTCGAGCAGAACCCTGCCCGCAGTCGCCGCCGGCCGGACGGCGACATCGCCACGCGCCAGGAAGCTCAGGAGCCGCCGCTTCATCCTGTCCGCCATCCGTCAAAGTCCAAGCCGGTTGCGGAATGCCGCGAGCGCCACCCGCTCGGTCCGCGCGACGAGACAGTCGAAGTCTTCGTCGTCGCGCATGTCCTCGATCAGGTGGCAGGCATGGAGAACCGTGGTGCGGTCGCGTCCGAAGCCGTGGCCGACCTCGTTCATGCTGAGCCGCAGCACGACATGGCTGACATACATGGCGATCTGCCGGACCCGCGTGATGCTTTGATCGGTCCGCCCCGGCCGCCGCAGTTCCTTTCCCGAGACGTTGAACAACGCCGCGACGATGTCGATCATGCCCTCGCACAATTCGACGGCGCGTTCGCCGCGCTGACCGCCGACCGGCTGGGCCGAACGGGTTGGAGCGCTTCTTGCCCCCGGCTGGATTTCTATGATCGCCTTGCTTGCCGTCGCTGCGGTCGAATGCACTGAACTTTTCCTCCTCGCCTGATAGGAATAAGTTCTTATAACGACCTGCAACCAGGATGTGAACAAAATGAGAACAAAGAATCTGTCGGCCAGCAGCCAACAGACTGAAAACTCGACACTTTTTTGATTCCGTTTGGTTTTTAGGCGAGAGTTTTATCCCCACCCCTCAGCCGCGCGCCTAGCCTGTTGGCCTCAATGCCAGGGACAGGACCAGCCGCATGCACGGATTTCGCCAGGAAACCAAAGACTTCAAGGATCGGAAAGCGCAGGAAACGGCGCATGCCCGGCAAATCGCCGCCCTGCACCTCGCCTGCGGCATCGATCTTGCCGCCGCCCTTCAGGCCGGACCCGCCGAAAAGCTCAGGCTAGCCGGCCGCCTGGAAAGAGCTATCGAGCGCGAGCGCCTGAAGGGACTGCGGCGACACTGGAGCTACGATCTGAACCGGCACATAGCTTTGAAGCAGGGGCTCGACCGGCTGCGCGGAACGGAAGCCGCGCCACGCCAAGGCATGGCTGGAAAACAAAACGGCGCCCGAAGGCGCCGTCGCGAAACTCCTGTAGACGTTTAAGCCTATCGGGACTTGGGCTTACGGCCGAGTCCCATCTTCTTGGCGAGCTGCGAGCGCGCGGCCGCGTAGTTCGGCGCGACCATCGGATAGCTGGCGTCCAGGCTCCATTTTTCGCGGTACTGGTCGGGCGTCAGGCCGTAATGGGTCATCAGGTGACGCTTTAACGACTTGAATTTCTTGCCGTCTTCCAGGCACACGATGTAGTCGTCATGCACAGACCGCTTGGGATTGACCGCCGGCTTCTGCTTGTCGGCGGGCGGCTGCTCGGCGCTGCCGCCGACGCGGCCAAGCGCTGCATGCACGTCAGAGATAAGGTTAGGCAGTTCGCCGACCGGGACCGGGTTGTTGCTCACATAAGCAGCGACAACATCGGCGGTGAGCTCGATCAGCATCTCGTGATTACGAGCAGGCGTTTCCATAGTGTCCATTTTACTCGGGCCCCAATTTAGCTAGATAGTTGTGCCCCTTTCTAACCGGCGGGGCATTGCGCAGTCTGGCGCAGGGCAAAACCCCACGATTCGCGTCGACTTGTCTTATCGGACATATTGCCAAGTCAAGTCAATTCACAATTTTTGTATATATTAGCTACCTGGCTAGTCATTCCAGATATTCGCCGGCGACTTGTACGCGCCCAGGTCGATTAGACGAAACCGATTTTCACTCAAATCAGCAACGTTACGTAGCGTCACGGCTGCGCCAAGTCTTTACTGCTTATGGATAAGACCGCGCGACGGCGCTTTTTTGCCGCAGTGGCAGGTCCAATGACCGATTCGGACCGGACCGGCAAGCTCTCGTTTTTTTAGAGGCAAATGCCGGCCTCCGACAGCCGCCAACCACCTGAAATCGACGGGTCTGCGCCTTCGCATGAAAGGGACCGAACTTACCTGCGAGCTTGCTGATGCACCGGCCGTCAGTGCGGAGCAATGTATTTGCCGTAGACCCAGCCGGTAACGAAATTGCCGTTCTGGGCCGGGTCGTGCCAGATCTGGCACCAGCGGTAACGAACCGCCTGTTCCTGCTTCCACGCCGGCTGGTTGGAGATATCAAGCAGATTGACGCCGCCTGTGCATTTTCCCGTCATCTGCAGCACCGTCCCGTTGGGATATGCCGCCTGCTTCTGCGAATGGCCGGCCGGATATTTCCTGACGTTCAACGTGTCGCCGAACGGGACATTGGCGACTTCCCATGCCGCAAAGACCGCCGCCCCGGATTGGCCTGCGCTGACAGCGACGGTTAAGCATGCGGCGAGCGCCGCGGCGACCCTCAAAAGCCTGTTCATCTATCTCTCCTGTGGCGAACCGGCTAAACCGGACACGCCGAACAACTAGATTACTGCTCTTGAACGCGCCGTGACGGACGTATTCATTTGCCATTCAAGAATCTTCCCAAGCGAGAAGCAATGACCGCCAAAACCATGTTTCCGAACGTCAATCCGCCCATAACCGAGGAGCGCCCGGTCTCCGACACCCGGCACGGCGTCACCCGGACAGACGAGTTCGCCTGGTTGCGCGCGGAGAACTGGCAGGAGGTGTTTCGCGACCCGGCGCTGCTCGATCCGGCAATCCGCGACCATCTCAATGCCGAAAACGACTACCAGAAGGCACTGATGGCCGACACTGCCGAACTGCAGAAGACGCTGTTCCAGGAGATGAAAGGCCGCATCAAGGAGGACGATTCGTCGGTTCCGATGAAGGACGGCCCGTACGCCTATGGCTCATCGTTCAAGAAAGGCGGCGAGCAGCCGCGCTACTTCCGCACCCAGCGCGACGGCGGCGAGGAAGACATCATCCTCGACGGCGACGCCGAAGCCGAGGGCCGGCCCTATTTCCGCATCGGCGGCGTCGACCACTCGCCCGACCACAGCCGCCTCCTGTGGGCCTTCGACGACAAGGGCTCGGAATTCTTCACGCTGCGCGTCCGCGATCTTGCTGAACGCAAGGACCTCGCCGAAATCGTCCCGGACACTGGCGGCTCAGGCGTATGGAATGCTGCCGGCGACGGATTCTTCTATACGCGGCTCGACCAGAACCACCGCCCGTCGAAGATCTTTTTCCACGCGCTCGGTTCCGATCACGCCGACGATCGCCTCGTCTATGAAGAGCCCGATCCCGGTTTCTTCATGAGCGTGGGCGGATCGCGCAGCAATGACTGGGTCTTCATCGGCATCAACGATCATGAAACGACAGAATACCGTCTGCTCAGCGCCAGGGATCCGTTAGCCGCCCCGCGTATCGTGGAGCCGCGCGAAACCGGGCTGCAATATGATCTTGAGGAAGGCAGCGACATTTTCTTCATCCTCACCAATGCCGACGGCGCGAAGGACTTCAAGATCATGACGGCGCCGGTCGCCGATCCGAGGCGCGCCAATTGGACGGAACTCGTCGGCCATGAACCCGGCCGGCTGATCCTGTCGCTGCTCAGTTTCAAGGATTTTCTCGTGCGGCTGGAGCGCAAGGATGGCCTGCCGCGCATCGTCGTGCGCGACCGCGCCAACGGCGAAGAGCACATAATCTCGTTCGAGGAAGAGGCTTTCTCGCTCGGCCTCTCCGGCTCCTACGAATACGACACCGACACGATGCGGTTTTCCTATTCGTCTATGACGACGCCGGCGCAGCTGTTCGACTACAATATGCGCACGCGCGGGCGCACGCTTTTGAAGACGCAGGAGGTCCCCTCCGGCCACAACCCGGCTGACTATGTCACCCGCCGGCTGATGGCCCCTTCTCACGATGGCGAACTGGTTCCGATCTCGCTCATTCATCACCGCGAAACGCCGCTGGACGGCAGGGCGCCTTGCCTGCTTTACGGCTACGGCTCCTACGGCATTGCCATCCCCGCATCCTTCAATACCAACTGCCTGTCGCTCGCCGATCGCGGCTTCGTCTATGCCATCGCGCATGTTCGCGGCGGCAAGGACAAGGGCTATGGCTGGTACGACGACGGAAAGCGGGCGAAGAAGCAGAACACATTTCTCGATTTCATTGCCGCCGCCAACCATCTGGTCGCCGAGCGCTACACCGCGCATGACCGGATCGTCGCACAGGGCGGTTCGGCGGGCGGCATGCTGATGGGCGCCGTCGCCAACATGGCGCCGGAGGCGTTCGGCGGCATCATCGCCGAAGTGGCCTTTGTCGACGTGCTGACCACCATGCTGGACGACACGCTGCCACTCACCCCGCCGGAATGGCCGGAATGGGGCAACCCCATCCTGTCCGCAGAGGATTACCGGACGATCGCCGCCTACTCGCCCTACGACAATGTCGGCGCGTACGAATACCCGCCGATCCTGGCAGTCGCCGGCCTGACCGATCCCCGCGTCACCTATTGGGAGCCGGCGAAATGGATCGCCCGCCTGCGCGCCCGGAAGAAAGGCGACAACCCGGTTTTATTCAAGATCAACATGGATTCGGGCCATGCCGGAGCATCCGGGCGTTTTTCGCGGCTGGAGGAGATCGCCTTCAACTACGCGTTCGCGCTGAAAGTCACCGGAAAGGCATCCGCACCTCCCTATCGGCGTTCAGTCTGAAGGCGCCTGGGTCGAGGGCCGCGCCGGATATCCATTCGGACGTGGCGGCACAGCCTTGAGATAGGCCGCGATCGCCGCCCGGTCTTCCGGCGTTAATCTGGCGATGTTCTTCTGGACTTCGACCATCGAACCGCCCACCGAATCGAAATCCGGCGTGAAGCCTGTTTCGAGGTAGCTGGCGATATCGCCTTCGGACCAGTCGCCAATGCCGCCCTCGCCCGATGTAGTATTGGGAGTGACGCCGTCGCCTTCGGCGGCAATTGCCCCGGCAAGCCACTGGCCTTTATCGGTCCCGCCCGCGATGTTGCGCGGCGTATGGCATTCGCCGCAATGACCTGGCCCCTCGACCAAATAGCGGCCAAGCAGCACATTCTCCGGTGTGCCCTCCGCCATCGCGATGACCGGAGCGTCGTCGAGATAGAGCAGCTTCCACAGGCCGATGCCGCGCCGGAAGCTGAACGGAAAGCTGAGCGTATGATCCGGCGCTCGGCCGGCGACCGCGGGCAGCGTTTTCATGAAGGCGTAGAGATCCGCCACGTCCGCCGGCTTCATCCGCGCGTAAGACGCATAGGGAAAGGCAGGATAGTAATGCCGTCCCGACGGCGAGACGCCCTTCAGCATGGCGTTGGCGAAATCCTCCTGCGACCACGCGCCGATGCCATCGTTGACGTCCGGGGAAATGTTGGGCGCGACGAACGTGCCGAATGCAGTCTCGAGTTGCACTCCGCCGACCAGTTGCAGCAGCGCCTCACCTTCGGATTTCGGCCGGGCGTGACAGGACGTGCAGCCGCCGGCCCAGAAGATGCGTTCGCCCCTCGCCGCGTCGCCGGTTCCAAGCACAGCCGCGGCTTCGGCGTCGATTCGGCCAGGCGCTGTCAGGTACCAGAAGGCCAGCCCGCCAATGCCTGCCGCGATCACGGCGGCGATGGCAAGCTTTCCAGGCAAATTCATAGGCTGGCGTCAGTCCTTCTTGATACGGAACGTCTCGTGGCAACTCGAGCAGCGCTGCCCGATCGCGGCGACCTGCGGCTTCAGCGCTTCGAGGCTTTGAGCCGGAGCGGCGGCTGCTTCGGCCGTGGCGGCCTTGAACTTGTCCACCTCGGCCTGGAATCCGGCCATGTCTTCCCAGATTTTCGGGGAAGCGGTGGTATCGCCCTTGTCGCTGCCCGGCGGGAACGAAGCCGCGACATCGATCGCCTGCACATTTTCGTTGAGCTTGGTCAAAGCCGCCATAACCGCCGCGGCGTCGAAATCGGCCTCGCCCTGGACCATCTTCACCAGCACGCCGACCTGTTTTCCGTTTTCCTTCATGACTGCCTGGCGGTCGGCGATCACGTCGGCGAACGCGGCGGTGGTAGCGAGCGCAATTGCGGAAACGGCAATAACAAATTTCTTCATGGAGTGACCCCTGGGTTGCAAAAGGATGCCTTGGGAAAACGACGCCAT
The DNA here is from genome assembly GCF_011045125.1 of Allomesorhizobium camelthorni. Classification (GTDB taxonomy): domain Bacteria; phylum Pseudomonadota; class Alphaproteobacteria; order Rhizobiales; family Rhizobiaceae; genus Allomesorhizobium; species Allomesorhizobium camelthorni. The sequence continues at coordinate 3,770 of NZ_JAAKZF010000034.1, read as the reverse complement.
TGGAGCAGAAATTCCCGCCATTTGTTTTCACGGTTTTGTGAGTTTTCGCGCCGGTCAGTTTGGCGAAAAGTACCGCCGATCCGAAGCGTCCACGCGAATAGCGGCTCGCTTCCATCAAGACCGTGAAAGGCATTCCCCTTCGGCCGCTCCGCCCCACCCACCAGGAGACTACGTCATGACCATAAACCGTCGAACCTTCGGCCTCGGCGCGCTCGGCGCCGGTACCCTGCTCTTCTCCCGGATCGATCCTTTTCGGATGGCAGCGGCTGCAACCGCACCTGCTTCAATGCCTTTGCCGGCCGCCCACCGCTTCACGCTCGGCGAACTGGATATCACCGCTCTGAGCGACGGCCATCTGAATCTGGGGCTCGAACTTTTTCCCGCCGCCGATCCGGCAACCGCCGAGGCGCTGCTCACAAAAGCCTTCCTACCGAAAGCGGTGCCGACATCTGTTAACGCCTTTTTGGTCACCAAGGGCGACCAGCGCGTGCTGATTGACACCGGGACTGCCTCAGCCATGGGACCAACGCTTGGTCATGTGCCGGAGGCGCTTGCCGCTGCCGGCGTCAAACCCGAATCGATCAACACCGTAATTATCACCCATCTCCATCCGGACCACGCCAACGGGCTGCTCGATGCCGCCGGCAAGGCGGCTTTCCCGGCGGCGGAGGTGGTGGTGTCGACGCCCGAACTCGCCTTCTGGAATGATGACGGAGTGATGTCGAGAGCGCCGACCGAAATGAAGCCGTTCTTCGACATGGCGCGCAAGGCGATCGTGCCCTATGAGGGCAAGGTCCGGAAGATCGAAGGCGAGATCGAGATCGTGCCAGGTATCACGGCCCTGCCCGCTCCTGGCCATACGCCCGGCCATCTTGCGCTTCGGATCAGCTCTGGTGATGCAAATCTTCTCATCTTCACCGACGTGATCCACGCCGCGGCTTTGCAGTTCAGCCACCCGGAATGGGCAATCGCTTTCGATGTGGACCAGGAAACCGCAATCGCCACACGCAAGAGGGTGCTGGACATGGCGGCGGCCGACAACCTGCTCGTCGCCGGCATGCATCTACCTTTCCCCGGCGTCGGTCATGTCGTGCGCGAGGGCGACGCCTACGGTTATGTGCCGGCACCTTGGCCGGCGCTTTGACCGGACATCAAGTGAATTGACCGCCGCGCCGGTCTCCACGCTTGCACTTCAACCTAAATCAAAAGGCTCCACACAAGGTGGAGCCTTTTTCAGTGCTGAAAGCCGGTCAGGAGATTATTTAGCCTTTTCGTACATTTCCAGGACGTAGTCCCAGTTGATCAGGCTGTCGACGAAGGCCTCCAGATATTTCGGACGCGCGTTGCGATAGTCGATGTAATAGGAGTGCTCCCACACATCGACGCCGAGGATCGGCGACGCGCCATGCACGAGCGGGTTCTCGCCGTTCGGGGTCTTGGAGATTGCGAGCTTCCCGTCCTTCACCGAAAGCCAGGCCCAGCCGGAGCCGAACTGCGTGGTGCCGGCGGCGATGAAATCCGCCTTGAACTTGTCGTAGCCGCCGAGGTCGCTGTCGACAGCCTTCTGCAGGGCGCCCGGAAGCTTGTTGCCGCCGCCGCCCTTCTTCATCCATTTCCAGAAATGGATGTGGTTGTAGTGCTGGCCGGCATTGTTGAAGAGGCCGGCGTTCTTGCCGAAGGACTGCTTGACGATCTCTTCCACCGACAGGCCTTCCATGCCGGCTTCGGCAGCCAGCTTGTTGCCGTTGTCGACATAGGCCTTGTGATGCTTGTCGTGGTGATATTCGAGCGTTTCCTTGGACATGTAAGGCTGGAGCGCCTCGTAGTCATAGGGCAGTGCGGGCAGTTCAAAAGCCATGGTCGTAACTCCTCGGTGGCAATGTTTCCGGCGCAGCCGCCGGATTTGAGATAGGCTGGAATATTGCTGCGACAACTCCGCGACAGGCGCCCTCGCCTCTTTTTTATCGGCTTTAGCCGATGGGAGTCGAATGGGCCCACTCCCAATAGAGTTCCCGCGCCTTCTTGGCCACTGGGCCGGGCTGCAGATCGCGATCCTCGATCCTGGTCACGGGAACCACTTTGGAGTGGTTGCCGGTGGAAAAAATCTCGTCGGCTTCCATGAAATCGCGCACTGAAAGCGTGGTCTCGGTGATGCGGAAGCCGTAGTCCGCAAGCAGTGCAATCGTGCGCGCACGCGTGATGCCGGAGAGAAAAGTTCCGTTCGGCGCCGGCGTGAAGACGTGGCCGTCCTTGACCAGGAAAATGTTCGACGTGCCGGTTTCGGCGACATTACCGAGCAGGTCGCGCACCAGCGCATTGTCGAAACCGCGCTGCTTGGCTTCGAGGATGGCCCGGCCATTGTTGGGATAGAGGCAACCGGCCTTGGCGTTGGTCGGCATGGTTTCCAGCGTCGGGCGGCGGAACGGCGAAACCGTCACCGAAAAACCCGATGGAGGGATCATCGGCGCTTCGTAGAGGCAAAGACAGAAGCGGGTCGATTCCGGATCGGCCGGGACGCCCATATAGCTGCCATGCTCGGCCCAATACATCGGCCGGACATAGACGGCCGTCTTGCCGTCGAATTTCTTCAAGCCATCCCATGCCAGGCCGACGATCTCCTCGGTGGCCATAGTCGGGTTCAGGCCCAGCGAAACCGCCGATGCGTTGACGCGCGCGCAATGCCGGTCGAGATCGGGCGACACGCCCTCGAACCACCTGCCGCCGTCGAACACGCTGGTGCCCAGCCACATTGCGTGGCTGCGCGGACCGATGAGTGCGACATTGCCCTCATGCCAGTCTCCGTCGACATAGGTCCAGGTCGTCGATTGCGCGGGCGTCGATAAGCTCATGTGAAGTCCCAAATCTCTGTGCGGCGCAATGGAAGACGCTTTGTCCCGCGCCGTCAACAGGCGAGCCAGAGGAATTGTTGGGGCCAGAACCGGCGTTCAGGCGACGACGGGACTTGCGTCCGCGCCTGCAATGATGGACGAATTTGGAATGCGACACGCCGCCTTCGTATTCGACGCCTATGGAACGCTGTTCGACGTCCACGCAGCGGTGCGGCGGCATGCGGCCGCCATCGGTCCCGAGGGTCAATTGCTGTCCGACGTCTGGCGGGCGAAGCAGCTCGAATATTCCTGGGTCCGCAGCCTCATGGGTTCTTATGCCGATTTCTGGCAATTGACCGAACAGGCGCTCGACTTCGCTTTCGACAAGGTGCCTTCGGCCGACCGGTCGCTGCGACAGAACCTGCTCGACGCCTACTGGCGGCTCGACTGCTACCCGGAGGTGCCGGCGGTGCTGAAGGCGCTCAAGGCGGAAGGCGCGCGGCTGGCGATACTGTCCAACGGATCGCCGGCAATGCTGGAGGCCGCAGTCCGATCGGCCGCCCTCGACACCGTGCTCGACGACATCTTCTCCGTCGACCAGGTCCGGAAGTTCAAGACCGACCCGTCCGTCTACGATCTTGTGGCGACGCACTGGCGTCTCTACCCAGCCTCGATATCCTTCCAGTCTTCCAACCGCTGGGACATCGCAGGCGCGGCGAAATTTGGTTTCCGCACCGTTTGGGTCAATCGCAGCGGCCAACCCGACGAATATCGCGACCACCCGCCCTCCCTTATCCTGCCTTCACTTGAGGGACTGCTCGCCGGCGCCTGATCCAGTCACATCGCCCGTTGCCCAATTGCAACAGCGGCGAGACAGACACACCTTCGCCTTCCTTTTTTCACCCTCGCGACAGATTCAGAACCGTCTATCGCGCCCGAACT
>NZ_JAAKZF010000339.1 GCF_011045125.1 Allomesorhizobium camelthorni | reverse complement strand
GCAGTGACACGGCAAATCCATCGCCAATCCAGCGAGGTTTCCATGACACACATCCGAGCCGGCAATCAGCCAGTCACCCAAATCACCATCGTCGATTCTGAACCGGACAAGCAGTCCGAGGCATTGTCCGTCATGACCGAGCGGGCGCGCTTTATGGCGCGTCAGCCTGGGTTCATCTCAATCAGCCTGCATCGCAGCCTCGACGGACGGCGCATCGTCAACTACGTCCAATGGCAAAGTCGCGATCTCTTGCGATCGGCTCATCAAGCGCCGGAATTCCGCAAGGAGTGGGGTCACTTCGATCAGTTGACGGACGAGATCGATCCCAATCTGTACGAGGTAGCCCAGGTAATAGATGGTGGTCAGTAGGCGTGCTGTTCAGGTGACCTGAACCGTACGGTCGAGACAGCCGACATGAGCTGACGAGTCTAAGCCATGGCTGCCATGAACCATCGCGTCGTCACCGTGTTCGGTGGAACCGGTTTTCTCGGCCGCCGCGTTGTTCGGCATCTTCGCAATGGCGAGTTCTCAGTCC
>NZ_JAAKZF010000338.1 GCF_011045125.1 Allomesorhizobium camelthorni | reverse complement strand
TGCCACGTTACAGGAATGATCCGGTTCACCCTATCGGGCGAAGTTGTAATGTGCGGTCCTCCTGCATTCGTCATGCTGTTGCGGGGCCAGGTTTCCTGCAGTAGCGGAACTCGGTTGCGTCGCTCCACATGCGATAAAGGATGACGGCAAGCTTGCGCGCAACAGCAAATGAAGCCTTGCGTCAGCTGTACGCGCGTGAAGTCTGAAAACGAAGGAAATCGAACGCGGCGCCACTGCCGACCACCGCACTTGAAACCGTGTCCGGCTCCTCCATCTAATTCGTAACAGCGCGCAGTTCCGAATGAGGAAGCGCTAGGCGACGCGCCTGCTTGCCACAGACAATCCAACCGGGCAGATCGCCCTGCTGCTCGTCGATTTCGACCGGCAGCTTTGACAATCGAGCGACTTCCTCTTCGTTCTCAAACGAAGGGAGATCAAAATGGCAAAAGTCGTTTGCGTCCTCTATGACGATCCGGTCGACGGTTATCCGACAGGGTATGCGCGGGACGGTCTACCGAAGCTTGACCGCTATCCGGGC
>NZ_JAAKZF010000337.1 GCF_011045125.1 Allomesorhizobium camelthorni | reverse complement strand
TTATCAGGGCCGGATCGACCCCGCCCGCCTGGTGTTCATCGACGAGACCTGGACCAAGACCAACATGGCCCCGCTCAGCGGCTGGGCGCCGATCGGACAGCGGATCAAGGCCAAAGTTCCCAATGGCCACTGGAAGACAATGACCTTTCTGGCTGCGCTGCGCCAGGATCGCGTCGAGGCGCCTTGGCTCATCGACGGGCCGATCAACGGCGAGAGGTTTCTCCTCTATGTCGAGAAGGTTCTCGCGCCGACGCTGAAGCCGGGCGACATCGTCGTCATGGACAATCTCGGCAGCCATAAAGGCAAGGCCGTGCGTCGCGCCATCCGAAAGGCCGGCGCGAGGCTCTTCTTCCTGCCGAAATACTCGCCCGACCTCAATCCGATCGAACAGCTCTTCGCCAAGCTCAAGCATTGGCTGCGAAAGGCCGCAAAACGCACCGTCGAAACGGTCTGCGACGCGATCGGCCAGATTCTCGACCGCGTCACACCTGTCGAGTGCTCAAATTACTTCGCAAACTCAGGTTACGACCGGAGGTAATCTCATCCCGCTCTAG
>NZ_JAAKZF010000336.1 GCF_011045125.1 Allomesorhizobium camelthorni | reverse complement strand
TGCGGCGCTTTCCTGCCTGCCCGTCTTCCCGACTACTCAATGGCCAGACGCGAGAGCGGGCGTGGCGATGAAGAACTGCGGGGCTCTCCCTTCTCCGATTCAAGAGTTGACTCGCACCAGCCGACGGCCTATCTCACCGCCACGTTAGCACTCGCTTCTGGCGAGTGCTAACCGCGCTCCGGCAACGGAGAACCGTTCAACATCCGCACCAGGGACATCCAAAAATGGCAAAGTCGAATTTCCGGCCGCTGCATGACCGCGTGGTCGTTCGCCGCGTCGAGTCCGAAGCGAAGACCGCCGGCGGGATCATCATTCCCGACACCGCAAAGGAAAAGCCACAGGAAGGCGAGATCATCGCCGTCGGCTCCGGCGCGCGCGACGAGGCGGGCAAGCTTGTTCCGCTCGACGTGAAGGCTGGCGACCGCATCCTGTTCGGCAAGTGGTCCGGCACCGAAGTGAAGCTCAATGGCGAAGACCTTCTGATCATGAAGGAATCCGACATTATGGGCATCATCGGCTGAACCGCCGAAACCCAGTTCGCCTCTTCAACAGACCT
>NZ_JAAKZF010000335.1 GCF_011045125.1 Allomesorhizobium camelthorni | reverse complement strand
GCCGAGGAACACGTCGGCGCCGGTAATCACGTCGGCCAGCGTGCGCGCCTCGGTGTCCTTCACGTAAGGATCTTTCCAGCGGTCCATCTCGTCGAGCCTACCCTTGTAGGCGACGCCGAAACGGTCGGTGACCCAGATGTTCTCGAGCTTCGCACCGAGCGAGACGAGCAGATTGAGGCAGGCAAGGGCTGCCGCGCCGGCGCCCGACGTGACGATCTTGATGTCCTCGATCTTCTTGCCGGCGAATTCCAGTCCGTTGAGCACCGCGGCCGCCACGATGATCGCCGTGCCGTGCTGGTCGTCATGGAATACCGGGATCTTCATCCGCGCCTTGAGCTGCTCCTCGACCTCGAAGCATTCCGGCGCCTTGATGTCCTCCAGATTGATGCCGCCGAAGGTCGGCTCGAGCGCAGCCACCGTCTCGACCATGCGCCCGATTTCCGGCGCGTCGATCTCGATATCGAAGACGTCAATGCCGGCGAATTTCTTGAACAGGACGGCCTTGCCCTCCATCACCGGCTTGGAGGCCAGCGGCCCGATATTGCCGAGGCCGAGCAC
>NZ_JAAKZF010000334.1 GCF_011045125.1 Allomesorhizobium camelthorni | reverse complement strand
AGGTGCCGTTCAGCATCGCGTGCGGCGATTTTGGCAAGCGGTGCGAGGATCGAACTTTCACCCTTCAGAGCGATATCACCCAGCGAGATGAGGCCTGTCATCCGCTTCTGCCGGTTGAGCACAGGAAGATGATGCACCTGGCGCTCCTGCATTTGCCCAAGCGCCTGCTCCAGGGTCTGGTCCTCGAAACAGAAGAATATGCCGGGCGACATCACGGCGCGGCACGTCAACGCATCGAGGCGTTCGCCGGCGGCCACGCCGCGGCAGGTGATGTCGCGATCCGTGATCATGCCAACGAGCCGATCGTTCTCGCCGATCGGCACGCAACCGATACCTTCATCACGCATGACGCGCGCGACTTCCTGTATCGGCGTGTCGGGGGAGTACCAACGCACTTCGCCGGTCATCGCTTCCTTTACCAGCATGGTAGCCTCCATGTGGCCTGGTCCCATCGGGATCGCGGACGGATGCAGCACAAAGACGGGACCGGGCAATGGCATTGCTGCGGACAATACCGCCCGCGAAGTCCCGGAATCACTATGCACCCGGACGATGCGGTCTGACCAGACCATTCA
>NZ_JAAKZF010000333.1 GCF_011045125.1 Allomesorhizobium camelthorni | reverse complement strand
CATCGACGTCTCTCACGCCATGATCCTCGTCGCCATGGGTGGAAACCTTGTCCGACGAAATGCCCATCCCTGAATTTCAAAACGGACTCTTAGAGGGTGGTAATGCGCAGTGACTTCGGCCGACCAGGAGTCTAGGCTGGCATGCCTTCTGCCAGCACGAAGACCGCAGCATGCCCCGCTTTCTTGCCGTCTACACTATGAAGCCCGAAGACCTCGCCCGCTTTCGCAGCCTGCCTAAGCCCGAGCAGAATGCGATTGATGCCGTTGGCTTACAGCAGTGGGCGGACTGGGAGGAGAGAAATGCCGCATTTTTCCCCGATCGCGGCGGTATGGTCGGCAGGACGACGCGCGTTACCAAGGGCGGCATCGTCGACGCCGTGAACCCTTTCTGCAGCTACATTGTCGTCGAGGCCGACACCATCGATGCTGCCGCCCGCCTGTTCGAGAACCACCCGCATTTCACGGTCTTCCCCGGAGACGGCGTGGACATCATGCCCTTCCTCACCGGCCCTGCGCCGACTTGAACATCCGCTAATCGCTCGCTGATGTCAGAAGTTGCCGGTCCGCTCACGGCCCCGCTCCAG
>NZ_JAAKZF010000332.1 GCF_011045125.1 Allomesorhizobium camelthorni | reverse complement strand
GTGATCGTGCACGTCTACGTGCAAGGCTGTCCCGGTCACCAGTTCACCATTGAACTCTCTGATAAATTGCCCCCATGCGCGGCTCGCTCCTAGCCACGCCGCTGCTCGGTCCGGGAGCTCGATACCTTCCGTGTCAGCTACCGATGACCCGTCATGGGTGACGTGAAAGAAATAGCGGGGCATCGACGCCTCCTAGTTCCTCGGGAAAGGAAACACAGTGTCCGTCGCTCCGCCTGCCTCGCCATATAGGCGTCTTTCGCTGTAAGGTAGTCCACGTAAAAGGGTCGTCGTCCGCCTTCTTTTGGGCAAAGAGACGGACGCCGGCCCTTTCGGCCATATGAAGGAGTATACGGCGGCCAAGTGCTGACTACATCTTGGCCGATTTGATTAGGCTATCGTTGCTTCGGCTTGTGGAGCTCCAGCGCCAAGGCGGCGCGATGTAGTCCTGTTAACCGCTTGGCCAAGTCCAGCGAGATGTTGAATTTCTTGGCGAAAGCCTTGGCCTCCCCATCCTCGTGTGGCTGCGCGTCAGGATTCCGCCAACGATTGTCGTCTACCATGTGATCCTCGCCAAATGTGGAGAGGCAGATCGCT
>NZ_JAAKZF010000331.1 GCF_011045125.1 Allomesorhizobium camelthorni | reverse complement strand
GAGAATGGCGTCCGGCCGCTCCCTGATGACGGCGCGCAACGCGCCGAGCGCGCCATGGAAATCCATCGGGGCCGAATTCTTCATCAGCCGCGGCGCCATCTTGGCGATGTTTTCTTCCCGCTTCGAATTGACGGCGTTGATCCAATCAGACGGCGGAGCTTTCCACTTGCCGTCTATGCTTTCGAGAAGGGCTGACACGCAGGAACCGATGTCGCCGACGAGCGGAGCGGCGATCTCGACATTGGAGTCCATTTCCTTCGGCTCGATGTCGATCTGGATGAACTTCTTCGGCGCGTCGCCCCAGGCCTTGCCCTTGCCGTGCGACAGAAGCCAGTTGAGGCGAGCGCCGACCAGCATGACGACGTCGGAATCTTTCAGCACAGTGGAGCGTGCCGCGCCCGCACACTGCGGATGCGTGTCAGGCAGAAGGCCCTTGGCCATGCTCATAGGCAGGAATGGAATGCCGCTCTTTTCGATCAGGGCGCGAATCTGGTCGTCTGCCTGCGCGTAAGCGGCGCCCTTACCCAGGATGATCAGCGGGCGCTTGGCGCCCTTTAGCACATCCAGGGCGCGCTCGACGGCGGCTGGAGCGGGAAGTTGGGCCGGC
>NZ_JAAKZF010000330.1 GCF_011045125.1 Allomesorhizobium camelthorni | reverse complement strand
TCCGGCCCAGCTTCCCGCTCCAGCCGCCGTCGAGCGCGCCCTCGGCGTGCTGAAGGGCGCCAAGCGCCCGCTGATCATCCTCGGCAAGGGCGCCGCCTACGCGCAGGCAGATGACCAGATTCGCGCCCTGATCGAACAGAGCGGCATTCCATTCCTGCCTATGAGCATGGCCAAGGGCCTTCTGCCTGACACGCATCCGCAGTGTGCGGGCGCGGCACGCTCCACCGTGCTGAAAGATTCCGACGTCGTCATGTTGATCGGCGCCCGCCTCAACTGGCTTCTGTCGCACGGCAAGGGCAAGGCCTGGGGCGACGCGCCGAAGAAGTTCATCCAGATCGACATCGAGCCGAAGGAAATGGACTCCAATGTCGAGATCGCTGCTCCGCTCGTCGGCGACATCGGCTCCTGCGTGTCGGCCCTTCTCGAAGGCATAGACGGCAAGTGGCAAGCTCCGCCGTCTGATTGGATCAACGCCGTCAATTCGAAGCGGGAAGAAAACATTGCCAAGATGGCGCCGCGGCTGATGAAGAATTCGGCCCCGATGGATTTCCATGGCGCGCTCGGCGCGTTGCGCACCGTCATCAGGGAGCGGCCTGACGCCATTCTT
>NZ_JAAKZF010000033.1 GCF_011045125.1 Allomesorhizobium camelthorni | reverse complement strand
AAGCGAATTCTCAAACGGTCTCTCACACGGTCCAGAAATAGCGGACGATGTGGAAGAACACAGGGGCCGCGAAGACGAGGCTGTCGGCGCGGTCCATCATGCCGCCATGGCCCTCGATCAGATGGCCCCAATCCTTGACGCCCTGGTCACGCTTGATCGCCGAGGCGACGAGGCCGCCGAGAAAACCCATCAGGCAGGCGAGGAAGGCGACACCGGCGGCCTCGAGCGGCGAGAACGGCGTCAGCCAGGACAGCAGCGCGCCGAGCGCGCTGGCGCTCAACAGGCCGCCGATCAGGCCTTCCCAGGTCTTGGACGGCGATACGGTCGGCGAAAACCGGTGCTTTCCGAAAAGCTTGCCGAAAATATACTGCAGGACGTCGCTGCCCTGGACGGTGACAATCAGGAAGGCGATCAGCAGCAGGCCGCGATTTTCGTAGCCGGGGATCGGCAAGGTCATGAGCGCCGGCACGTGGCTGACGCAATAGACCGCCATCATTACCGCCCATTGCTGCGCCGCGATGCGCTCCAGGAAGCGCTCGGTGTCGCCGTGCAGAGCGGTGATCGCCGGCATGATCAGGAAGCAATAGACCGGAATGAAGATGGTGAAGAGGCCGTACCACTCGGTCCACACCAGCCAGTACTGCACCGGGATGATGATGCCGAACATGCCGAGCAGCACCCAGTGGTCGCTGCGCCGCGAATGGGTCAGCGTCACGAATTCGCGCAGCGCCGCAAACGAGATCAGAGCGAACAGCACGATCATGCCGTCCTTGCCGAACAGGAAGGCGATGGCGATCAGCGCCACCATCACCCACCAGGCCTTGATGCGCTGGTTGAGATTGACCAGCGTCGCGTTTTGAGGATCGGCTGCCCGCCAGGTCAATATGCCGGCCACCATGCTGGCGGTGGTGAGCACCCCGGCAAGGCCGAGAACCAGAAGCGTGGTTTCGCGCATCATCGGGAAGATCTCCGGCTGGTGGACGGGTCGAGCGCCAGAAGCGCCGCATGGGCGCGGCTGAGGAAATCGCGGCGGTCCTCGTTTTCGGCGACCGCGATCGGTGCGCCGAAGATAACGCGGCAGAGAAGCGGCACCGGCAGGAACTGGCCCTTAGGCAGCACGCGCGACATGTTCTCGATCCAGCAGGGGACGAGTTCGACATCGGGCCGGGCGATTGACAGATTGTAGAGACCCGAGCGGAAGCGCAGCAGCGGCTCGTCGGTCATGTTGCGCGTGCCCTCCGGGAAGATGATGAGGGAATCGCCCTTGTCCAAAACGTCGAGCATGATCGCGATCGGGTTCTGGGCGGGCTCCGTCCAGGCGCGGTGAACCAGCACGGAACCAAGCATATCCTCGGCGATGAAGCAGCGCAGCCTGGTCTTGCCCCAATAATCGGCGGCCGCGACGGCGCGGGTGCGGGCGCGTTCGCTTGCCGACAGGCAGGCCGACAGCAGGATGAAATCGCCATGGCTGGCGTGATTGGCGAAATAGATGCGCTGGCGCTCGGTCGGTCCGGAACCGCTCCAGATCGGCCGCACGCCGGTGACGGCGCGCGCCAGCATGGCCAATGCGGCCGAGGCGATCGCGCCGAGCAGGCGGCCGCCCTTCGGTTTCGCGTTGCCGGGCGTTTCGAGCCTGCCTTGGACTGCCATCGTCTCGCTCATGGTTGGAACGCCAGCGGTGCGGCCGCGACCGCAATGGCGAAGACGGCCAAAGCGAGGCGCTGCCGGAAAACCAGCCGCCGCGCTCCGCCCATGCGTTCGGAAAGGCTGCGCACGCGGTCGGGTTTCGGCTTCAGGCGCATGCGCGCCAGCGCATCGTCGACCGCCGCTCCGCCTGCCGTCTCCTCGTCGTAACTCGCCATCAGGTGGAAAAGGGCGGCGTCGAAGCGGATGAGCGCCGACAGAGCGAGGACGGCGAGCCCGCTTACCGTGGCGACGATGGCGACTGCCGCCGCCGGCCAGCTATTCGGCGCGACCGCGCCGGCGAGTGCAGCCAGCGGCGCGGCTGCCAGCACGGCCGCCACGATCACAGCCGGCCACAGGGCCTGCCGCGCCAGCCAGTCTGCGAAGCCGTCGCAGGTCTCCGGTATCGGCATCACTCCGCTGGCTCCTTTGCTGCAATGAGCGGCGGTGCAAGGTGGACCGGCCGTCCAGTCTTGCGCAGCATTGCTTCCGCCGCGGCCCAGTCGTTCGCCCTGCCGGTCGAAACCAGCCAATGGGCGACCGCGCCGGCGCTGCGCTGGAAGCCGAGCGCGCAGCAGACCAGCACGGCGCCGCGCGTGCGCGCCGCCTCGATCGCCTGCGCGGCGCGTTCGAGATCGGGAGCGGAAGGCCGAACGAGGTCCATCGCGGCGATGCTTATCCATGTGGGCGTCGGTCCGAACGGCTTTTCGAACTCGGCGGCCAGATCGACGACCGTGTCACACCCTTCGCTTTCGCCCGATCGCGGAAAGCGGCCGAGAAACACGCCGTCGGCGATTTCGACCCGCGCCGGCAGACGCCGCGTCCACGCCCAGGCGTTGATCCACGCACTGAGGCGATAAGGCGCGAGCAGCAAGCGGCTGGCCAGCGAGACCGTCCCGTCATCTTCTTTCTGAAAGATATTTGCGCCCGCGCCGAAATAGCCGAAGGCGACGATGGCGAGCGCCAACGCCGGCCACAAAAGAACGAGCCAGACGGCCGAAGCGAATGCGCCGACCACGGCGGCTGCCAGGAGCAGCACCGCGCCTGCTGCGTAATATGCGCCGAGCCGTCTTGCCCAGGGATCTCCGGTCAGGGCAAAGTCAGTGAAGGGCAGGGCGCCGGCACGCGGAAACAGCCACAGCGCGAACAGGCCGAGCAGCGCGCCGGTCGGGATGTCGATGAAATGATGCTGCCAGGTGGTCAGCACCGACGCGCCGATGAGCAGGCACCAGCCGTGCCATACGATTTTTGCCGGCCCGGAGAACCGGCAGCGGAGATGATCCCAGATGATGACGAGCAGCGCTATATGCAGCGACGGCGCCTGGTTGAACGGCTTGTCGAAGCCGCCGAGCACGGCGAACATGAAGCCAGGCAGGCCCGTGGTTTCGGGCCGCACGAAAGTCGCAGCCAGCGGAAAGGCCAGGAAACAGGCGACGGCGACGATCTGCGCGGTCAGGTAGCGCCCGGCAAGGCGGTCGACGCCGCTTTTCGTGTGGTTGACGAACTGCGACAGCGCGTAGAACAGGTTGATCGACCAGTAGGGCACGATGGTCCAGGCCATGAAGGGGACTGCGCGCTCCCAGTCGAAGACGATGCTGCCGACATCGTCGCGCAGGGAGGCGAGCCAGTTGGCCGTGCCGTAGGTCAAGTAGAAGAACGGCGCGAGGAACAGCAGCCACAGGGCGGCCCGTTTCGCCACCGGCCCATAGGGTTCTGCAACCATTTCCTGCACGTGCATTCGGACAAAAACCTCAGATGCGCTGGGCGAGCGACACGGTGAAGATGCCCCACTGGTCGATGCGCTGGTCGAGCTTGCGGAAGCCGGCGGCCTCGACAAGCTGGTCCATCTCGCCCTGCGTGCGCCGGCGCATCACCCAGGCTTCGCCGCCGCGATGAGAGGTCAGGCTGCGCGCGATCATTTCGAGCTGCGGGTGCCAGGGCTGGTTGGTGTAGATCAGCAGCGCGCCAGGCGTCATGGCGCGGGCAAGGCCACTGAGCGACCGCGCGATCAGCGCATTGTCCGGGAAAAGTTCGTAGAGGCCGGAGACGATGGCGAGGTCGGGCGCGGGCTCCTGCGCGGCGAGCGCATCGCCGTCGAAGGCGTCGGCGCGGTGGAACGAAAAGCTCGGCGGAAGCCTGCGCGCCGCGATCAGCTTCTGGCCGGCCGCGACATTGATGTCGGAATAGTCCTGCAGGCGCACAGCGGCCGGCTGGTCGGGACATCTGGCGATCGCGTCGAGCACGTAGCGGCCGTGACCGGCGGCGATGTCGAGCACGTTTGCCGGCCGGCCGGCCTGTTTCAGCCGTGCTATCGCCGCCGGGACCATCTCCTCCAGGTGAACTTTGCGCTGGCGGATGCCGCGCCAGCCTATGGCGTCGAGGAAGATGCGGTCGACGGCGCGGCCCACCGGGCCAACGCCCCGCGCCTCGTTCTCATAGACATAGTCGAGGGTGGAGCCGGAATCGAAGCCGGTATCCACGCCGGTCTTGAGGCCGGCGGAGAACCACGCGCCGAGCTTTATGAAGGCGCGGTTCAGCGCCCAATAGAGGCCCTTCGGCGAGAACGCATCGAGCGGGGAGGCGAGCCGGTCGGCCTCATCGCGGGTGAAGCCCGACAGGTGCGCGGCGGTCAGGTCTGCGCGCGCGACCGGCTTTGCGAATTGCTCGGTGATGAAGCGCCGGACATCACCGACCGCCGGCGCGCGGTCACGCTCGCCCAGCGTGTCATGGAAAAAGCCCTTCAGCACATGGCGCTCCTTGATGGAACTGCCGAGATTGACGAAGAACTCATGCTGCGGGGCATGCCTGACCACCCAGTCGCTGCCCGAGATCAGCAATTGCGTCGGCACGGTGATGGCGCGGGCGTCGCTCACCACGCGGGCGGCGTGCCGGTAAAGCTCGACCAGTATGTTCGAGGCGATCGGCCGCGTGATCAGCGGGTCGGCTTCGAAGGAGGCGATGCGCTCCGGATCATGGGTCAGGAATTTCGCCTTCACGTAAGAATTGACGAAGAACACGCCGCGCAGCTTCTGCCACAGCGCGATGCTCTCCTTGGCGAAGGGCACGTAGAGCTTTACCGAGAATGCGGGCGATGCCAGCACCAGCGCGCGGATATCGGGTGCGTAGTCGTGGACCCAGGTCGCGGCCAGCACCGCGCCGACGGATTGCGCGACGACCGCCATGTCGCCGGGCTTGAAGCCGTCCCGCGACTCGATCTCGCGCATGAAGCAATCGACGTCCCGCACCGATGCGGCGAAGGAGGGCGAATAGCCGCGCTGGCCGGGCGACCTGCCATGGCCGCGCGCGTCCCAGGCGTAGAAGGCGTAGTCATGCATTGCGAGTTCGTCGACCAGATGGGCGACGCGCCCGCCATGCTCGTGGCCGCGGTGGAACAGGACGATTGCGCCCTTGGGGGCAGCGCTCGCCGCCGGCCAGCAGCGGTAGAAAATCTCGGCGCCGTCATGCGAGAGAAAGGTGCGCTCGACAGCGGGTCGCCCGGCGGCAGGCGGCGCGGCGGACAAGGTCTCGTGCGGCATTTGCGGGGTTCCTTTGAGGGTGCAAATCAGGCCGTGGCGGCGGCGAGGCCGGCGCGGACCCGGTTGACGGCGGTGACCAGCGACAGGAGCGCCATCGCCGGAAATATCCACGGCGCGATCAACGGAAGGGCGAAGCCCGCCGCGACCAGCACTGCGATGACGCCAAGCGCCAGAGCCCGGTCGCTCTTGCCGAACGGGCCGGCATAGTTGCGGCCGGAGCCCGCCGCCACGCCGAGCACGCCGGCGAATTCGGCAAGGATCGCGGCCATGGCGAAGGCGGCCACGCCCCAGGCGGGAAAGACTGCCACCAGCGCGAAGGGAAGGATGAGCGCGAGGTCGGAGACGACATCGCAGAGTTCGTTCAGATACATTCCGAGCCGCGAGGCCTGGCCGTGTTCCCGCGCCAGCATGCCGTCCATGGCGTTGAGCGCCATGCGGATGAACAGCACCGCCGGCAGCAGCAGGAACACCCAGCCGACAGTCGGAAACGTCGCGATGGCGACTCCGGTCGCGACCGACAGGAAGGCGGCGGCGAGCGTCACCTGGTTGGCGGTTGCGCCGTTTGCGGCGAGCATGTCGACCAGCGGCCTGAGCGTCGATTGGAATGCAGGTTTCAGCGCGTAAAGTGTCGGCATCAGAACGGCTCCCCCGAGTCCGTTAACCTTGACCTGAACCACGTTCACGTCACTATTGCCACAACCGTGAACGATGTTCAAGATGTTTGTGAACGGTGTTCAAATTGTGACGGCCAAGGATGGAGCATTGGCGAAGAAGACGCAAGAACGGCGCGAGCAGCTCAGGCGGTCGCTGATCGACATCGCCGAGCGCAGGATCGCCGAGAGCGGTTATCCGGCGCTGACGGCGCGCGAGGTGGCGGGCGAAGCGGGCTGCGCGGTCGGCGCCATCTACAACATTTTTCCGGACATGGACGCGCTGGTGGCGGCGGTCAATTTGGGCACGGTGGCGCGGCTCGAGGCGGCGGTCGCGGCAGCCTTCGCGCGCGACCCTTCGAGCGCATTGCCAAAGCGCGCGCTGACGCTGCTCGGGCAGACCTATTTCGAGTTCGTGCTGGCCAACCCCCGGCTGTGGTCGGCGATTTTCGAGCTCGGCTTCCGCGCCTCGAAGGATGTGCCGGAACGGCAGGTCGCCGAGCACATCCATCTCATCGGCCATATCGTCAAGCCGCTGCGCCAGCTTTTGCCGCAGGAGAGCGAGGAGCGGTTGTCGCTGCTTGCAAAATCGCTGTTTTCCGCAGTGCACGGCATCGTCAGCCTCGGCCAGCAGCGGCGCTTCATGGCGGTGCCGCCGGCAGAGATCGCCGAGCAGATCACCTTCATCGTCGAGGCGTTCTGCGACGGCGTGGTCGCCCGCAGGGGTTGAATGTCCGAATTCCCGATCACGCCCTTGTGCAATGCAAAATTTGCATTGCCGCCATGCAAGAGCGGTTGTTCAACATTGAACCGCTCGTACCTATCTGTGGCTGGCAAAACGAATACCGGACTGAACGAGGGTACCATGAACCTGATCCGCAACTACCGTAACTGGCGCCGCTATCGCGATACCGTGAACGAGCTGAGCCGCCTGTCGAACCGCGAACTCAACGATCTCGGCATCAATCGCGCCGATATCACCGCAGTCGCCAACAAATCCCTTTAACACTATTCGGCGGGGCTCTCCTCCCTCCCTGCCGGAGCCGGCCAGCTTCTTTCCCCCTCCCCTGGATGCTGGCCACACCAAAGAAAAGCCCGCCGGTCCGTCCGGCGGGCTTTTTGTTTGGCGGGTCCTGACGCGGCGGCGGATCAGCCGGCTTCCCGCGGCTTGCCGATGCGTCAGTCGTCGTTGGTGGCGTTCAGCTCTTCGGGCCGCTTGCCCTCCTCGGACAAGCCGGACAGGCCGGCCGCCTCGCGCAGCGCGGCGTTGATGCGCTCCTGCCAGCCCGGACCGTCTTCCTGGAAATAGTCGAGCACGTCGCGGTCGATGCGGATCGACACGAGTTCGCGTGGCGCGGGCACTCGCTGGAGGATGGGCGCGGCCGGCGCGAGCTTTCTCGCCGGCTTGAAGGCGGCTTCGGCGGCAGCCATCGGATCGGTGGGTCGGCGCGGTGTTTTTGACATTGTTCTGGTCCCGAACCTCTGTGCCCGGCCGCTATGCGGCCGTGAGCGATACCGCTAGCGGCTGCGCTTCTTCTTCGTCTTGGCGGGGGGCGGGTTGGCGGCCGCTTCCGCGCGCTCCTTCGCCTCCTTCGCCTCGCGCAGCGCCTTCAGCCGGGCGGTCTTCTTCTCGCGCGCCTCGACGCGGTCGTCATTGATGCTGCGGGCGATGGCGTCGGTGGCTGCGGCCTTCAACTCGCCCGACCGCAACCGCAGATGCGGCGGCACCGCCATGTTCTGACTTTCCTCTTTGCGGGCCATGCCAAACTCCATATTGCGGCGCGGGCGTCGTCATTCGCCGGCAATTCACGCTGTTTTGGCAATCATTACACCATGATGGCCGCTATTGCCGCAATTTTTGCGCAGGCGGCGGGGTTCGCCTGGCGGGTGCTTGCCAGATACAGAGGGGAATGGTGATCCCGACTGGATTCGAACCAGTGGCCTACAGATTAGGAATCTGTCGCTCTATCCTACTGAGCTACGGGACCGACCGCCACGACACATAATCGCTTCGCGCGCTTTCGCCAAGCGTCTAAGCAGACAGCGCGGATTCGGCAAGCCGCACCCAATAGCTCATGCCGTGCGGAATGACCTCGTCGTTGAAATCATAGGCCTCGTGGTGGAGGTTGGCGCTGTCGCCATTGCCGATGAAGATGAAGGCGCCGGGCCGGGCCTCCAGCATGTAGGAGAAATCCTCGCCGCCCATCACCGGCTGCATGGCGCGCTGGACCTGGCCGTCGCCGGCGATGGCGGCCGCGATGTCGCCTGCAAACACAGCCTCGTCCGGGTGGTTGAAGGTCACGGGATAGTTGGCGTCATAGTCGACATGGATCGTCGCGCCATAGGTCGCGGCGATGCCGTCGCAGATGGCGTGGATGCGCTCGCGCGCGAGCGCTGCCACTTCCTTCTTCAGCGTGCGCACCGTGCCGGCGAGCTCGACCTTTTCGGGGATGACGTTGTAAGCGTCGCCGCCATGGAACTTCGTCACGGTTACGACCACGGATTCGACAGGATCGGTGGTGCGCGAGGCGATGGTCTGGAACGCGGTCACCACCTGGCTCGCCACCACGATCGGGTCGATGGCGCGGTGCGGCATGGCGGCGTGGCCGCCCTTGCCCTTCACGGTGATGGTGAATTCGGCGGTGGCGGCCATGATCGGGCCGGGCCGGATGGCGAACTGGCCGACGGGAAGGCCGGGCATGTTGTGCATGCCGAATACGCGTTCGATGCCGAAGCGCTCCATCATGCCGTCCTTGACCATGGCCAGGCCGCCGGCGCCGCCTTCCTCGGCCGGCTGGAAGATCACCGCGACCGAGCCTGCGAAGTTGCGGGTCTCGGCCAGGTATTTGGCCGCGCCGAGCAGCATTGCGGTGTGGCCGTCATGGCCGCAGGCATGCATCTTGCCGGGAACCCCTGAGGCGTAAGGCTTGCCGCTGGCCTCGTTGATCGGCAGCGCGTCCATGTCGGCGCGCAGGCCGATGTTGCGGCCCGGTCCCAGGCTGCCGCGGATGATGCCGACCACGCCGGTGCGGCCGATGCCCGGCACGACCTCGTCGCAGCCGAATTCGCGCAGCCGATCCGCCACGAACGCCGCCGTCTTGAACACGTCGTAGCCCAGTTCCGGCGTCTGGTGGATATGGCGTCGCCAGCCCGTCACTTCGTCGTGCATCTCGGCGGCTCGGTTCAGGATGGGCATGATGGGGCGCTCTCCGTTGGCGCGGGAATCGCTCTCCCCGCAAATTGAAATCATCCTACAGCTTTGCCATCTTGGCGTCACATAGGCTAAATAGCACCGGGCAAGTTCCCGGGCGCGGGCAGTGAGGGCCGGATCGCCCCGCTTGGCGATATGCCCCGGTCCCAAAAACCTATGGGCCAGGGAACTATTAGGGCAAGAGGCGATTTCGGGCATCATGCGGCGCAGATTCATTCTCACGACGGTTCTTTCGGGCGTACTTGCCCTGGCGGCAGGCTTCCCGGCCGGCGCAAATCCCTCGCTTCTGATCGACACCAGGACCAACCAGGTGATCGAGAGCGAAAATCCTTTTCAGCGCTGGTATCCCGCGTCGCTCACCAAGCTGATGACGACCTATGTGGCGTTTCGCGCGGTGCAGGCCGGCGAGGTGTCGATGACCTCCCCGGTCGTCATCTCCAAGAAGGCCGCCAAGCAGCCGCCGAGCAAGATGGGCTATCCGGTAGGCTCGGAACTGACGCTCGACAATGCGCTGAAGATCATCATGGTGAAGTCGGCCAACGATGTCGCGCACGCGATCGGCGAGAGCATCGCCGGCTCGCAGTCAGGCTTCGCAGAGCGGATGAACGCCGAATCGCGCCGGCTCGGCATGACCGATTCCAACTGGGTCAACCCGCACGGCCTGCATGACGACAACCAGTACACGACGGTGCGCGACCTCGTCATCCTTTCGACCGCGCTGCGCCGGGAATTCCCGGAATATATGAACTACTTCGCCATCGAGGGGCTTTTGGCGGGCGACAAGGTTCTGCCCAGCCACAACAACCTCATCGGCCGCTTCGATGGCGCCGACGGCATGAAGACCGGCTATACCTGCCCGTCCGGCTATAATCTCATTGCCTCGGCGACGCGCAACGGCCGCACGCTGCTGGCGGTTGTCGTTGGATCCGAGACCGTGAAGTCGCGCGACGAGAAGGCCGCGGCGATGCTTGCGCGGGGCTTCACCGTCTCGACGTCCCGCGGGCCATCGCTCAGCGAATTGAAGCCGTCTGGCAAGGGGCCGAACAAGCCGGTCAACATGCACAAGGAACTGTGCACCAAGGAGGCGCGGGCCGCGCGCGCCAAGGCCGAGAAGGAACTCGCCAAAGGAAGCAAGGAAGGTTCCCAGAAGCCGCCCCAGCAGGTCTATCTCGGCGAGATGACGCGCGGGCGCGTGCTGGTCAAGGTCGAACTCGGCGGAGCGACCGGGCCGCTCTCACCGGCAGCCGCCGCCATTGCCGCCGCCAACCGGGTCTATGCCGACGTTCCGATCCCGACCTGGCGTCCCGACAAGCCCGTGCCGGGAACGGCTGCTTCCCAACAGGGCGACGAAACAGGCAAGCCGAGTGGCTGAGTTCCCAATTCCCGTATCGGTGCTGACCGGCTTTCTCGGCGCCGGCAAGACGACGCTGCTCAACCGGCTCTTGAAGGATCCGGCGCTAACCGACACCGCCGTCATCATCAATGAGTTCGGCGATGTCGCGATCGACCATCTGCTGGTCGAGCAGTCTTCCGACGGCGTCATCCAGCTATCCGACGGGTGCCTGTGCTGCACGGTGCGCGGCGAACTGGTCGACACGCTGGCCGATCTCGTAGACCGCCTGCAGACCGGCAAGATCGCCCGGCTGAAGCGGGTGGTCATCGAGACGACGGGGCTCGCGGACCCGGCCCCGGTGCTGCAGTCCATCATGGGCCATCCCGCACTGGTGCAGGCGTTCCGGCTCGACGGCGTCATCGCCATGGTCGACGCTGTCAATGGCGAGGCCACGCTCGACGCCCATGTCGAGGCGGTCAAGCAGGTCGCGGTCGCCGACCGCATCGTCATCGCCAAGACCGATCTGGTCGCCGACACGCAAGCGCTGGAGCGGCTTCGTGCCAGGCTGCGGAAGATCAATCCGGGCGCGCCGCTGCTCGATGTCTCGACCGCCGGCGTCTCGGGACTGCTCGATTGCGGGCTCTACGATCCGGAGACCAAAACCGCCGACGTTCGCAAATGGCTTGGCGCCGAGGCGGAGCATGCGGCGCATCACCATGCCGGGCATGATCATGACCATGATCACGACCACGAACACCGGCACGACCAGCGCGTCCGCTCGTTCACGCTGGTTCATGACCGGCCGGTGCCCTATGCGGCGATCGAGATGTTCCTCGATCTCCTGCGCTCGGCGCATGGCGAAAAGCTGCTGCGGATGAAGGGCGTCATCGAGCTTGCCGAAAGTCCGGAGCGTCCACTTGTGGTGCACGGTGTGCAGAAGCTTCTGCACCCGCCGGCCCGGCTGCCGGCCTGGCCCGACGAGGTACGCGGCACAAGGCTGGTGCTGATCACGCTGGACATGCCGGAGGACTATGTGCGCCGGCTGTTCGCCGCTTTTACCAACCAGCCGCAAGTCGACACGGCCGATCGCGCGGCGATGGAAAACAACCCATTGGCGATTGCCGGCCTTTGAATGGGCTTCACGAACTCGCCTTGCCGCGCCCAACGGAGACCCTAGCTTCCGACTCGACGTGAGAAGGATGCGCGACAATGAACATCGCCTTTCCCGGCGAGTCCGCCGAATATAGAGCTTCCCGCGATCGCCTGCTGGCGAAGGAGATCGAACTGCGCCGCGCCATGGAGGCGGTTTCGGTCCTGCGGCGCGAACTGCCGCCGGGCGGGCTTATTCCCGAAGACTACGTTTTCGAAGGCCTCGGCCCGGACGGCGTTCCGGCCAGGTTGAAGCTCTCGGAGTTGTTCGCTCCGGGCAAGGACTCTCTGGTCGTCTACAACTTCATGTTTCCCCGCTATCCCAAGGACGACCGGCCCGGCCCCGCCGAGGGCGCGACGGCGCGCCTGAAACTGGAAGAAGGACCGTGCCCCTCATGCGTAGCCTTTCTCGATTCGCTGGATGGCGCGGTGAAGCATGTGGAAGCAGCAGGGTTCGATTTCGTGGTGATCGCCAAGGCGCCGCTCAACCGGCTGACCACATTCGCCAAGGAACGTGGATGGCGGAACCTGCGCCTGCTGTCGGCCGCTGGGAACAGTTTCAAGCGCGACTACCTTGCCGAGACGCCCGAAGGATTCCAGATGCCGATGGTCACGGTTTTTCATCGCGACGGCTCTGAAATCCGGCACTTCTGGAGTTCGGAGATGCTTTACGCACCCGCCGATCCCGGCCAGGATCCACGCCACGCCGGCACCATCGAGCCGTCCTGGAACATTTTCGACCTGACGAGCGAGGGCAGGCCTGCCGACTGGCAGGAACAACTGGAATACGACTGGCGCATTCGCGGATGAGGGGCGGCTCCTGTGAGGGTCAGCCGCGTTCGATGAGAAAGCGGTGGCAGCCGGGCTGCTCTTCCGTCGCCATCAGCCGGTGGCCGTCCTCGGCGCAGAAGGCGGGGATGTCGATGATCGCGAGCGGGTCGGTTGTTTCGAGCCAAAGGCGGCTGCCGGGCGCCATGGCCGCAAGCCGCTTCTTCGCCTTCAGGACGGGCAGGGGGCAGTTGAGCCCCCTGAGATCATAGACGTCGTCAGCCAAGGGCGGCTGCTCAACTGCCGAACATGTTGGTGATGCGCCTGGTCATGTTGCCGAGCAGGCCGGGCTTTTCGGCAGGCGGGGCCTGCACGGCGACCGGCGCGGGCGTTGGAACGACAGCCGTTTCGACAGGCGCCGGCGCTTCGGCGGCTGCCTTGGCGGCGAGTGCGGCGGCGGCCTGTTCCTCGGCTGCCCTCTTCTTGGCTTCAGCGGCCTGCTTCTTCGCCGCCTCGGCGGCTTCGAGCGCGGCGAGCCGCTTTCCGGCCGGCGAATCGATGCGGCCCATGCGGGAAGTCGCGGTCACCTTGCCGTCATGCGACAGCGACGGCGGCTCGACCGGAACACGCTCGCCGCGCGCGCGCTTGCGGGTCCATTCCGAAACCAGGCTGGCTTCCTTGAGGCCGGCGATGGTCGGCTTGGGCGCCGGCACGTTCGAGTTGACCGCGCTCGAAAACGCGGCTTCGTAGGTCGAACGGTAGGACTGGTAGGCTGTCTTCAGCGAGTCCGGCTGGGTGAAGGGAGGGCAGGCGTCGCTGGCCGAGCCGAACTGGGCGCCGCCCTCGGGGATGCGGTTGAAAACATAGCGCTTCTCGCAGACATCGACCTTCGGCGGCACCTTGGTGATTTCGAAGTGGTCGTAACCTTCCTTCAGCATGGTCCAGAACTCATAGTTCGGATCGTTGCGGTAGCGCGCCATGTTGGCGGCCGTCATGCGGAAGGGAAACGCCTGGATCTGGAATTCGGTCTGGCCGCCCTGGAAGGCGTCGCGGCCGAAGGCGTAGATCTGCTCGATCTGCTCGTCGGTCATCGAATAGCAGCCCGACGAGGAGCAGGCGCCGTGCACCATCAGGTTCGAGCCGGTGCGGCCGTGCGCCCGGTCAAAGGCGTTGGGATAGCCGATGTTGAAGGCGAGGTGATAGTTCGACCTGGGGTTCATCTGGTGCGGCCGCACCGCGTAGAACCCTTCAGGCGCCTGGCGGTCGCCCTCGATGAATTTCGGGCCGAGCTTGCCCGACCACTTGCAGATATCGTACGCCGCGATCATGTCGTAGCGGCCGTTGGTCTTCTGCTTCCAGATCTCGACCTTGCCTTCTTCCTTGAAGACGCGCGCCATGACCGGCGAATTGCGGGGCATGCCCTTTGCCTTCATCTGCGCCAGTATCTTGGGCGGCAGTTGCTTGTTGGCCTGGGGCGAAATGTCCTCGAATGTGGTCGATCCGTTGCAGCCCGCCACGGCGAGCATGGCAAGCAGCAGTCCGGCGCGGGCGATATTTGCATTCATCGGCATGAATAGTCTTCGTTTCCGTCGTACTGACCGTACCGCGGTCCCCCGCCGGTCCAGTCCAATGGTCGCGACCGTAAGCCCGTTAACCTTGAAATTTGATTACCACAAGCAGCAAGAGCAGACTCTCCGACTATCCATTGACAGAAAACTGGCGGCAATTTTGTGGCGAAATCTGGGAGCAGTGCCGCAAGATCGCACGAGGGCGGCGTCAAATCAGAGGTTGCGGCCGATCGCCAAATACTTTTCGCGGCGGTGCTCGCGGAAATCCATGTTCTGCGATCCGAACTCGCGAAGGCTCTTTGCAATCCGGTCGCCGGTGGCGCTGATCACCGCTTCGGGGCCGCGATGCGCCCCGCCCAGCGGCTCGGGGATGATCGCGTCGATGATCTTCATGTCGAGAAGATCCTGCGCGGTGATCTTCATGTTGGTCGCAGCATCCTTGGAGCGCGTCGTGTCGCGCCACAGGATCGAGGCCGCGCCCTCCGGCGAGATCACCGAATAGATGGCGTGCTCCAGCATGTAGACGCGGTTGGCGGTGGCGATGGCGATGGCGCCGCCGGAGCCGCCTTCGCCGATCACTACCGAGACCGAGGGCGACCTCATGGAAAGACATGCCGAGGTGGAGCGGGCGATGGCCTCGGCCTGGCCGCGCTCTTCCGCGCCGACGCCGGGATAGGCGCCGGCGGTGTCGACCAGCGTCACCATCGGAATGCCGAAGCGGTCGGCGAGTTCCATGATGCGCACCGCCTTGCGGTAGCCTTCGGGCCGCGGCGAGCCAAAATTGTGCTTGAGGCGGCTCTTGGTGTCGGAGCCTTTTTCCTGGCCCATCACGGCGATCGGCTCGCCGCGAAAGCGCGCGAAGCCGCCTACGATGGCGTTGTCCTCGCCGAAGGCGCGGTCGCCGGCCAGCGGCGTGAAGTCGGTGAACAGCCCCGCGATATAATCGAGGCAGTGCGGCCGGTCGGGATGGCGCGCCACCTGGACCTTCTGCCACGGCGTCAGCGACTTGTAGGCGTCGCGCAGTGCGTCGCGCGAGCGCTTCTCCAGCCGCATGATCTCGTCGCCGACATCTACCGCCTCGCCATTCTCCGCGAGCTTCTTCAGCTCGATGATCTTGCCTTCGAGATCGGCAACCGGTTTTTCGAAATCGAGATAATTATACATGCGCGAGCGGACCGAATTGCCTGAAGAGAAAGATGGCGCGTTACTTAGACCAGCGGCTTTGGGCCGCGAAACGTGCCTTCACATAGCGTTAGCCCGATCTGTCGGCAAGCGGGTGATGGTCGTTGACCAGGCGCACCAGCCTTTCCTCAAGTACATGCGTGTAGATTTGCGTCGTCGATATGTCGGAGTGGCCGAGCAACTGCTGGACCGCGCGCAGGTCCGCGCCGTTCTGCAGGAGATGGCTGGCGAAAGCGTGGCGGATGACGTGCGGCGATATTTTCGCTGCGGCGATGCCGGCGCGGGCGGCGAGCGCCTTGAGTTCGCGCGCGAACACCTGGCGCGGCAGATGCCCGCTTTCCGAGGAAGCGGGAAACAGATACGGGCTTTCGGCCAGCGCCGGCGTGGCGTTGCGCACGTCCATCCAGGCACGCATGGCGGCGCGCGCCTTGGCCGACAGCGGCACCATGCGCTCCTTGTTGCCCTTGCCGCGGACGATGAAGTAGCGCTCGTCGCGCAGCGCGACGTTTACTGGCAAGCCGACCAGCTCGGAAACGCGCAGGCCCGTCGCGTAGAGCACCTCGACCAGCGCATGCATGCGCCTGGCGGCGAGAAGCGATCCGTGGCCGGCGGAGCCGTCGGCGGCTTCCAGCGCCGCCCGGTCGAGCAGCCGGCCGGTCTCCGCCACGCTCATCGTCTTCGGCAGCGGCCGGTCCTTCCTGGGGCTGTCCAGCGTGCCGGTAGGGTCGTCGGCGCGCAGCCCTTCGGCGTAGAGAAACTTGTAGAACTGGCGCAGCGCCGAAAGCTTGCGGGCCTGCGAAGTGGGGGCGAAGCCGCGCGAGGCGATGTCGCCGAGATAGGCCCGGATGGCGCCCGCATCGGCCTCCGCCAGGCGTCCGCCAAGCTGCTCGGCGGCGTCTTCGAGGTCGCGGCGATAGGAGGAAAGCGTGTTTTCGGCAGCGCCGCGTTCGGCGCTCATCATTTCGAGGAAGGCTTCGATGCGCGCGGCGCTGCGCATGATTATTGCCGCGGCTTCGGATTGAGCTTCTCGGTCGGGACGCGGACCGACATCTCGCCCTTCTTCGGCTCGACATACATGACCAGCGCAAACATCGCGCCATAGACCAGTCCGGCCAGTATGCCCAAGGTCACCAGAAACCGGATTAATGTCGGCATAAATAAGCTCGTCCGAATATATGCGTCCCCGTTCCGTTATGGGACGGGGGGCAGGTCAGTTCAAGGGGCGGGCACCGATAGCGGGGCCGGCGCTTGACGCAAACCGCCTTTTCATGTCGAAACGCCCGCGAGAGCTCCAGAGGGCCGGATGGGTACAGAGGCGCTAAATGCGACGGCGGGCAGCCAGGCCGAGGTGCTCAGGCATCTCGGGCAGCGCTCTATCGTCTTTGTCGGGCTGATGGGCGCCGGCAAGACCGCCATCGGCCGCAAGGTCGCGGCGGCGCTCGGCCTGCCGTTCACCGACAGCGACCACGAGATCGAGAACGTGTCGCGCATGACCGTGCCGGAACTCTTCGAGCGCTACGGCGAGGCCGAGTTCCGGGCGCTGGAGCAGCGGGTCATCCTGCGCGTGCTGGAAAGCGGCCCGCAAGTGCTGTCCACCGGAGGCGGGGCGTTCATGAACGGGCAGACCCGCGCCGCGATCGAGGCGAACGGCGTCTCGGTCTGGCTGAAGGCCGATCTCGACACGCTGATGGAGCGCGTCGCCAAGAAGCAGAACCGGCCGCTGCTCAAGAATCCCGATCCGCGCGGGGTGCTGGAAAGGCTGATGATCGAGCGCTACCCGGTCTATGCGCTGGCGGCGCTGACCGTGCCGACGCGCGACGAACGCAGGGACGTGATCGCCGCCGAGGTGATCGAGGCGCTGCATCGGCATTTCGGACAAGCCGACTCCAACAACCCCCCGAAGGACAGGACATGAGCGCAAACGCGGTGACAGTGGAGGTTGGGCTCGGCGCGCGGAGCTACGACATACTGATCGGTCCGGGGCTGATCGGGCGCGCCGGCGAGGAGATCGCCGAACGCCTGCCGGGCATCCGCGCGGCCATCGTCAGCGACGAGAACGTCGCCGCCCACCATCTCGGCGCATTGTCGAAGAGCCTTTCCCGAAGCGGCATCGAATCCACGTCGATCGTGCTTCCGGCCGGCGAGAAGACCAAGAATTTCGACGCGCTGCAGCAGGTCGTGGACGGCGTGCTTGCAGCGCGGCTGGAGCGCGGCGATGCGGTGATCGCGCTCGGCGGCGGCGTCATCGGCGACCTCGCCGGCTTCGCCGCCGGCATTGTCAGGCGCGGGATGAATTTTGTCCAGATGCCCACCTCGCTGCTGGCGCAGGTCGATTCCTCCGTCGGCGGCAAGACCGGCATCAACACGGCGCATGGCAAGAACCTCGTCGGCGTCTTCCACCAGCCGCGTCTCGTGCTGGCCGACACCGGCGCGCTCGACACTCTGCCCGCACGCGAATTCCGCGCAGGCTATGCGGAAGTAGCCAAATACGGCCTCATCGACCGCCCGGATTTCTTCGCCTGGCTGGAGAAGAACTGGAAGGAAGTGTTCGACGGCGGGCCGGCGCGCACCGAAGCCATCGCGCAATCATGCCGCGCCAAGGCCGAGGTCGTGGCCCGCGACGAGTTCGAGACCGGCGACCGGGCGCTGCTCAATCTCGGCCACACATTCGGCCACGCGCTGGAGGCGGCGACGGGTTATGACGGCGCGCGCCTCGTGCATGGTGAAGGCGTGGCCATCGGCATGGCCTTGGCGCACAGGTTCTCGGCCCGGCTCAACCTCGCCAGCCACGATGATGCGGCGCGGGTCGAAGCGCATCTCGCCGCCGTCGGCCTGCCTTGGCGAATGGCCGACATTCCAGGCCCGCTGCCAGATGCCGAGCGCCTGCTTGCCTATATCGCGCAGGACAAGAAGGTGTCGCGCGGCGCGCTGATCTTCATCCTGACGCATGGCGTCGGCCAATCCTTCATCGCTCGCGATGTGCCTGCATCCGAAGTGCTCTCCTTCCTCCGGGAGAACCATCCCGGATGAGCGCCGACGCCGTCATTGTTGCAGGCGTTTTCCTCGCCCTCATTGCACTGGCGCTCGTCTTCCGTACGCGGCTGCTGGCGGCGTTCGGCCTCGAACTCGGCCGCATCGAGCCGCCGCTTTCGGCGCATGAGGAATTGCGCGAGACGGTCGCCGGCCTGCACCGGGAGGGCGGCGTGGTGAAGCAGGACCGCGACCGCATGGGCGCGCTGCTCGATCTGCACGAGCTCGAAGTCTCCGACGTCATGGTCCATCGCCTGAACATGCGCTCGGTCAATGCCGACAACCCGCCCGAAGCGGTGGTGCGTGAGATCCTGCAGAGCCCGCATACGCGCATGCCGCTGTGGCGCGGCTCGACCGACAACATTGTCGGAGTGCTGCACGCCAAGGATCTGCTTCGCGCGCTGAACGATGTCGGCAATGATTTTTCGCAGATCGACGTGATGAAGATCGCCGCGAAGCCGTGGTTCGTGCCGGACACGACAACGCTGCAAGACCAGCTCAACGCCTTCCTGCGCCGCAAGGCGCATTTCGCCATCGTGGTCGACGAGTATGGCGAGGTCGAAGGGCTGGTCACTCTCGAAGACATCATCGAGGAGATCGTCGGCGAGATCGCCGACGAGCACGACATCGACATGCAGGGCGTCAAGCAGGAGGCGGACGGCTCGGTGGTGGTCGATGGCTCGGTGCCGATCCGCGACCTGAACCGGGCGCTCGACTGGGAACTCCCCGACGACGAAGCGGTCACCATCGCCGGCCTGGTCATCCACGAGGCGCAGTCCATCCCCGAGGAGAAGCAGGCCTTCACATTCCATGGCAAGCGCTTCGTGGTGATGAAGCGCGAAAGAAACCGGATCATGCGGCTCAGGATCAAGCCGGCGGTGGAGGGGTGACCATGATGGGCGGTGTCATCTTCAGCGGTTGCGGCTGATGGCAGACGCTTGCTTGCCGCGGCTGATGAAGGTGCGCATTAGCGGCAGAAAAAATGCCTTGCTGAACCGTCCGATCGGCGCCTCAGGCTCCAGGTAGAATGATTCTCCGACAATATCGGTGTTGTATTCGTCGAATATGATCCAGAGCCGCAGCCCGACGTCCAGGCTTGCACGTCGCTTCTCCGTTTCCGGAATTTCAACGGCAAACCGGCCGGCGTGAGGCTCCTTGCTGGTGATCGGAAACAGAACGAGCAAATCGCCATCAATGCGGCGCAGGCGGACGCCCACTGTTACGGGACGACGTTTTCGGCCCTCGGTTTCTCCACGGCCAGCTTCACGCGCCCAAAGATAGGGATACCGGATTACACAAGCGGTCTGGATCGAACCGAAACTCGTCACCTGGCCGCCTCGTCGTCCTCCGCATAGGAGTCGACCGCTGCTTCGATCTCGTCGAGCAGGGTAGCGGGCGTGGTTTCGATCGTACCCGAATGGCGGGTATCGGCACGCGCCTTGAGCCGGCGGTAGTCCTCGATATTCAGGAGAACGAGGCGCGGCTTGTTGCGCTGTGTGATGGTCACGGGGTGACGCAACGCTTCCGCGATGATGTCGCCGGATTTCCGGGACAGGTCACTCGTCGAATAGGTTTGATCAGTGTTGGGCATTACAGCATTCCTGCCAATCATGGAATTGCTGTAAATTACAGCGTTATATCCAATGCCGCAAGTCGACCAGAAATAGTATCAATGACCATGGTCATTGACCATAGTCATTAAGGTTGCTATTTTGGTAATTAGATCGGAGGCGTCTCATGACCACCCATGTATCGAAGTCGCGGTTCAAGGCGAAGGCGCTGGAATATTTTCGGCAAGTCGAGACCAGTGGCGAACCGATTATCGTGACAGACCACGGCAAGCCGGCTTTGGAAATCCGGCGAGTCGAGGAGAAGAAGCGTGATCCTCTGGAGGAGCTGAAAGGAACTGTCCTTTGGTATGACCGGCCGTTCGACCCAGTCGACGAGGACGAATGGGAAGTCCTCAAGTGATACTGATCGATACCCACGTCCTTGTTTGGTGGGCAGGCGGCGAGCATCGGCGATTAAGCGGGCCGGCAAAGAACGCGTTAAATAAGCAGCGAGACGGTGGGCAAATATTCATTTCGTCCGCGTCAGCTTGGGAAATAGCAATTCTTGTCGCTCGAGGTCGTATCGGCATTTCCAAAGACATACTCGGATGGCTGAATGCCATCGGTCGAATGGACGGTGTTGAGTTCGTTCCGATCAACAATGAAATCGCCGTTATGAGCACGCAACTGGCTGGCGAGTTCCACAAGGATCCTGCTGACCGGTACATAGTCGCCACCAGCCAGAAATTGACGGTACCCTTGGTGACCGCGGACGAGAAGATCCGGCGCTATCCGCACGTCCAGACGATCTGGTAGGCAGCCACCCTCACCACCTCGTCTTCTCGCCCGGCGCGGCGGGCTCGATCGCCAGCGCGTGCAGTCCGGCGTCGAATTCGCCGGCCAGCGCCGCGTTCACCGCGCGGTGGCGCTCGATGCGGCTCATGCCGGCGAATTTCGGCGACACGATCCGGATGCGGAAATGCGTCTCGCCCTTGCCGTCGAATTCGGCGTGGTGGCCGCCGGCCGTGTGATGATGCCCGGCATGCAGATGGCTCTCGTTGATGACCATCAGCCGCTCCGGCGCAAACGCCTCTTTCAGTTTTGCTTCCATCGTCGCCGCTATGGACATTGCCGTCTCCTTCGCCCACATGTGTCGGCGCCGCCACAAAAAACACCGAAGTTCCGGATTAATCCGCGATTCAGCGGGTTAGGGCGATCCTCGTCGAAATGTCAATTCTTGTTTCGCATCGCGAATACCCCATAAATGGGTCGAGATGAGCACCTATTCGAAATATTTCGAAAAGATCCGCGTGCGTCCGGATCGCAAAGCCGCGGAGGCGGAGCCGCGCGCGCCGATCTGCCAGTGGGACGGCTGCAGCGAGGCCGGCACGCATCGCGCGCCGGTCGGCCGCATGAAGGAAGGCGAGTACTTCAGGTTCTGCTTCGCGCATGTGCGCGAGTACAATAAGGGCTTCAACTATTTTTCCGGCGTGCCTGATTCGGAGATCGCCCGTTTCCAGAAAGAGGCGCTGACGGGGCATCGGCCGACCTGGGCCATGGGCTCCAACGGCAATGCGCGCTCCTCGCCGGATTTCGCCACCAAGCGCTCCGGCCGTGCCGGCTACTACAACCGCGTGCGCGATCCCTTCAATCTGTTCGACGGTCCGCGCGACCGCTCGGAGCCGCGCGAGCGCAAGGCCAAGCCGCTTGAGGCCAAGGCGCTGGAAACGCTTGGTCTAACCGTCAAGGCGACTGGCGCGGAGATCAAGGCGCGCTATAAGGAACTGGTAAAGCGCCACCATCCCGACGCCAATGGCGGCGACAGGGGTTCGGAAGACCGGTTCCGCGATGTGCTGCAGGCTTATCGCGTGCTCAAACAAGCGGGTTTGTGTTAGACCGCTGTTCTGCTAAAGACCGCGCCCGAGAGAAGAGAGATTGCCGGCGAAAGGTGATGCTTTCGCGCGTGGAGATTGATGGTCTAGATGAATAAAGTCGATCGCGATATCGCAAACCTTCCCGACACCACAGTGTCGGTCAAGCAAACCTTCGGCTTCGAATCGACGATGGTGGTGCCGGCCTATTCGGCCGCCGACGCGCATGTGCCGGATATCGATCCCGACTACCTGTTCGACAAGCAGACGACGATAGCGATCCTGGCGGGCTTCGCCTACAACCGCCGCGTCATCGTTTCAGGCTATCACGGCACCGGCAAGTCGACCCATATCGAGCAGGTCGCCGCGCGCCTCAACTGGCCCTGCGTGCGCGTCAATCTCGACAGCCATGTCAGCCGGATCGACCTCGTCGGCAAGGATGCGATCGTGGTCAAGGACGGCATGCAGGTCACGGAATTCCGCGACGGCATCCTGCCATGGGCCTATCAGCACAATGTCGCGCTCGTCTTCGACGAATACGACGCCGGGCGTCCCGACGTGATGTTCGTCATCCAGCGCGTGCTGGAATCGGCCGGCCGCCTGACGCTGCTCGACCAGAGCCGGGTCATCCGCCCGCATCCGGCCTTCCGGCTGTTCGCCACCGCCAACACGGTCGGCCTCGGCGATACTACCGGCCTCTATCACGGCACGCAGCAAATCAACCAGGCGCAGATGGACCGCTGGTCGATCGTCACCACGCTCAACTATCTGCCGCACGACGATGAGGCCGCGATCGTGCTGGCCAAGGCCAAGCATTACCGCAACGACAAGGGCCGCGAGATCGTGGGCAAGATGGTGCGCGTCGCCGACATGACCCGTTCCGCTTTCATGAACGGCGATCTGTCGACGGTGATGAGCCCGCGCACGGTCATTATGTGGGCAGAGAACGCCGAGATCTTCGGCGATGTCGGCATGGCGTTCCGGCTGACCTTCCTCAACAAATGCGACGAACTCGAACGCACCATCGTGGCCGAGTTCTACCAGCGCGCCTTCGGCGAGGAACTGCCGGAGAGCGCGGCGAACGTGGTGCTGGGCTAGCGCGAGAGGGCCGGTGGTGGCTGTATGGGCAAGACGATCGAGCGTATGCGTGCCAATCCGA
Organism: Allomesorhizobium camelthorni; assembly: GCF_011045125.1. Taxonomy (GTDB): domain Bacteria; phylum Pseudomonadota; class Alphaproteobacteria; order Rhizobiales; family Rhizobiaceae; genus Allomesorhizobium; species Allomesorhizobium camelthorni. The sequence continues at coordinate 39,959 of NZ_JAAKZF010000033.1, read as the reverse complement.
GGTCGGATTGGCAGATCGGCGATGTCGAGAAGGCGTGCCGCGAGGCCGGTGTCGCCTGCATGAAGCCAGCGGGCGGATCGCACTACAAGGTCGGCAATCCCAAGGGCGGGCGTCGATTTACGATACCTGCTCGGCGCCCCATAAAGGCGATCTATATTATCAAGCTGGTGCAATTCCTCGACGAGGAGGGTGCCCGATGATCGAGAAATCCAACCTGAAGACTGCGGACGGCTCGCCATTCGACCCGGCGCGCTACGAGGTCGTTCTGCGACCCCTTTCAGACGAGGAAGGAGGCGGGTGGCTGGCGACGATCCCGGCCTTGCCGGGGTGCACCGGTGACGGCGAAACGGAGATGGAAGCCATAGAAGACGTACGGCTCGCCGCGCTCGAATGGGCGCATGCAGCGACTGTCGACGGCGATCCGATCCCAGCACCGCCCCGCACAAGTCCGATGGCAGCCGAATAGAGGTCAATTTCGTCCGATGGCGGGTCCCGGAGACAACACGCGCAACAAGCCCAAGACGGGCGGCGACGCCGATGTGTTCAAGCGCGCGGTGACGGTCTGCATGCGCGCGATTTCCGGCGATCACGAGCTGGAAGTCGGCTTCGCCAAGGACAAGCCGGCACTTGCAGGCAACCGCGCCCGGCTGCCCGAAATGCCGAAGAAGCCGACCGCGACCGACATTTCGGTGACCCGCGGCATCGGCGATTCCATGGCGCTGAAGCGCGCCTGCCACGATCTTCGCATCCACTCGAAATTCGCGCCGGAAGGCAAACAGGCGCGCGCCGTCTATGACGCGATCGAGCAGGCCCGTGTCGAGGCCATCGGCTCTCGCGCAATGGCGGGCGTCGCCGACAATATCGGCTCTATGCTTGAGGACAAATACGCCAAGGCCAATCTCGCCGATGTCCGCGACCAGGCCGACGCGCCGATCGAGGAAGCGCTGGCGCTGATGGTGCGCGAAAAGCTGACCGGCCGCGCCGCGCCCAAGAGCGGCGAGCGGATGGTCAATCTCTGGCGCAAATGGGTGGAGGATAAGGCCGGCGCCGATCTCGACGGGCTGGCCGGAAAGCTCGAGGACCAGCAGGCCTTCGCCCGGGTCGTGCGCGAGATGCTCGCCTCCATGGAGATGGCAGAGGAGCTCGGCGACGACCAGGAGAGCGAAGAGGCCGAAGAGAGCGACGAGAACCAGCCGCAGGGCGAGGAAAACAGCGAGGAGGGTGGCGAGGACGATTCCGGCGCCGAGCAGTCGCAGGCCGAGGACGCCGAAGCCGCTTCCGAGGAGGAGCAGCAGGGCGAGGTGGAGGCCTCCGACGCCACCGCGGAGGACGTTTCCGATGACGAGGACGCCGACGCAGAGACGCCGGGCGAGGCCAAGCGCAAGGACAACCTCTTCGCCGATTTGCCGCGCCAGATCGACTACAAGATCTTCACCACGAGTTTCGACGAAACCGTGGGCGCCGAAGAGCTTTGCGACGAGGAAGAACTCGACCGCCTGCGCGCCTTTCTCGACAAGCAGCTCGCCAATCTGCAGGGCGTCGTCGGCCGCCTCGCCAACCGGCTGCAGCGCCGCCTGATGGCGCAGCAGAACCGCTCCTGGGATTTCGACCTCGAAGAGGGTTATCTCGATCCGGCGCGGCTGGTCCGCGTCGTTATCGATCCGATGCAGCCACTGTCGTTCAAGCAGGAGCGCGACACCAAGTTCCGCGACACGGTGGTGACGCTGGTGCTCGACAATTCGGGCTCGATGCGCGGCCGGCCGATCACGGTCGCGGCCACCTGCGCCGACATACTGGCGCGCACGCTGGAGCGCTGCGGGGTCTCGGTCGAGATCCTCGGCTTCACCACCCGCGCCTGGAAAGGCGGGCAGGCGCGCGAGAAATGGCTGAAGGACGGCAAGCCGCCGAGCCCCGGCCGCCTCAACGATTTGCGCCACATCATCTACAAATCGGCCGACATGCCGTGGCGGCGGGCGCGGCGCAATCTCGGCCTGATGATGCGCGAGGGCCTGCTCAAGGAAAACATCGATGGCGAGGCGCTGCTCTGGGCGCATCAGCGGCTGATCGCGCGGCCCGAGCAGCGCAAGATTCTGATGATGATCTCGGACGGCGCGCCAGTCGACGATTCGACGCTGTCGGTCAATCCGGGCAATTACCTGGAGCGGCACCTGCGCGCGGTGATCGAGCTTATCGAGACGCGATCGCCCGTCGAGCTTCTGGCCATCGGCATCGGCCACGACGTGACGCGCTACTATCGCCGCGCCGTTACCATCGTCGACGCAGAGGAGCTGGCCGGCGCGATGACCGAGCAGCTTGCCTCGCTGTTCGGCGAGGAGAGTGTCCGCGAAACCCGCCGCGGCGGGCTCAGGCGGGCTTCGTAGATGAACAAGGCCATGAGCTTGGTTGATGCAAAGGCATGGCTTGCGAAGACTGTTTTCGCACTAGCGCTTGTAGCATCCGCCCCGTCCAACACCCAGCCCGCGCCGGTCGATCAGATCGAAATCTCTGCCCGTCCGATCACGCAATTCGACATCGGGCAAGAGGACAAAAGATTCGGGCCTCTCGAGTTCGTCGGTGGCCTGGAGCTCACGTCCTGCTCGCGCGATCTCGGGGCGCTTTCAGCATTCCGTTTCCTCACGCCCGGCTTGGATTTCATCGGCGTCGCCGACACGGGCTTCTGGTTCTTCGGAACCATCGTACGCGACGCGGAACAGCGCCCCGAGGGCCTAAAGAATTTCCGCCTGGAGCAGATGATCGACGAGAACGGAATGACCTCCGACCGGAAGTGGCTCGTCGACGCCGAAGGGCTGGCGGTCAAGGACGGCGTCGCGACGGTGGGCTTCGAGCGCAATCATCGCGTCGCGCAGTTCAGGGTCGACCCGGGGGGCATGAAAGCAGCCTTCCGCGAACTGGATTTTCAGGTGCCGGTCAATGAACTTCGCAAGAATCGCGGATTCGAGACCGTCGCGCATTCCCATCCGCAGGGGCAGCACGAGGGCGGGCTGATCATCGTTTCGGAGAAGAGCCTGGACAGACAAGGCAACATCTTCGCTGCGATCATCGAAGGCCCGAACCAGGGCGTTTTCACGGTAAAGCGCAACGGCAAATTCGACATCACCGACGGCGCCTTCCTGCCTGACGGCGACCTGCTGCTGCTGGAGCGCAGCTACACGATGGCCGAGGGCGTGAAGATGCGACTGCGCCGCATCTACGGCGAGTCGATCGCCAGAGGCGCGGTCGCGGACGGGCCGGTGCTGCTCGAAGCCGACATGGGCTACCAGATCGACAATATGGAAGGGCTCGACGTCTGGCGGCGCGCCGACGGCGCGTTGGTCGTGTCGCTGATCTCCGACGACAACCACTCCATCCTGCAGCGCAATCTCTATCTGGAGTTCATCCTGCACGAGGATTGAGCGCGGCGCCCTCTGAGCCGGGCTCCGGATAAAACTGCCTGGCCGTTCCTTCGGCGAACCAGCCCGGCAGCGACCAGCGGTCTGGAATATGCTCCCGCGCCCAGATCGCCAACTGCTGGAGGACCGGCAGGAAATCCGCTCCCCGCTGGGTCAAGTGATATTCGAAGCGTTCCGGGTTGTGCTGATATGCGCGCTTCGTGATCAGCCCGTACCCCTCCAGCCGCGCGAGCCGGTCGGCCAGGATGTTGGTCGAAATTTTCTCGGCGACGCCAGCGAGTTCGTTATAGCGGTGGCGGCCGGCAAAGATCGTTCGCAGCACCACAAGGCTCCATTTGTCGCCCACGAGATCGAGCGCCGAGGCGACGGGACAAGGCGACCGGAACTGCGGATACACCAAGGCTCTCTCCTCTCAACTTTCATATTGCAAGTGACCTTGATATATGGTTTCGTACTGTGACTTGCAAAATAAAAGTCACTGCTGCTGGCATATTTTTCCGGGGTGGCGGAAGCCGGCGGGGTACTGTCGTGTTCACGGAGGAAAAAAATGAAACGCTACGTTTTGCCGGTGTTGGCCTATCTCGTGCCTACCTTTGCGCTGGGTTTCGTCTGGCACCTGATCCTCTTCGAGGGCTACTACAAGGCGCTGCAGATCTATCGCGAGGACATCATCGTGCCCTTCGGCTTGGTCTCGATGCTGATCCAGGCGGTGATCTTCGCCTACATCTTCGACCGCGCGTTCGCCGGAAGCGGCGACGGCTGGCTGGCGCGCGGGCTGCGTTATGCCGCGCTCGGCGCCGCTCTTTCCTGGAGCTTCACAACCATCGCCGTCGCGGCCAAGAACGTAATGACTTCCGTTCCGGACTATCTCGTCATCGAGACGGCGTTCACCGTCGTGCAGTGGCTTATTGTCGGTCCGCTGACCGCCCTCGCTTTCGAAACGGTGCGGGGGACGAGGCCGGCACTGCCATAGCCGGACCTACCGTTATCGCACCGTGTTGATCGCGAGCCAGATCACATGCCGGGCGCCGCGCTTGCCGTTGGCGCGTGTCCTGATCTCCTCGACGGAGAATCCCACGTCCCGCAGCCGCCGGGTGAAGCCGGCGTCCGGCCCGGAGGACCATACCGCCACCACGCCTCCCGGCCGCAGGGCGGTGCGCGCTGCGCTCAGACCAGCCCTATCGTAGAGCGCGTCATTGGCCTTGCGAGAAAGTCCTTCGGGGCCATTGTCGACGTCGAGCAGGATCGCGTCGTAGCGCGCCTCGGCGGATCGTATCAAGTCTCCCACATCGGTCTCGCGGATCGTCACGCGTGGATCATCGAGGCTGCCGCCGAATATCTCGGCCATCGGGCCGCGCGCCCAGGCCACGACCGCGGGCGCGAGTTCAGCGACGGTGACGCGAGCCTCGTCATCGAGTTCGGCGAGGGCGGCGCGCAGCGTAAAGCCCATGCCCAGCCCGCCGATCAGAACATGCGGCTCCTTGCGGCCGCGGATCCTGTCGCAGGAAAGTTTTGCCAGCGCCTCTTCGGAGCCGCTCAGCCGGCTGTTCATCAGCTCGTTCGTGCCGAGCATGATCGAGAATTCAGCACCGCGCCGCTTGAGGCGGAGCTCTCCTCCATCGGGGATTTTCGCGGAATCGAGCTGGACCCAGGGAATCATGGATGCTCTTAAGCTATCGCCGGCTGGCTCCAGCGCGCCGCGATCAGCCGATAGGGGATCAGCGCGAAGACGGCGATCAGGAGCTTCACGACGAGATCGCCCAGCGCCCATGACATCCAGCGCGCCGTCTCGGCGGGCAGCACGCCCAGCAGCGGCGCGGCCTCCAGCGCGAATGCATCGTCAGGGCCAACGAAAGCGAAGGCGCTGGAGAATGCGACGGTGAAGAACATTGCAGTATCGAGTACCGATCCGGCGAGCGAGCCGATGACCGGCGCGCGCCACCAGCTCTGCAGGCGCAGCCGGTTGAAGACGGTGATGTCGAGAAGCTGCGCCAACAGGAAGGCCGAGCCGGATGCGATGGCGATGCGCGCCAGCCGGTCGGCCGCAGTGTCGAAGCCGATCAGCCCGTAGCGGAACATCAGCGGCGGAATGAGGATCGAGCAGACGACCGCCACCATGAAGCCGGCGAACACCACCCGGCGCGCCATTTCGGGGCCGTAGCGGCGGTTGGCGAGGTCGGTGACCAGGAAAGCGAACGGATAGGCGAAGGCGCCCCAGGTCAGGAGGTCGGCGAGCGACAATGCGCCGATCTGTCCCGCGACGGGGAACTGGACCAGGATGTTCGATGCCACGACGACAAGCGCCATGACGGCCACGAAGGGCAAATATGCGGAAGAGAATTTCATTTTTTTAACCTGGGTGATGGAACCAGGGAGCGGTCTTGAAAGACGGCGCTCCGGGAGGCGGAACTTGGCCAATTCGACTATGCCGAAGCCGGCCAAGGTCCGGGCGGTTGTCCCCCGCCCGAAACTGCGAGTTAGGCGGCTGCCTGTTCGGCGGCCTTCTTGGCGATCTGCTTCTTCAACAGGCGCGCGCGCTGCGAAAGCTCGGCGACGTCGGCCTTGGCCAGGAAGGCGTCGAGGCCGCCGCGATGTTCGACGGTGCGCAGCGCGTTGGCCGAAATGCGCAGGCGCACATTCTGGTTCAGCGCCTCGGAGATCAGCGTCACGTTGAGGAGATTGGGCAGGAAGCGGCGACGCGTCTTGTTGTTGGCGTGGCTCACATTGTTGCCGGACATAACGGCCTTGCCGGTCAGTTCACAAGCGCGGGACATTTCGGTTACCTTCAGGTCTCGAACGGCCATTGATCGTAGCGCACCAGGAAGGGTGGCGCGCAACCTCATCAAGCGGCCTCATGGAAAAGTTGGCGTTCCATAGTGGCATTTCGGCGAGGCGTCAAGCCGCAAGCGCGCCGCAGCCGAGCCAGGGCGGCGGCCAACGGCATTCACACTAATGCCGGAATTTCTCGCTTGAACCAAGAGGACAGGGAAAATTCGCGGGCGGCTATCCTGACCGCTCCAACAAGGGCGTCGCGCAATGGCGGGATTTATCCAGGCGTTTCTCGTCGCGCTGGTGGTGACCGTGCCCGCGGCACGGAAGGAAGGGCCGCAATCCTTCAGCGCCGATTACTCCGTGACGTTTCTCGGCATTCCGGTCGCCCATTCGACCTTCAACAGCACCTTCAAGGGCAATTCCTTTTCAGTAAAGGGCGCGGCTTCGGTCGCCGGGCTGGCGCAGCTTTTCGACGACACGCAAGGCTCGGTTTCGGCGGCAGGGCGCTTCGCCGGCGACAGGACGCAGCCGACCGCGTTTCGTGTCGACTACACCGAGGGCAGGAAGTCCAAGATGACCGCGATCCGCTTCAAGGGCGGCTCCGTAACCAGGACCGAAAACGTGCCGCCACTGAAAAAGCGCGGCAAGGACTGGGTGCCGCTCGGCAACGCGCATTTGCGGGCCGTCACCGATCCGCTCTCGGCGACGCTGGTCCGCGCCGACAGCATTTCCGAGGTCTGCGGGCGGACGATCAAGATCTATGACGGCGAATTGCGCTTCGACCTGACGCTCAGCCACCAATCGACCGGCACGATGGCGATTGCTGGCTGGGAGGGGGAAACGGTCACCTGCAACGTCCGCTTCGAGCCGGTCGCCGGCTACCGTAAGGGCCGCGAGGCGCTGGACTATCTGAAAAACCGCAGCCGCATGACGATCACGTTTGCGCCACTCGGCACGACCGGGGTATATGGCCCCGTCCGCGCCACGGTCGGCACGCAGATCGGCCCGATCACCGTCCAGGCGCGAAGGTTCGAAGCCACGAATTAGCGCGGATGCCGCGCGCCAGGGATGTGAAGCATGGGGCGCGCCACGCTGATCGGCTTTTCGGCAGTCGCAATGTGGGCGTCGCTGGCGCTCTTTACCGATGCTTCCGGCGCGGTGCCGCCGTTTCTGCTCTCTGCCATCACATTCGCGATCGGCACGCTGGTCGGGCTCGTCGCACGGCTGTTCATGCCGGCTCCGGCGCGGCGTGGAAAAATCCCGCCGCAGGTCTGGATCATCGGCATTGGCGGCCTGTTCGGCTACCACTTCTTCTACTTCACCGCGCTCCGCAACGCGCCGGCGGTCGAGGCCAGCCTGATCGCCTATCTGTGGCCGCTGCTGATCGTGCTCGGCTCGGCGCTGATGCCGGGCGAGCGGCTGCGCTGGAACCACATAGCAGGCGCAATGCTCGGCCTTGCCGGCACCTTCCTGATCGTCACCAAAGGCGGAGGGCTGGCCTTCGAGAGCCGCTATCTGTTCGGCTACGCGATGGCCGGCGCATGCGCCTTCCTGTGGTCCGGCTATTCGCTTTTGTCGCGCCGCTTCGCCGCCGTCCCGACCAGCATCGTCACATGGTTCTGCGCCGCGACGTCGGCCCTGTCGCTGGTCTGCCATCTGGCGCTGGAGGAAACCGTGCTGCCGTCGGGCGCCTCGCAATGGTTGGCGGTGCTCGGCCTCGGCCTGATGCCGGTGGGCGCGGCCTTCTACGCCTGGGATTACGGCGTCAAGCGCGGCAATATCCAGGTTCTTGGCGCAGCCAGCTACGCGGCGCCGCTGCTCTCGACGCTGGTGCTGATCGTGGCCGGCTTCGCTGAGCCGACGCTCAACATCATCGCCGCCTGCGTGCTGATCACATCGGGCGCGGTGCTGGCGGCGAAGTCGCTGCTGTTCGGCAAGGGCTCGGCGGCAGGCCGGCGAGCCGAGGCATGATGCCGTTTGCCGGCGGCATAGAGGCGACGGCCAATGCCACGCTGCTCTTCTCGCTGGCCGCCGCCGTCGTTTACGGGCTGATCCTGAACACACGCGAGACGCTGCTGCGCTCGGCCGTCAAGACGCTTGCCGTTGCGCTGTTGGCGGCGCTTGCCTTCACTCAGGCAGGGCCGCTCCTGCTGGTCGCCGCGCTGGCGCTCAGCGCCCTTGGCGACGCGTTCCTGTCGCGCGACGGCGACAAGGCTTTCCTCGGCGGCCTCGCCAGCTTTCTCGCGGCGCATCTCGCCTATATCGCGCTGTTTTTCCTGGCGGGCGGAGGATGGGAATTCCTCGCCGAACCTTGGCGGGTGGTCTTGGCCGTCGCCATGGCCGCCTTCGCGGCGGGGATGCTGGTCATGCTGTGGCGGCGCGTCGCGCCGGATTTGCGCCTGCCGGTCGCCGCCTATGCCGCGGCGATCCTGGGCATGGGCGTTTCGGCGCTGACGCTGGACAATGTCTGGATCATTGTGGGCGCGGTGCTGTTCATGGCTTCCGACGGACTGCTCGCCGCCGAAAAATTCCTGATCGCCGCCATCTCCCGGCACCGCGAGTGGATGCGCCATGCCGTCTGGGCGCTATACTACGCCGCGCAACTCATGATCACGCTCGGGTTTTTGCTTTAGAGCATCGTGCCGAAAAGTGGATGCCGGTTTTCGGCAAAAACGATGCGAAAACAAAAAGCTAGAGCGAGATGCCCGATTCCGAAATCGGGCGGCTTGCTCTAGGCTCCCAGCCCGGCTCCGCCAGTTCGAACTGCGCAAATTCGAAGCCGGGTGCGACGGTGCAGCCGACCAGCGTCCAGTCGCCAAGGCTCTTCGCCGTCTGCCACCAGCCAGCCGGCACGACATGCTGCGGCCGCTCGCCGGCGAGAATATCCGGTCCGAGGCGGTGGCTCGAAACGCCTCGGCCTTCCTCGTGAACCCTCAGCTCGATCGGCGCGCCGGCGTAAAAGTGCCAGACCTCGGCAGCGTCCTTCACCCGGTGCCAGGCCGAAACATCGCCATTCTCGAGCAGGAAGTAGATCGCCGTCGAATGGCCGCGGCCGGGACCGTCGCGAAAAGTCTCGGCATACCAGCCGCCCTCCGGGTGCCGCTTCATGCCGAGCGTCGTGATGATCTCGGCCGCCGACATTGCCATCAGAAGACGTCCTTGCGCTTGCGGATTTCGGCGAAGACCTCCTCGTCCGAGGCCGTTTCCATCCCGAGATTGCGGCGGATCGCCGGATCGTGCCAGCGCAGGAACGGGTTGGTCGCCAGTTCCTCGCCGATCGTCGTGGGCAGCGTCGGCTTGCCTTCGAGGCGCAGCCGGTCGATTTTCGCGGCGCGTTCCCGCAGCGCCGAATTGGTCGGATCGACGGAGAGCGCGAAGCGGGCATTGGCCTGCGTGTATTCGTGGCCGCAATAGACCGTCGTTTCGGGCGGCAGGGCGGCGAGTTTCTTCAGCGATTGCAGCATCACCGGCGCTTTCGCCTCGAAAAGCCTGCCGCAGCCGAGCGCAAACAGCGTGTCGGCGGTGAACGCCACTTTCGATTTGGGAAACCAGTAGGAGACGTGGCCGGCGGTGTGGCCGGGCGTGGCGATGACGCGGATCTCCTCGCCGCTGAACGGAATGACCGAACCGTCCTCGACCGTGTCGTCGATGCCGGGAATTTTCGCGGCTTCCGCCTCCGGGCCGACGATGCGCAAGCCGAACCGCTGCTTCAGCGCCAGGTTGGCCTCGACATGGTCGCCATGATGGTGCGTCGTAAGGATCATCGTCGGCGTCCAGCCGGTGCGTTCGACCGCGGCCAGGATCGGCTGCTCCTGCGGCGCATCGATCAGCGCCGTCTCGCCGCTCGTCTCATCATGCACGAGCACGCCGAAATTGTCGCTCCGGCACATGAACTGGTCGATCTGCAACGGCATTCTCGCCTCCATTTTTGCAGGGACGATAGGGCGCTCGCAGGCCGGTGTCACCCCTGTCGCGGCGTTTGTTGAACTCTGCCGACATCGCGGATACCGTCGCGCCATGAATTCGGACATCGTCGATCTGCGCTCCTTCTACGCCACCACGCTCGGCCGCATCGCCGAGCGGTCGATCGCGATGGCGCTTGCCTCGATATGGGCCAGCCTTCCGGACGAGCGCCTGGTCGGGCTCGGCTACACGCTGCCGTGGCTTGACCGCTTCGGCGCCGATGCCGAGCGGGTCTTCGCCTTCATGCCGGCAACGCAGGGCGCCGTCGTCTGGCCTGTCAACGGGCCTTCGGCGACGGCGCTGGTCTTCGACGAGGAACTGCCGCTGGTCGATTCCTCCATCGACCGCGTGCTGCTCGTCCATTCGCTCGAACATGCCGAAAACCCGCGCGAGACGCTGAAGGAGATCTGGCGCGTGCTGGCGCCGGCCGGCCGCGTCGTTATCGTGGCGCCAAACCGTCGCGGCATCTGGGCGCGCTTCGAGCACACGCCTTTCGGCACCGGCCGGCCTTTCTCGCGCGCCCAGCTCAACGCGCTGCTGCGCGAGGCGAATTTCACCCCGTCGGCATGGTCAGAGGCGCTGCTCTTCCCGCCTTCGAAACGGCACTGGATGCTGCGCTTCCACAGCCTCCTCGAACGCACCGGCCGGCGCTGCTGGCCGATCTTTTCGGGCGTTGTCGTGGTCGAGGCGCAGAAGCGGTTGTATCAAGGCCTGCCCGTCGCCAAGCGCGCCTCGCGCCGCGTCTTCGTGCCTGTGCTTACGCCGCAGGGTGCCCAGACCGCCAGGGTGCCGCCGGCGCTCTGATGAGCTCTGGCCGGGCCTGTGCACGGCGGCCGGCACGCACTATCGTTCCCGGCCATGAAAGCGGCACTGACCCTGCTTCTCTGGCTCGCCTGCCAATGGCCCGCGCCGGCCCGCGCCGACGCCGTTGCGGTTGATCTCGAACTGGCGCTGGCCGTGGACGTGTCGGAATCGATGGACCCGGAAGAGTTCGCGATCCAGCGCGCCGGCTACGCGGCGGCGCTTCGCCATCCCGGCTTCATCCGGGCCGTGCTCTCCGGTCCGAACGGTCGCATCGCGCTCAGCTATTTCGAATGGGCGGGGACCGTCCGCCGGCGATCCATCGTGCCCTGGCAGGTGATCGACGGCGCCGACAGCGCGCGGGCCTTCGCCGAGCGGCTCGAAAGCCTGCCGGCCGAAGTGTTCAGGGGCACGTCGATCTCCGCAGCCCTGGATTTCGGCGCATCGTCGATCGAGACGAACGGCTTCGACGGCGCGCGCCGCGTCATCGACATTTCGGGCGACGGCCCCAACAATTTCGGCGACCCGGTAATGCAGGCACGGGACGCAGCGCTCAGCCGCGGCATCGTGGTGAACGGCCTGCCGATCCTGATCCGGCCGTCGCCGATCTTCCCGGCGATGGATCGCTTTTACGCCGAATGCGTCACAGGTGGTCCAGGCTCCTTCGTGCTGCCGATCCGCTCGGCATCGGAATTCGCGACGGCCATCCGGCGAAAGCTCATCCTGGAAGTAAGCGGCGCCTCGCCCGATCCGCAGATCGTTCCGGCGCAGGCAAACGCGCCGGTCGACTGCCTGATCGGCGAGCGAACGAGGCAGCGGCTATCGGATCGGTTTTATCCGGAGCTTGATCGGTAACCTGCTTTGGTTCGCAAACGCGATCCATCCAGACAGGTAAAGCTTGGCGTTGATATCATAAAATGATACATTTGCCGCGATGGAGGTAGACGAAATGCCATCGAGCTACACGATTGGTCAACATTATGAGGGACTGGTGCGCCAACTGGTCGAGAGCGGTCGCTACGCGTCAGCCAGCGAGGTTCTGCGCGATGGATTGCGGTTGATCGAAGAGCGGGAGCAACAACGGCAGGCCAAGCTTGAGGCGCTGAGAGACGCCGTTCGCGAGGGGCTCGAGAGTGGCGAGCCAGAACCGTTCGATCTGACCAGCTTCCTGACCGAAGCACGTGCTATAAAAAACGGGAAACATGGCGCATAGGATTCGCCTCAGGCCGCGTGCCCGGGCGGATATGCTCGATATCTGGAAGTATGTCGCCGCTGAGAACGAACGAGCGGCCGAAAAAATTATCGCTCGGATAAACGATGTCTTTCTGTTGCTGGCATCTGAGCCGGAAGCTGGCCGACGTCGCAGTGAATTGTCGGAAGGATTGCGAAGTTTTCCGGCTGGAAGCTATGTCGTCTTTTATGAAGTGCGAGAAAAAACAGTCGACATCGTCCGTGTGGTGAGCGGCTATCGCGATATTACCGGCGATCTGATGAACGAGTAGCCGCTCTATGCGCGGTGAGACATCTATCTTCTCAACAGAAACACCGCCTGCTGGCCGAAGAAGTTCCAGAACCACCACGGCATGTTGAAGCCGATCTTCTGGCCGTTGGCGTCGAGCGCCGTCGCCTTCTCCACTTTGGCGCCGACCTCGTCGCATAAAGCGACAAAATCGCGGATGGTGCAGAAATGGATGTTGGGCGTGTCGTACCAACTATAGGGCAGGTCCCTGGTCACCGGCATGCGGCCGAAGAAGAACAGCGAAAACCGCACGCGCCAGTGGCCGAAATTCGGGAAGGAGACGATGGCGCGCTCGCCGATCCGCAGCAATTCGTCGAGCACCAGCTTCGGGTTGCGCGTCGCTTGCAGCGTCTGCGACAGGATGACGAAGTCAAAACCCTTGTCGGGGTAGAAGACGAGATCGCGGTCGGCGTCGCCCTGGATCACCGACAGGCCGCGCGAGACGCATTCATTGACGCCGCGCTGCGACAGCTCCACGCCGCGCCCGTCGACCTGCTTGTCGTTCTGCAGGAGCTCGAGCAGCAGCCCGTCGCCGCTGCCGACGTCGAGCACCTTTGCGCGCGGCGCGATGAAATCGGCGACGACCTGCAGATCGACGCGGTGGGCGACATTGACGCTCACGGCTGGTCCAGCCCCCGCGCGCGGGCCGCCGATTGCAGAAAGCCGCGGATCGCCGCGAAGAGCTCCGGCTCGTCGAGCAGGAAGGCGTCATGGCCGCGGTCGGTCTCGATCTCGACGAAGGAGACCGACGCGCCGGCGGCGTTCAGCGCATGCACGATCGCCCGGCTTTCTTCGGTCGGAAACAGCCAGTCGCTGGTGAAGGAAACGAGGCAGAATCGCGTCTTGGTGCCGGTGAAGGCGTCAGCCAGCCGCCCGCCATGATCGGCGGCAAGGTCGAAATAATCCATCGCCCGCGTCATGTAGAGATAAGAATTGGCGTCGAAGCGGTCGACGAAGCTCATGCCCTGATGGCGCAGATAGCTCTCGATCTGGAAATCTGCGTCGAAGCCGAAGGTAAGCGCCTCGCGATCCTGCAGATTGCGGCCGAATTTCCGGTGCAGCGCCGATTCCGACAGATAGGTGATGTGGGCGGCCATGCGCGCGACGGCGAGACCTTTTTCGGGCCGCCTGCCGGTCTCGAAATATTTGCCGCCATGCCAGTCCGGATCGGCCATCACCGCTTGCCGGCCGACCTCGTGGAAGGCGATGTTCTGCGAGGAATGGCGCGCGCCGGTGGCGATCGGCAGCGCCGAGAACACGCGCTCGGGATAGCTCGCCGCCCATTCCAGAACCTGCATGCCGCCCATCGAGCCGCCGACCACGGAAAACAGGCGGTCGATGCCGAAATGGTCGACCAGCATGACCTGCGCCCGCACCATGTCGCGGATAGTGATGACGGGGAGATCAAGGCCGTATGGCTTGCCGGTGGCCGGATTGGTCGAGGCCGGGCCGGTGGAGCCGAGGCAGCCGCCAACGACGTTGGAGCAGATGACGAAGAAGCGGTTGGTATCGATGATCTTGCCGGGACCGATCAGCACATCCCACCAGCCGGGCTTGCCGGTCACCGGATTGCGGTTGGCGACGTGCTGGTCGCCGGTCAGCGCGTGACAGATCAGGATCGCGTTGGAGCGCGCCTCGTTGAGTTCGCCATAGGTCTGGTAGGCGATCTGGAAGGGCGACAGCACGGTGCCGGCATCGAGCCGCAGCGGCTTGTCCAGGCCGAAGCGCACGACGGGGCTCGACGGGTCGTTGGCCTCGTTTGCCCACGCCGCCTTAGCAGTCTTTGCCGCTGTTGTTGTCATCGCCATGCCGGCGCGCCGCGCTCCTGAAATTCGAGCCGTAGCTAGGGAGTGAGGGCCGGGCCTGTCAATGGTTTCTTGGCGTTGGCTCCACCGGCTGTCCCGCGCGGCCTCGACATTGCGGCATCCGGCCTGTATTTCCGTCCCGCCCCGAAATCCTGTTCGGGCCAAATTCCAACCGGACCTTTTCGCCATGACGCAGCCGATCGACAAAAGCCGCCCGCAGCCCAAGCCAGGCGTCATGGACATCGCCGCCTATGTGCCGGGCAAGAGCGCTGCGCCCGCCGGCGTTACCAAGGTCCATAAGCTGTCGTCGAACGAAAATCCGCTCGGTGCCTCGCCGGCTGCGATCGAGGCGGCGCGCGAGACGGCCGGCCGGCTCGAATTCTATCCGGACGGCTCCGCCACCAAACTGCGCGAGGCGATCGCCGAGGCGCATGGGCTGAACCCGGCGAACATCGTCTGCTCCAACGGGTCGGACGAGATCATCGGCCTGCTTGCCCAGAGCTACCTCCAGCCCGGCGACGAGGGCGTGTTCACCGAGCACGGCTTCCTGGTCTACCGCATCTACATCCAGGCCGCGGGCGCGGTGCCGGTGGTCGCGAAGGAGACCAACGAGACCGCCGATGTCGATGCAATCCTGGCTGCGGCGACACCGAAGACCAAGATCGTCTTCCTCGCCAATCCCAACAATCCGACCGGCACCTACATCCCGTTCGAGGAGGTGCGGCGGCTGCATGCCGGCCTGCCGAAGCATGTGCTCCTGGTGCTCGACGCGGCCTATGCCGAATATGTCCGCCGCAACGACTATGAATCCGGCATCGAGCTGGTCTCGTCGTCGCAAAACGTGGTGATGACCCGCACGTTTTCGAAGATCCACGGCCTCGGCGGCGTGCGCGTCGGCTGGGCCTATGCGCCGGCCCATGTCGTCGATGCGCTGAACCGTATGCGCGGGCCGTTCAACGTCAACGCCGTGGCGATCGAGGCGGGCGCAGCAGCAATGCGCGACCGCGCCCATGTCGAGCGCACCGTCGCGCATAATGAAAAGTGGCTTGGCTGGCTCAGCGAGGAATTGCCGAAACTCGGCCTGCGCGTCACGCCCAGCGTCGGCAATTTTATTCTCATCCACTTCCCGGCGGATGAGAAGCATTCAGCGGCGGCCGCAGACGATTATCTGACAGCGCGTGGCTATATTCTGCGCCGGGTCGCGGCCTATGGTCTGCCCGATGCGCTGCGCATGACCGTCGGCACCGAAGAGGCCAATCGCGGCGTGGTCGCCGCTCTCGCCGAATTTCTGAAAAGTTAGTCGAATGTCGGAACCAATGTTTGATAAGATCGCCCTGGTGGGCATCGGCCTGATCGGCTCGTCGCTGGCGCGGGTGATCCGCCGCGAGAAACTGGCCGGCCATATCGCCATCTCGACGCGCAGCGCCGCCACGCTCGAGCGGGCGGAGGAACTCGGCCTGGGCGACAGCTACTCGACCGACGCCGCGGAAGCGGTGAAGGAAGCGGACCTCGTCATCATCTCCGTGCCGGTCGGCTCGTCCGGCGAGGTCGCCGCGCAGATCGCGCCGGCGCTGAAAGCCGGCGCCATCGTCACCGATGTCGGCTCGACCAAGCGTTCGGTGATTTCACAGATCGAGCCGCATATGCCGGGCAACGTGCATTTCATTCCCGGCCATCCGCTGGCCGGCACCGAAAAATCCGGGCCCGACGCCGGCTTCGCCGACCTGTTCGAGAACCGCTGGTGCATCTTCACGCCGCTGCCGGGCACCGACGCCGCCGCGCTCGAAAAACTGTCCGAGTTCTGGCGGCGCTGCGGCTCCAACATCGACACCATGGACCCCGAGCACCACGACATGGTGCTGGCCATCGTCTCGCACCTGCCGCACATCATCGCCTACAACATCGTCGGCACCGCCGACGACCTCGAGGCCGTCACCAAGACCGAGGTCATCAAATACTCGGCGTCCGGCTTCCGCGACTTCACCCGCCTTGCCGCCTCCGATCCGACGATGTGGCGCGACGTCTGCCTGCACAACAAGGACGCGATCCTCGAAATGCTGGCGCGGTTTTCGGAGGATCTTGCCTCTCTGCAGCGAGCCATACGCTGGGGCGACGGCGAAAAGCTGTTCGACATGTTCACCCGCACCCGCGCCGTGCGCCGCTCGATCATCGAGGCCGGACAGGATATCGACGTTCCCGATTTCGGCCGCCAGGCGATCGAGCATCCGGATGCGCTCGCGGCCCAGCCGAAATCGTGAGCTTTGCGCGCACTGGAGGCGGCCTTCAATCGTCCGGCAATCCCGGGTCGGTTTCGGTCAGCGATTTCCTGTTCTTGAAAGCTTTCCACCAGACGCCGAGCTTCGGGTAATCGCCGAGTGCCGCGGCTCCCTCTTTCGCAGCCGTGAAATAGGCGGTCATCGCGCCGAGATGCAGGTCCGCCAGGCTCAACCTGTCGCCGACCAGGAAATTGCTGCCGCCGATGAGCGGTTCCAGCGCGGCCAGAACCTTGCGCGAGCGCGCCAGGCCTTCGGCGGTCACCGCCTCGTCCGGCGTCCTGCGCCGGGCATTGAAGACGCGCTGCGAAAACACCTGCCGCACCATCGGCCAGTAGCCATAGGAATCGGCGATGGCAATGATCTGGTTCATCCGCGCCCTTTCGCGCGGCGTTTCGGGCTGCAGCCTCGGGCCTTCAAACGCTTCGTCGATGTATCGCGTGATCGCCGTGGTCTCGTAGAGCACGAAGCCGTCATGGTCGAGCGTCGGCACGCGCCCGAACGGGTTGAGGGCGCGATAGTCCGGCGGGATCTCGTCGGCGAACGGGTCGACTTCGACATGGCTCCAAGCGACACCCTTTTCCAGCATCGTCATGCGTGCGATGCGCAGATAGACGCTGTAGCTGTAGCCGTGGAGCGTGACCGCCATGCCGCTCAGGCGTCGCCCTTGACCACGCCGACGAAGGGCAGTTCGCGAAAGGCGTGGGCGACGTCCATGCCGTAGCCGACGACGAAATAGTCCGGGCAGTCGAAGCCGACATAGTCGGCGTTGAGCGTCGTCTGGCGGCGCATGCGCTTGTCGAGCAGCACGGCTAGGGCGCAGCTCTTGGCGCCGCGCGACAGCATCAGGTCGCGGGTGAAGGACAGCGTCTTGCCGGATTCGAGAATATCGTCGATCAGGAGCACGTCGCGGCCCTTGACCTCGTTATCGATGTCGCGCAGCACCCGGACCTCGCCGGTGGTCGTGCCCGCCCCATAGCTGGAGATGAAGATGAACTCTACCTCTGGCGACAAGCCGACATCGTGCATTGCGCGGATCAGGTCGGCGGCGAAGATGAACGAGCCCTTCAGCACCGAGATGACCAGAAGGTCGGTGTAGTCGTGGGCGGCGATCTCCTTGGCGAGCTCGAGATTGCGCCTGGCGATTGTCGAGGCGGAAAACAGCACTTCGATTTCTTTGCCGCGAACGATTGGCATGATCAGTTCCTACTCGCCGAATGTGACCGAAACGGTCTTCACCCCGCTTTTAGGCACGTCGAGCCTGCTCGAAAAGGCAAAACGTTCGCCGGGCTCCATTTGGCGTGCGTATGCCCCCAATTTGTAGCGGGTCACGCGGCCGTCATTTGCCGCGACGCGGATTTCGAGCGGCGGCAGAGCCGCGGCCGCTTCACCGTCATTGGCGGCATGGCCATCGACATGCAGGAAGCTTTTTGCGCCAGCGGTCTGGATGCGCGACGAAATGCCCGAAATCGTCAGCGCGGCGGCAGGCTGCGGCAAGGCATGGTGGATCAGGGCGTGACCGCCGGAGACCCAGAAGGCAGCGGCGACGGCGGCCATGCCGAAAGTCCAGAATATCGGGCCGCCGCGCACCGGACCCCTGGCAAGATCGTCGCCGGCCCGGCGCAGCATCGCCATACCGCCTGTCGACGTGGGAACGGCGGGAAATCTGGAGCGGTCGGGGTCTCGTTCGGGCGGCGAGACGATCTCGTAATCGGCGTCGACGATGTCGTCGAGCGCCGCAACGGCGCCCGACGGCAGGGCATGCGCGTCCCTGCCGGTCATGATTTCGCCGGAAACCGGGCGTGCGGTGCGTTGGTCTGCCATGGATGCCGGCCAGCCTTCAATCGTCCCCCGATGCGGAGGTAAACGGAATTGGTTAACGCTTCGCTGCCGCCGGGCGGATATGGGGCCAAAACCGCAGAAAATTAACCGCCGGTTAACCATGCGGACCGATGGTCGATCGAGACAGGCAGCCGTATTCGGCGCCCCAAAACATCCAGGGTTCATGAGTTGATTCGCTTCGAGAATGTCGGCCTGCGTTACGGAATGGGTCCGGAGATTCTCCGCGACATCTCCTTCCACATCCCGCAGCGCTCGTTCCAGTTTCTGAGCGGACCTTCGGGGGCCGGCAAGACGACGCTGCTCAGGCTTCTGTTTCTGTCGCTCAAACCCACGCGCGGCCTGATCAATGTCTTCGGCAAGGACCGCTCGCGCATCACCAGGCATGAACTGCCTATGCTGCGCCGGCGCATCGGCGTGGTGTTCCAGGATTTCCGGCTGCTCGACCACATGACCACCTACGAGAATGTCGCGCTGCCGCTGCGCGTGCGCGGGCGCGAGGAGGCGAGCTACCGCACCGACGTCATCGAGCTGCTGAAATGGGTCGGCCTAGGCGAACGCATGCACGTGCTGCCGCCCGTGCTTTCGGGCGGTGAGAAGCAGCGTGCGGCTATCGCCCGGGCGCTGATCGAGCAACCGGAGATCCTGCTTGCCGACGAGCCGACGGGCAATGTCGACCCGCCGCTGGCGCGTCGACTGCTGCGGCTGTTCATCGAACTCAACCGGCTCGGCACGGCCGTGGTGATCGCCACCCACGACCTCGGCCTGATGGAACAGGTCGATGCGCGCCGCATGATCCTGTCCGGCGGGAGGCTCGACATCTATGACTGAACTGGCCGAGCAGCATGACGGGCATGGCATGGACGAGACGCGGCCGGCCAATGAGCGCGCCCAGCGCAAGATGGCGCCGATCGTGCCGTCGCAGAACATCGCCGGACGGGCGCTGATCTCCGTCATCGCCATCATGACCTTCCTGTCCTGCCTGACGCTTGGCGCGGTCACGCTGGTGCGCGACACCGCGTCGGTGTGGGAAAACCAGATCGCGCGCGAGGCGACGATCCAGATAAAGCCCTCGGAAGGGTTCGACATGGAGGCCGCACTCGCCGCCGCCCAGCGCATCGCCAGCGAGTTCGCCGGCGTGCGCGAGGCCCGCATCGTCGACCGCGAGGCGACCGCGCGGCTGCTCGAACCGTGGCTCGGCGCCGGGCTGAACATTGACGAACTGCCGGTGCCGCGGCTGGTTATCGTCACCATAGACGAGGACAGCCCGCCCGACTTCGCGTCCATGCGGGCCATGCTGGCCGCGGAAGTCCCGAGCGCCATGCTCGACGACCACCGCACCTGGGTTGACCGGCTGGTCGCCATGGCGCGAACCACGGTCACGCTCGGCGTGGCGGTGCTGGTGCTGATGCTCTCGGCCACCGTGCTGTCGGTGGTGTTCGCCACGCGCGGCGCCATGGCCGGCAATGGCCACATCATCGAGGTGCTGCATTTCGTCGGCGCGGAGGCGCGCTTCATCGCCAGCGAATTCCGCCACCACTTCCTGCTCACCGGCATGAAGGGCGCGGCTGTCGGGGGCCTGGCGGCCGTCGTGGTGTTCATCGTGTTTTCCTGGTGGTCGTCCATGAACCTCGCCACGCCCGAGGCCGACCAGGCGACGGCGCTGTTCGGCAATTTCGCCATAGGCGTCACCGGCTATGCCGGCGTGGCGCTGGTGGTGGCGGTGGTCGGCGCGCTGACGGCCGCGACTTCGCATTTCACGGTCGTGACCTATTTAAGCGACATAGATGTCGGCCGTCCGGATGGAGGCTGACCGTGTGCAGAACCGGTGCACGACGCGCGATGGCGCTGGTCAAGACGGCGATTCGGAGTTAACCATCATATGGTGAACGGGCCGAACTCGACCGATGCGACCGCAGCCGCCGGAAACGGCGGCACGGGACGTCATGGCCCAAAAAAGCTCCGCCTCGTTTCTTTCCTTCGCATTGCCGCATTTTCACTCACGGGGGCGGCTTTTCTGTTCGCCGCAGGCTTCGGCCTGTTCGCCAGCCATATAGGCGGCATGGAAACACCCAAGGACCTGCCCAGGGCCGATGCAATCATCGTCCTGACCGGTGGACAAGCGCGGATCGACGCCGGCGTCGATCTTTTGAAATCGGGGAAGGGCGAGAGGCTCCTGATCAGCGGCGTGAATCCGGTCGCCAACCGCGATGCTTTGCGTGCGGCGACCGGCGCGGACAAGACGCTGTTCTCCTGCTGCGTCGACATCGACCACGCCGCGCTGGACACGATCGGCAACGCCGAAGAGAGCGCCAAGTGGGTGCGCAGCCACCATTATGGCAGCGTCATCCTTGTGACGAACAACTACCATATGCCGCGAAGCCTTCTGGAAATGGGCCGGTATATCGGCGACGCCGAGCTGCAGCCTTATCCGGTCGTGAATACCAGGCTGGACAACGGCGGCTGGGTTACCAAGCCGGATGCGCTGCGGGTGCTGTTCACCGAATACAACAAATACCTTTTTTCGCTGGCGCGCGGCGTCGTCCCGGTGCGCACGAGCAGCGAAGACATCGCCACCGCGAACGCCTCGTCAGCAGGCTTTGCTCCTCGCTGAGCCGCATTTTCCTTTTTCCGGCACTTGGTGTAACCAGCGGACGCATCCCTCGATCAGGCTCTTTCATGCTGCAAATCCGCTCGCTGGCTTTCAACATTGCCTTCTATCTCAGCCTGATCCTCCAGATGATCTTCTGGACGCCCTATTACTTCCTGTCACCGCGCAACCGCGCCTGGTACGTGCCGAAATTCTGGGCGAAGTCGAGCCTCTGGCTGCAGGAGAAGATCGCCGGCACGAAGAGCGAGATCGCCGGCCTCGAAAACCTGCCGGCGGGCTCGTATATACTGGCCCCAAAACACCAGTCGTTCTGGGACACGATCGCCTTCCTGCCGCACATCCCCGATGCGCTCTACATACTGAAGCGGGAACTGACCTGGATCCCCTTCTTCGGCTGGTACATCATGAAGATGCGGATGATCCCGGTCGACCGCGGCAACCGCTCGAAAGCGCTGAAGGCGGTGATCGCCGCGACCAGGGCGGAACTGGCGCGCAACAGCCGCCAGCTCATCATCTATCCGGAAGGCACGCGCCGCGCGCCGGGCGACGAGCCGGCCTACAAATGGGGCATCGTCGAACTCTACGCGCAACTCGATATTCCCGTGGTGCCGGTGGCGCATGTCGCCGGCCTCTATTGGCCGCGCCGCAAGTTCCTGCGCTATCCCGGCACGATCAAGGCGCGGTTTTTGCCGCCGATCCCGCCCGGCCTCGAAAAGGAAGAGTTCATGCGGCGGCTGGTGTCCGAGACGGAAGCCGCCTGCGACCAGTTTCTGATCGAGGCCGCCCGCTCGCCAAACCCGCCGCCCATGCCGCCGACGGCGGTGAGGCGGCTGAGGGAATTGGGAGTCAGTGAGCGGTCAACCGCAGCCTGACTTACGTGTCGTCTTCGACGATCGCTCTCGCCTCTGCCTTGATCGGCTTGTACTTGAACGTGGCGCAGATGATCCCGTGGTCGTTGGTGCCGGTTTCCTTGTGATTATCGAAGTTCAGATGATCGTTGTTGACGGTCATTCCGTCGAAGATCCAGATGCGTTTTCTGCTGTTGTCGTAAAATTCTTCGCTGACCAGAATGTGGTCGAGCGACTCCATGATGTCCTGGTGGATGTGCGTGTAGTATACGTCCCTCGTGTTGCGGTACTCCTGCAGGGTCTGGGCGGTGTAGAGGCTGGTGTCGCCGCCGCCCACCGAGTCGCCGACCAGATATTTCGGCTGTTCCGTCAGTATGTTGGCCGTGTTGCTGTGTTGGCCGTCATTGATGTCCCCGAGCACGATCACCGGTGTACCGGTGCCTTTCATCTGTTCGGAAAGCATGAAACGCAGCGCCGCCGCTTCCGCGGTTCTTCGAATGGTCGAGATCGCCGAACCCAGGCCAGTCGCGTGCTTCTTGTAGGTGGCTTCGTCGGCCCTGAACCAACTCTCGCGGAATACTTTCGTCGGCGCCTTCGATTTGAAATGGCAGACATAGACATGCACGTGATCGTGCGCTTCACGCGGCTTGACCGTAAAATGGAGCACGGGCCGCGAAAAGCTGTCGATGTCGACGCTGATCTCCGGAGTCTGCGGATCGTCTCCCGAGCTTTGCAGCACGAATTTGTCCGGGAAATTGACGATCCAATCGGGTTCGCTGCTCATCAATCCCTTGCGCACGATTGCGGCGCAGACGATGCGCTCCCCGATCGCGTCCGGCGGCGCAACCACGTCGTATTCGCCGGCGAGGCCAGAAGCCTCCACTGCCCGGCTGATCGATGCCGCGTGCCACAATTCCTGGAACCCGAATATGTCGGGCCGAAGCATGCGAATTACGCGCATGGTCCAATCGATCTTCAGGTCGTATTCGGCCTGTGACCAGCCATTCCTGTCCGTATAGACAGGCATGTTCGGTTCGTTGAGATTGAAAAGATTGAAGGTTCCGACGGTCAGCCGCCTCAGGTTCATGTTCTTCCCCACTTGCGACTTGGCAACTATATTCGAAGTTTGTGACAGGCGTGTATAGTAACATCGGAAACACGATTTAACAACGCAGCTCTCAGGTTCGCCGATTTAGGCAGGTATTCTTCTAAATCTTTATACCGAGATCAGATTCAATCTGGATCGACAGCCAGCCTCTTGCCCACCGCCTCCAGCCAGTGATCCCTGATGTCCAGCGCCTCCAGATGCTGGAGCGTGTTCAGCACATAATCCTCGTTCGGCCCCGACTGGCCGACCGAGCCTGAGACGATCGAGGCGGCGTGCGCTTCGTCGAGGTCGCCGGCATATTGCTCGTGGGTGCGGTCGACTATGTAGGTTACCGCCTGCGCGATCCCGCCATCGGCAAGCCGCACGGGAAGTGTGCGTTCGAGATAGACGCTGGTGGGCAGTTCGCGCTCGCGCAGATAGGCGAGCACCTCGCCGCGCAACTCGCCGGGTACCCGGAAGGCGAGGCCGACGCAGGAGCCGCCGCGGTCCAGCCCGAGCACCAGGCCGGGCCGCGCGGGCGTGCCGCGATGCACGAAGGAGCGCACGCAGAGCGAGCGGCGGAAGCCGAAAAGCCGGGCGCGCTGCGTTTCCACATGGGCGAAACCGGGACGCCAGATCAGCGAGCCATAGCCAAAAACCCAAAAATCGCCCATATCGCCAAGCCAACTCCGACCGAAGCATCGTTCAGCCCATACGTAATGCATGATTACGAAGCGTGGGAATGGGATTTCCCGAACACGCCGAGACAAAGGATAGAGCCACAGCATGCCGTCACCCGACAGGAAAAAGCCCAATTACAGCCGCCGCTTCTTCTGGCTCGGCGTATTCATCGTCGTGCTTTTCGGCGGCTACAGTCTCGGCTGGTTCTGGCTCGCCGGCAGGCTGGAGGCGGAGGCGAAGACCGCGATCGCCGCGCTCAACCGCGACGGCGTTCAAGCCGACTGCGTCAACCCGACCGCGCGCGGCTATCCGTTTCGCATCGGCCTTTACTGCGACAGCATCGCGTTTTCGGATGCGGCGCAGGGCATCAGCCTCTCGGCTGGAAGCTTCCGCTCGGCCGGCCAGATCTACGATCCGATGCGGCTCGTCGCCGAACTCGATGGCCCGGCAAGCATAGGCAGCGCCAAGGCCGGCGCCTTCGCGCTCGACTGGGAAAATCTGCGCGCCAGCGCCCGGCTTTCGACGCCGCTGCCGCAGAGGCTGTCGCTCGAAGGCGTCCGGCTGAAGGCTGCGACGGCCGATGGCGCGCCGCTGCTCGCCGCCGAAAATTTTCAGGCGCATATGCGGCCCAACGAGCAGAACCTCGACCTCGCCGGCAGCTTCAGCGGCCTGGCGCTCGATGCGAGCCTGCTCGACGGCCGCCAAATTCCACCGCTGTCGGGCCAGTCCGACATCACCATCAATGACGGCGTCCGGCTGCTCGGCGAAAGGGTGAAGGATCTGCGCGGGCAGTCGGGCACGATCCGCGAACTGGCGCTGTCCACCGGGGAGAAGACCGGCGTGACGCTGAGCGGGCCGTTCTCGGTCGACGATGCCGGCCTGATCGACGCCAATCTGAACATCACCATCCGCGACCCGAAGGGGTTGTCGGCGGTTCTCGGCGAGGCGGTTCCCGAAAAACGCGATCAGATCGAGCAGGCTTTTTCCGGACTGGCGATGCTCGGCGACGCGCCATCGCTGCCGCTGAGGATCGCCAAGGGCAGAGCGACGCTCGGCTTCATCCCGCTCGGCCAGATTCCGCCGCTGCCGGCCCGATAGGGAGCGCAGACTGCCTTACGTCGGCTGTCCCTTTGGCGGCGCGAACACCGAGATCGCCTTCGGCCGGATGCGGAAATGCGCCGGGGTGTAGGTGCTGAGCTCGCCATCCGTATTGACAGCCCTGCGGCGGCTGGTGCGGATCGTCACCTCGGTGGTCTGGAAGGCGCGCACATCGTTCCAGCGGCCATGCGTGCCCTTTCTCAGGCTCGGCAGCAGCGCCAGCAGACGCCACCAATGGTCGACCTCGAGGCTGTAGAAATCGAGCTTGCCGTCGTCGGCGGTGGCGGTTTCCTCCACGGTCATGCCGCCGCCATAATGACGGCCATTGCCGACGGAAATCTGCATGGTGCGGAGCCGCTCGGTGGTTCCGTCATGGTCGAGATGGGCGGTGAACAGCCGCGACCGCGCCAGTATGCGCGCCGCCATGATGGCGTAGCCGAGCTTGCCCCAGCGCTTCTTGGCGTGCTCGGTCAGGTCGCTCGCCAGTTCCGCGCTGAAGCCGATGCTGGCGACGTTGAAGAAGAAATGCCCGTTGACCTCGCCGAGATCGATCGGCCGCGGCTCTCCGGCGGCGATCAGTTCCGCGGCCTTGACCGGATCGGCCGGAATGCCGACCGTGCGGGCGAAATCGTTCGCCGTGCCGAGCGGGAGAACGCCGAGCGGCAGGCCGGTGTCGACCAGCCCGGGCGCTGCGGCATTGAGCGTGCCGTCGCCACCGCCGACGATGACGAAATCGCATTCGGCCCTGTGCGCCCTGATAAGGTTGGAGATGGTTTCGCCCTCGCCGACCTTGACCTCGGTCGCGGCGATGCCGCGCTCTTCCAATACCTTCACCGCCGAGGCGATCGAGCCTGTGCCGCGCCGGGCGCGCGGGTTGACGATGAGCAGGGCCCGCTTCAGGGCTTTGGGCTTTTTCAAGGGATTCCGCCGTGACTGTTAAAGGACGACGGTAGATAGGGGTGAGATGCGGCTGAAAAAAGTGCGCGCCGTCTGATCGGCTCAGGAACGCACCCCGCCAAAAAAGAACCCGCGGCCGGTTGCGGCAGCGGGCCTGAGTGAGGAGTGGCCATTGTCGTCCGTCGATTGACATGTCGCAAACGAATAGGAATGATGCCTGTCATCAGTATTCCTTATGATGCGTGGGCATGGGCATTCATCTCGACAGCGATCTTTTGCAGACATTCGTGGCCGTCGCCGAGACCGGCAACTTCACGCGCGCCGCCGACCAGGTCAGGCGCACGCAGTCCGCGGTTTCCATGCAGATCAAGCGGCTGGAGAAAACGATTGGGGCAGCGCTTTTCGAGCGCGGTTCGCGCGGCGTGCTCCTCACCCGCAAGGGCAGCGAACTGATCGCCAATGCGCGCCGCATCGTGGCCCTCCTCGACGAGACCGCGGCCTCGCTCCATACCGCGCCGCTTGACGGGCCGGTGCGGATCGGCATTCCGGAAGAATACAGCTATGCGATCCTGTCGCGGGCGCTCAACGCCTTTTCGAGGCAGCATCCGAAGGTCGAGATCACGGTCAGATACGCGCATTCGGCCAGCCAGAAGGCGGCGATCGAGAGCGGCGAGCTCGATCTCGCGGTCGTCTTCGAATGGCAGGATTATTCGGATGGAGAAGTGCTGATGCGCGACCCGACCGTCTGGGCCACCTCGACGCTGCACTCCGCACACGAGGAGACGCCGCTGCCGGTGGCGCTCTACAGCCGCGCCGGCTGGTGCAAGGATTTCGCCATCAAATCGCTGGAGCAGCGCGGCCTCGCCTATCGCGTCGCTTATACCAGCGACACCACCGGCGGGCTGAAGCTCGCCGTCGCTTCCGGCCTCGCCGTGGCGCCGGTTTCGCGCAGCAACATTCCCGCCGACTGCCGCGAACTTACAGCGGCCGACGGGTTCGGCGACATCGATTCCTCCAACGTCGTGCTCCACCGCGCCTCCGGCGCGCGCAGCGAGGCCATTGACGGCATGGCCGACGCCATTCGCGAGGCGTTTTCCTCGCGAGTGATCGCCGCCGGCTAAGCCTCCCGACATTTATCCTGACAAAATGTTGTCAGGAGCGGTCTGCTATATCTGCATCGTCGAGTTGCTTGGGAGGAGACGACGATGATCAAATTCTACCATGCGCCCTGGTCCCGCTCGTCCAGTGTCCACTGGCTTCTGGAGGAATTGGGCCCGCCGTTCGAGATTGAGCCGGTGGACATACGCGCGCCAGGCGGCGTGCCGGAGAGCTATCGCGAGATCCAGCCCAACAAGAAGGTGCCGGCCATCGACGATGACGGCACGGTCGTTACCGAGCGAGCCGCGATCTGTCTCTATCTCACCGAAAGATTCCCTGAGGCCGGGCTGGCGCCAGCGGTCGGTGACGACAACCGCGCAACCTTTTTGAGTTGGCTGGTCTATTGCGATTCCGTGTTCGACCCGTGCATCGCGGCGCGGGCGAAGGGCTGGGAATATGTCAGCAACGATTTCTCGTTCGGCGCCTTCGACGACATGGTCCGCAATCTGGAAAGGACGCTCTCCGCGCGGCCCTACATCGCCAGCGAAAAATTCACCGCCGCCGACACCCAGCTCGGCAGCGGCATCCACTTCGCCACCCACATTCTCGGCGTGCTGCCGAAGAAACAGGTCTTCGACGATTATCTCGGCCGGGTCACCGCCCGCCCGGCCTTCCAGCGCTTCATGGCGAAGGACGCGGCAGCGATGGGCGGGTGAGTAGGCCCATGGCCGGATTGGCTCACTCCGGCTTGGGCCGGCGCTGGTATTCCGCCGTCTCCTCGAAGAAATGAAGCCGGTTGCCGAACGGATCGGTGACCGAAACTTCACGCGTCTTCCACGGCGTCTCCTCCAGGCCGGGGTTGGCGAAGCGATAGTCGCTGGCCCGCAATTCGCGATGCAGGCCTTCTATGTCCCCGACGCGGATGCGAATGGCTGAGCCTGGCGAGGCGTCGCCATGGTGCTCGCTCAGATGCAGCGCGCAGCCGTCGCGCGCGACTTCCATGTAGAGCGGAAAGTTCTCGCCGAAGCGGTGTTCCCACTGCACCTCGAAGCCGAGGAAGCCGACATAGAATTCGCGCGCCTTGTCGATGTCGAAGATGCGCAGGATGGGCGTGACCGCGCCGAGGGTGGGCATGGGCGATGATCCTTGGATTTTTACTGGATGCCGGGTCGGGTTCAGGTCAGGCGAGTCGCCATTTGCAGGCAGACCCCACCTGAATTCAATTCAGCTCCAGCAGCCGCTCGAGATATTCCTTCTCCAGCGCCGGCGACAGCGCGTTGCCGAGCCGCTTGCGGATGGCTTCTAGGATCTGGCGGGCGCGCTGCACGTCGATCTCGTCCGGAACCTCGACCGAATTGCCGAAATCCGGGCCGGTGGTGGCGCGCGGGCGGCCGAGCGGGTCGCGATCGGCGTTCTGCTGGCGTCCGCCTTCCTGGCCCTCGCCCTGGTCGCCCTGCATGGCCTGCTGCATCTGCTGCATCATGTCCTGCGCGCCGCGGCGCAGCGCTTCCAGCGCGCGGCCCTGCTCGCCGACAGCGCGCTCGCCTTCGCCTTCGCCGAGCGCGCCTTCGGCCTCGCCCATCGCCTCGCCGGCCTCGCCGAAGCCCTCGCCGGGTTGGATGCCCATGCCTTCGAGGCCCTTCATCAGGCTTTCAAGATCGCCCTGCAACTGGCCCTGGCCTTCCTGAAGCTGCTTCATCGCCTCGGCGAATTCCTCGGGCGTCATGCCAGGCTGCTGCCCCTGTTCGCCCTGCTGGCCCATCTCGCCTTCGCCCTGTTCGCCATTCTGTCCGCGCTGCTGCTGGCCGCGCTGCATCTGGTCCATGCGGAAGGTCTCGTTCATCATCTCCTGCTGGCGGCGCATGATCTCGCCGAGCTTGTCCATCTGCTGGCGCATCTCGCTCTGCTGGCCGTTCTGGCCCTGCTGCTGGCGGCCGGCCTGCAGATTGTTCATCATGTCCTGAAGCTGCGCCAGAAGGTCCTTGGCCTGTTCGCGGTTGCCTGATTTCGCCAGATTCTCGATCTGGTCCATCATCCGTTCGAGATCGCTCTGGCGCAATTGCTGACCGGGCCGCATCTCCGGCATAGCCAGATTGGGGTCGCGCGCGGCGCGCTCGGCGAATTCGCGCAGGAATTCGTTCATCGCCTCGCGCAGTTCCTTCATCAGCTTGTCGATTTCCTCGTCGCTGGCGCCGTCCTCCAGCGCCTGCTTCAGCGCTTCCTGCGCCTGGCGCAGCCGCTTCTCCGCCGCCGAGAGGTCGCCGTCCTCGATCTGCAGCGCCATTCCCCAGAGATAGTCCGCCACCTCGCGCAACTGGTCGTCGGTCGACGCCATTTTGAGCTTGGTTCGGCCGGTCATGATGCCGAGATAGTGCGACAGGTTTTCGAACGTGTCTTCCGGCCGCAGCGTGACCGCGTCGATAAGCTCGATCACATAGGGCACGCGGTTGGCGTCCAGCGACAGGATCTTGCGCCATTCAACGACCGCTTTTGCAAGCGGATTGGAGAAGGGTCGCTCCGGCAGCGTGATCGACTTGGTCTCGCTGGTCGCCTCCTGGCCGGCATGGTCGACCGCCTTCAGCGTCAGTTCCACGCCCGATCCGGCCCAGACATGCTCGGTCAGATCCCGGTTCGCCTTGCCGGCGACGCTGCCGCGGCGCGGAATGGCCAGCGGCATTTCCGGCGCCTTGTAGAGCGGCCGCGCGCCTTCGGCGGGCTTTTCGGTAAGCGCGAACTCGGCCTTGGCGGAGGCTGCGCCGTAATCGTCCTCGATTTCATAGTGGAGTTCGAACGCGCCGTTCACCGCGCGCTTCGGCTCGTCGGAGAAGCGGATCACCGGGGCCTGGTCCGGTATCACGGCGAAGGCCCAGCTTTCGAGCTCGTCCTCGCCCGAGCGCAGCGCCAGAACGCCGTCGCTGGCAAGCTTCGCTGCGAACTGCCGTGCTCCGGCGTTGACGCTGTCGGCAACCGGCTTAGGCGCATCGGCTGCTGGCGCGCCGGCAGGCGCGATTTCGCGCATGTTGCCGGCTGCGTCGGTGAACACCAGGGCCTCGTCGCCCGGGCCGCCGGTCACGCGCAAAGTCAGATCGCTGCCTTCCGGCACCGTCACCGGGCCTTGTGCGCGGTCGGCGTCGGCGGTCAGGAATATGGGCGCCTTGCCGGTATAGGAAGGCGGCGTCACCCAGGCGTCGATGCGCGGCGGGATCGTCTCGCGCGCCGCATGCGCCCTGAAACCGTCGCCGAGGCTGCCGCCGAAGGGCCCGAACGAGAAGGCGAAAGCGACGAAGAGCAGCAGGGCGGCGGCGGCGCGGATGCCCCACGGGTCGCGCTCAGGCACGCGGGTGCGCGGCAGGTCGCCGCCGACCCCGCCGAGACGCTCGGCCATGCGTCTCTGGTGCTCGCGCCACAGCGCCTGCGAAAAATTGGTTTCCTTGCCGCTCGGCCGGTCCGTCTGCACCAGCACGGGCGTGTGCAGCAATTCGTTGGCTGCTTCGATGCGGCGGTCGATCTCGGCCGGCGTCGGCTTTTTGAAGAAGCGCAGCGGATAGAGCGAAGCCAGCGCTGCCAGCGCCAGCAGCGCCATCACCGCGAAGCGGGCCATGTCGGGCATGATCCGGAAAACGCCAAGCCAGGAGAGGCTGACGAACAGGCTGACCGTCACCGCCAGCGGCAGGATCAGCGGCCAGCCGCGCTCCACCACCATCGCGGTCCAGACCGCCACCCGGGTGCGGGCCAGCCGTCCGGCAAAACCGTGCTCGTTCCTGTCTGCGGGCGCTTCTGCCATCGGCCCTTCCAGCATTAGCCGCGCGGGAGCGCGCGGCCTACGACTCAAAAGATAGCAGCAAACACGGCAAAGGCGAGGCGACTGGCGAAAACGTGATTGGAAGGAAGATCAAAACCAGTCCGGTACGGAATCCAGCCCGATCAGCTCGTCATAGCTCTGGCGCGGCCGCACGACGTGGAACGCGTCGCCCTTGACCAGCACTTCCGGCACCAGCAGCCGGGTATTATAGGTGCCTGCCTGCACCGCGCCATAGGCGCCGGCAGTGCCGATGGCGATCAGGTCGCCGGCCTTCAGCCGCGGCAGGTCGCGGTCGTGGCCGAGATAGTCGCCGGTTTCGCAGACCGGCCCGACAATGTCGGCTGTCATGCGCGGCGCGTCGGCGGGCTGGCGCACCACCGGCCGGATGTCGTGGAAGGCGTCGTAGAGCGTCGGGCGCACCAGATCGTTCATGGCCGCATCGACGATCAGGAAGTTCTTGGCGTCGCCTTCCTTCACGAAGATCACCTGCGAAACCAGTATACCGGCATTGCCGACAATCAGCCGGCCCGGCTCGAACATCACCTTGAGTCCGAGATTTCCCACATGCTTCTTCACGATCTGCGCATAGGCGTCGGGCAGGGGCGGCGGCGAATTGTCGGTGCGGTAGGGGATGCCAAGCCCGCCGCCGAGGTCGATGTGCTCGATGGCGTGGCCGTCCGCCTTCAGCGTGCCGACCAGTTCGACTAGAAGGGCGAAGGCGTCGTCGAACGGTTGCAGGTCGGTGATCTGGCTGCCGATATGGGTGTCGATGCCGGCGACTTTTATGCCCGGCAGTCCTGCGGCGCGGGCATAGACCTGCCGGGCGCGCTGCCAGGGGATGCCGAACTTGTTCTCGGCGCGGCCGGTCGAGATCTTCTTGTGGGTCTTCGCGTCGACGTCCGGATTGATGCGCAGCGAGACCGGCGCGATCTTGCCGGCGGCCACCGCGCGCTCGGAAAGCAGTTCCAGTTCCGGTTCGGATTCGACATTGAAGCAGAGGATGCCGGCGGCAAGCGCGAAATCCATCTCGCGCGAGGTCTTGCCGACGCCTGAGAACACGATCTTTTCCGGCGGGATTCCGGCCGCCAGCGCGCGCCGCAATTCACCTTCCGAAACCACGTCGGCGCCGGCGCCGAGCTTTGCCAGTGTCGTCAGCACCGCCTGGTTGGAATTGGCCTTCAGGGCGTAGCATACGAGCGAGTCCAGCCCCTCGAAAGCCTTGCGGAAGACATTGAAGTGCCGCGTCAGCGTCGCCGTCGAATAGCAGTAGAACGGCGTCCCCACCGCCTGCGCGATGTCGGGCAGGGCGACGTCCTCGGCATGCAGCACGCCGTCGCGATAGTCGAAATGGTTCACTGTCTTTTGTCCCGGACAGGAAAAGCGATGAAATTCGGCCGGCTATGCAAGCCTAAAGCAGCGGGTCGAGGATGAACGGCTTGTCCTTGACCGGCGGCTGCGGCTCGGGCGGCACCGGTTCGTTGGCTCTCTCAGCCTCCTTGCGGGCGTCGATGGCGGCCTGGTAGGGCGTATCCAGCGGCGCCTTGCGCCCGCACGCGGAAACCGCGCCGAGCGCCGCCAGAAGCACCAAAATCGTCAAAATCCTGCTTCCGGTCATCACGCATCCGTCCCGAGAAAATCAGCCTGCCGCTTGTAGCGAAGTTTTTTTGCCATTGCACCCCGGCAAATCACGCCTTGCCGAGCCGCTTCTTCCAGTAGCGTATCTGCTTCCTCACCTCGGCGGGCGCGGTGCCGCCGAAGGATGTGCGGCTCTTCACCGAATTCTGCACCGACAGCACCGAAAACACGTCGTCGGTTATGCCGGGATGAACCGACTGCAGATCCTTGAGGCTGAGCTTTTCAAGCCCGAGCTTCCTTGACTCGGCCAGCGCCACGGCACGGCCGGTCACGTGGTGCGCTTCGCGGAAGGGCAGGCCGAGCGTGCGCACCAGCCAGTCGGCGAGGTCGGTCGCGGTCGAATAGCCCGAGCCGGCCGCCTTCTTCATCGCCGCCTCGTTGATCTCCATGTCGCCGACCATGCCGGTCATCGCCGCCAGCATCAGGTCGAGCGTCTCGGCGGCGTCGAACACGGCTTCCTTGTCTTCCTGCATGTCCTTGGAATAGGTCAGCGGAAGCCCCTTCATCACGGTCAAGAGCCCGATCAGATGGCCGTTAACCCGGCCGGTCTTGGCGCGCACCAGTTCGGCCGCGTCCGGGTTCTTCTTCTGGGGCATGATGGAAGAGCCGGTCGAAAAACTGTCCGACAGCCGCACGAAGCCGAATTGCGGCGTCGACCAGATGACGATCTCCTCCGCCAGCCGCGACAGATGCGTCGCGCAGATCGCTGCGATCGACAAAAACTCCAGCGCGAAATCGCGGTCGGAAACGCTGTCCAGCGAATTGCGGGTCGGTTCGCGAAAGCCGAGCGCCTTCGCGGTCATCTGCCGGTCGATCGGGAAGCCGGTGCCGGCCAGCGCGGCAGCACCCAGCGGGCTCTCGTCCATCCGCTCGATGGCGTCGCGCATCCGCGAAAGGTCGCGCGAGAACATCTCGATATAGGCCATGCAATGGTGGCCGAAGGTCACCGGCTGCGCGGTCTGCATGTGGGTAAAGCCCGGCATGACGGTCGCGGCATGGTGCTCGGCGCGCGTCAGGAAAGCGGCGATCAACCCTTTCAGCGCCTCGGCGACGCGATGCAGCTCATCCTTGACCCACAGCCGGAAATCCAGCGCCACCTGGTCGTTGCGCGAACGCGCCGTGTGCAGGCGGCCCGCCGCCGGCCCGATCAGTTCGGCCAGCCGCGCCTCGATGTTCATGTGGATGTCCTCGAGCCGGGTCGAGAATTCGAAATCGCCGGCCTCGATCTCTGCCAAAATCGTGTTCAGCCCGTGAGCGATTTTCTCTTGATCCTGGCGCTCGATGATGCGCGTTTCAGCCAGCATCTCGGAATGCGCGATCGATCCGCGAATGTCCTGGGCGTAGAGTTTTTTGTCGAAACCGATCGAGGCGTTTATCGCCTCCATGATCGCGGCCGGACCAGAGGCAAAACGTCCGCCCCACATGGCGTTGCTGGCCTTCTTGTCGCTCATCGTGCTAATCGGGCTCCGGAGATTAAGATTGAACTGAAATGGCTGATCGAAAGAAACTGATACCTGTCCCGCGGCTGCTGGCCGTGGCCGCGCTTGCGGGGGCGTTGGCAGGCGCCGTGGCGGTATATGTCAGCGCGACCCTGTCTGGCAACAACGCCCCGCCATCGGCTGCGGGCGCGGTCGTCAACGCCGACGCCAATTCCAAGCTCTGCGCCGCAAAGGCCGATCGCGCCAAGACGGTAGCGGCGGCCGCTACCGGCGAAGTCGCGGCGATGCTGCCGGCCGATCCGCCGCAATCGCTCAAGACGCTCGCCTTCAATGCGCCGGACGGCAACGCCATGACCGTCGCCGACCGCGCCGGCAAGACCCTGCTGGTCAATCTGTGGGCGACCTGGTGCGCGCCATGCCGCGCCGAAATGCCGGCGCTCGACGCCCTGCAGAAGGAATTGGGCAGCGAAAAATTCGAGGTGGTGGCGGTCAATGTCGACACCGGCGATGACGCCAAGCGGAAGAAGTTCCTGGCCGACACCGGCGTGGAGGCGCTCGGCTACTACCGCGACAATACGATGGCGACTTTCGAGGAACTCAAGATGCGCGGCCTGGCGCTCGGCCTGCCGGTCACGCTGCTGGTCGACGGCGAAGGCTGCCTGCTCGCCCACATGAACGGCCCGGCCGAATGGTCGAGCGACGACGCCAGGAAGCTGATCGGTGTGGCGATCGGCGGCTGACACACGGTTCCCGATGTAGCGCTGCCTCAACTCCGCCTCATCACGGGCGGGGTCAGCAGGCCCCTGCGCGCCTTCTTATGCCTGCCGAAACGAACTCCAACCGAAATGCACATGAAAATTCACGAAGCGGCAACAAAACCGTTGTCTCACTGTCACAATCGACCGATACTCCCCCTGCGAGACCAGCCATCTTGCCAACCATAAACGGGAGAGAAACATGAAATTTCAAGGCCTTGCGGCCGGTGTAGCCGCCGCCGTCACTTTGCTTTCGACATCGTCCGCATTCGCCGTCACCGAAATCTCCTGGTGGCATGCAATGACCGGCGCCAACAATGAGGTCGTCGATACGCTGTCAAAGGAATTCAACGAGAGCCAGAGCGAATACAAGGTCGTTCCGGTGTTCAAGGGCACCTATCCCGAGACGCTGAATGCCGGCATCGCCGCCTTCCGCGCCAAGCAGCCGCCGCACATCATGCAGGTGTTCGATGTCGGCACCGGCGTCATGATGGCCGCCGAAGGCGCGGTCAAGCCCGTCGCCGAGATACTCTCCATGGGCGGCAAGCAGTTCGACAAGAGCCAGTACCTGCCGGGCATCGTCGCCTATTATTCGAAGCCGGACGGCACCATGCTATCCTTCCCCTACAACTCCTCCTCGCCGATCCTCTATTTCAACAAGGACATTTTCGAGAAGGCCGGCCTCGACGTGAACAATCCGCCGAAGACCTGGCCGGAAGTCTGGGAGGCCGCGCGCAAGATCAAGACCAGCGGTGCTGCGTCTTGCGGCTACACCTCGACCTGGCTGACCTGGATACATCTCGAAAACTTCACGGCCTGGAACAACCAGCAATACGGCACCAATGAAAACGGCCTGGCCGGCGTCGATGTCGAGCTGAAGATCAATTCGCCGGTGTTCGTGAAGCACTTCCAGGCGCTCGCCGACCTCGCCAAGGAAGGCGTGTTCCGCTATGGCGGCCGCACTTCCGAAGCCAAGCAGATTTTCCTGGCCGGCGAATGCGGCATCTTCACCGAATCGTCGGGCGGCCTCGGCGACATCGTCAAGTCGGGCATGAATTACGGCATCGGCCAACTTCCCTATGATCCGGAAGTCACTGGCGCGCCGCAGAACACCATTCCCGGCGGCGCCAGCCTGTGGGTCTTCGGCGGCAAGTCCGACGAGGAATACAAGGGTGTGGCGGCCTTCTTCGACTTCCTGTCGCAGACCGAAATCCAGGCCCGCCTGCACCAGGTGTCCGGCTATCTGCCGGTGACGCTCACGGCTTACGAGGAAACCAAGAAGTCCGGCTTCTACGAAAAGAACCCAGGCCGCGAGACGCCGATCAACCAGATGCTGGGCAAGGAGCCGACCGAGAATTCGCGCGGCGTGCGCCTCGTCAACCTGCCGCAGGTGCGCGACATCCAGAACGAGGAATTGGAGAAGATGCTGGCCGGCGAGCAGACGGCGCAGCAGGCGCTCGACAATGCCGTCTCGCGCGGCAACGCAGCGATCCAGCAGGCGATCGGGAACTGAATTAACTCTGCAACGTCGAAACTGGCCCTCACGCTGGCGACCCCTCGCCCCGTCCTGAGCTTGTCGAAGGATAACGGGGAGAGGGTACGGGTGAGGGGCGGCGCCATCGTTTCAGGATCTGCACATCGCGACTAAAGGTTTCTTTTGTCCCCACGCGTCGTCTTCCCCAACAAGATCCTGCCATACCTGCTGCTCGCGCCGCAGCTCGCCATCACGCTGGTCTTCTTCTACTGGCCGGCGAGCCAGGCCCTCTACCAGTCGATGCTCAGGGAAGATCCGTTCGGGCTGAAGTCGCAATTCGTCTGGTTCGACAATTTCGCCCGCGTGCTCGCCGATCCAAACTACCTGAATTCGGTTAGGGTCACCGCGGTGTTTTCAATCGCTACCGCCGCGGTCGCCATGGTCACCGCGCTTTTGCTGGCCGTCATGGCGGACAAGGTCATTCGCGGCCGCGGACTCTACCGCACGCTGATGATCTGGCCCTACGCGGTGGCGCCGGCCATCGCCGGCATGCTGTGGCTGTTCCTGTTCAACCCGTCGATCGGTACGCTGGCCTATGGCTTGCGTTGGCTCGGCATCGCCTGGAACCCGCTGCTCGACGGCGGCGACGCCATGGTGCTGGTGGTCGCGGCCGCCTCCTGGAAGCAGATCAGCTACAATTTCCTGTTCTTCGTGGCCGGGCTGCAGGCTATCCCCAAGACGCTCATCGAAGCCGCGGCGATCGACGGGGCGGGGCCGACCAAGCGCTTCTGGACCATCGTCTTCCCGCTGCTTGCGCCGACAACCTTCTTCCTGCTGGTCGTGAACACAGTCTATGCGTTCTTCGACACGTTCGGCATTATTCACGCCGTCACCGGCGGCGGTCCGGGCAAGGCCACCGAGACGCTGGTCTACAAGGTCTACAATGACGGTTTCGTCAATCTGATCCTCGGCGATTCGGCCGCGCAGTCGGTGATCCTGATGGTCATCGTCATTGCGCTCACCGCCATTCAGTTCCGCTACGTGGAAAAGAAGGTGCATTATGGGTGAGGCGCGTTCTTTACCCTCCCCCTTGCGGGGAGGGTCGATCCGCGAAGCGGAGCGGGGTGGGGGTGACGACGAAGTTCTCCGTCTTCCAAGAACCCGGCATTCTTCGCGAGCCCCGACCCGGCGCTGCGCGCCGAACCTCTCCGCAAGGGGGAGCGTATTCCCATGACCGAATCCTACCCCCTCCGCACCTTCATCGGGCATGCGGTGCTGATCCTCGGCATCCTTATCGTCGCTTTCCCGATCTACTACACCTTCGTCGCCTCGACGCATTCGCTGCAGACCATCCTGCGCCCGCCACTGCCGCTTCTCCCGGGCGACAGGTTCGTCGAAAACTATTCGGAGGCGCTGTTCGGCGGCGTGGGGCGCATCGGCGGCGTCTCGGTCGGAACGCTGCTCTTCAACACCACCGTGATGGCGCTCGGCATCGCGCTCGGCAAGATCTGCATCTCCATCCTGTCTGCCTATGCGATCGTGTTCTTCCGCTTCCCGCTCAGGATGACATTCTTCTGGCTGATCTTCATCACGCTGATGCTGCCGGTCGAGGTGCGCATCCTGCCGACCTATAAGGTGATGGTCGATTTCGGCCTGATCGACACCTATGCCGGCCTCATCATCCCAATCATCGCCTCGGCCACCGCCACGCTGCTGTTCCGCCAGTTCTTCCTCACCATTCCGGGGGAACTGGTCGAGGCCGCGCGAGTGGACGGCGCAGGGCCGTTCCGCTTCTTCAAGGATATCCTGCTGCCGCTGTCCAAGACCAATATTGCGGCGCTGTTCGTCATCCTGTTCATCTACGGCTGGACGCAATATCTCTGGCCGCTGCTCGTCACCAACCGCAACGACATGAACACCATCGTCATCGCGCTCCGGAAGATGATTTCCTTCGCCGACGCCGACACCGAATGGCACCTGGTCATGGTCACCTGCATGCTGGCCATCGTGCCGCCAATTCTGGTGGTGGTGCTGATGCAGCGCTGGTTCGTGCGCGGCCTTGTCGATACGGAGAAGTAAGAGCGTGGCGACAGTCGACTTGAAGGACGTCAAGAAGATCTACGCTGGAGGCGTCGAAGCGGTGAAGGGCGTCTCCATCGCCATTCCCGACAAGGCGCTGTGCGTGCTGGTCGGCCCGTCGGGCTGCGGCAAGTCCACGCTTCTGCGCATGATCGCCGGGCTGGAATCGATCTCGGCCGGCACTGTCTCGATCGACGGCAAGGTGGTCAACGCGATCGGGCCGACCGAGCGCGACATCGCCATGGTGTTCCAGAATTACGCGCTCTACCCGCATATGAAGGTCTACGACAACATGGCCTACGGCCTGCGCAACCGCGGCACGCCCAAGGACGAAATCGACAAGCGGGTGCGCGAGACGGCAAAGACGCTGGAGCTTTCCGCCCTGCTCGACCGCCGCCCGCGCGAGCTGTCCGGCGGCCAGCGCCAGCGCGTGGCCATGGGCCGCGCCATCGTGCGCAACCCGAAGGTCTTCCTGTTCGACGAGCCGCTCTCCAATCTCGACGCCAAGCTGCGCGGCCAGATGCGGGTCGAGATAAAGAATTTGCAGCGCGCGCTCGGCGTCACATCCGTCTATGTCACGCATGACCAGCTCGAGGCGATGACGCTCGCCGACCAGCTGGTGGTGATGAATGCAGGGCTCGTCGAACAGATCGGCGATCCGCTCGACATCTATGAAAAGCCGGCCTCCACCTTCGTCGCGAGCTTCATCGGCGCGCCGCCGATGAACCTTTTGGCGCTCACGCGCGGCGGGGCAGGTCGGATGCCGGCCGGCTCTCCGGAAGAGATGGCCGCCGTCGGCCACGGTTCAGCCGCTGGCTCAACAGCCCTTGCTTCCGCAGCCCCGATGCTGACCGACGGTTCTGTTGTCCCATTCGCGCCGCAAGCCGCCGCCACGCTCGGCTTCCGCCCGGAAGACGCCGACGTCACCCATGGCGCGGAAGCCCCGGGCGGAGCATTGGCCATTCCCGCCGCCGTCGAAGCGGTCGAGCCGGTCGGCGCCGAAAGCTTTCTGTACTGCGCCGCTGCCGGAACACGCATCATCGTGCGCGTCCATGGCCGCGCCACCGCCAGACCGGGCGACCAGCTACGGGTCGTAGTCCGGGCGGAAAAGCTGCACTGGTTCGATCAGGCGGGAAAACGGGTGGGATAGGAAGCGCGCCAAGCGCCCTCGTGGTTCGATCGTTCGATGGGCTCACGGCTCACCATGAGGGCGACTGATGCCTCGCTTCGTCTTCGGCGTTTCAGAATATGGCGCGGCGACCCCAAACCCCCCTCATGGTGAGCCGCGAGCCTGCAATTCGTTCAATGTTGTAGATTCAACTTTGCTACTGTAGCTTGTAGATTCGCGAAAGGGCAAATTGGGGGTAGTACATGCTTCTGGACGTGAAATTTGAAGGTAATCTTGCTGATCTGCATAAATTGCCCGCATATGATGGTACCCAAAGCTTGGTTGGGATAACACGCACAATCCTCATAGTTGCAAACTATATCGTTGAGGGGAAGGTTCGAAGGAGAGAGTTTGGCAATGTTCCTCTGACTTTTAATCTTATCGCTCAGAAGCCAGGGAGTTTCGAATCTCTTTACGAGGTTGATTGGCAGGCCGCAGCAATTGTCGGAGCTCTTGGTGCCGGAGTAGCCGGCAACTTGCTGACGGATTTGCTGAAAGCCATCTACAGTCGAGCTACCGGCGTGGCTGTTGCTGATGAACCGGAGAATATTCGAGCACTAGAGGCTACAAGGGGTGGCGATGTCGCCGCGCTGGTCGATGCAGTGGAGCCATCAATTCGATTGGGACATAATGTGATCAATCACGGTGCCATCACAATAAACATAAATAATGTCACCGAAAGGATGCAAATTGCTAACCTTAATCCAGGTACCAAGCGGTATGTCTGGGAGTCGGTTATCAATAACGAGATCCGCACAAAGCTTTTTAGTATCGGCAGCTTTAACGCTAACAACGGCACAGGTCGTGCATTTGATCTTGAGGAAGGCAGATCAATTGCTTTTGAATTGGAAAAGGATGTAGATCGAGAGAGTGTTAACGCACTACTGGTCAGCATAAATTCGTAG
>NZ_JAAKZF010000329.1 GCF_011045125.1 Allomesorhizobium camelthorni | reverse complement strand
GCGCTTGATCATCTGACCACTCCTTCCGCCAGAGCGAGGAAATAGCCGGGAAAGATGCCCATCGACACCGACAGAATGGCGGTCGCGACCAGTGGGATCGTCACCATCGGAATTTCACGGACCGTCGCCGGGCTCTCCTGCGCTTCCGTCCCGAAAAAGGCGACATAGCTGACCGGCAGGAAATAGGCTGCGTTCAGGACCGAACTCACCAGGAGCACGATCAGGAATGCGATCTCCCCCGCCTCCACCGAGCCCAGCGCCAGATACCACTTGCTGACGAAACCCGCGGTCGGCGGCACCCCGATCATGCTGAGCGAGGCCACGAAGAACGCCCCCATCGTCCAGGGCAGCCTGCGGCCGATGCCGGCCATGTCGCTGATATTCCGCTTGCCAGACGCGCAATAGATCGACCCGGCGCAGAAAAAGAGCGTGATCTTGGAGAACGCATGCGCCGCAATGTGGATGATGCCGCCGACCATCGCGACCGGTGACAACAGAACCGCGCCCAGCACGATGTAGGACAGCTGGCTGACCGTCGAATAGGCAAGCCGCGCCTTCAGGTCGTCCCGCGTCAGGGCGTAGACGGATGCCATCAGGATCGTGAACGAGACCAG
>NZ_JAAKZF010000328.1 GCF_011045125.1 Allomesorhizobium camelthorni | reverse complement strand
AAATGGCCAACGACCGCTACCGGTTCAAACTTAGGAACAGTGCTATGAAAATTGTCGGTGCCTTGGGCGTCGCCCTGGCAGGATTGTCCATGATCGGCGCCGTCACTGCCTACGCGCAGATGGACAAGCGCTCACAGTACGAGGGACCGGCAGCGGCCGTTGTTGACGACAAGGGAAATCTGCGCGTGCCTTCCGACTACCGGACCGCTTATCAGGCGCTGGGCAACTGGGCAGTGGCGAAAGACGATGGTCCGGGCTCAAAGGAGATGCACATGGTCTATGCATCGCCCGGAACCATCGATGCGTATCGCAAGGACGGACACTACCCCGACGGCACCGTTCTGGTGAAGGAAGTGTTCCATACGACTACTAAAGAGATGACAACCGGAACCGTAAGCAGTGCCGGCGCCCTCGTTGGCTGGTTCGTCATGGTGAAAGACGGCGTCGGCCGATTTCCAGAAAACAAGCTTTGGGGCGACGGCTGGGGTTGGGCCTGGTTCGACGCGGCCAATCCCCAAAAGACCACATCCACCGACTACACGAAGGACTGTAAGTCCTGTCATGTGCCGGCGCGAGAGTCGGACTGGATCTATACTTACGGCTATCCGCCCCTGAACCG
>NZ_JAAKZF010000327.1 GCF_011045125.1 Allomesorhizobium camelthorni | reverse complement strand
TCCCGGATAGCGGTCAAGCTTCGGTAGACCGTCCCGCGCATACCTTGTCGGATAACCGTCGACCGGATCGTCATAGAGGACGCAAACGACTTTTGCCATTTTGATCTCCCTTCGTTTGAGAACGAAGAGGAAGTCGCTCGATTGTCAAAGCTGCCGGTCTAAATCGACGAGCAGCAGGGCGATCTGCCCGGTTGGATTGTCTGTGGCAAGCAGGCGCGTCGCCTAGCGCTTCCTCATTCGGAACTGCGCGCTGTTCCAAATTAGATGGAGGAGCCGGACACGGTTTCAAGTGCGGTGGTCGGCAGTGGCGCCGCGTCGCGCGCGTACTGCTGACTCAAGGCTTCATTCCACGGGATGCGGGATTTCAACGGCAGGCCCGAACCGCTGCCTGGTTGGCACGCTTCACACCGTTGGCTGGACGGCGGGTAAGAGCGGCCGCGATCCCGAAAGGCCAACTCAACGCCAAATCGGAATGCCGCCACTTCCGCGGAGTATCCTTGCAACAAGCCACTCTAGGTTGATGTGTCCCGCTCCATGGACACCTCGGTCTGGAGGCTTTCGACGTCACGGAAGATCGAGGCGACGGCGAGCAAACGCCCATTGCGCTTGAAGCGCAGGAG
>NZ_JAAKZF010000326.1 GCF_011045125.1 Allomesorhizobium camelthorni | reverse complement strand
TCTGTAATGGGCCCTTACTCGTCAAGTCCCTTTCGAGTGATCATCACGCCGCTGGGATCATGCTTCTGTCCGTGGTCAGCACGAAGACTGCCACATCATGCCATCAGATCCTTAAGCCGGCAGGTCAATCTAGGACGCGTGATTTGCCGAAGCTTTCACAGCACTACTCCCGACCTTGCCAAGCCCTCGTCCCAGCGACGAGACCTCGAAGAAGCAGCGCCTATGGCGGCCTGCCTCGCTGCCTTGTTCCTCCTTTACGCGGCGACGGTGTCCTTGCCCCAACGGAACTGACTGACATCAGCCCACATGCGGTGAAGAACGGTGGCGAGCTTGCGGGCCAGTGCCACCTTTGCCCGTTTCATGCCGCGCCGCTTCGCCACGTCCATCGCCCAGCGCTTCAAGGCGGAGAACCGCGTGGCGCGCGTCAGCATGATGTGCGCCGCTTCATAGAGTGCGGTTCGCACCATGGAATCGCCGACCTTGGTGATGCCGCCGTCGATGTCGGTCTCCCCGGATTGATACTTCTTGGGCGTCAGTCCGAAGTACGCACCGACGGTTCGGGATTTTGCAAACCGACCCGGATTGTCGACCGCCGAACGATAGGTGAGCGCCACCAGGGCT
>NZ_JAAKZF010000325.1 GCF_011045125.1 Allomesorhizobium camelthorni | reverse complement strand
AGGTCGTTGCAGATCTCAAGCAAGGGAGACCGTCCGTGGAAAATCTTATTCGCATTGGCATGGATACGTCAAAGACCGTGTTCCAGTTGCATGGGGTGGATGCGGCCGAGCAGCCGGTTTTGCTCAAGAAGCTTCGGCGTGGGCGGGTGCTTGCCTTCTTCGCCGGGCTTTCGCCGCTGAAGGTGGGCATGGAAGCCTGCGGCGCGGCGCATTACTGGGCACGCGAGCTGCGCGCGCTGGGCCATCATGTAGTTCTGCTGCCGCCGCAATATGTGAAGCCTTACGTGAAGCGCTCCAAGTCCGATGCGGCGGACGCCGCGGCGATCTGCGAGGCGATGAGCCGGCCTTCGATGCGTTTCGTACCGGTCAAGAGCGCCGACAACCAGGCCCTGCAGATGCTGGCGAAACTGCGCGCCCAGTTCATTGGCCGGCGCACGCAGCTCGCCAACGCGATCCGCGGCTTTGCGGCGGAGTTCGGCCTGGTGGCGCCCAAAGGCCTTTCCCGGCTCGGCGATCTGCTGGCCGACATTCGCGCCGACGCGACGATCCCCGACATGGCCAGGGAGATGTTCGAGACATTGGCGCGCGACTATGCGCGGATCAATGAGGAGATCGCCGCACTCGATGAAAAGC
>NZ_JAAKZF010000324.1 GCF_011045125.1 Allomesorhizobium camelthorni | reverse complement strand
GGCGGCGGCTCTCTTCCACCACTTCTACCTGCGCGACGAAGTCTTTCAGTCGATGGCTTCGCGCGGATGAATGATTGGATGCGCCTTGTTGCCGGTG
Source organism: Allomesorhizobium camelthorni (assembly GCF_011045125.1). Lineage (GTDB taxonomy): Bacteria > Pseudomonadota > Alphaproteobacteria > Rhizobiales > Rhizobiaceae > Allomesorhizobium > Allomesorhizobium camelthorni. The sequence continues at coordinate 539 of NZ_JAAKZF010000324.1, read as the reverse complement.
GAACGGCGCTCGCCGGCCAGCACCGCCTTCTCGGTCGTCATCCTAGGGAGTCCTCCACCAGCGAGCGACGCGGCGCGAGAGAGTAGCGGTTGCAGCGGTAGTGAGATCATAGAAAACGGGCATAAAATCGATAACCAGCCGAGACGAGATCGTCACGATCCGTCGTGATACTTATTCTCAAACGAGGCCGCCGCCGCGACAGGATCAGGCATGCAGCAGAGCGACGAATACACACTCACTGGAGCTCATGTGTCGGCCCTCACCTCGGTCGTGCGGACGGTGCTTGCACAGGTCCTCGCACTTGAGCCGGCGCAAGAGGCGGCCGACGCACTCTCGGCGCGCTTGAGCACAGAGGCAGCAAGACAATGATCGGACAACTGACCAAAGCAGAACGTCGGTACGCGCTAGTGATTCTGCTCGGGATCGCGCTGTGCGGACTGATACTGGGCGTCGCAGGCAAGGATGAAGCGCTCGGCGTTCATGGCGCACTCATCGTGGTGGTAGCACTCGCGGGAATCTTCAAAGTCATTTCGATCTAT
>NZ_JAAKZF010000323.1 GCF_011045125.1 Allomesorhizobium camelthorni | reverse complement strand
AACAGCGGTGAAATCATTGCTCACGTCATGACCGATCAGGATACTGGGAGATGCCTCGCAGGTGGAGCCGCTGCTCGACCAGATCGATGTAAGAGAAATAAGATGCCCAAACTCGATGGTCCAATGACCATTGGCTATGGAATCGATGCCATCGACGCAGCGCGCAAAAATCAACGGCGGTACAACCATCTGCTTCACACGTCAAAGGGAGCGTTAGTGGATGGAGACTGATGATTTCGAGGCGGCGTTAGCAGCACTCCCTGAGGGCTACAGCGACGGGATTTACGAGGGACGGCGATATGGTGTGAGCTTTCGCCGATCCGACGGTGGACGACGCAACAGCTGTTTGCGCGAGAGTTGGCAGAAACAGAGATTGTCAGTTTCAACCCATACCGTCTGGGATCGTGCATCGCGTCCCACAAACCATGCGAGATGTATGCGCAAAAAGTGAGAGACTTCGTCTTGGGTTTCGATTGAACGCGCCAAACACGGCAGTGAACCGGAGCGAATGCCCTACAAGTGCAGGATTTCTGGTCACTGAGGACGCGAGAGCAAACGTAGAGCGCGCAGAAGAAAACCGGTCCTAAGCTTCAATGCCCGCCTTTACCTCTATCTCACCGCAGAACTTGCAAAGCTCAGCCTCA
>NZ_JAAKZF010000322.1 GCF_011045125.1 Allomesorhizobium camelthorni | reverse complement strand
ATTCCACCTCGATGTCCGCTCGTCAGCTCAGCCGCGTGCCATAGATTGTGGAGCAGGGCGCGCAGCGACAACTTTCGTGCGTCGCCAGAAACGCTTGCAGACACCTCGCCGTTAGGCGCCGATGCGGTGCGACTGCCGGGTTTCGACAGGATGAACTTCAGTTCAGCGCAGCCATGTCGTTTTGCGAATCGATCTGGATCGTGCTTCTTATCAGTGTACCCAAGCCCGACAGGTCGTAGGGCGACTCATAGGACTCGCATCATGGATCATGCCCACCGCCGCTCGGCAGCATGCGCTTGATCCGATAGGCATCGCCAATTCGCGCGATGTACATGGGCAGGCCATCGGCCTGGCACAAGCACAATGGCCGCTCGCGCCGCTCATGAGCGGCCGTCAGAGCCTCCTGGAGCTCGGGTGCATCCTCCGCATAGATTGAACCGCCGCATCACCTCCAAAACTCCAGGTCGCCGCATCCCTGTGGGCGCATGAGTCACGGCTTTGCGCCTAGCGCAGGCCGCTTGGCGGCGAGAGGCAGAGCGGGGCCGGGAGAAGTGCGGCCCGGCCGGCGCAGAGAGTGGCGGCGGGGCGGACACTCTCTCCCGCGAAGGACATCCCCATGAACATCAATTCGACCACATCGGCTGTCA
>NZ_JAAKZF010000321.1 GCF_011045125.1 Allomesorhizobium camelthorni | reverse complement strand
CTTCCACCTCGATGTCCGCTCGTCAGCTCAGCCGCGTGCCATAGATTGTGGAGCAGGGCGCGCAGCGACAACTTTCGTGCGTCGCCAGAAACGCTTGCAGACACCTCGCCGTTCGGCACCGGTGCGGTGCGACTGCCGGTTTTCGACAGGATGAACTTCAGTTCAGCGCAGCCATGTCGTTTTGCGGATCGATCTGGATCGTGCTTCTTATCAGTGCACCCAAGCCCGACAGGTCGTAGGGCGACTCATAGGACTCGCATGATGGATGATGCCCACCGCCGCTCAGCGGCATGCGCTTGATCCGATAGGCATCGCCAATTCGCGTGATGTACATGGGCAGGCCATCGGCCTGGCAAAAGCACAATGGCCGCTCGCGCCGCTCATGAGCGGCCGTCAGAGCCTCCTGGAGCTTGGGTGCATCCTCCGCATAGATTGAACCGCCGCATTACGTCCAAAACTCGAGGTCGCCGCATCCCTGTGGGCGCATGAGTCACGGCTTTGCGCCTAGCGCAGGCCGCTTGGCGGCGAGAGGCAGAGCGGGGCCGGGAGGAGTGCGGCCCGGCCGGCGCAGAGAGTGGCGGCTGGGCGGACACTCTCTCCCGCGAAGGACATCCCCATGAACATCAATTCGACCACATCGGCTGTCG
>NZ_JAAKZF010000320.1 GCF_011045125.1 Allomesorhizobium camelthorni | reverse complement strand
GCGCTCAGCGCGATCGAAGAGCGGTACGAACGGTGGACCTACCACCGCACCAAGACCCAAGCTCGTCGCAAGAGCAATGGGGTGAAGGCAGCAAAGAGTGCACGGGACACCGATCGAATCGCCGGTCGGTGTGTGTTCTTACCCGTACGCTACGCCGATGACTTCGTAGTTCTGGTCTCGGGAACGCAGGAGAATGCTATCGCAGAGAAATCGGCGCTGGCGGAATACCTGTACCGAACCATGGGCCTTGAGTTGTCGCCGGAGAAGACGAAGGTGACGGCTATGACGGAAGGGTTCGAGTTCCTCGGATTCCGCTTCGGCATGCATTGGGATAAGCGCTATGGTTACGGCCCACGCGTCGAAATCCCCAAGGCCAAAGCCGCCAACCTACGTCGAAAAGTCAAGCGACTGACGAAACGCAATAGTGTCTCCGTCGGCCTTGGCGATAAGCTCCGGGAGATCAATCCCATCCTGCGCGGATGGGCGAACTACTACCGCTACTGTGTGGGTGCAGGACGTGTATTCGTCAACCTTGACTGGTATATTGGTCTGCGTCTGTACTGCTGGCTGCGTAAGAAGCGCCCTAAAGCAGGGGTGCGTGAACTGTGGGGCTCCAAACAGCCCAGCAGTCGCCGCCCCACAAGACGG
>NZ_JAAKZF010000032.1 GCF_011045125.1 Allomesorhizobium camelthorni | reverse complement strand
GTAGCACCCCAGTAGTTGTTCTCGGCGGTAGTAGTGGCAGTGACATAAGTCTCAAACCCAACTGAGTTTCCGTGAAAGCTATTGTTACTTAGGTTTCCCACATATCCACCAAATGCCATATAACCAGCGCGGTAATTATCATAAAATTCTGTCCCAGTTACAGTAGCTGTTCCAGCATCTTGCATAATTCCATCAAGTCCGGATCCTGATATGACGGAGTCGATTATTGATACGGTTGAAGTGTCGTACTGCCAAATATTCATATCAGCACTATTCTTGATATGAGTATTACCGACCTCTAGCACGCCCGCCTCTACAAACATACCTATATCATTATCTTCCACGGTGCTGTAAGTTACAGTTGTAGTACCAAAATAAGTTGTGATACCAAATTGATTACTGGTAAAGGTAGAGTTAGTAATGTTAACAGCACCACCGTGGTTGTAAACAGAAGAATAATTATTCCTACCACCATAGCGTACTGTGGCATAGTTAAGATTTAAAGTGCCGGGTACATATATATCATACCAATCACCAATACTACCAACCGATGTGCCGTCGGCATTAGTATCACCGCCAACCGAGTCATCTTTGATTGAAGTTATATGTACTGGATTGGTTGATGATCCATTTACGTTGTATCCTTACTCTCACCATGCTTACTGAAAGATACTTCTTCGTACACCTTAAGCTTACTGGGTAAAGTGCGTTCACCGAGATTTTCAGCTTCTAGGTCAGCTGGATAAGAAATTTCCCATTTGTCGGTTTTGTGGGTTCTTGAATTGTCTTGCTGGGCTAATGTTATGTTTGTGGATGAAATAAAGATGAGTATCGCGAATAATACTGCTGTGGATTTGATTAATTTCATGTTTAATTTGATGTTAATAATTAATAAACTATTAGTGTACTAATAACTCCCTTTAAAATATCACCTTCATGGTATCCTCTTAATGGTGTATCCACGGTCAAAAGATAGCCATTATTAAGCTCTATATGAGTCGAATATATACCATCGCCTAATCCAGACACATTAGCTGAATACGTGTTATGTATTGAGTGAAATTTGGTATCCATATGAGTTACTGGACCGTCATACCAAGGTTGGTTTCCATCGTAGTATTGTTTAGTCCACTTCTCCAAACTGATGTCATTGACTTTTCTCACGGTAATAAAGAAGCCTACGGGTTGATCTGTGTAATTTGGAGAGTTGATTATCTCTAGTTCTTTAGGTGAGAGAAAACTAACTACAGGATCTAAAACTAGAAACTCTTCTTCCATGATGTATCTTGTTGATCTGTATGGCTTAATGTCTCTAGTACTCCATTCCTTGGGGTATTTAAACTCAAAACCAGCTTCTTCGTTCCTGTATGTTTGCCAATTTGACGTATCTACACTCTCTTCCACTGTCCCTGCTTTAATATTTGAATCTTCAATGTGTACCTTCGTGTCTAACTCTTCATTACTTTGATTAGTTGATAAAACTTGATTCTGCAAATTTTTGTTTCCAATCTCTTGAACACACAAAAGATAAACAGAAACTATTATTGCTACAGCAATAACTGTTATAGCTAGAATTAATAGTTTGTTGTGTAGGTTTGGTATGGGTTGCATAAGTTAATTCACTGCAAGAACACTTAGTTGTTAATTCTTGATTATTTTAATATTGGTTCATTGATTATGATAAGGATTTCTTATACTTATAATATTGACACACAAATACTTAATTTATTTGTGGATAACAAGTTATACCACAGTGGACATTAAGGAAAGTTAAAGAAAAGATTAAGAAGAGATTAAGAAAACTTTGTGGGTATGTAGCTCAATTGTTTATTTGTTTTTCGTTGTATCAATATCAGTAATGGCGCGATTATTGGTGGTGCTATTTGAACGAGGAAACCGACTATTTAATATTATACTAAATCGCGCAAACTCATCGGATTGAGCAAGTTGTACTAATCTCTCGATGTTCTCATCTCGCAACTCCGGTAGCCTTCGAGAAGTGGGGCGATATGGAGCACCAATCAGGCCAGCAATGGCATTTTCCGTCATCAGTAGCCAATTTGACGGCTCAACTACTACGCTTTTTCCAGCTACCGTGCGGTTCGAGGTGGTGATTTGAACCATCTCGCGTTTTTCTGTTGGATTTAAAGAAATATAGCTGTTTGCAAGGCTTTTTATCAGTTCGAGAAATCTTTGGAGGTTGGAAGATTTTCCATTCTTTTTCCGCTCAATAACTAACTTCTCTTCAGCTTGCAGTTTCTCTAGTAGTAGTTTTTCTTTGTGTTGGTTATAGGTGTTGTGGTCGATGTGACCATCAACCAGTGTTTCGGTTAATCTATCAATACGAGCATTGATATGCCCCAACTGCATCTTGATGGTGCTGATGGTGCCAGTTTGTTGGCGAGCTTTCCACCACGATTCAAAGGCTTGTAACAGCGTCTTTTCTTCCTCGTCGGATATTCGAAAGCACGAAAGTGCCGACTCCACCGCCGTCTCCAACACTTCCTCTCTCACGCACTTGGTCGCGCATTCTCGCTGCTGACAGCGGTAATACACGTGACCTTTTTGCCGCTCGGGGGTCATTGCCGAGTCACAGTGATGACAGCGAAACAAACCTCGGTAGAGGTGGTTGTGTCGCGTTACTTTCTTTCCGGACTTGCCAGCTTTGATTTCCTGTACAGCCTTAAACAACTGCACCGATAGCAACGGCTGGTGAATACCTTGGTAGGTTTCGCCGTTCTTGCGGATGCGGATGAGGCCACAATAGAAAGGGTTGTCGAGGATGGTTTCCAGCCCGCCCTTGGAGAGTGGTCGGCCGGACTGGTTACGCAAACCCAACCGCTTCAATTCCATAAGGAGACTGCGTAGGGAATGCTGGCCACTGGCGTATAGTTCAAAAGCCTGACGAATGAACGGTGCGCGTACTGGATCCGGTATCTTCGGCTTGCCACTACCTTGGTCCAGATAACCGATTGGTGCCCCGAACGGATACAGACCTTGCTTGAGGCGTCCGTAGATACCTTTCTTGATCTCTTCCCGTAGGTTGCGGATGTAGTCAGCGGCGATGACAGCTTGAATGTCGGCCGCCAGCCGACCACCACGCGAACGAAAGTCCAAGCTCTCGGTAGCGAAATGAACGTCAATGCCGGTGTCGGCCAAGTCACCAATCTTCGCCCAGTCAGCGAAGTTGCGAGCACTCCGGTCTATCTTATGCATCACCACCCCATCAGCTCGGCGCTGCTTCAAGAGCCGGATCATAGCATTGAAGACCGGACGGCCGGATTTGGCGGCCGTTTCCTTCTCTTCAAACCACTTGATGATGATGATGTTGTTCCCGGTGGCGAACCGTTCGATGGCTTCACGCTGGGCTTGCAGCGACACCCCCTCGCCCTGCTTGACGGTGGAGACACGCACGTAGCCAAAACATTTTTTCATAAGTCATTTTGATTATCCCTTGACTCTACCACATTCTCAAAATCTGGCGAATCACTCCAAGGCCAAGAACCCTCGCGCTCCATACGTTCATAGACACGTTGGCAAAGCGCCAGGTACCGTTCCAGCTCGGGTGGTAGTTTGTCTTTTTCGTTTTGCATCCGCTCATCGTACCGAAATGGCGGCAACACCATAGACGGCAGTAAATGCCGGAAGTCGAATTCTGGCCGTCTATTTTCGACCCGAAAAAACGCTAAACTTCTCAAACCTACCTACCAAAACCACCACGCTCATCTGACTTCGCCGCGCTTCTGGTTTTCATGGCGTCAGCCTGAAACCAGAAGGGCAAGGCGAAGTCAGATGAGCGTGGTGGTTTTGGTTTGATAACGGTGGAAAGTATTGAAATCCGCAACTACCGGCGTCTATTGATACAGGGCTAATCGGTTATGCTTTAGCACCAGAGCGCCTATAGCGCCTTTTATCAGTTTAATAGTTTTGTTCCTTATGAAGACGAACAATATTGCCTTGGACCTCAAGGTAGCGCGTCATAAAGCCGGCCTACGGCAACTTGATTGCGCGCATTTATTAGGTGTCCATAAGACCCGTATCTCTAATATTGAGAACGGTCGTTCAGCGCCGACCACGCTGGAGGTCGCGACACTCTCCTTGGTGTATGGCAAGCCGATGGAAAGTCTGCTGGCGGGGTTGTTGGATGAGGTGGTTGACGAGCTTATTCCGCGGCTGCGGTCGATACCGACTGCACCGACGAGCATAGCTGTCACCTTCAATCGAACGCACACCCTCTCACAGCTCGCCATTCGTTTAGAAGCTTTAATCACAACCGAGAATGGCCGGGCGTAGGGTGTTGTCCGTGGCCGTAGCCAGTGGTCGTGTCAGCTACGTGTTCTTGGTTAAAGGCACACTTTATAGCTGGCGCATTTCCCGGCAAGCCAGTAAGAGTCCGGCTGAAACAGCCAGGATGGTAGAAAGCTGGATTCATCAGTTGCGTCCTGACGTGGTGGTGACAGAAACAATCACCAAGCATTGTCGGAAGGGAGAGACCACGATCGCCCTCATCGAGGCCGTGGCTCGTGTTGCTACTGACGCACCGCTCTTGGATGTGTCGGTATCGCGACCGCACCGCTACCGGAATAAGTACGTCGAGGCAGAAGCGCTCGCCGATCGCTTCACCGAGTTGCGACCGTGGGTACCAAAGCCAAGGAAGTCCTGGGATTCGGAGCCACGTAGCACCACCCTCTTTGAGGCGTTGGCTTTGGCGCTCGAGGTCATCGACCAACGAGATTGAGGTACGAGTGAAATCAGCGCCAGCAGTGGCGCTGTTTTTGTTGGAAATTGATGAAGCAACGCACCGAGCGGAGCAAAACCACCGGCTGGCGCGTCCCCCATAACGCTGTAGCCAGCCGGTGGTTTTGCGTTCCAGTAGACCGCTATCGCTTGGTTTGGTGTCGCCGATGGAGTATATTATGAGTGTTAATAGAAGTGTCTCATAAGTGGTGATCCTATACAAGATTTTGACAAAATCTATTTAGCAGACTATAATCTTAAACAGGTTGCGATGGTGTGACCCCAAACAAGGAGAAGAGCTATGAAGAAGGTGTTGATTGTCGCTCTGATGGCAACTCTTGCACTGCCAGTGTCGGCAATTGCTGACAAGAAGATTTTCAAGAAGTTTGTCTTTGTTGAAGGTAAAGTAACTTTCTACACAGACAAAACATATATTTCGTTCCGGAAAGGCAAGCTAATCTCATCTGGAGAATGGGAGTTACTCGACAACAAAACGGTCATATGTCCTAAGGGGTACAAACAAGATCATTGTCGTAAATATTATCGGCTTTAGGCCGGCGTCCGGCATCAATAATACCGGTCCATCAAAATGGGCCGGTTTTTTGTAAACTTGACTAATTCACTTTCTGCTGAGGTAAATTAGTCACTACCGTTCCGGCGATAATCTGCGCTCGGATCAAAATGCACAATGAGATTAGACCACGCTTCATACTTCTCTGGTGGAAGAGAGTATGGAGCACATTTTTTGATGGCGCGCTTGGCTGCTTCGCTGAATACTCTTTTGGTGTTGGTCACTTCTCCATCGGCGACAATCTCCGGTTCGCCAACGAGCGCGCCCGTATGATCAAGACGAAAGCGCACTGACACCGTAGTGTTGGATCCATTAATCATCGGCACGCTCCAGCAGCGCTGAATCTGCTCACGGAGCGATTTCATTTCAGTCTCGGTCAGTGGTTCGGTTGAGGCTGAGGTTGTCAGCATGCACAGGGAGAGGAATGAGAGAGTTAACTTGCCCATAGATAGCTGCACCTGGCTAGAGAGTAATTGGCACATAGCGATTGCTGCTGCTGTGATGATAGACGTAGCTGCCATCCGGTTGACGATAGAAGGTGTACCTTGTGGTGGTGCCGGCGATCACACCATTAGGAAGCAAGGTGTATTGCCCGTTGTGGCTTTCGCCGTTCTTTCCTTCGTAGGTGTACGTTTCGTCCGAACGGAACAGGAAGGTTCCTTGGTCACGTCGCTGAAATGCGCGGTCGATAAAGGTGGCTTGCACCTCGGCAGTGGTGAGCTGGGTGCGTTCAGAGCTGGAAGTGGTGGCTGAACAACCAGCCAACCAAGCTACCGCCATAATGGAAAGTATCGTCCGTCGCTTCATTGTTTGTTCTCCTTTAACGAATCCGCACACCAGCACATTTCCACCCAGCGAAAGTCATGGTCGAATCGGTCGGATACCCACAGTTGGCGGCGCTCAACCTCGCCTGTGTCCACCGGCACATAGACTAGTCTGACCTTCTGTTGTCGGCAGGATAATTTCTGACTGCCACCCTCAATGAAGTATGAGGTGGTCCAAGTGTCCCAGGCCGGTATCTTCCCGCCGTAGCCAATCAATGTGAGACGCTTGGCCCGACGCTTGGCGTGCGCCGAGATTTCCGAGATGCCGAGCGCTGCAATAGTTTCGGGTGTGAGCATCCGCTCATTGATGCCGGTCTGATACGTCACCAACCAGAGTTTTCGCGGATGGTGTTTGAGGAGGTACCACACGGCCGCCTGGTCCTCGTCCACATTCATATCGCGAAAAGAAAACGGCAGTCCGTGTCCGGTGGAGAAGCGCTCGCCGGGCGCCCGACCGCCTACCCCCAATATCCGTTCAATCCGCTTCGGCCTTACCAATCCTTCGGACAAGAGCCGAGCCGAGACAGTGAACGGTCCCAACTCAGCGATTACCACCCGCTCGTGCTGGTTGACGATGGCGGCGATCGCAAAGAGGCGCTGTTGATCTTCGGCCGTGGGCGGCAAGGATTGCGAGAAGGACATCCGACGGGCTGGTCCTTCTAGCACCGCCCAAGCCGAGAGCCCGAGCTGATGCAGGCGGTCATGGAGATTCCGATACACCTCTTTAGCGCTTGCCCCACCGTTGCCAAAAATCGAGACGACACCAACGATGCGAATACATCCCCTCCGTTCAAGCTCCCGGTACATCATGAGACTGACTGAGTCGTCGATCTCGCCTGAAGTAGTGACATCCGTGACAATCAGAACTGGATGGTATGCAAATCGGCAGGGACCGTTGAGAAAATGCTCCACGAGCCCACTTGCGCGGACAGGCAATGAGAACATGACAATGAGTAGACACCCGACGAGTGTCCGCACTACCGTCATCCGACCGGTTTCGCCGGGTAATACCGACCGCTATGGCTATGGTAATAGACGTAGCTGCCGTCCGGCATACGGTAGAAGGTGTACCGAGTGGTGGTACCTTTGATCACGCCGTTCGGCAGCAACGTATAGCTGCCGTGATGAGACCAGCCACTGTCGTCCTGATAGGTGTATGCACCACCACCCAGTTGGAAGAAGAATCGGCCTCTTGGGCCTCGCCAGGAATGATCGATAAAGGTGGCTTGCACCTCGGCAGTAGTGAGCTGAGTGCGTTCAGAGCTGGAAGTGGTGGCTGAACAACCAGCCAACCAAGCCACTGCCATCAGAGAAAGTATCGTTTGGCTCTTCATCGTGGGTTTTCTTTTCGGTTAAGAGCGCCTTGTGAATGTTGTCCTTGCAGTGACATTCGAAGCTTTACGGACGGCATAAAGCCTCCCGTCACGTTCGGTGAACGTGAACCTAATTGCATCGCCCCACGAGAGTTGGTTTCCAGAAACGTTCGCTTGCGTGCGCTGACTTCCGGCACTGGTGAACGATGTCTGCTGCCACGTGTACGTAATATCGGCCGTGTTGCCACTAACGCTATGAACTACGAGCGTCGTGTTGATTACGCCACCCCAATTGCTTTTCCACGCACCAACGAACGCGCTCTCCGCCGTTTTAGAGGTGGCTGACGACGTGCCGTCACCTTCGGAGGTGGTGGCGGTGCAACCACCAAGCGCCAGTCCAACCAGTACGATGCCGATAGCTGTTTTCATTCGCTGAATCCCGTCCTTTTGCCTCGAAAATATAACTGTTTGGAATATCGAAGACCCAGCAGTTGGTCAAGCGGTCTCGGTGTGGTTGCAGCGGACGGGATATCAGGATTTCCGGATTGATGGTTGCTGAGGACGGTCATGAGATAGCTCCCTGTTCGGTCCGTTTTCGTGCTGCCAGTCTTCGAATTGGAACTATTCTATCAGCAGGAATGAGTTAGCCACACCATTAACTATCGTTTCACGATCCACTTCGCTAAATGAGTCGCTGAAACTGAAGGTCACCGTAGTCTCCGTCGATTTCTCAAGTAGTGAAAATGTATAGAATACCTGCCCATTAAACGTATTAATGTACCGTTTTACGAACGATATTCTATTTTCTTGCAAGTCAATTACACTTAACTCTACGAGATTGCTCGGTCTGTTTTGGAAAGTAAAGTCAGCGTACCCCCCAACTGAACGAAAAGATGTTGTCTCTGAAGGCTCGATTACAATCTGAGCCCCAGATATTATGTATTCTCTTCCGTATTCTCCTCCTTCGCGATCGGCAAAATCACTCGTTTGAAAGATGCATCTGCCCAAAAGGTCACCCGCATCAACTCGAAAGAGCCAATCCGTCGGCACCTTCATTGATGCGTAAGGACATTTCCCTCCTGTGGAGGCTAGAATAAGCCTAGGGATTTCCTCAGGCGTTTTTCTGTGATCGATCAAAAATCTGGCGTTCCAGAAAAAAGACAAACCTAGAACTACCATAGCTGGTAATAAAAATAATTTACATATCATAAAACAACAATATTATTGTGTAAGAATTATATTGTATAAAAAACGAATAATCAATTCTATATATCTATTGGCGAAGTAACGTCTCTACTGCCATCTGCTACTGTAGCATCTCTCCACTTAACAATCGATGTTCCGAAGTGTACATGAAGGTGAGGGCCGCTGCTAAGACCTGTGTTGCCGGATTTTGCAACAGGAGCGCCGGCCGACAATTTATCATTCTGTTTCCAAGGTTCTCCCGACGAATTGACGAGGCTTCCTCGACTTAGATGGGCATACGTTATGTATACTCCACTGTTTGTTCGTATGGTGATGTAATTTCCAACCCCACTATTACCGTTTTTATTATCTTCGACATTGTCCTCAACTGCAATTATCACTCCTTCTGACATGGACAATACAGGCGTACCCGATGGCATTTGATAGTCAATGCCCCATTGTAGTGGACTGTCTTTGTGATGACTCGTCGTTCCGCCGAAATCCTGTGTCACGGTATATGTTTTATCAGCAGCGTAAGGTTGCAAGATTGTGGACGAATTCAAAGGGATGGCTGTGGTACCTGGATAGGCTGCGACGCATTGAAGTGTGCCTAACATGCATTGAGGTGCGTCCGGATCAGCATACCGGTCAATGATATCCTGCACTGATACCGCCGGGTTCAAAATTGCCTGCGGGATCACCGGTACCGTTGAAATAACCGGCTGAACAACCTGCACGTAATCGACGGTGAAGCTGCGTGTGATCTGCTGGCTGCCGGCGATTACCGTCACTTCCCATTGATAGATGCCTTGCGGATCGCCCGCAGCGACCAGGGCGGGCGAAACGGTGGCAGACGTGTCGCTGACAAGCACGGCACGGCCGTTACCCCAATCGTTCGCGGCGTTCCAGACGACAGTGCCGGTGTTTCCGTTCGGGTCAGTCCATGTCCAGCGGATTTCGGTCACGTTGCTGAATCCACTGCCAGTGACCTCTATGGTAGGCTGGTAGGGATCGCTCGATGTTGAGAAGGTTGAGGGGAACGGGTCCAGGGTGAGCGGCTCGGGATCAGGTTCCGGCTCCGGCTCCGGCTCGGGATCGGGAGTTGGCGTGCTTGCAACTTGCCAGCGCAGATACGGATAGCCATTGTTGATGGCTGGATCAATATCCCAGTCGTTGGTAAAATCCCACCCCGCGTTGATGAAGGTGGAGGCCGTTTTCATTTCGTCTGTAGTGAGGCCGACGCCCTTGCCTGTATCCGACTGGCCAGTGGTTTGCATGTCGTAAAAGCTGGCAGTAACGGTCCCACCGTCATTGTACCCGACAAGCCCGCCGACAGCACCGATCCCCGAAACATTTCCAATAGCATAGGTGTTTTTTACTGTACCACTATTCCCACCAATCAGTCCTCCAACATAATCGTCGCCAGAGACATCTCCAGTCGCGTAGCTGTTTTTTACTGCGCCGCTATTCCATCCACTTAACCCGCCCACCGTATCGCCACCATTGCTTGTGACATCGCCGGTGGCGTAGGACTTGTTGATCGTCCCGTGGGAATTGGTACCGACCAGTCCGCCGATGTCACGGAAACCGGCAACGGAGCCGGTGGCGAAACTCTCGCTGATCGACCCGTAATTGAAGCCCACCAGTCCGCCGACTGCAGTTTGTCCTGCAGATTGTCCGGCAACGGAGCCGGTGGCGAAACTCTCGCTGATCGACCCGCCATTGCTGCCCACCAAACCACCGACTTCTTCCCCTCCGATTACCGTCCCAGTGGTATAGACGCGCGTTATCGTGCCTGTGTTATCTCCAGTGAGCATACCGACCACCGAAGCGCCTTCGACCGAACCGCCCACCAAGCCAATGTCTCGAATGTCTCCCTCGGTATTGCGAAACAACCCCACATAGAACTCTGTGGGGCGGTTAATGGTTAGATTGGTAATGGTGTGCCCGAGGCCGGTGAAGGTGCCAGTGAAGCCATCGATGTCACCGCTCCCTATAGGCTCAAAACCGGCACCGCCGTTCCAGCCGGCAGTGGCGGAGGCATCAAGGTTGGTGCCGAGCGCATAAGCACCAGACAACCCTAGCGCCTGCAATTCCGCCAACGAAGAGATGATGGTGTAATTGACTGTCGTACCGCTATTCCCTCGGGTCGAGAAACTGCCGGTCGAAGCAATGTTCACCGGCTTGTTGATGAAATAGTCACCAGTGCTGTCGGTTTGCGCGTATTGTAGAGCCAAGCCAGCCGTATCTTGCAGCGCCATGGCGTGGTTGATTGCGATATTACGGTCAGCGCGCAATGTCAGCGTATTGGCGTTCCATAATACTTGGTCATTGACGAAGATATCGCCGTTTCCTCCCGGCGTCCCCTGACTGGCGGTCGAGATTACGATGTTGTTGCTGCCGAGCTGGGCGGTGAGTAACCCGCCGGTGATGTTGCCGCCGGAGGCGGCAACAGTGAAGTCGTTTGGATCAAGTAGCCAGGTGCCGGTCTCGCCTCTGGCGGCCGTGGTGGAGACGTTGGTCTCTTCACCGATATTGAGTATCGCGCCCGAGGTTTCCACGAATCCGCCGTCGCCACCATTCGCACCACCACGCGCGGTGATGGTGGCGGCAACGCTGGTGGCTTCGTCAGACCACACCACCACCTTGCCGCCGTCGCCCTGATCGGTAGCGTCGGCACGGAGGGTGGTGCTGCTGTCCAGAGTGACGGTTGAGGCAGTCGGTACCGGGCTGGCCTCTTTAGCGATACCAAGTGAAGCCATCGTGGCATCATCGGCACGGCCACCAAGGTAGTCACCGCCAAGCAGGATGGTTCCGCCACCACCTTCGCCGCTGGTGTCAATGATGGCTCCGGCCACTTCGACCACCTCACCGGTCACGATGATATGTCCACCAGATCCTCTGTCAGGACGCGATGTTGGAGTTGGAATATTGGTCGCCAGCAATTGGCCGGAAACCTTGACACGCTGCACTGGAGCGGAAGCGGTCTTCGTGCCAGCGGTCTGCCCACCCAGCACGATCTTGCCGGCGCTCGTACCAACCGAGTTGGCCTCGACGATGCCGGTGTTGTTAACAACAGAGTTCACCGCCCGTCGCGCCGTGGCGGCTTTGAGCGCCACGGTGCCGCCGGAAGCGGAAATGCGTCCCTCGTTCTTCACCAGATCGGCTACAGGTTGGCCGGTCGAGATATCAACCACCTCTTCGGTAATCTCGTCGTCAACCGTCAGATTAATGAGATTGTCACCGTAAAGGTCGAGCGTGAAGCTGTTGCCCGAGGCAAGCGAGACCGAGCCCATCTTCGCGATAATGACACCAGAATTGCGCACGCCTGGTGCCACGAAGGCAGCTAGACCGTAGTCGGCAATCGAGACACTACCTTCGTTGATAACGGACGCTGCCGGATTGCCGGGCTGATTGAAGTGGAACCGTCCGGCCATGAAATCGTCGTTGGCAATGTCATGCGTGGTGGCGACGAGACCACCCACATCAACCCTCGCATCAGGGCCAAACAGGATACCGTCCGGATTGACGATCGCCACGTTGCCGTTGGCTTCCAGCGTTCCCAAGATACGAGACGGCGCTATGTTGCCAGTGACACGGTTGAGGGTCCAAGCCTCCCGGCTCGGCTGGACAAATCGGGTTGTCTCACCGGCTTCAATATTGAAGCTCTGCCACTCAATGACGGCACTGTGGGATGTCTGGTCAATTTGCAGCGTCGTGGCGTTTGGTGCGCTGATAGCGGCCTCGCCGGCCACCACTTGGCCATCAACTGGATTGGCATGGGAAAATCCACCCATAGCCAAAGAGAAGAGCATAGCCGAGCTAAGGGTGGTGGTTGTCTTCAACCAGACGATGGTTGGCTGTCTTTTCATTCCGCTCTCCCTCAAAAATGCGTAGCGAGGCTGAACCAGCCGCGCCAGTCGCTCGGATTGGTGACACTGGTCGGTTCAACCAATGTTCTGGAAACCGCCACATCAACACTGAACCGCTCACGTCCGAAACGAAGCCCTAAACCAGCCGAAGTCCCATCGTCAGTGCCGGGGGTGCCGGCCGGCGCGTCGATGTTCCAAATGCGTCCGTAGTCGGCGAAGACGTATGGCTGGAGATAGTCAAGCGCTCCACTAAGCGGCTCCGGTACGCCGAGGTCGTAGCGTAATTCGCCATTTAGAATGAGACAGTGGTCGCCGGTGACGATGGAGGGGTCAAACCCGCGACCAAAACGACGACCGCCATAGCCGCACTCTTGTGACGACAGCAATGGATCGGCCGCTAATTGTCCATAGGCACTGACATAGATACTGAAGCGTTCAGGAAGCGGCTGCTGGCGCGACAAGAACAAGGTGGTTTTGAAGAAATCCACCTTGCCGGGCGTGCGCGAAGCGTTCGGATTGTCGTTCTTGGTGCTACCAAGTCCATCAATGCCTTGGCTGGCACTCCAGATGACCTGATTGATACCACTCCAACGATCCGCAAAGTCATAGGCGAGTTCCGTGCGCAAGATACGCAGGCGATCTTCGCTCGCCAGTCCGGCCGCTGAGAAGCCTTTGGAGTGTTCCAAATCAAAGGCGAGCGTGCCGGTGAGGTTGGTGGAGCGGGTGCGGATAAAGGGATAAGACACCGCTGTCGAGAGATTAAGCCCCTCGGTTTGATAGGCGATGTCTGAGAGAAGCGGCGTGCCGGGATCACCCCAACTGGCATTTCCAGAGAGCGAGAACGTCAGCCCTTCGCTGTTCAATACCTGATCATAGCCGAAGGACAGGTAATGGAGTTCGGGCTGGTTGGAATCGAAGGTCGGCCCGGCCAGGGCGTAGCCAAGATGGAAGCGTTCGTGGAGACCGAACGTATTGTTGAGCCGTCCCGAGATAAGGCCTTGATAGGGACCGCTGGCTTCCGTGCTGTGGTTGTTGGTGGAGAGCGAGGCGTCGTATGGTGTCTGCTCCATCGTCAAGACTAGGGTCGAGGCACCGGGATTTTGCTCCGAGGCTCGGAGATTGGAGCGGAACATCAGTCCCGGCAGGTCATTGGCCAGCAGTAGATACCGCTCCAGTTGTTCCGCCTTGATCGGTCGTTGTTCGGTGATCTTGGTCGCGTAGCCCGTGAAGAGATCGCGGTAGCGGCTCAGACCGTCTGGCCACACCACCTCGTCAATATACCCCTCGACCGCTTGAAGACGGATGACGGCACCATGAGGGTCGAGTTCCTGCGGCGGCACGATAACCCGAGATAGTAGGTATCCTTGCTGACCATAGTGGGCGGTGAGGGTGGCGGCGACCTCGAAAACCTCAAGTAGGGACACTTCCCGCCCTAGCAGCTCCCGCCAGTACGGTTGCAGATCGCCAGCGGAAAAGACGGTGGAGCCTTCAATCTGAATGTCGCGGATGACCAGCGTGATCTTAGCGGCCTCTGCCGCCGGCATGGTGCTTTCCAGACCTTCAATCACTCTCGGTAGAGCCTCCGGCTCGCGCGCTTCCAGGAAGCGCTCTTCCACCCGTCCCGGTTCTGCACCCGGCGGCAGGGTCTGTGCCGCCGCCGACAATGACAAGAAGCCAACCCACACCAACGCCGTGCTGGTGCGCAGAATACCACCTAGATTGTTCACCGATTGTCCCCGCCGAAAAAGCCCTTGCCCACTTATGCCCGAAATTATTCCACTTTCAACCGTTGGGTATACGCTGATTGGTTGCATTTCCAGCCTTGCTACTATTCCACATCCGGCGCTCCCGTCTAATCAGCACTCGGGCAAAATCTTATTCCAATAGGAATATAATGTTTGGAATATCGAAGACCCGGCATTTGGTCAAGTGCTCTCGGTGCGGCAGACGGTTGTTTGGAGTGGGCGGTGCACCTTGGCGACAAGCTTCATCAAGAGCTGTCAGCTCGGCTCCTTGCAAGCGGATTGCCAGCCTTGCTACTATTCCACATCCGGCGCTCCCGTCTAACCGGCACTCGGGCAAAATCTTTGCATTGAGGTTGATCAAGACGAAGGACGCCTTGGTGGGTCAAAGGCGTCCTTCGCTTCGGCGACATGCTCAGACCCCCCCGGGAGATCAACAGGACCAAGCATTTCGCGCGAGCCGTAAAAAGCTGCTTCTTTGGTATCGCCGCTCAGCCGATGCTGGCTGAGCGGAGAGTCTCGCGCACGCAGTCACATACCGCGGTCGCTGAGATGCAACTTTTCATTCCGTTAGAAGCTGCGCTGGAAGCGGAGGAATCCGCCGATCTCGTCGCCATCATCGTCATCGTCGTCGAGGTTGTCGACATACGAGATTTCAGGCGTAATCACGAGGCCCGGAACGAGCGTGTAGTTCACGTTCGCAAGGGCAGCGAAGTTTTCGTCCTCATCATAGGAAAGCTGGACGTTGATCTTGGCCTTTTCCGAAACGGTGAAGGTGCCACCGCCCCAGACAGCATAGTCGCCCGACCAGCTACCGTAGTAGTTCGGACGATCCGCACCCGCGATGCCGAGGAAGTCCTCATCCGCGCCCGACTTGTAGCCGCCCATGATGAAGAGAACGAGCTGTTCGGTCGCATTCACGTCGAGACGTACCTTGCCGGCCCACTCCGACCAGTTGGCGTCGTAACCAGCGACGGCCGAGATGCCGCCCCAGCCCTGCGTCCAGGCAACACCGCCGACCACATGCGGGACATAGCTGTCGAGCGTGAACTCGTTGGCAAGTCCCGAAGCGCCAGACGAACCGTCGCCTTCTTCAAGAGCGATCGCGGCCGAGAAGCCATTGCCGCCGGTGAAGGTGTAGGCGATCTGGTGCGTGCCGAACGGGCCGTAGCTGACAAAATCGTCGTAGAGGACGCCGCCGGCATAGCCGGTGAAGGTCGAGAACAGCGAGTCGGTCTTGCCGATGCGGAAGCCCCCGAGTTCGATATAAGCATGCGGTATGCCGACAGCATCGGATGCATCGGTGATGCCGCCCGGAGCGCTCGTCGTGTACTGGAAGTCGATCGCAGCGTAGGTTCGCAGGGTGCCGAGCTCGGTTTCCGAACGGCTGTCGACGCGCAGTTCGAAGCGGGCACGCTTGTAGTAGGTGTCGTTGAAGTCGTCGACACCGTCCGACAGGTCTTCCTTGTCGGAGACGTCCTGGTGGCCGACGAGGCCGATGCCGATATCGTAACGGAGATAACCGCTGATCTTCAGGCAGGTCTCGGTGCCAGGAATATAGAAGAAGCCCGTGCCGTACGCGTCGCAGACGCGCACATATTCCATAGGCTCCGGTTCAGCTATCACGACCGCATCGGCAGCGCGGGCGCTGGAAACTGCGACGAGAGCCGCAGCTGAGCCGAGAAGAAGGCTCTTGATGTTCATTCTTTATCTCCTTTCAAAGATTTAAAAAGAGGGAAGGACGTCAAAAGGACGAACCCTCCCTATCCCCACGATCGAAAAAGAGGCGCATCGCGCTCTCATTCACAGCCTGACGCTATCAGGCATACTGAATTACTCAAGAACAAAGCTGGCTTATTTTAGCTGTTTTGAATTCTCAGTTGCAGTTATGTCACAACGTACCAGTATTCATTGCACAACTGGCACAGACGATACAAAGTATACAAACTGCACAATTGGTACATTATTTAGCACGCTGACATAACTGCCATGAACGAGCATTAAAAACGCACCACGACTGTATAGCTGGTCGACGCAGTCAATGCATACCGGCGCACCGATCCGTCAGCTGGACGCGATTAGAGAAAAGGCTCGTGCGGCCGATACTACTTCCTCAGTCAAATCTTTTCTGAGCATTTCGATCGGAACGCGATTATTAAGAAGAGGCGATGGGTGGATCAGCCACAGCCACGCCGATCTGGGATTGGAAATTGAGGCGAGCACCTGCCGGATTCCCGGCGCAGGCCTGCCATCGATGAACTGAGCTAGGGGGAACACATACTTGCGAGCGCCTTTTCGCAACGCAATCACATCGTTGTGCCGCTGCCACCGATACAATGTGGAGCGCGGTATCCCAAAGTGTTTTTCCAGATGTGTTGGTCCGGCAATCTGGCCCGCCCAGTCTGCAATTCGCATGTCATCTGTTTGGTGATTGTGCGCTTCTAGAACCACAGAGCCAGGCGTGTCCTCGACTCGAACCATGGACGAAGCCACCTCCCGGGCGTCAACATTCAGGCGTCGTGCTGCTTCGACCGCGAACTTGTAGACGAATTCGAACGCCAAGGCGGTTAATTCGTCAGCAGTATGAAGTCGATGGGTAGCAGCAGTTTCTTCAGCTCCAATACATAGTGAGATTGAACTCCGTCCCCGTACCGCCTCATTGTAGTGTGCCAGAACGCGCTGAAGCTCCTTTATGATCAGGCTCGAAAGCTCGGCATGAAGTTCATTTCCACGATCACTTGACCCGGTCATGTTTGGCCCCCACGGCGTTGGTGCCTGCACAATCCTCGAAAATATAACTGTTTGGAATATATAACAGGCGGATTTTAGTCAACCCGTTGTCGCGACCTAAGGCGAACAACGGATGCGCATCGCGCTCTCATTCACAGCCTGACGCTATCAGGCATACTGGATTACTCAAGAACAAAGCCGGCTTATTTTAGCTGTTTTGAATTCTCCGTTGCAGTTATGTCACAACGTATCAGTATTCATTGCACAAATGGCACAGACGATACAAAGTATACAAACTGCACAACTGGTACATTATTTAGCACGCCGATATAACTTACCATGAACTAGAATTAAAAAACACATCACGACTGTATAGCTGGTTGACGTGGGCAATGCGTGTCGGTGCACCGATCCGTCAGCTGGGCGCTAGAAAGATCACTTGACCCGGTCATGTTTGGCCCCCACGGCGTTGGTGCCTGCACAATCCTCGAAAATATAACTGTTTGGAATATATAACAGGCGGAATTTAGTCAACCCGTTGTCTCGACCTAAGGCGAACAACGGATGCGTACCTCGATCTATTCAAATTTGAACGCTCGTCTCTCTGACGTGATGAAGCAGGCTCGGCTTGACGCTGGCCTGACGCAAGCCGAACTGGCTCGTGCCACCGGTCGCACCCAGGCATACATCTCCAAATTTGAACACGGTCAGCTACGGCTTGATGTCGAGGATTTCATCGCCTTTTGCGATTCGCTGAAAATTCAGCCCTCCGAAGTGATTGATACCCTTAAAGGTAATCAATCAACCAGATCGGGGATTAAAGGGATTTAAGATACGCCCCCTTTCCAAAGAAACGATCGCCAAGTACAGATCGAAAAGCCGGAAGACACGAGGATAGGTAGTTGCGATTCCTTTTTCTCACATACATTTTCGTTATGGCTATGTTATCGCTGGTGACACTCTTTGTAGACCAGTCGCAGGTGGCCGAGCTTGAAGCCAAAGCCAAGGCTGAGCAGGAACAAGTTGAGCGTGAACAGCAAGCCGCCGAGCGTCAGCGACAGCAAGAAGAACTGGCGCGCCGTGAGCAAGAGCGACGAGAGTCGGAAGCCAGAAAGGAACAGCTTCGGCAACAGCAAGAAGAGTTGGTGAGGGAAAAACAAACTCCTGATTATCTAGGAAAAAGACGCCCCAACTCCTTGTCGCCATCAATTCAGACCAAACAACAACCACCCACACTAACCGCCAAACCACCGCAGCCAACCTATACGCCACCACCGGGCTGGAAACTATCCGATGGCAATTGTCTGGGAAGGATAGAGTATATTCCTGAAATTCAGGAATACATCTGCAAGCTAGTGGCTGGTGAAGATACTGTAGACGGCAAGGCTGGTCGTTGGTTGGACTGCCAAGGGACTAATTTCTGGCGTGGGCGCCAGCGTTGTCCACTCGGTCATCAGGTTTTTGTACCGTTTTGATGGTGGTAACTCGTGGCGGTTAGCCCAACAAAGTAATTGGCCTGGCCAGGCCATCACACAATGGACAGGTCAGAATGCGGTTCTGCTGAGCGACCAGCGTTTCAATATCAACAAACAGGAACCGCACCGGCGGAACCCGATAAAGCGGTCCGGTTAAATGCTTTTGGTAAGCCTCTATCATCTGCCGCACTCGTTCACCGGTGGTGGTGACAACCAGTACCTGAAAAGTTGGAATGCCGAAGAGTGCGGTATGCGAACCAGCTAAAAACCCTTGTCCATAGACCACGAGCTTCCGCAACAAGGAGTTGCCACGAAAGAGCTTGTCACCCCTGAGGTTGCGAGCTGATGGCTCGATCGTCTCGGTGCCTCTATCTATCTCAATGAAGAGGTAACGGCTACTTTTCTCCGGTGGAGCATCAATGTAGCGCAACGCACAAAAGCCGTCTGGTATCGTACTCTCTTTTTCGTGCCAGCCGTGCCAGTTGACCCTGGTCGCGAAGATGAGGGGGTGCTGTTGCTTTTTCAGTAGTGCCGGCTTCAGACGCGCGAATATCTGGTCAGGATACTCAAAGGCCATTGTCTTGGCATGACGTTCTACCGCCAGTCGCAATTGCACCATAAAGCGACCCTGCTCCAAAGAGTGCTCAATATGGAGAGACGAAAGTGCGCCGGTAGTGGTGCGCCAGCGGTCGGTGCGGACCGGCAGATTAAAGCGAGCTTTGAGGTGTCGAGCTGCGCCGTTGGCGAGGGTGTAGCAGAGAGGATGACTACCACCACCCAACTTGTGCAAGCGCCGTTGCTGGCGTGGACGGCAGAGATAGCCGGCGTCGGTTAGTTTGCGGAGCCTTCGTCCAAGCCAATCTTCGCTTCGTGTTGGCAGAAGCTGGCGGATGGTATGAGCATCAAGAATGCCATGCCGGTAGAGATCTAGGAAAATGCGTTCGTCGTCCTCGGTAATCTCGACCTTGCCGGCATCTTTGATTTTGAAGTGTGGGGTTCCTCGCCTCACTTGGTCGTGCATTGCAGACACCCGCTACCAAGACCGACCGTCGTCCTCTTTCGAACTGTCAGAAACTTGAATCGGCACAGCGCGCTTCAACTCGACCAACTTAGTGTCCATTATCTGCTTCGCTTGGAGGCGAGGCACGGTGTATGGACTGGCTGTCAGCACTCGTTCTTTAAAGCGCTCCACATCAATCGGATGAATAGCCGGTTTTCGCACGTTGAAAGTAGCAATATCAAAAGTTGCCCGTTCGCTGGCTTTCACCACAGCGTTCTGGGGCGGTACGCTACGCAAACGCTTCACTGCCATATGCCGCACATTGTCGAGACTGTGAACGGAGGTGGTCTGCATTTCCATAATGGGCTCCAGCGCTTCGGACGTGCCGTACGAACTTGACCGTGTGCTAGTGCGAGCGCCACCTTGTGATGCGGTGGTAACTTGACCGCTACCAGAGCTAGAGCTGGTACCGGTGGCAACACCAGCCGTATAGCCTCCTAGCGGAAAGCCGTATTGATCGAAAAGTTGCGAACTGGATTGACTGGCAGACTCTAGCGACGTGTCACTTTCACTCTCGCCCTGGCTCTCAGTCCAACTGTCGGTGTCACCCTCTGACGTTCCTTCACTCCAGTTGTCGAGCCAGGTGCGGCGATAGCCGATGACACCGGGTTTCCGCAGTGCTTCGACCGGTATCTCCAGGTCGTATTCGGTACGGAACAGCTCGTCCGCGATCACCACGGCGTCGGCGTCCGAAAGACCGCCGAACACCACCTTGTTTTGAGTAGCCATCACGCCGGCATAGATAGCGTCACTAGCGTCCCGTAATTGATCGAGCCACTGGTGCGCCAGTACGGCATGAAGCCCGAACTTGCGAGTTTGCGCCAAGAGTTTGGCGATATCATCGGTGAGGAAGCCGGCGCACTCGTCCACGTAGAGATAGAAGGGATTCAGGGCAGCCTGTTCAATGTTACGACGACGGGCGGAGTAGAACAGTTCGCGCACCAAGAGCGCGC
The DNA here is from genome assembly GCF_011045125.1 of Allomesorhizobium camelthorni. GTDB lineage: Bacteria > Pseudomonadota > Alphaproteobacteria > Rhizobiales > Rhizobiaceae > Allomesorhizobium > Allomesorhizobium camelthorni. Next base: position 44,314 of record NZ_JAAKZF010000032.1, on the reverse strand, counting down.
CAAAGGCGCGCGCCGGATCGTCACCCATCACCTCGGCGGACAGATTGACCAGTACGACTTCGTTATTGTCCATACACCGGCGGAAGTCGATTGGCTCGTCATACGCCGCAAAGGTCTCACGAAATTCTTCATCGCCCATAATTTCGGAAAGTCGGCGGCGCACACCGGCGAACTCGGAAATGTGCTCGCGTGGCGCTTGTATGCGTTTGAAATTGTACCCGTCCCAAATCTCTTCCAAAATCGGGTTGTTATGGTGACGAGTTAACCGCTCCACAATCCCATACGGATCGGCAGTGCTGGTGAGATAGAAGGCTTCAGAGAGCGAGTAGCCGTGAGAAATGAGGACCGCGAGCACCGCCTGCAAGGTGGTACGAATGGCTGGCGTTGAAGTCGATTCCTCACCACCCCAAACTTGAGCCAAGGCTGTCACCACGTTGTCTCGGCGGTGAATTGGCTTCTCACCCGGATGAACAAAGAGCGGATTAAAGCGAAAGCGCCAATTGGCTTGGCCAGGGTCGAATAGGTGAATGGTGCGGAAGCGGTCGGCCCGAACAGCGGCACACCACTCCACAACGTCATCATACAAAGAGCCGTGCGGATCAATGAGACAGACGCCGTGGCCGGCCAGAATGTCTTCTCGGATGCAGTGTTCCAGAAATTTTGACTTCCCCTGTCCCGAACCACCGACAACATGCAAATGATATGAACGTCGCTTAGCGTCTAAATAGACCTTGCGCTTGTCTGCGGTGCCGATGGGGATACGGCGGGCGGGCATCGGCTACCCCCGGCTTTCATCACGCTTAGCTGCTTCCGTGCGAAGCAGGCGAATCCGTTCCCGGTCATCATCGGTGAGTTTGTCTTCTCCACCCTTGTCCTTGATGAACTTAGTTATCACAGCCTCGGCTTTTCTCTGATTCGGTCCAGTCGCTCCCGTCCGCAAAATTTCCTCGGCGAAATCCTCGAAGTCGGGTTTCTTTTTAGGTTGTGTTGGTGGAGGGTCTTTTGGTGGATTGTTGATATTTTCAATATCACGCTTGATTTCTGCTACTTCTCGGGCATTCCGCCCTAACTGCAATTTGTTACGCTCCTCTGCTAGCTCTGTCGAGTACCTGACATCTACCTGCGATTCATTGTATTCACCGCGCGTCTTATTGGCCTCCGTCTTCTTCTTCAACGTCTCAATCTGCCTGTCCACTTCTTTGCCCTCGACTGTCTCACGAAGTCGTTCCAGCTTGGAAGTAACCAATGTTGGAATAAGATTGCTTATCGTTATTTTTGTCGACGATACTGTGGTGTCTGGAGATACAGAAGAATAGCGATCCAGCGTTGCATCCAATTCCTTAGAGTCGTCTTCATGTTCATGGCTCATAGATTTATTTCCAGATTGACGTATGCTGTTTGTTGTCGACCAAACCGAAAAAAGAGAAAGAAATTGCCAACCTTCTGGCAACTTACTCAGATCAAACCTTAGAACACTCAAACACACAGTCAACACGCTGACGACACAAAAGAATAAGAGTGACATAAGCCCTAATCTGCCAACCCAACCCTCGCTCCAGCCAATTGAATAATTGTACGAGAAGACACAAACAACAATTGGTATCCAGGCAACCAAGGAGATCAGGACAACAGCCATCACAGTCAAATAGCCTAAGGTATTGAAAAAATTGAAAAATGTGCTATTATTATAGACAGACATAACCCCCTCCTATGCGCCAACAGCGGCTGGAAAGCATTCAAGCCGCGGTGTACGCATAGGAGAATAAGATGGAATCTTTGCTCTATCCAGTAGGTTATGGGTTAATGCTCATTGTTGGGATTTTGTGGGTTTGCCTAGTGGTTTGCGGTATCCGTAAGTTAATTCAAATGGTGACCGCACCAAATGTCACACATTCCACCACTGGCAATCGGAGCGGTGACAATCGTCGCTCGACATATCGAAATCCATACATTGATCCGACCGAACTTCGATTTCGACCACACCTGAACAATCCGCAGGTGGCTCGGCGCATCGAAGAATGTGCCGGCAACCTCCATAACTCTCGTCAAAATCTGGCGAAGGAACTCGGACGGAAAGCACTCACCAGTGAGCGTGTCGAACACGGTCACAACTCTGAATTTCTTCGGTCATGGAAAGCGGTATGCGAGGTGGTACGCGCCAAGTACGGCGAGGAAATCGTCCGCATCGCTTTGGAGATTACTGGCTACCGAGAGCCTTCCCATTTCGATATAGAGTACGGTCACCTCTGGTGACGCACCTCAATTCAGTCGACCACTCCTGTGGTCGACTTTTTCTTTGTCGGGCAAAGGAATTAGCAAAACCTGCCTTTCTCCAAAGGCAGGAATGAGGCGGAGCGAAGCTCCGCCAATTAGCCATCGGAAACCTTTGTTTCCGTTTTTTTTGTTTCCGCCAACGGCGGAATCGGAGGGCGGTTCACCGCCCCTTTTGCGATTGTCAAAGAGCGTGCCGTTCACGGCACTAACGTTCCCCCGTGTTGTCGGAAGCCGACGAAGCAGCCCAGCCCTAGTTTTGCCACCCCACAACGTCACGAATTTCCTAAAACAGTACGATGGCAAAACTGGAGCTGGGCGTGGCGAAGTCGAGCGCCCGACCCCGAACATTCTGGCGCAGGACGCACACCACTATGAATATCAGGGTGCGGACAAGCCCGAGCAAGGGAACGCTCTCTCACTTAGTGCTAGCAGTGAGAGAGCGTTTCTTTGTGAAGCCCGACCCAAAACTCGTGGTCTTCTTGAAGCCACAGAGTTTTGCGGAGGGAGAAGGTTCGGGGTCGGGCGCAGCCCGACAACACGGGGGAACAAATTTCTTTTTCTATTTCAGGCGGATACGCCTGAAATAACGATATCCAGACCCTCCATTTCTAGAAATGGAGGGTCAAACGTAGGGGCAAATTTCATCTAACCGACTGATCTAATTAGAGGATTGGATGATTTCCAGATTCGAGGGTGTGAAGCAGGCAATCGGAGCTGAATCAGCCCGAATAACGCCCTTTTCGCCCTCAATCTCTTGCACAAACACTTGCACAAAAAATTAGAGTATGCCAAATAAGCACGGTACAACAAGTCGATAGGAAGAGGTAATTCGGACTGAAAATCCGCGTGTCGGTGGTTCGAATCCGCCTCTGGGCACCATTTCCCCTTCTCTCTACATTCCCTTCCGCCAAGCCTCCTACGCTGAAGCCCGCGTAATTAGCTGTTATTCCATCGCTTTTGGAAGTGCCCATCGAATTTCAGCGTGTTTCGGGACAGGTCGTCGCGTTTGGTCCAACGGCGCGAACTGTTGGTATTTTTGTTGGTATCTGCCACCCTGTTGGTATCGAAGGTTACGAACAGGAGCATTGGACGATGCCGCTCTCTGACGTGAAATGTCGGAATGCCCGGCCGGGATCAAAACTTCAGAAGCTCTCTGACGGAGGTGGTCTCCAGCTATGGGTACAACCGGCCGGCTCAAGGTTGTGGCGCTTGGCCTACCGTTTCGGAGGGAAACAAAAGCTCCTGGCTTTGGGGACGTATCCGCTTGTTTCGCTAGCAGATGCCCGGGAGGCGAGAGACGAAGCCAAGCGGCGGCTGATGGCGGGGATAGATCCCGCCCGTGAGAAGCAGGACAGCAAGGACGACAGTCGCGACAATTTCCGCGTTATATCCGAGGAATTCGTCGCCAAGCTGGAAAAGGAAGGCCGCGCCGACAGGACGATTACCAAGACGAAGTGGCTGCTTTCCTTCGCCTATCCGGGGTTGGGCGACCAGTCGATCAGGAAAATCGATGCGGCAGCCATTCTCAAAGTACTTCGGGAAGTGGAGGTTCGCGGCCGGTATGAATCGGCTCGTCGGCTTCGCTCAACAATCGGAAGCGTATTCCGCTACGCCATTGCCACGGCCCGGGCCGAAACGGATCCCACCTCAGCACTCAAGGACGCCCTTATCAGGCCGACCGTCACGCCACGGGCGGCAATAACCGCCCCAAAGCGGCTAGGAGCGCTTTTGCGTGCAATTGATTCGTTCGATGGGCAACCGACTACCCGGGCTGCGTTGAAGCTGATGGCACTCATGTTTCCTCGTCCGGGAGAGTTGCGCGCAGCGGCTTGGGCCGAGTTCGATTTCGACAACGCGGTCTGGACCATACCTGAGGCCCGCGCAAAGATGCGGCGACCGCATAGCGTTCCGTTGTCGGCTCAGGCCCTCGCGATCCTTGATCAGCTGCGGGAGATTTCTGGTCACGGGTCGCTCCTGTTTCCCAGCGTTCGAACGACGAAGCGCCCGATTTCAGATAACACGCTCAATGCGGCCTTGCGGCGTCTCGGCTACAGCAAAGACGAGGCTACGGCCCATGGTTTCCGGGCGACTGCGTCCAGCTTACTCAACGAAAGCGGCAAGTGGCATCCCGATGCTATCGAACGCCAACTCGCTCACGTGGAAGGCAACAATGTTAGGAGAGCCTACGCCCGTGGCGAACATTGGGATGAACGCGTCAAAATGATGCAGTGGTGGGCCGACCATTTGGACGAGTTGCGGCTGTTACATCATGATCATCGATACGCCACTCGTGATGCTCAATATATGTAGACATTATAAGCGACACTACTTTGCGCTCGTGTCACGCCAGTCACCAATGGGTCCCATTCCCGCCATGGCCGATCCCGAACCCTGTCCGGTCGTTCGACGCTCTCCTCGATGCATTGAGCGATGGCGGGTGCCGGTTACAACTCCTTCGCGTGCTCCTTTACGGCCAAATCAAGCGCTTGGCTCAGAGGCACCGCCTTGGAGAATAGGAAGCCCTGAGCGGTTCTGCAGCCCAGCTTGCGCAGCGCTTGCCGATCCGCCTCTGTTTCGACACCCTCGGCCATGACCTCTATTCCGAGCGTCCTACCAAGATCGATCACCGATTTGACAAGCAGTCGATCTTCCCGGGACTTGGCTAAGCCGCGAACGAAGCCCTGGTCTATTTTCACCTTGCCTATCCGACTGTCCTTGAGCGATGCCAACGTGGAAAAGCCGGTGCCGAAGTCATCGAGGGCGATGGAAATGCCGGCATGTGAAAGGCGTCCGAGCTTTTCATCCACTCTGTCCGGGTCCACTGGCGATTCTTCGGTAATCTCGATTTCGAACATCGTTGCAGGGAGGCCTTTTGCCGCCAGACCGTTCAGAATCATATCGTCGATATCGCCGGCTTCCAATTCGCGCGGTGAAACATTCATCGCCACACGAATATTGCGACAGTCAGCCTTCATCAAGCCGTCGATGAGAGCGCAACAGTCGGCGAATACCGTTTGGGTTAGCAGCTGAAGCATTCCGGTTTCGCGGGCGGCTGTCATGATTTCGGGTGGAGAGATGGCACCATGAATCGGATGGGACCACCTTAGCAAGGCTTCAAAACCGACCACGGCTTCGGTGTCGAGTCTCACGATGGGCTGGAACCATGGGCCCAAGCTTCTTGTCTCTATCGCCGAATGGAGGTCGCGTTCGATGGACTGGCGGCGTTGTAGTTCCCTGTCGAGTTCGGCGTCGAACACGCAAAATTCGTTCCTGCCACGACGCTTAGCCGTGTAAAGGGCGACATCCGCTCGCCGCAACATTTCCGTCAGCCCCGGCCTTTCAGCCAGGTATATTCCTATGGATGCACCGATCCGGACGGATGCGACCTTGGGATAAGGGCTGGCAATTTTGGCTATGATATTCGATGCGAGGTTACTGGGAGAAAGCGAATCCCTCAGTGAGGGAAAAAACAGCACGAACTCATCGCCGCCGATGCGGGCGAGCGTTGAGCCTTCCGGCGCTTCCTCCTCTATCCTGCGGGCGATCATGGCGAGCAGTTCATCCCCGGTCCTGTGACCGTAGGTATCGTTGACAGATTTGAAGCCGTCTAGATCAATCAACATTGCCACGAAAGGGCCGTCTGTGTTCTCGAGCTGATCGATTGCGTATTCGAGGCCCCGCCTGTTGAGAAGGCCCGTCAGGTGGTCCTCCCTGGAATTGCGCTCCATTTCCGCCGCAAGCCGCTCCGCCTCATGTCGCAGGCGGCTCGCTTCGCGGAAGCGCGCTTGTCCAACAGACGAGCTTCGAACCAAGCCGCCCATGAAGAGCAGAACGGCAAAAGCCAGAATGTACCCTTCAAAGTTGCCATTAGCCGACAAGCACCCCACCGTGATGAGGAGCGGCGGTGTGATGAAGTTGGTCGCTGCCGCGGCATATGAACTGCCATATGTAACCGCACCAGCTGAAATGCCCGCCAGAATAATCAGATGCAGCGGCGCTTGGGGTGTTGTGTATCCGACAGTAAGGACGGCAAGAAAGGACCAGGCAAACCCTGCCAGAAGAGCAAGGATGCCAAACCAGCGAAGCCGCTGCGAAATCTCCGTTAAATCGTCCTGGCGCCCCGTCTCCTTTAGCTGATAACGGGCGAGTCCGAGGCGGGCGGCATTTATCGCAATGACGACCAAGAACCAGACTGCGGCGGCAAAGCCGCCGTCAGAAAGGGCCTGCACCGTCAAAATTAGGCCTGACAGGATAGTGCTTATCGGCATTGACACGAAGAGACCGGCCCTCAGGTCAGCAAGCTGATCCTGAAGGATTCTGGCCTCCAGCGCGTCTTCTTTCTTTAGGGCCATAGTCCGGTCAGCTTGCTTCCCATGCTTCTTCGCAGCGCAACTCTATGCAAGCCCACTGAAGGACGGGTTAACTATTCAACGGGGAGTGGCACGACGTCGACGTGACTTAGGTCTCCGATCTAGGACGGTTGACAGGTGCCGAGCAGTTGCCATTTCAACTGCAAGCATCTCCAAGGCGTCCGTGGACATCAGCGATCCCAAGTTCTGACGCACTTCATCGATTAGCCACATGATGGACACGGGAATTGTCTTGGAGTGCCCCTCGAGAAGGTGGTCGATCGCCACCACGACTTCGGCGTTTATCTCACTCGACAGGGTGCGCATCAGTTCGTCGAAGCAAACGAGCGATCAGAGACCAGTAGCCCGTCCTGAGACCGCAGATTGCCTCGATTAACGAGTTCCGAGACGGCAGCAGAGATCACGGATCTCAACTGAGCACTTGTGGCTTTGAACCCAAGCATTCGGGCTACCCTTGTGGCAATCTCGTCTTCGGTCGCTCCAAGATTGGACTTCACAATCTCGATGACGCCATCGGCGATCTCCTCTTGGGCGATCGTTTCCGGTTTCCGCAAGCCCGGAGATATCACCTGACTTCGATTTCGCAGGGAGATCGTTGCGCCTGGTTTGAAGCAAAACTGTCCGCGTCGGACCAGGGCGCCGCGACTCTCAGCCACGATCAGTCCTCGCTCAACAGCATCCTGAATCCTTCCACCCGCGCGCTGCAGTCCCCAGGCGTCGCGGATTCGAGAGACCACTTCATCAAGATGGATTGGCGCTTCCGTCGCTACTACCTGTTCGACGAGCCCGGCCATCAAGCCAGTTGGCGTTTCATGGAGCTCAAAGGGTCCGGGCCGCTTCAGCTCAGTTTCCACGTAAGTTCGATGCGGATCCTCAACTTCCGATGCGTCCGCCAAACCGATCTCCGTCACGTCACCACGGTCGACGGTGACGACCTCAACCGGCACCGCCCGCTGCCTTTGGAAGCCTAGCTCGGCCCGTGCGTCGAGTTCTTTCCTCGCGGCTTCGATGGCAGCTACAGTCCTCTCAAGCTGCTCGCGCGGGCGCTGGAACCAGTCAGGGCTCCAGATGCGGTGGATGATCCAGCCATGATCCTCGAGAACGGCCTGCCTAAGACGGTCGCGGTCCCTGGCCGAGCGTGAAGAGTGGTATCCTATGCCATCGCATTCGATACCGAGTATGTATCGGCCGGGCCGCTCCGGATCGGCAATTGCTAGGTCTATAAAGAAGCCTGCGATTCCGACTTGGGCATGAACTTGGTAGCCTTTCTCGATCAGGGCGTTGGCGACTTGCTCCTCGAAGATTGAGTCCATCTCCCTGGCCGTGGTCACGGCAAGCGAAAGCCTCCCCGTCCTCGCGTAGTGCAGGAATAGCTTAAAGGCGAATACGCCCTTACCTTTGCCTCGTTCCAGGTCGATGTCCTCGTCCGTGATCGAGGCGAAGACCTCGCAGCGGCGCTTGGCTCGGCTTATGAGGACGTTCAGCCGGCGCTCGCCGCCCTCTGCACCGAGGGGTCCAAAGCGCATGGCCATGTAGCCCTGAGCATTCTTTGCGTAGCCTACCGAGATCATGATGACGTCGCGTTCGTCGCCCTGAACGTTCTCCAGGTTCTTCACGAAGAACGGCTCGCTAGGATGGGCGTGGAAGAACTCTTCGGACTCGGGGTTCAGTCGGCGCAAGGCCTCGAGCTCGTCCTGGATCGCGCGGCGCTGGCTGACTGAGAAGGTCGCGACGCCAAGGGACTCATGCGGATTCGCTTTCGCGTGGCGGATGATCGCCTCGGCCACGGTTCGGGCCTCCACAGGATTAGTGCCAATCCCGCCCGAGTTGAAGACCCCGTCCGGCACATGTTGGAACCGCAAGCCCATCCCGGCCTCCTGCGTGTAGGGGCTGGGCACAATGAAGAGCCGGTTCTCGTAGAATTGGCTGTTCGAGACAGCGATCAAGGACTGGTGGCGGCTCCGGTAGTGCCAGCGCAGCATCCGCTGCGGCAAGCCCCGCGCCGTGAACAGGCCAAGGATGCTCTCGATATCGGCGACCTGCGCGCCTTCCCCGTCCTCATCCTCGGACTGGGAGCCTGTCATCTTCGCGAAGAAGGTGGTAGGAGGCAGCTGGCGTTCGTCACCGACGACGACGACCTGCTTGGCCCGGGCAATCGCGCCGAGTGCGTCGACTGGCTGGATCTGGGAAGCCTCGTCCATCACCAGCAGGTCGAAAGACATCCTCCCAGGCGACAGGAACTGCGCCACGGAGAGCGGACTCATCATGAATACCGGCTTAAGCGCCTGGATCGCAGGCCCTGCCCTCTGCATCAGCTGCCGGATCGGCATGTGGCCGCGCTTGCGCGCCATCTCCGAGCGCAGTAGCCCGACCGGTCCAGCGCCGCCGTCCCGCGGAGGAATCCTGCGATGATGAGCGGTGACCACCTCAATTGCAGCAGCCTTGATCCGCTCCCGGTCAAGATCCGCGAAGTGGCGCACAGCTCTGGAGTGCAGTTCTCCGTCGAACCTCGCCAGCTCCGGCTCCTCCGTCGCCATCGCCGTGAGAATCCTTTCGTAATAGGCCATTTCGAATATCGAGCGCGCGGCTCCGGTGGCCACTCTGCCTTCGGCGAGGGCGTGTACCAACTCTGCGAGCCCTGCTTTTTGCGCGCTGTCGGATCGCTCCTGGTAAGCAACCCATTTCGACAGCTGTTCCTGGTGTTCAAGCCAGGAGCCTAGCCTGGCAAGGGCCTCGGGCATCTCGATCTCAGAGAAGTTCTGCGCTCCGAACAGCGAAACCGCGTCGGCCTTCAGGTCTCCCGCAAGCGCCGCAAATTCACCGGCTACTCCCTGTGCCGCTTCGTGCGCCGAATGCGCCAAGGCCGCGATCTCCACTCGTCCTGGCAATCGCGCAGCGAGATGTCGTAGCTCGCCATTCTGCCGGACCCACAGCTCGCCATCCGCTAGCGCGGTCCAGTCAGACATGCGCCCGGCCCATGCCGAGCCGAATGCGGACTCCCCGAGAGCGTGGGCGGCGTCGATTGCCCCGGCAAGCTCCTGCAGCCGCCCCAGCCGCCGGACGAGCTCCAAGCGGTCTCCAATCAGATCCGGAGGCGAAGTCAGGGCTTCCCGCGAGAGTTCATCTGCCCGAGTTACGGCTTTCGCTTTGGTCTCCAGCAGGTGGAGCGCGGCGCGCTCGACTGAAGCAACGTCGCCAAGCACGGACGACGCGAGATGCCCGAGATCGCTCCAGAAGCCTTCGATGATAGGTCTGCCGATTTCGATGATCTTGCGGACCCGCTCTGCGCGGGCGCCAGCCTCGGAACGCTCCGCCAACCGCCCAGCGATGAGCCGAGGTTCCGCGCCCAACCCCCTCAGCGTTCCCATCCACTCCACCAATGCCAGCAGCGGCGCGGAAGGCGACCGATCGCCACGCCAGTCAGCCCCAAAGGCCGATTGGCCAAAGGTGTCGCCTTCACGAATCCTTGCAGCGGCCGCTTGTCCCTTCATCAGGACGTCAAGCAGCCGGATCAGGTCCGCCGGAGGAATATCGGGATTAACGATGATGGACCGCGTGAGCGCTTTCGCTCGACGGTAGTCGCTGTTCAGGGCCCTCAGGATTCCCGTGTGGGTGGCGAGCGCCTGCCGTGCCGCGGCGACGTCCGTGGTCCACGCGGCGTCCATGACCAGTCCCTGGAGTTCGGCGCGAGCCGCCTCGAGCGTCGCGACACTGTCCGCGAGGTCGCCCGCCTGCTCAAGCCCGGAATCCCAGACGGTGGCGGCGAACGCCTCCGGACTAGCGTCGGGCGCAAGGAGAGACGACCATGGAGCATTATGCAGGGATCGACGTGTCTTTGGAATACTCGAGCGTATGCGTTGTCGATGCAAGCGGCACGATCGTTCGCGAGACCAAGGTGGAGAGCGAACCCGAGGCGCTGATTGCCTGGTTTGCTTCGCTCGGCCTTGGCCTGGCGCGGATCGGGTTGGAAGCCGGACCGCTGTCGCAATGGCTCTATGCGGCGATGCGGCAGGCGGGACTTTCGGTCGAGCTGCTGGAGACGCGGCATGTGCGCGACGCCTTCAAGGCGATGCCGGTGAAGTCGGACCGCAACGACGCGCGCGGCATCGCGCAGCTGATGCGGCTGGGCTGGTTCCGACCGGTGCATTGCAAGTCGCTGGCCGCGCAAGAGGTGCAGGCGGTGCTGACGGCGCGCAAGCTCGTTCAATCGAAGCTGCGCGACGTCGAGAACAGTGTGCGCGGGATCTTGCGCGGCTTCGGGCTGAAGGTCGGCAACACAACGCCGCGCCGCTTTGCCGCTCGCATCCGTGAGCTGGTGGACGGCCATCCGCAACTGAAGACCGTGGCCGCAGGGCTGCTTTCGGTGCACGCCGTGCTCTTGCGCGAGTTCCAGACTTTCGAGAAGCAGGTTCGCGCGCTGGTGCGCCAGGATGCCAGAGCCAGGCGGTTGATGTCGACGCCGGGGGTTGGTCCTATCGTCGCCCTCACCTATGCTTCTGCGATCGACGACCCGGGACGATTTTCGTCGTCGAAGCAGGCAGGTGCGCATTTCGGCCTGACTCCGAAGAAGTATCAATCCGGCGAGACCGACTATAGCGGCCGCATCAGCAAGATCGGCGACGCGGCGGTGCGCACGGCGCTCTATGAGGCCGCCCACATCATGCTGGTGAAGCCGCTCAAGGGCTGCACGGCGCTGAAAAGCTGGGCGATGCGGATCGCCCGGCGGGCCGGGATGAAGAAGGCCAAGGTGGCGCTGGCGCGCAAGCTTGCGGTGATCCTGCACCGCATGCTCGTCGACGGAACCGTCTTCAACGCCGCGGCCAGGACGATGACGGCAGCCGCCTAAGAAGAGGGAGAACCACGGTTTTCGGGCGGGCCACGACACCAAGGCCCTTCCCGAAGCGAAGTCCCATCGCCGGGACGATGGATCAGGTCAGACCGCAAGTTGGGACGTCGGCATTGCGACCACGCGACTCTAGATTGGTCGGCCTCATCCTCTTCAAACCCCATCAGGTGGCGGCCGTCGCGCCGACCCCGGACAGAAGCGAGACCCCGGCGGTTGGATGACGCGAAAAGGGATTGACTTACCGAGGCCCGTTACAGAAGGCCAATATGACGATCAGCGCCCTGCTGGAACCGCGCGTCCACGCGTGACCAGGGCGGCCAAGACCAAAGGCGCCAAGTATAATCATCTGGTAATACGAGGAGATGTTCTCAACATTCATGCCGTTTGTGAGAATGGCAAACAAAAGAGCGCTGAGCACAAACGCTTTCGACAATGTCAGCTCTTGGGGTTCTGAACTGGCACAACGCGAGGGCTCAGCTGCTCGGCGGACAGATTGGAACTTCAGTTTGTTTGTCGCCACACACCAACATCATGCACCGTGTAGGAGTCTCGTCGAAGCTGTACGATCGCAAAAGAGGCCCCGGGCGGTGCCGGGGCCAGTTTGCGGTGTCTTGGGGGCCACCTTCACTTCCCGACAGAGTCAGGATCTCCGCGGGTTGCGCAAATCATTGCTCGCCTATGCCTACTTGCCCGAAGCTGGAATTTTCGGAAGGTAGGAGATCGTGTAGACGTCCTCCGGCTTCACGTCCTTTTCGAAGGTCGTGAAGCTACCGATGAGATCGATCGTTTTGGCCATTTTCTCTTCGTCGATGTAGCCAAGGCCATGGGCCTTCGCCAGATCGGTGATCATCAGGTCGAGCGTGATCTCAAACTGAGACGCGACCAGTTCGGACGAGCTTTCCGGGAACTTTTTCGCAAAAAGCTCCACCGCTTCGGCCGGATTGTCGCGGGCCCAGGCGTAGCCACGCATGGTCGCATCGAGAACGCGCTTCACCAGATCGGGATTTGTTTCGATGAGGCTGTCATTGGCCAAGATCGTCATCGCGTAGCGATCGACGCCGAAATCCGCAAACATGAACTTGCCGATGCTCTTGCCGGCGGCTTTTGCCGCTTCGAGAATGGTCGGTTCTTCGGTAACGAAGGTTACGATCGAATCCACCGATCCGGCGATCAGGCTGGGAATTTTCGCCGGCGGAGTCATGTTGACGACCTTGATCTTGGAAACGTCGATGCCTGCACCCTGACCGAACGCCGACATGAGATTCAGGGATGCTTCTCCAGCTGCGGCTCCTAAAGTCCTGCCTGGCAGGTCTTTCACTGATTCAATGCCACTGTCCTTAAGGTAGTAGATCGCATCCGATGACTTATCGAGTACCATGGCCACCATCTTCACCGGAAGCCCTTTCGAGTAGCCGATGATGACCGAACTGGCATCCGCCATGCCGAAATCGGCGCCTCCGGTGCCGACCCGTTTCGTCGTGTCTCCCGACCCAAAGCCGCGGAAGATCTCGATCTCAATCCCGTTCTCCTCGTAAAAGCCTTTCGCTTCTGCGACGTAGGGTCCAAGGTGCAGACCGTAGGGCACCCAATTAAGCGCAAAGCTGACCTTGTCGGCCGAGGACGACGGAGTCGCCGCTGCCATACTTGCGAGTCCAATGATCAATATCGAGAGAAGTTTGATCGGTTTCATTTGAAGTCTCCCAGGTTTCGATTGCGTGTTGTGCTTGTTCAGACGAACTCGAGGCCGATCAGCCTGCCCACATGGTCCACGAGATCGATGAACTCGCGGCTGACGCGCATTTCTGGGACGCGCGGGCGGGGAAGCGGAATCTGCACGACCTCGAGGACCTTCGCCGGCCGCGCGCTGAAAACCACGACCCTGTCTGAAAGAAATACCGCCTCTGAGATACTGTGCGTGATGAGAAGGCTGGTCTTGCGTCGCTCGCTCCAGATGCGAAGCAGCTCAAGGTTGAGCTGTCCGCGCGTCATTATGTCCAGGGCGCTGAACGGCTCGTCGAGCAGGAGGATTGACGGATCATGGATCAAAGCGCGTGCGATCCCGACACGTTGCTGCATGCCGCCGGACAGCTCATGAGGATACCGTTTTTCAAAGCCCTTCAAGCCGACCAGTTCGATCAGTTCCTGGGCACGTTCGAGGGCTTCAGCTTTCCTCATGCCAAGGATTTCGGCAGGCAAGAGCACGTTTTGCTGGATGGTGCGCCACTTCATAAGGGCGGGAACCTGGAAGACGAAGCCAATCTTCTTCTGTGGTCCACTTACGCGCTTGCCGTCCACATTTAGGTGGCCGGCACTCGGGCTGGCCAGGCCTGATACCAGTTTTAGCAAGGTCGTCTTTCCGCAGCCGCTGGGTCCAACGAGCGAAACGAACTCGTGCTCGTTGACGTCGAGATTCACGTTATCGAGGGCCAGAACCGGGTCCGTGCCTTGGTTGTAAACCATCCGCAGGTCGCGGGCTTCGATCATTGGGGTGATTGCGTTCATTACCTGTGATCTCCCAAAATTTGGCCACTGGCCGCAGAGTTCCAAGGGATAAGGACACGCTCGGAAGCCTCGATGAGGGCGTACAGGACGAGACCGCCTGCAGACATCAGAAACAGCGACGCGAAGGCGAGAGCCGTGTCGAGTTCCTGGTTTGCGATGATGATAAGAACCCCTAGTCCTTCATTGCCTCCCACGAACTCCGCGATAACGGCGCCGATGACGGCGAGCGTCACAGAGATCTTCATGCCGTCGAAAAGCAGTGGCAGGGCGCTCGGCACGCGAAATTTCCAAAATATCTGCCATCGCGTCGCTTCGAGCGACCGCGCAAGGTCAAGCAACTCGCGCTCGACCGCCGCCAGTCCGGACGCGGTGTTGATGACGATCGGAAAGAACGCCACCAGGAAGGCGACGAAGATCTTCGGCGCCAGGCCGTAGCCCAGCCAGATCAGCAGGATGGGTGCAATCGCGACCTTCGGAACGATCTGGGCTATCAGGAGCAACGGCATGATGATGTCCGCCAGCTTGGGAAAGACCACGATGATGGCGGCGGCAAGAGCGCCAAGGGCGACCGCAGCGACGAACCCGAGAAGCGTCTCGTAAAGCGTCACTGAGCCGTGGTGCACGAAATCGACAGACGACCCGAACAGGGAGGCGAAGACGCGACTGGGGGCCGGTAGCAGGTAGCTTGGTACTTCGAACCAACGGCATCCTGCTTCCCAAAGTAGACAGACGACGACGAGAGTGACCGAGACCTTCACAGAACGATGAAAGGCAGGGGATCTGAAGACATTGTTCGAACGTGGGGGTGCCGCGACCTTCGCACCTCCAGCCTGCATTCTCGCGCTAGTTCTTTCCACGACTTTTCCTCCCAGTTTGATTTGACGCCATGCCAGGCGCCCGGCGACGTCCCGCCTTGTTTTGACTGCAACTGACCATTGACGTTGTCCCTGTATGTGGTTCTTCAGCCGTTGACTCCGATGGACTGAACACCCAAGCGCCTGAACTGGCTAAGCACGGTTGCCAACTGACACGGTCACCCCAGCGGGAGCATTACTGCCCGACGAAATGCAGGCCGAGCGGTCAGCCGGTCGTACCAAAGCCGCACGTTCGGAAACTCCCGGCGTTCGAAATCCATGTTGAACCAGCGATATACGACGGGCCCGACCACGAGATCGCCCATCGTGAGATGATCCTCACCGCCCAAATGCGGTTCCTGGCCTAGGTGGTTGTTCAGGATCGCGAGGGCATCGGAGGCCCGTTTCACGGCCTCTTGGATCAAGCTATATTTCCGCAATTCGGGCGGCGTGCGGACGAGCTGGATGAAGATCGTGCGGATCTCCGGCCAAAGCGTCGAAAACTGCCAATCCATCCACTTGTCCGCGGCGGCGCGTTGCGCCGGGTCATTGGGCCATAGCAGTCCGGGCGAGTACGACGCACAGAGGTATCGAACGATCGAGTTGGATTCCCACAGCACGGTGTCACCGTCGATCACGCACGGGACGAGGCCATTCGGATTCAAGGACAGGTATGAACGTTCCGAGAGTCCGCCGAACTCCCCGCCCATGTCTGTCCTTTCGTAGCGCTTCCCGATTTCTTCACACGTCCATAAGACCTTCTGGACGTTGATCGAGTTGGCGCGCCCCAGTACCATTAACATGTTAAAGCCCTTCCGCGACGCTTGTCGTTCCGCCGATGCCCGCCGTTACGCGCCACGAAAGCGTGCGGCTCGCCTTTCGGCGAAGGCGCGCAAGCCTTCCGCGCTGTCCTCGGATTGGAGGAGTTGCTTTTGCAGCGCGCCCTCCAGGCTCAGGCCGTCGCCGATGGGCAGTTCACGGCCTTCCAGTACGGCCCGCCGAGCTGCCCGGACGGCCAGAGGCGCGTTCGACACAATCGTCCTGGCCAGTTGCAAGGCCTCGTCCAAAAGAGCATCGGGATCGACAATTCTGTTCACGAGGCCAATCCGCTCGGCTCGCTCGGCGTCGATCACATCGGCCGTCAGGATCATTTCCAGGGCATGCGCGAGAGGAATGGCCCTCGGCAGACGCTGTGTCCCGCCACCGCCGGGCAGGACGCCCCATTTCACCTCTGCGAGCCCAAAGGCGGCGTCCGGCGTACAAAGACGAAGGTCGCAGGCCAGCGCGAGTTCGAGTCCGCCCGCGATGCAAAACCCGCGAATTGCCGCGATGATCGGCTTGCTTCGCGATGTCGCCGTAAGCCCGCCAAAGCTGAACACCGTCTGATCACCTTCCATCGCGACGGTACGACGCCAGGGCATGTACGACTTCAAGTCTCCGCCGGAGCAGAATGCCTTCTCTCCCGCACCCGTCAGGACGGAGACAAGGATGTCTTCATCATTCTCGATCCTGTCCCAGACATCGGACAAAGCCTGATCGTGGCTCCGATCGAGGGCGTTCATGGCCTCCGGCCGGTCGATCGTCACAAGAGCCACGCGGTCATTCTTCTCAAGACGAATGGGCATGGCTTCCCTCCTCGGATTTGCGGAGCGTGTCTTGCGCGATTGTGCGGAGGGCCCCCTTCTGGATCTTGCGACCGTTTGCGCCGAGCACTTCCGGGAAGGACTCGACGATGACAATGCGCGACGGAACCTTGTAGTTGGCGATCCCGGCGCGGCAAAACGCCAGAAGGTCGGGCTCTTCCGCGTGGCAGCCTGGCTTCAACGACGCAAAAGCCACGGCGATGTCGCCGACACCGGGCTGATTGACCCCGACCACCGCAGCCAACTCAATCGCTTCGTGAGCGGACAGGAATTCCTCTATCTCACCCGGGTCGACGAGGTAGCCGCGTAGACGAAGCGAGTCGGCGATCCGCGAGAAGTAGGTCAACGTTCCCCGATCAAGCCTGCAGAGATCGCCGGTCGTAAACCAGCCATCGACGGTGAAAGCACGCCGGGTGGCTTCCTCATTGTTCAGGTAATGGCTCAGCACGTTGTAGCCCCTGATCTGAAGCTCCCCGGCCTGTCCGTCGGACATCGGAGCGCCGGTCTGGAGGTCGACGACACGGAGTTCGATCTCCGGATGAACGGGGTCGCCGCCCCCGTTGCCTCGCGCGTCGGCGGGCAGGGTCGGGGACCAGGTCGTTGTCAGGGCGAAACACTCGGATGAACCGTAGGCGCCGGCGATCCGCGTTCCAAAACGGTTCTCGAAAACGACGCTCATGTCCGTCGCCCGCCCGGCGAAGTTCGTGACCGCTCCCCGTCGAAGCGAACTCAGGTCGAAATCGCCCGCGGTGAGGATTGCCGCATACATGTCGTCCGACCCGAAGAAATGGGTTACCCGCTTGCCTTGGATGGCCTCGGCGGCAAGGGCTGGCTGGAACAGCGCGTGGAGAACCACCTGGGCGCCCGAAGCGAGGGCAGCGATCGTCGAGGTGAATCCGATGATGCCGTAAAGCGGCAGGCTGCACAGGTAGACGTCGCCGGGCTGCATGCCGAAGGCCTTGCCGGCGGCCACGGCGTGGGTGGCCACCGACGCTAGATCGTGGACCGCGAGTTTCGGATTTCCGGTGGTTCCCGAGGTGCTGAAGGCACAGCAAGGCGCACTATCCGAGCCGGTGTAGAACGGCGCGGCCGCCGAATCAGGGACCCGCCACGAGGTGTCGGCTTCGACATCGATGACGTGCAGATCCTGAGGAAGTCGGGGCCGAATCTCCTCGACCATGCCGAGGAAATCGATGTTCAGGAACGTGGGCGACACGGCTATCGCGCTTGCCTTGCTGGTGGACAGCAAGTGCAGGAGCTCGAAGGACTTGTAGCGCGTACTCACGGGAATGACGAGGACGTTCAGGAGCGCGGCGCCGAGAAACATCCCGATCCACTCTACTCCGTTGGGCAGCCACAGTGCCAGTACGTCGCCCTCGCCAAGACCGAGCCGACGAAGCTTGCGGGCGTTGTGCCATGCGAGGTTCGCGAGATCGGCCCGCGTGTAAACCGTTTCCCCCACGGTGAGGGCGGGCAGGTCCGAATGCCCGCTGAACAGCGAGTCGATGTTTTTGCTATTGATCATGCCGCCTGACTCCGATCGCGCATGCTTGCGTTGGATTGTGGATAGCCGGGCCTAACCAGCGAGGATTCCGCCAACGCCAGAAATCCGTTCAGGGCGAGGCCAAAAAACCCCACCACAACCAGCAGCCCGAACACCTCGGCAGCGTTGAAATTGCGTTGCGCCAGCAGGAGAGTTGCGCCCAGGCCGGGCATCGAAGTCAACATCTCCGTCAGCAAGGAGATGATGATTGCCAGAGGAGCAGCTACCCTGATCGCAGTGAGTATGGCAGGCAGGAGTGCGGGGATCGTGACCTTGATCAGCTTCTCGCGCTTGGTCAGGTGCAGCGAGCGTGATACGTCCCAAAGCAGCGGATGCAGCGCCTCGACCGCGGCGAAGGTGCCTAGAACGATGGGCCAGAAGGCAGCGAAGACGATGACGAATACCTTCATCGGTCCGTTGACGCCGACGATAAGTGCCGCCACCGGCACGACTGCGGGCGGGGGAAGCGTCCGCAGGAATTCAAGCGTGGATCCGAGATATCTGGCGAGGGCCTGTGACATTCCCAGCGCGACGCCGAGGGTCACTCCGAGCGTCGTCGCGACGGCGAGACCAAGAGAAACAGACGCGAGGGTCTGAACCATGGCCGGCAGCAATTCCCCGGCTTGAATTCGGTCTGCGACCGCATCGACCCACGTAGCGGGCGGCGGAAAGTAGGGAGAACTGCTGTCGCCCAGCACCTGCCACGCCAGCAGCAGGAGCACAAGCGGAGTTGTTCCAAGCAGCAGTCGCGGGACGCCCAACGCCCAGCGCGACAGTCGGTGGGGAAACCAGAATGCGGCGTCGACCTCGGCCGTTCTCTGGAGAGTGCTCATCGGCCGAGCTCCCTCATACCTGGAAAGAAGCCGCGCACGAGGCTGGTCAGAACCGTGTTGGCCAGGACGCCGAGGATACCGATGGTCATCAGGTATGCGAACATGATCTCCGGACGCAGTGCCTCCTGCGCTGCGATTAGACCCCAGCCAAGGCCGGCAGGATTGCCGACCATCTCGACGATCACGGCAACGATGAGGGCAAGACCGAGGGAGATCCTGGCGCCGACGAAGGCAGAGGGGAGAATTGCCGGAAGAATGACCTTCGTCGTCCTTTCCAAGGGCCGAAGATGCATTACGCAAGCTACTTCGAGCAGCCTCGGCTCGATGCCTCGCACCCCCGCCGCAGTATTCACGATCACAGGCCAGAGGCAGGCGTAAACAATGACCACAATCTCGGTGTAGATAGTGAATCCGAATAGCAGGACGGCAACGGGCACGAAGGCTACAGCCGGCAACGGGCGCAGGATTTCGATTGAGGTTCCGACAAACAGGGAGAAGACGCGCGAGAGTCCTTGCCCCACGCCGATCGCGCCACCGAACACCAAAGCGATGGCCCAGCCCACCAAGGCGCAGGCTAAAGTATGGAGACCATCCAGGGCGATGTCGGCGAGCAGTTGGACATCGAGGAAGGCACGCAAAACATCCGACGGCTGCGGCAGGAACCGGAAATCTGTCCAAACGAAGCCGACCGCGAGCTCCCACATGAACAGGAGCGTCAATGGCACCAAAACAAGTTCAGCCAAGCGTCGGTGGCTAACCATGCAGCTCATCCTTGAATGCCTCATAAAGACTGTGGCGCAGCCGAAGATATTCCGGCAGTTCCTTGGTCAATACTTGATTGCGAGGGCGTGGAAGGTCGATTTTCAGATCCAGACGAATTCTGGCCGGGCGTCCATTGAGGACGATGATGCGATCGCTCAGATAAATAGCCTCTTCGATGTCATGGGTGACGAACAGTATCGTTGCGGCCGTTTCCCGCTGAACCGTTAGCAATTGATCCTGGAGGGCAGCCTTGCTCATAGCGTCGAGCGCGCCGAAGGGCTCGTCCATCAACAGCGCGGAGGGTTCCATCGCCAACGAGCGAGCAATCTGCACCCGCTGCTGCATACCGCCGGATAGCCGCCAGGGGTATTCGTCCCGTGATTGCTCCAGATCGACCATCTGCAGGGCCTTGCCAACCCGCCGCGCGACTTCGGCTTCAGGCATGCGGGCTTCAATCCCCAGCGAGACGTTGCGCCTGACGGTACGCCACGTCAGAAGCGCATGCCCGTAATCCTGGAAGACGATGCCCGTCCCTGGCGGCGGTCCCGAGACAACTTCTCCCTCGTAGCGGACGATCCCCGCTGAATAGGCCGTCAGTCCGCCAAGTACGCGCAGGAGCGTCGTCTTGCCGGTTCCCGAACCTCCCAGGACTGAGACGAAATCGCCCCGATCGATCTCCAGATCGAGCCCGTCGATGAGACGAAGCGTGCCGTTGGCTCCGGGAAGTTCGATCCGGACCCGTTCGCAGCAAAAAGCAGGCTGTGCCATCACCATCCTCGCTTGGCTGGACTCATCCGGCCACGAGCGTTGCGGGATCAAGCTCGCGATCGCCGGGTATTTGGCCGGCATCGCGGGTTGCCTTGATCCAAGCAGCAACATCCGCCGCGTTCAGCGCCGTGCTGTAAGACGGCAGTCGGATTTGATCGACGATCGATGATGGAAGCTTGGTCCATTTCTCGAGTATCGATCGCGCAGGTCCGTCATTCGCTTCGATATACGCGCGCGCCTCATCCAGGGAGGCCCGCCAACTCGCGATCGCCGCCTCATTGTTCCGCGCCCATTCACCTCCTGCCATCCAGCAAGTGAGGGTGACCGGATCACCGACGTTGAGCATGGGATCCCCGAGATCCTGGTGGCCGGCGGCGAGAAGCATGCTCACGAACGGCTCCACCGTTTCGACGGCATCGACCTGCTCGGCTGTGAGTTGGTCCGCCATGTTGGGAAACATCATCTCGACGAACCGGATGCCCTTGGGATCGATTCCGGATTCCTTGAGAGCCAGCAACGTCGCTACGTGAATGGCGCCGTTGATTGAGGGGGTTCCGATCGTGCGTCCCCTCAGGTCGGCGATGCCCTGAATACCGGCACCCTTCCTGCCCACCAGCCGCATCTGACGATTGGCCGAGGTTTCGATGGTGTTGCCGCTGATCCCGACGACATCCAGGCCGCCGGCCGCTGCCTTGACGATATCGATCGTGGTGGCGCCGGAAATTTCCAGTTGGCGCCCCAATGCACCGATCGTCGTCGAGAGGTTCTGGACAGTCTGGATTTCGACCTCCAGGCCGGCATTGTCGAAGATGTCCTCGTCCTGTGCCACCCACAGCGGCAGCCAGGCGGCCGAGATCACGGATGCGACCCGAATCCTGGTGCGGGACGCTGCCGAAGCGGGGCGAAGGATGTGGGGCGCAGCCAGCGTCATCGCAGACGCTGCTAGCAGTGAACGACGAGATATCATCGTGAGCTCCCAATCATTATTTTTGTTGCAGTCAATTCCCCATTGCCCTAGAAGCTATACGTGCGTTAAATTGATGTCAACTAACTTTATGTGAAGCGAACAATGAGCAAAGATGTAATAGACGGGATGGTGGGCGAATGGGCCGTCGAGTGGCCAGAACTCGACGCCTCCCACATCGAAACGTTGGGCCGGGTGCGGCGGATCAGCGAGCACATGAGGCGCGAAGTGGATGGCTGGCTTCAGCCGCTTGACTTGAACTGGGAAACCTTCGACGTGCTAGTGACCTTGCGCAGGTCCGGTCCGCCCTACCATCTTCGACCGATCGACTTGAATCGGGCGTGCCTCTTGACCTCGGGAGCGATGACCAACCGGCTTGACCGTGTTGAGCAGGCTGGTCTGATCGTTCGCAAACCGGGCACCGATGATCGCCGATCGATCTTCGTGGAACTCACGCCGGCCGGATTGGAACTCGCGAACAAAGCGATCGAAGTGCATTTTTCGGCGGCAAGGGCCCTGCTCGAACCGCTGGCGCCTCAGGAGCGCGCCACGCTCGCGGCCCTCTTGCGAAAGCTCCTGGTCCAGCTGGAACCGATGGGCGAAACGGGCGGCAACGACACTTCGCAGCAACAGGATCGCGCGTCACGCAGGGCCCGGCGGGCTCGACAGCCGGTCCAATAGCCCGATCAATCAGCCGTTGGCAGGAAGGAAATCCAAATGAAGCGGAAATCCGAAATCAGAACGGACATAGCCTGGGCAACCCCATCGAAAATTTCAATCCATGGGCTCGACCTTTGCGAGGAGATAATCGGAAAGGTGGATCTGGGTCGGATGACCTTCCTGCAGGTCTTTCGTCGCCTGCCCGATCAGCGGGAAGCCCGCATGTTCGACGCGATGATGGTCGTTCTGGTCGAGCACGGCATAACGCCCTCTTCGCTTGCCACGCGCATGACCTTGTGCGGCGCGCCAGAGGCGGTACAGGCGGCAATCGCGGCCGGGCTTTTGGGACTCGGTTCGGTTTTCGCCGGTTCCCTCGACAACGCCGCGCGCATGCTGCAATCGGCCATTCCGCTGGGCGGCGGTCCGGAGGGCGATATGCGAGAGATTGCAGAGCGCCTCGTGGACGACTACCGCACGCGCAAGGAACCCATCCCCGGGATCGGGCACCCTTTTCACAAGCCGATCGATCCGCGCGCACCGGCCTTGTTCGCTGTCGCCGAGGAGACTGAATATTCCGGGCACTACGTCACGCTGATTAACGAGGTCTCGGCGGTTGCGACCGCGCAACTCGGTCGTCCACTGCCGGTCAATGTGACAGGGGCGATGGGGGCCATCGCGTCGGAATTCGGCCTAGCCTGGAACACCTGCCGCGGCCTCGCGGTGGCGGCTCGCGCCATAGGTCTGGTTGGACACGTTCTGGAGGAGTTCCGCAATCCGATGGCAGAAGAAATATACTTCCGCATCGAAGACGAAGCGACCCGCCACGCCCGGCCCGAATAGAGGAGATTCCGTCATGGAAAAGGCCTACGTTTCAACTGACGGCGCTCCACGCCCCCGTGGTCACTACGCCCAAGCGGTACGGGTCGGAAATATGATCT
Source organism: Allomesorhizobium camelthorni (assembly GCF_011045125.1). Taxonomy (GTDB): domain Bacteria; phylum Pseudomonadota; class Alphaproteobacteria; order Rhizobiales; family Rhizobiaceae; genus Allomesorhizobium; species Allomesorhizobium camelthorni. The sequence goes on along the minus strand of NZ_JAAKZF010000032.1, from coordinate 21,357 downwards.
TCGTATCGGGCCAGCTACCTGTGATCCCGGGCGCTGACGAAACGAAATTTCCTGAGGGAATGGAAGCACAGGCGCTGCAGGTTCTGCGGAACGTCCGGGCAGTTCTGGAGGAAGCGGGCAGCAGTTTAAGCGACGTTGTCAATGTGCAGGTGCTGATACCGTCCAACGAGTATTGGGCTCCGTTCAACGATGTCTACAAGCGGATGATGGGCGCGAACAAGCCCGCTCGGACGGTCATCCGAGGCGGTGAACTTCCGATTCCCGGCATTCTCTTGGAGATGACTGTTATGGCCGTAACGCAAAACTGAGATCCCGCCGGTCTCGATTGCATTCCCAGCAAGCCTGAACCCGCGGTGACCTGAAGGTCGACTGCAAAAACCGATGGGGCCGCATACCTGCTCGCGGCAATGGAGGAAACATGTCTGAAGCGACGACCGAAGAACTAGAGATGATCCGCAACACGGTGCGTAGTTTCGTGCACAAGGAACTGGTTCCCCTCGAGCAAGGAATCGAGGATGCGGATGACGTCGACCACGAGGTGACAAGGAAGCTTCGGTCGAAAGCGGTGGCTCTCGGCATCTACGGCTTCAATCTCCCGGATTCCTGCGGCGGACCAGGTTTCTCGGTCCCGACGCAGGCCGCGATCATGGAGGAGGTTGGCTACACCTCGATGCCGCTTTCGGAGACCATCGGCAATCTGCCGATGTCTCTCACCTTGTTGAGCGCTGAGCAGAAGGACTGGTTGCTGCCGGACGTGCTGAACGGATCCAAGACTTTCACCTACGCTCTTACAGAACCGGATGCCGGATCCGACGTCGCCAGCATCAAAACGCGCGCCACCCGGACCAATGACGGATGGATCCTGAGCGGCGCTAAGCAGTTCATCTCGAACGCTGAAACGTCGGACTACATCCTGGTCCTGGCGGCCACCGATCCAGCTGCGCCTTTGAAGAAAAGGCTGACGACTTTCATCGTCGAGCGCACCAATCCGGGCGTCCGGGCCATGACCCGGTTCGCGAAGATGGGGTGGCGCGGATACCATCTGAATGGGTTCGTGCTGGAAGATTGCTTTGTGCCCGATTCGCATGTGATTGGCCGCCCCGGAGACGGCTTTCTCGCGATGATGGCCTCAGTCAACCACGACCGCCTGTTCTCCGCGTACCGTTCCCTGGCCATCGCGCAACGCGCTCACGACATGGCATGCACGTACGTCAAAGAGCGCGCGGCATTCGGCAAGACGTTGGACCAACATCAGGCAATTCAGTTCATGATTGCCGACAACGACGTCGAACTGAGCGCCGCCCGGGCTCTGGCTTACCAGGCAGCTGAAACGGCCGAGAAGAACCCCCGGGGATTTCAGTTGGCAGCTTCCCGAGCGAAGCTCTACGCCAGCGAGATGGCAGGGCGTGTAACCGACAGGGCGCTCCAGATATTCGGCGGCATGGGTTATTCCTGCGAGTTGCCGATCGAGCGCTTCTACCGAGATGCGCGCGCTTTTCGGATCGGTGAAGGAACGTCCGAGATGCAGCGAATCCAAATCGCCAGGCGTGTGCTCAACCAGTAGCGACACCCTGTGTCGGCCCAGACGCCCGCCTCACCTCCCATAATAGTCAGGAATGAAACGATGGTCATAGGGGAAATCCTCGTTAGGAACGCTCGGTTGTATCCGGACAAGATCGGCTACGTTTTTGAGGGGCAAAGGCGAACGCACCGGGCCCACCTCGCCCGGTGCAGCAGGCTAGCCAACGCCTTGGCGCAACGCGGCTTAGCGCGTCAGGCGCGTGTGGCGATCCTTGCGCAGAACTGCATTGAGTACGTCGAGACTTTTGGTGCCGGAGAACTGTCCGGCTTCATCATCGTCAACCTGAATTGGCGCCTGGCCGTACCGGAACTCCGGGCGATCCTGGAGGACTGCCGGCCGGAGGTGCTGATTTTCGAGGCCCAGTTCGCCGAACAGGTCGAAGCCGTCAGCGATCTGCTCGTTGGTCAAGCGCGCCGCATCTCGATTGGGCCGGGAGCCGATTGGGCGGAGAAATATGAACAGGTTCTCGCCGAAAGTTCGGAAACTTTGCCGGCAATGCGGGCCAAGCCAAACGACACGGCCTACCTCATCTATACGAGCGGCACGACGGGGAAGCCGAAGGGGGTCATGGTCGGCCACGAAGGGTTTCTACATGGCGCCAGAGCAATCAGCCTCGAAAGCAACGTCTACCAGACTGACCGCATGTTGGTCGTAATGCCTCTCTTCCATATCGGCGGCAAGTCATTGATGGCTGGTTGGACCTACCGAGGCGCCACGATCTATCTTGAGCGGTCGTTCGACGTTGATGCGATTCTGGACCGGATTAGCGCGGAAAGGATTACTTGCGCGCATTTCGCGCCGGCGATGATCCATTCTCTCCTCGAATCGCCTAATCTCGATCATCACGATCTAAGCAGTCTTCGTTACATCTGCTATGCATCCGCACCAATGAACGTGACGCTGTTACGGCGGGCGATGCGACGGTTCGGGCCGATCCTGGCGCAGATTTACGGACTGACGGAATCGATAAACGCGACGATCTTGCACCCGCACCAGCACATCCTGGACGGGCCGGATGATCAGACCAGGCGCCTCGCGTCGGCCGGCCAGCCGTTCCTGGGCGTGGAGATCAAAGTCGTATCCGACGACGGCAGTGATTGCCCAGCCGACGAAATCGGACACATCCTCGTTCGCGACGGCGCCCTTATGCAGGGCTACTGGAACAATAATGTCGTTACCACAGAGGTCATAAACGACGGCTGGTTCCACACCGGTGACATGGGCTTCTTTGACCGAGAAGGCTTTCTCTTCGTGGCCGATCGCAAGAAGGACATGATCATCTCGGGCGGCGAGAACATTTATTCGCGCGAAGTCGAGGAAGCGCTTCTGACCCACCCCGCGGTCGAACATGTCGCAGTGATAGGGGTTCCGGACGAACAATGGGGCGAAGCCGTCAAGGCCTGCGTGGTTCTTCGAAAGGCGACATGTGCCACGGAGCAGGAACTTATCGAACACTGCCGCAAGTCGATCGCCAGCTACAAGAAGCCACGAAGCGTGGATTTCCTTGGCGACCTTCCCCGTCTCTTCAATGGCAAGATCGATAAGAAGGCTCTGCGTACCCCCTATTGGCGTGGTCAGACTCGGCAGGTTTCCTGATGACGGCGTCGCGCGATCAATTCTGTTCTTGGACGGCCGAGAAGATCAGGAACGCGGACACCGATCGGTTCGGACACGTCAACAACAGTGTCGTCAGCACCTACCTGGAAGCCGGCCGTACCGAGATCATGGATGATGCCTTATCGGCCTGTCCAAACGGGCGGGATGACTACAACGTCCTGATCGCGAGTTTGTCGATAAACTTTAGGTCCGAACTGCATTTTCCGGGCTGGGTTCAGATTGGCTCAACCGTCATTTGCATCGGGAATTCCTCGCTGAGGATGGCGCAAGCTGTTTTCGCCGACGGCCGGTTGGTCGCGGATTGCGAGGGGACATGCGTGTTGACGAACGCCAAAACCGGGCGACCCACGCGTGTACCGGAACCGGTGCGCGCGTTCCTTCTGCGGCCGGCTTCGATGCCCCGTCCCATCCTAAATCCAACTGGCAGGTGAATAAATGACTGAGACTTCTGAGAATAGTTCGGGGTTCAGAAGTGAGTTGCGAGGCCATGTTCTGCTTTTGACCCTCGATGATGTCGCGCATCGAAACGCTCTTTCGCGCAGCATCGTGCGAGGTTTCGTTGACACTATCATCCGATCGCGGTCTCAAGGCGCGCGGGTGATCGTGATAGCGGCAGCGGGGTCGGTGTTCTGCGCCGGCGCAAACGTGAACGATCTCGCTGGCGGCTGGATGGCCGCTAACGACCCGGAGACGGATCCGGTCACCCTCTTTCAGACGCTAGCCGAGGAGCGGCGGCTGGTTATCGCCGCGGTGAACGGCCCGACGTTGGGTGGAGGAGTGGAACTGACACTAAGCTGCGATGTCGTGTTCGCGGAGCAGGACGCTTTTTTTTGCCTCCCGGAGATCGGGCTGGGTGTCGTCCCAAACACGGCGCTGGCGCGTTTGAGCGGCATCGTCGGACCCCGCAAGGCGCTGGAGATGATCGTTTCGCGACGCCGCGTGAAAGCGGCGGAGGCAGCCGAGATCGGATTGGCAACGCAACTGGTCAGCTCCGGAGAGGCGTTGTCGTTAGCGCTTGACTTTGCCGAGAAGATCGCAGTGGAGGTCTCGCCGGGCGCGCTGCGTGTCTCGAAGGAATACATCAACAAGTACGAAAGTACGGACTGGAAAGGCGTACGAGTGTCCCCGACCGAGGTGCCGCACGAGGAGTGGCAGGAAGGCATCCGCGCTTTCTCGGAGCGTCGAAGGCCCGATTTTGATCGGTTCTGGTGAGCAAGTTCTGGCACTTGCAAGTTCTTGCCGCCTTGGGATGGGAGTGAATAGAGCTCCGGACACCATCGTTCAGGGGAAATGGATGTGACGACCCAAACACAACGCATCGACATCTATTACTGGACCACGCCGAACGGACGGAAGGCCACGATCATGGCCGAGGAACTGGACATCCCTTACAATGTCCACTTCATCGACATAACGAAAGGTAAACAATTCGAGCCCGACTTTCTGGCAATCGCGCCAAACAACCGCATCCCTGCCATCGTCGACCCAGAGGGACCAGACGGCGCGCCGATCCAGATATTCGAATCCGGGGCGATTCTGCTCTATCTCGCCCGAAAGTTCAGACGCTTCTACCCGGAAGAGGAACGACAGCGGGCTAAGGTTGATGTCTGGCTTATGTGGCAGATGGGGGGCTTCGGTCCGATGCTGGGGCAGGCACATCACTTCAACCTCATGGACGAGGCGATCCCCTATGCGATCAAGCGCTATAATGACGAGACCCAGCGGCTTTATCGTGTCCTGAATGCTCAGCTGACAAAGCAGAAGTTCGTTGCAGGCGAAGAGTACACGATCGCTGACATCGCGATCTTTCCGTGGGTAGCTCGGTTCGAGCGGCACCGAACCAATCTTGACGACTATCTCGCGGTTAAGAGCTGGTTCGACAGAGTGAAGGTACGACCAGCGGTAATTCGTGGCATGGCCATAGCGCCCAATTGATGAAACCCGCAATGCGTCAAGCAATAAAATGTCGCATATGTGGAAGTAACTGAGGCGCAACCGTTTTACGCCACTCGCGCGCTGACTCGCCTGCTCGAGGACTGGACGCAGCCATTCGATGGCTTCTCGCTCTACTACCCACGCTAGCGCTTGCCTTCAAAGGAGCGCGCTGCGCGGCATCGCAGCGAGCTCTAGTGGTTCTGGCGACGACTTTCCTGTCTATATTGGACAGCGACCCACTCCAGAAAGACGCGCAGCCGCGGCGACAATTGACGCGTGTGTGAGTAGAGCACATGAACGGGAATGGGCGGTGGGGGCGTCGCCGACAAAATCTCGACCAGAACTGAGCGCGCTAGTTCCGACACAACCCGGTAGCGAGGCACCTGAATGATACCCAGACCCACACAAGCGGATGCGACATTGGTTTCCGGACCCGTGACCGTGATATCAGAGGGCAGAAGGATCGTTTCTGTCTCGCGGGCGACCTGGAATGCGAATGGCGCGACGGCTGGTTGATCCGGCGAAAGAAGGCCAACCATCCTGTGTCCTTTTTTTAGATCCTGGACGCTTTGCGGCACACCAAACCGCTCAAGATAATCTGGACTGGCGAAGGTGCCGCGCTCGAGCTCGGCAAGCTTGCGCTGAATGAGCGAGCTGTCGGTCAGTTCGCCAACCCGGATGATGCAGTCATAGCCTTCCCTGACAATGTCCATTGGCTGATGGACCTCGCTGATATGCAACTGGATTTCCGGATAGGTCTGGAGAAACGCCGGCAGTGCCGGAAGCAGGAAATGACGGGCTTGCGTGCCGTGGACGTCAACACGCAATAGGCCCGATGGCTTCGCGCTGCTGAACCCGGCCTCCGCGTCTTCCAGGTCGGCGATCAGCCGCACGCAACGCTGATAATAGGCCTCGCCATCGAGCGTCGGACGCACCACGCGCGTCGTGCGCTCCAGAAGGCGCACGCCCAGCCGCTGTTCAAGCAGTTTGACTGCATCCGTCACCGTTGAACGGGGGATGACCAGATCCTCAGCCGCCCGGGTGAAACTGCGCCGCTCCGCTACACGGGTGAAGATCCGCATCGACTCGAACCGATCCATTGTTCGCATTCCCCGGCAAATGATACCGGATCATGCCCGATTATATGGCGGCTTCAAGAGGTCATGTTTGTTCTCGTCAAGACGCGCTGAGCGCGAAACCAGAATGGAGAACGAAAATGACCACTTCCAAAAACAAGGTCGTGATCGTCACCGGTGCCTCTCGCGGGATCGGTGCGGCGATCGCCCAGCGACTGGCAAAGGACGGCTTCACCGTCGTCGTCAACTATGCCGGCGGCGAAGACGCTGCACGCCAGCTCGTCGACAACATCGAGACCGCCGGCGGCCGCGCCATTGCCGCCCAGGCCGATGTCAGCGATGCCGCTGCTGTCTATCGCATGTTCGACACCACGGAAGCCGCGCTCGGCGGGGTCGACGTGCTGGTCAACAATGCAGGCATCATGAAGCTGGCCACGATCGCCGACGGCGACGACGCCTTTGTCGACAATCAGATCGCGATCAACCTCAAGGGCAGCATCAACACCATGCGCGAGGCCAGCCGTCGCCTGCGGTCTGGCGGCCGCATCATCAACCTGTCGTCCAGCGTCGTCGGGCTCTACCAGCCGACCTATGGCGTCTATGCCGCGACCAAGGCTGGGATCGAAGCGATGACGCATGTGCTGTCCAAGGAACTGCGCGGCCGCAACATCACCGTCAACGCCGTTGCGCCCGGGCCGACGGCCACGGCGCTTTTCCTCGACGGCAAGCCGCAAGCGGTGATCGACAACCTGACCAAGCTCGCCCCGCTCGAACGCCTTGGCCAGCCCGAAGATATCGCCAACACGGTCGCGTTCCTCGCCGGTCCTGACGGCGCCTGGATCAACGGCCAGGTGCTGCGCGCCAACGGCGGCGTCATCTGACCGACCGCCATCTCCCCCAGTTGCTCACAATAGACGAAAGGATATTCGCCATGAGCAAGAAAATTGCCCTCGTCACCGGATCATCCAGCGGTTTTGGCCGCCTGACCGCCGAAGCCCTCGCCCGCGCCGGCCACACCGTCTACGCCTCGATGCGTGATGTCGCTGGCCGCAACGCCGGCAATGGCGCCCAGCTCGTCGAGCTGTCGGACAAGGAAGGCATAGACCTGCGCCCGATCGAGCTGGACGTCCAGTCCGAACCCTCCGTCGGCGCGGCAATCGACAAGATCATCGCCAAAAGTGGCCAGATCGATGTCGTGGTGCACAATGCCGGGCATATGATGTTCGGCCCGGCCGAAGCTTTCACGCCGGAGCAGTTCGCCCAGCAATACGATGTCAACGTGCTGGGGACGCAGCGGGTCAATCGTGCCGTCCTGCCCCACATGCGGGCTCGCCGCGAAGGCTTGCTGGTCTGGGTATCCAGTTCCAGCTCGGCTGGCGGCACCCCGCCCTACCTCTCGCCTTATTTCGCCGCCAAGGCAGCCATGGATTCGCTGGCCGTCCAGTATTCCCGCGAGCTCGCCCGCTGGGGTATCGAGACCACCATCGTGGTCCCCGGCGCTTTCACAAAGGGCACAAACCACTTCGCCCATTCCGGCAGCCCGGCCGACGCGGCCCGGCTCGCCGAATACGAGGCGGACGGTCCCTATGCCGGCTTCAGCGAGACCGTGCAGAAGGCCTTTGCCGACATCGTGCCGGATGACGCCGAGCCCGCACCGGTCGCGGATCTGATCGTGCAGGCCGTCGATACGCCCTTCGGCGAGCGCCCGTTCCGCATTCACTACGACCCGACCGACGATGGCGCAAATATCGGCTTCGGTGTGCTCGACCGGCTGCGTGCAGAGATGCTGCACCGCGTGGGTCTTAGCGATCTGCTCAAGCCCGCCAAGCAGGCTTGAATTACCCAATCACCCGGCGGGCGAACATAGTATCCGCCCGCCGCAAAGCTGCTTCGAAAGGAATTCAGAAATTCGTTCTCGCAGACAGATCGCGCACCTCTGGATTAACTCAGGATCGATTATCAAAGGCTTCCTTTTCAGTGGTTGAAGACCATGACCAAAGGCAAGCCGAACAGAGAAGCCCACGCCTCAGCGTTCCATCGAGCACTCGGTGGCATAGGCGAAGATGTCGATGACATCGTGCTGGCTGCCCTGGGGCAGGATACGCGCCTCGCGCTGCTCGATCTGTGAGGGGAGAACCGCTTTGTAAGCTATTGACGGATAACGATTATGTTAGTCGCTGAGGGTCAACGTTTCCTACAGACAATCAATATGTTAGCAGCTGGTTCGCCAATCCATTTCCCTCGTATTCTCTCATATGGTCTGGCGAACCTAATGACCAAGAAGAGGAATGACCTCAGGTTGTTCTACGCGCAAATTTGACCTCCCTCTTAGCCTTCCCCTCTTTGTGCGGCTCCAGCACTTCTGCAAATGATCCCCTACGGAAGGCTTTGGCACCCAGGCCGACCTCTACTTCCACACAGGGGATGGCAGTGCGCGGCGCCCCTTTTCAGCCATTCCGGCGTGCATTTTGACTCCCTCAAACCGGCCGTTCGTTAGACTGCGTCTTTCGTCGTGAGACCGACGGGAGCTCGGATATGTGTTTGCGCGCGCGCCTGCGCTCAGCTTCGAAGGCTCGACGTGCCATCTCCTCGATCAAGCTTCACTCGCTATAGCTCAGCGGAACTATCACTAATCGCCGAAGGACTTGGCTTGTGCTTTGGTGCCCGACGAAGCGCCAAACGCGGCATCAACGCGTTCTGCCAGTCAACGCGCTTACGATACGAGAAACGCTCCTCAAGATCGCGAACGGCTTGGTGCCCTGGACAAGCTTCGACGGCGAATCCGACCCATTCCCGCGCTTCCTTGTAACGACGCGCTACGCGAAAGCGTTCAGCAAGCGCCAAGCACATAGCAGCCTCCAAAATTCTCGGCGCCTGCAATCCTGAAGGCGTCACGCGCGCAGCAATATACTGCTCTAGCGCCTCGCGATGCACATCGATCGACCAGGCCTCAAGCATGCCGAAGATCGTGCGAGCGACGAGCGCCTCGCTGCTTGGCGCTCCGATGACATCCATGTGCTGCTCGATCAACGCGTCCAGCTTGGCGGAGTGATCGTGCTTCGGAATCAGACGCGCAAATAGTGCATACAGCGTTAGCAGCTGGGAACGCTCCAGCTTGGCGCAGGACTTTGCCAGCCGCTCCATATCCGGAAAGATCGGTCGCAGATCCGTGACGGTCGCGTTTGGCGCGTTCATGAGCACAGGCACAAGCTGCTCAAGATGCCCTTCAAGCCGTTGTCGAGCCTGCTTCGCGCTCATGAGCGGCATGCCGACCCACATCTCCGGGGCAAGCGGGACCATGACCACCCCAGCCTGCTCACGCGTATAGTTATAAGGCTCGTGTGTGGTCGTCGGACCGTTGGCGATAAACGCCGTGATCACATGGTGAGTGAGGCGGACCAGCCCCTGGAAGCTCAGGACCGGACGACGATCCACCTCGGCCGCCTCGCGATCGCCGTCCGACAGCGTGATCGCGTCCGGCAATTGGCGGACATTATGGACATAGCGTGAGCGGAGCACATAAGCCTGACGCAGCGCCTCACCTAGTTCATGCCGAGCGATGGCGGCGCCTGCGATCAGGTCCGGTGCGCGAAAATAGTCGCGATCGACATGGTGGAGAACAAAGGCACGGTAGCGCCGTGCCAGTGACGCGTGCTCCGAACCAAGTATAGCCTCGCGAACTGCGTTGCCGGTACGCTTTGACGCCTTTGCCAAAGCCCGGTCCACAGGTACACGCTTGCGTTCGTCAACATCTTTCCAGCTGGTCGTGTACCCATCGAACTCCTGCGCGAGCGATTCTACCGCTGACACGAGCAGCGTATATGCGAGCGCCAGATCATCGCGCATGCGGTGGAGCGCAGTCACGAAAGTCCGGATCGCGCGCATCGCGCCAAGAAAATGGCGTCGATCTAGCGCGAGCAGCTGATCGACGAGCTCCTTGAAGCGCGCAATCTCGCCTTCCTGCAGTGCGATCCGTTCATCAAAATATCGCCGGATGAACTTGCTCGGCGGGTCGTACGACGCCAGACCCGGCGCCTTCGAGGTCAGCCGGTCGACCACCGCTGGATCTGGAGAGACGATCGCGCGCAGGCCGAATGTCGCCAGCGCGGCAAAGTCGATCAGGAACGGGCCAATCGTGTGCGAGATTAGGAAACCAGGGCCGACCTCTGCCTGCTCGATACGCTCCTCGATCTCATATACGATCGCGCGATTGCCGCGCATGCCGTCGGTTTCCCGCAGCGTCCCGGCAGCTGTCGCCACGTCATAGCCGTAGCAGAGTTCGAGGTTGGAATAGAGCACGCCGCGGAGCTGGTTGGTCCGACCTACGCCGCGCGCATAGAGCTTCCCCGTATTGATCTGCAGCATGTCGTGCTCAGCTTCCGGCCAGCGGTCTCGCGCGCCGCGCGCGGCCGCGCGGCCAGGATTGTCGACGGGGAACGCCGAGCGCCTCCACCGCTGCGAAGCGATCGGCGAACTCGCCGCGCTCATAGTGCCCGAGCTTCGCGATGGCGGCTCGCAAGCGCGGTGGAACGGTGAACACTAATTCGAGCGGCTCCTCCGGCCGAACGATCACCGCCAGCATCTGGTGCCGGAAATGGTCATCGTTCGGATCCTTCTCAACATAGCGCCGCACCTTGATCAGCATCAGCAACGCCTGATCCTGCGCCTTCAGCATCGCCACCAGCGCGTCTCGATCAACAGAAAGCCGCGTCCCGCCGCGTTCGGTCTCATGCCGACCGCGACCTGAGCGCATTCCCCAGGCCTCGGCGGTGAAAATCGCCTTGCCTCCAGGGTCGGTCCAATTGCGGGCGAATGGGTCAGCCTGCTGGAGCCGCATCTTGGTCACCGTCGGTGCGGATGGGCGCGCACGTTGAAGCGCCGTGGCGAAGCCGTAAGGGTCGCGGCTGTCGAGCTTGGTATAACTGTGCCCGTCGCCCGCCAGCCATCGCGTCAGCAATGCGCGTTCGCTCGGATCGCGCCGATCATGCGCGTCTTCCCCCTCGTCGTCGGTCGGGAGATACGCGAAGAAGGGATCAGCCGAGTAGACCGCATGGGCCACGGCACGAGCTCTTCTTTGATCGACCAACTGCGATCCGATTGTGACATCGAGGCCGTCACACGACTCCCAGCTCGCGCTCACCAGAAGGCGCTCGGGCGTAACCAGCGTGTCAGCGAAGCCGGCGAGCGGGAGAAGGTCGAGGGGATGCGGCGTCACCAACACCTGGTCGCCTGCTTTCGATTCGTACCGCAAAACCGGCTCGGCAATTTCGACCGGGAACAAATCGGTTCCTTCAGACAACCAGCGGCCGTCGTCGCGCGAGAGCAAGCGCTCCGACAGCCAGCTGTCCCAAGGTGCTTGCTCCCACGCTTCGCCGCTGACCGGACGCTCGCGAGCCAATTGACCAGCGGCAAGCATGAGGGCGTGCCATGCCAACTGGCCACCATGAAGATCCACCGGTGGAAAGGTGCTCGATCCGTAGCGCACGTCATCGCGCGACCACCGACTACTCGGTCCATCATACATCGATCCGACCGTCGTGTCGTAGCGGCGGATCCAGGCAATGGTGGTGTCGGAAACTTCCCATTTGGCCAGACCGAATACGCTGCCGAGCGGGTCGACCTGATATTTGTCGAAATCATAGTCGAAGTGAAAGCGCGGCTGCGGTTCAGGCCTGTCGTCGGGACGCGCGCTGTGGAAGCCGGGCCGGTGCGAGGTGCGCGGCTGCGGGGGAAGCGCCGGGCGATTGAGCGTGTCGAGCCATGCGGCATAGGAGGCGGCATTGGCGATCTGCCCGCTTGCCGTCAGCGCACGCAGCGCCGCTGTCGCGAAATGGCGGCACAGAACGTGGGGAAAGGCGTCGCTCGTGGCGATCGCCTCAAGCGTCGCCCGGTGCGGCGCGACTGCCACAGGCGTCTCCGCAGCGATGCGGGCAACCGCAATCAGCAGCCAGGTGCGAGCGTGGAGATGAAAAAATGGCCGAGGTTGATCCTGATAGGCGCCGGCCGAGCTGCGCTCGATAGCATTCAACAAATGCGCAAGAATCTGGTGCTCACCTTCAGCACAGAGCGCCCGGACCGCGTGCGCCGCTCGCCAGCGATCGCCGGCATCGGGTGAGCCCAATCGCATCCAGAGCAGGTCGGCAACGATGTTGGGTGTGCCGCCGTCGACCGCGAACGCGCTCGAATAAGGTCCATCGCCGATCGTGTCCGGGAAGAGTGCGGTTGATTGTGCGGCATAACGAGCGAGCGCATCTCCAATCGCCTGCGCGGAAGCCGACTTAGCCAGAATGATGGCGCAGGCCATCCAGAAGTCGCTGGAGATATCCACGCCTTGACCCGGCAGCGCCTTGAGCACCTCCCGGACCAGTTCGTCGCGCTTTGTTCCGGCCAGATGAGCGATCCGCGCCAGGGGGCGGCGCCAGCTGTCGCCCGATCGGACGACGTCGTCGACGTGCCGCAACGCGACACGGATCGCGGCGCCATCAAGCGCCTCGTCCAGTGCGCGCGAGGCGCCATGCCAGTGCTCGCGCGCGCCCTCGAGAAACCAGACCTTGTCCTGGAAGCGCAGCAGGTCGTCAGCGGCGACCGCGTTCAGCAAGGCCATGCGTGGTGCTGGGTCGGTCGTTGATGGCACGAAGCTCTGCAGGATGAAGCCGTCGGTCGGTCGGTTCCCGCTGAACGTCGCTGCCGCTTCGTCGATCGCAGCACGTAGCGCGGCTGGCGTGACCATCGTCACATCTCTCAGAAATGCGGGCATTTCGGCCGGCTGCTCAGACGCAGTTGCCTCGGGCAAACTCGATTGGCGCGCCTTTGCCGTCGCAAAGGCGTCGATGCGCGCTCGAACCGGCGAGTCGCTCGGCAGCTCGGCATCGAACAGGCGCTTGTACTGGTACAGGACCTCGGAACGAAGGGTTGCGCCATCGTCACGATCGAGCTCGACGAGCAAGGCCTGCGCAAAGCGCTCGCGCGCGGGGTTAGCGAGACGCGGTAAGATGACCTGCGCGACCTGAGGCGGAAACCAGTTCCAGGTCGCTTCAAAACGCGCGACGCCGATAAGACCCGCGGCAAGCGCGGGGGTCAGTCGGTTACGTTCGACAAGCGCCTTGAGCATTGGCGGCAAGGTCCAGCCCATGCCGATCTTTTCGCGATCGGCCATGCGCGCGAGCGGTGCCAGACCCGCTGGCCCTGCAATGTTGGTCAGCGCGGTTGTGAAACGGCGCCAGTCGAGCGCCTCCGCCTCATCCGGGATATTGAGCTCAACGAGCCGCACAAAGGCGTGCGCAATCTCCGGCGACAATGGCTCACCGGAATATTGCGCGGCGAACTCGATCAGATCGCCGATCCGCTCCTGGTCATCAGACCCCACCGCATCCGCCAGTTCGAGGCCAATGCGGAAATAGGGCCGAGCCTCCTCCACCGAAACCGGCAACAGCGCCCGCGCCAGCGAACCATAGCCCTGGATTTGTGCCGAGACGTCGGTGTCCGCGCAGATGATCGGTTCAGCCAGGCGTGCGAGCCGCAGTGCCGAGGTTTGGGTTGCGGGGGTGCGCGCCAGCAAGGCGATCATTCCGATCCAGTTCGCAACGACCTGCGTTTGCGATGCCTCCAAAAACGCGGCCAGTCCGGCCCCGCTCGCCTGATCCAAAGGCGCGCGGCATGCTGCCGCCCAGCGGATGACATCGAGGTAGAGCCGCGTCAGGAAGCGTGGCTGATCCCGGTAAGGGTAGGTTTCAGCCGATGCGATTGCGGCGGTCGCATCCGTCAGTGCGTTCGCGATCGCCGGTGCAGGATCGGGGTCTTTGAGGATCGCAACGATTTGATCGACGAATCGCGGCAGCGGCGCCAAGCGCTTTGCCAAGCATTGCTCCCAGCGCCGCGCCTCTTCCGCATCGATCGGCCGCTTGCTCGGGCGCTTCTTGCGCTCGTTCTTGGCAGACTGGAGCTTTTGCCTGAGATTGCGCTCGAACGCGACAGGGCCGCGTCGACGCACTGTCGGCGGGACAACCTCCGCCATGTCGCCCGGTAGCAGGTCCGTCACATGCGTGTTGCGCCGCCGCGCCGCCGCGGCGACCGCCGCAACTTTGAGATGCTGCGTCACTTGGCTGCCACTGAGCGGCCAGGGATCGTCCAGCTGATAGGCCCTTAGCGCTGGGCCCGCGGCATGTGCAACGATCTTCCGTGCGTCGCGTACCAAGCCAAGTGCCACAGCTTGGCCCGCGGCATCGAGCAGTCCGTCGGTCAACTGGTCTTCCCGGCGATAATCATGATAGCTGCCGGGTTCGGCAGGTTCCGCGTTCACGCCCGCAAGACGCCGATACAAGGTTCGCCGAATCTGCGGATCAAGGTCGAGGCGCGCGGCGATGGCTGCGATCACGGCGGGCGATCGGCTTCGGCAATGCGTCAGATCGTACACGACTTGCCGCGCGGGCTCGCCTTCGATGCCGAGGCGTGCGAGCCGCTCGGCATAGCCGAGCATCTTCGCTGCGATTCCGTAGGCGTAGCGATCATCCAGCTTCGCGAGCCAGCGGTCGATCCTGACCGCATTGCCGCGCAACAGCTGCACAAAGATGGCATCGGCCTCGAGGCTGCCCCAGTCGCCGCGATCGGTGCCGCGGCCCTCGCGCTTCTCGCGCAAGGACCAATCGAACCAGGTCAGCGCGCGATCCGATTCCAGCGCCGCGGCGTGCTGGTCCCCGCTGAAGCTGTCGAGCACTGCCAACGAGGCATGGCGGCGACCCGCCCAAGTCGATCGATCGTCACGGAATCGCCGGATCGCCTCCGCATCGTCGCTCAAGGCGACCAGATCAGGGTGCGCGCGCAGATAGGCGTCGCTGCGTTCGGTTGCGCTCGAGATGCGCGCCGCCTCCAGCGTAAGTTTCGTCAGGTCATCGACCTGATCAGCAGCTGCGCACGCCGAGATCGCCGCGCTGAGCCGGGCGAGCCGAATCGCGCGATGCGCGACGCGGCTGAGGTTCGGCATCGCCCGCGCGTCGAACGCCAAGGTGACCAACGCATCGACCTCGCCGGCTTCAGCGAGGATCCCCGGTAACGCGCGCGCTGCGTAAATCGAGTGCGCCTGCCGTGCATCGAGCCTCGCGATCAGGTCGGCGCGTGCCGCAGCATCGGCACCGATCATCTCGACCACCAGCGTCTCGGTCGGTTCATCCCGGAAGATCAGCCCAGTCGGGGTGAGCTCGATAAGCGGGAACAAATCGGTGACGAAGCTTTCCACGTCCGACTGCGAAAGCCCGAGGGCGGACGCCAGTTCATCGATCGGTACCGGCGGCGGCAGCATGGCCATGCCCACCAGCAGACCGCGCGCTTCGCTCGCGGTCGCGCCGCGTTCGATGGCCTGTTCCTCGGCAGCCTCGATCTGTTCGCGCAGCAGCTGCTCGAGCGTTTCCGACGACTGGCCCGGCCGCGCCACGTCGAACGGTGCGCCTCGCCGCAAAAGATTGTCGAGCAGCCGCGGGTTCCCGTTCGACCGGCGTTGCAAGACCGTCACGTCGTTCGACGTCGCCGAGGGCAAGCGCTTCTGCACCAGCGCTGCTGTCTCCTCGCGCGAGAAGGTCGGCACCGCGAACTCGCGGCACCGCGTGTCGCCTTGCGCGTCATGGCGGCGATGCGTGCGGCACGAGGCGACGACCCGAACCCCAGCAATGCTGGCGATGTTGAGGCTTTGCAGCAGGATGTGCGCGAAGGATGCCGTTCCGGTTCGTTTGGCTTGCATGCCGCAATGGTCAATCGCGTCGAGTACGAGGATGACATTGGCATTGGCATCGAACCGGCGCAGCGTCGCGACACTTGCCGCGAGCCGTTCACGCAGTGCCGCGAGGCTTTCCTCGACATGGCTTGATTGAAGCATGATGTCGCACAGGCCATTGGCGGCGAGCAGGTTGGCGAGGTGCGGCAGCGACTTTCGCGGGAGATGCCGGCCATCGGACGGCTCGCGCCACATCCCAGCACCGAAGCCATCGAACAGCAGGACGCAGTGATACGTCGAGAGCTTGTCCGCCAGGGCTTGCATGAGCACCGTCTTGCCGACACCGCCCGCCGCGTGGATCAGCAGAGCACGCGGGTCGGCGAAAACGAGATCGATAATCTCGTCGAGAACGGGTCGCTCGATCTGGGCTTCGACGTCGGGAAAAGCGGCTCGAACCGGATAGATGTCTCGCTCATGCGCGATATCTAGGGCGCCGAGCACATCGACCCGGCCGATTCGGTTGTCGCCCCGGCCTTGACTGCCTGCGCGGTCGCGCACGAGCCTGCGCAAATTGGCAAGCCGCGCATGGCTCAGATTGTCGGTCGCACCGGACCAAGAGGCTAGAGTGCGAAGATTGGCATGTTCGACCCGGGCCAAGGCGCCGCCCGCGCCAGTGAGGGTCAGCTTGTTCGCAAAGGCCTGCAGCGCCGCGCCGGTAAGGTCAGTCGCACCCGCAATCTGGCTTGCGTGATCCGCTGCGCGTCCGTCGAGATTGTCGCCAGCACGCAGCGCTGCGAGCGCGGCGAGCGTGTCCGCATCGATCGGCCGGTTTGTCACGAGTTCAAAGTGCGCCAGATCGGTAGCGTCCGGCCGCGCCTTGGCAAGATCGGCGTCGGCGATTGCAAATTTTCGTAACGTCTTCGCCATTTCCGATGCGCGCATCGGCCGATCGGCGGCGGCGATCGAATATTTGAACTGTAGGGTCTCGACCCGGCTCGCGGTGACCAGCGTTTGGCCGCCGCGATAGCGGACCAGGTCGGCTATCTCGTGGGCGGCGTCGGAGACTTCCGCCGCGTCTTCGACCGCGAACCCCTCGATCGCGATCGCGGCCAGGCTCGTGTCGGGTGGCAGCAGTTCAAGCGCAATCCGTGCCGCCCACGCCTCATGAAATTGATGGCCGTCGCGTGACGCCCGCACGACGTCGATCGATGCCGGTTCGGTTGTCACATCTGTGCTCGCCATTGCATAGGAACGGAACTAGAACAGATACTTATCGTTGGGCAAGCTGTAGTGACAAATGATTTGTGCGGGCGCATTTGCTGTGTGACCCCAAGCAGTGTGATGGGTCGTCCCAACGACGGGCCTTTCTGCCTCGCGATTTAGCGTAGGTTTGTTGCTTGAACGACCGGCCGGCAACGATCCGATCCGAGATCTCGTACTAATAGCTGCTGCTTAGGCAGTTGCGCAAACGGCCGCTTTATCGTCCGCGTCACTAAAGATCTGCCAGTCCGCTACCGGCCCCAAAGCGTCAGATGCCGCCGCTCCGCAGACTTCGAAAGACTTCCGCCTCTGGATCGACACCAGATGCCGTAGCCGCCCAAACGACGCATGTTGTCCCCTGTTGCGCGTAGACAGCGATCCGACTGCCTGGACCACTTCCGCTGTGTCCGATGGGATGGCCGAGCGGGTCGTCTAATCGCCCGACCGTCAAGGGGGTAGGTGCAAGGCAGTCGTCCTTTTTTTGCCGATGCTCGTTCGTATGCCGGGTACAGGGTCGTCTACGCGGTCGATGCAAAGCTGATCGCCGCAGGATGAGTTTCGCAGGTGAGATCTTCCTATGTTCGTTACGCAATCTGCTAAACGAGGCAGTTGCTTCCCGCTTCGCGGAATGATCTCAACCACGTCCCGGCAGGGACGGCTCGGTGCGTCCTGTAAGAACGCTATCGGTTGAATGGCTTGAAGAAATCGTCGCAGGCGAGCGTCTGCAGGATCAGGCAGCGGCGGGCGTTCCTCCGTGCGGATCGAACAGCTCGCCCGTCCGGAGCATCGCATGCATGATCACTGCCAGCTTGCGCGCCAGGGCCACGGCGGCTCGCTTGAAGCCGAGCCGTTCTTTCAGCTCCAACGCCCAGGTTCGCAGGGTGCTGGTATCCGTCGACCGATTCAGGATGACCGCGGCCGCTTCGTATAGCAGTCCGCGCAACTGATTGTCGCCACGGCGCGAGATATGGCCGTCATGATCGACTTCGCCGGACTGGTAGCGCCTCGGGGTCAGGCCCACCCATGCGCCCACGGCGCGCGAGTTCCTGAAGTTCGCCGGATCCTCCACGGCTGCGGTAAAGGCGGTGGCTGTGACGGTGCCGACACCGGGCACTGACATGAGCAGACGGCAGTGCTGGTCCTCACGCGCCATCGCGGCCAGCTGCTTGCTCAGCTCTGCTGTTTGGTATCGGATATCACTCCATACCTGAAGCATTGGCACAACGATGCGCGCCAGCTTTTCTTCGCCCTGCAGAAGCTCGCGAACGTTGCGCTCGAACACGCTGCCGGCGCCCTTGGGCACGATGAGGCCGAACGTCTTCATCAACCCACGGATTTGGTTGGATATCTGCAAACGCATCTTAAGGAGCTGGCGCCGCGCGGTGATCAGCGTGCGGATCAGCATGCTGTCGAAACCTTTGACCCGAACCTCTCGGTAGAAGCCGACCTCGGCCAGATGTGCCAGGCCATCGGCATCGTTCGCATCGGTCTTGTTCGCGGCCATGTCGAGCGCGGCCTTGGCATGCCGAGCGTCGATGCAGATCACCGGCAGGCCCTCTGCCGTCAGCGCATGGTAGAACCACACCGACAGCGGCCCTGTCTCGAACACGACCCGCCGGACATACGGTGCGCGCTTGCGGATCACCGCCGCGAGCAATTGCGGGTCGGACGCGCACTTTGCCCCGCCAAATCCTCTTGCCGTCCTGCCGGATCGATATTGCCGTCTCTTTCATGGAAAGTAGAGCCGGCTAGATGTTCGAACATCGCCGCCACATCTTAGGTGGCCACCGCTCCCGCGATTACGTCATGTTCGTTGCCCTAAGCATCAGTCCCAATCCGTATGCCGGATCGGGAAGAAGCTCCGAGCGGAATTGTGGGATCGGTCTAGGTTCGAGCATTCTGGAGAGCGAGTGGGGTCTGACAAGATCGCCTGACAGTAAGTGGCGAAGAAGGCGGGCCGCGTCCATCGCCGTTCCCACGACCAGTCCGTGGTAGACCCAGCCCGGATGGTAGCCGACCGCATCGCCCATGCGAACATCTGCCAAATCTGCCGGAGTGACGACGAGCCTGGCTGTGGCAAGTTCGGCGGGAATGAAGACGAGATCGGCAAGAGCATCGGCTAGGGGCAGCTCCGATGCTTTCTTGATCAATCGGGCGACCTCTAGGTAGCCGATATTTGAATAGGCCCAACCGTGACCAGGTTCATATCGCAGTCGATCCGCTTCAACCGCGTTCAATAGATCATCAACGGACCAGGGCGAACGCCTCGCTTCGACATCAGCATGGTAGCTCGGAAGGGAGCCGTAGTCTGGCAACCCCGCTTCGTGCCGCAGGAGTTGGACGGGCGTGTAAGGCTTGCCCTCGACGATTTCGTCTAGGCTGACCCTGCCTTGTTCCGACAGACGTAGCAGAGCGATCGCGAGCGCCGTCTTGGTGAAGCTCCACCAAGGCAACGGGACCGAAACCCCCGTTGCGTCCACTTCGCCATCTTCCCGAAAAAATGCCCTCGCTTCCATGCCGCATCATAGGCGACTTACAATGACGTCGCGAGGTCCGTCCGTTTTCCGGAACAAGCCCGATGCTCGGAGAAGCAGACCTCCCGAACTGACGCAAATAGGCGGCAGGCACTTAGAGAGATCCTATGAGGAGTGGATAGCGACCCGTGCTGTGGCAGAGTGGGTTCGCTAGAAATTTCTCTGGAGGCCCATCATGCTTATGACAGCTGATCAACCTGAGGCACATGCCGCCATCCGCGTCGATCTTGGCGCAATTTTTGTCTCGTTGGAACTGAGTAAATCGACCTGGCTGGTGACGTCGCTTTCGCCGGGCAGCGAGAAGATGTCGCGCCATACGGTCGTCGGCGGTGATATCGCGGGCCTATTCGCCTGCTTTGCCGAGCTGCGCAAAAAGGCACAGGCGCGGGAGAGCAAGCTTTACCCGTTGGTAGTGATCCAGGAATCTGGGCTGGACGGGTTCTGGATCGCCCGGGTGCTGGACCGCGAAGACTGGATCGAGAGTCACATTGTCGACGCTGCGTCGATCGCAGTGTCGCGCCGTCGCCGTCGCGCGAAGACCGATCGCATCGATGGCGAGACGCTGATCCGCACGCTGATGGCCTACAGGCGGGGAGAACCACGCGTCTGCTCGATGGTCAGGATACCGACGCCCGAGGAAGAGGACCGCCGACGGATTGGCCGGGAACGAAAGGCGCTGGTCGCTGAACGGGTTCTCCACGTCAATCGCATCAAGGGATTGCTCTTCAGCCAGGGCATCCGGGATTATGAGCCATTACGTCGTGATCGTCGCGCGCGCCTGGAAGCGCTCCGGACGGGCGATGGCCGCGCGCTGTCCAGCCATATCAAAGCTCAGATCTGCCGTGAGCTCGACCGGCTCGAGTTGCTGCTCGAACAGATCAAGACGGTAGAGGCGGAGCGGGATGCGCTCTTGACCCGCCAGACAGCGGGCACACCCGCGCCAGCGGCAATGCTGCTCGGCATCAAGGGAATTGGTCCGGAGTTTGCGGCGATCCTCCACTCGGAAGGCCTGTTCCGGCACTTCGACAATCGAAGACAGATCGCCGCCTATGCGGGCCTGGCTCCGTCGCCATGGCAGAGCGGATCGATCAACCGTGAGCAGGGCGTCTCGAAAGCGGGCAATCCGCGGCTGCGATCGACAATGGTCCAGCTTGCCTGGCTATGGCTGCGCAACCAACCGGATTCAACATTGACTCGCTGGTTCCAGAAACGCGTCACGCGCAATGGCGGCCGCCTCAAAAAGGCGATGATCGTAGCGCTCGCCCGCAAGCTGCTGGTCGCGCTCTGGAAGTATGTGACCGCCGGTGTCGTCATCGAAGGAGCGGTCATGTGAGCTCGCTTGACGTTGCCCCAATTCTCAAACTTCTTCCAATCCCCAGGACCTGATCAGTCTGGGTGGATCCAGGCGAGCGGACCGAAAACGGACATGGCTTTGAAAGGCCGACTTAGAGAATGGTCCCGTTCTCCTGAGCCCTTGCCCGCCGGAAGCGGGATAATGGTGCAGCCGCCTCGAGCGGCGACCGCATGTGAGGTTGTACGGGCTCGGCAGATCGGGCCGGTATTATGGAATCGGGCTCAGATCCTGGATGCCGAACGAGGAAACAACATGTCGCCCTGATAACCCCTTGACCCCAAACTCCTCATGTGAGT
>NZ_JAAKZF010000319.1 GCF_011045125.1 Allomesorhizobium camelthorni | reverse complement strand
TGTAGGTGATGTCCATCGCCCAGGCCTGGTTGGGTCGGGTGACCGGCAGATTGCGCAAGAGGTAGGGATAGACCTTGTGGCCCAGCGCCGGCTTCGAGGTGTTGGGGCGACGGTAAAGAGCCTCGATGCCCATCTTCCTCATCAGCGTGGCGACGTGACGCCGGCCAACGCTGTGGCCATCCGCATTCAAAAGCCCTTGCAGCATCCGGCTTCCCGCAAAGGGGTAGTCGAGATGCAATCTGTCGATCCGGTGCATCAGCGCAAGATCGGCGGCCGAGGGAGGTCGCGGCAGATAATAGACGCTGCCCCGGCTGATCCCGAGCGCGCGGGCCTGACGGGTGAGCGACAGAGCGTGGTTGCGGTCGATCATTTCTTTGCGCTCAACAGCCCGGCCTTGTTGAGCGCTCCCTCTAAAAAATCGTTCTCCAGCGTCAGTTCGCCGATCTTCGCATGCAGCGTCTTCACGTCCACAATCGGAGCCGCCGGTTCGGACTTCGCATCCGCGCCAAACACCCCAGATGCTCCCTCCAGGAGGAGGTCCTTCCATTGCTTGATCTGGTTGGGATGCACATCGAATTGCTGCGACAGCTCGATAAGGGTCCGCTCGCCGCGGATTGCAGCAAGCGCAACTTTCGCCTTGAACTCAGGGCTGTGATTACGG
>NZ_JAAKZF010000318.1 GCF_011045125.1 Allomesorhizobium camelthorni | reverse complement strand
GCCTGCTGCGCCGGCTCGTAGGCATGGGCGATGTTGAAGGCGATGTTGGTGGCGAGCGAGGTCTTGCCCATGCCGGGACGGCCGGCGAGCACGATAAGGTCGGAAGGCTGGAGGCCGCCCATGCGCCGGTCGAGGTCGCGCAGGCCGGTGGCGATGCCGGAAAGATGGCCGTCGCGCATATAGGCGGCGTTGGCCATGTCGACCGCGGTCTTCACCGCGTCGGTGAAGCTTTCGAAGCCGCCATCGTAACGGCCGGTCTCGGCAAGTTCGAAAAGGCGGCGCTCGGCGTCCTCGATCTGGTCGGAGGGCGACATGTCGACGGGCGCGTCATAGGCGATGTTGACCATGTCCTCGCCGACCGTGATCAGCGCGCGGCGGGTGGCGAGATCATAGATGGCCCGGCCGTAATCGGCGGCGTTGATGACGTTGACGGCCTCGGCGGCGAGGCGGGCGAGATAATGCGCGACGGTCATGTCGCCGACTTTCTCGGTGGCCGGCAGGAAGGTTTTTATGGTGACCGGATTGGCCATCTTGCCCATGCGGATGAGCTCGGCCGAAACTTCGAAGATCTTGCGGTGCAGCGGCTCGTAGAAATGGCCGGACTTGAGGAAGTCCGAGACGCGGTAGAAGGCGTCGTTGTTGACCAGGATCGCGCCGAGCAGCGCCTG
>NZ_JAAKZF010000317.1 GCF_011045125.1 Allomesorhizobium camelthorni | reverse complement strand
TCACTCGTCCAGGAGCGGATAGAATTGGGTCCAGACGTCGTCCTTCTTAGCGCTCGCGATGTGGCAGTACGCGCATTCGGCTTTTGGCTGCAGCTTGGCCGTCGCTGCCTTCGGCTCGTGGTGATTGAAGTTGTAATAACCCCAGCCTCCGGTGTCGGCATAGCGCTTGGTATCCTTGACCGTAACGTCGGCGCCGTTCAGCTTTCCGGGGAAGTAGCCTCGCCCGGAGGGCTCGGTGCGCGATCCATCCGGGTTCTCGGCCGGGAGCGTCAGCTGCAGTTCCTTGAAGAAGATCGTTCCCTCCGGGAACTCGCCTGTCTTCTTGTAGATATCGTATGAGACTGGTTCGATGTAGACGTTGTGAAATTCAGGAAAATTGGCCTCGCCGTCGTTGAGCGCGTTGGGGGTGAGCGGCGAGCCGACGAACACCCACTTATTGTAATTCTTCGGCAGGATCAGATCGCCCGATTCGGTGTACTCGGGGAGATAGCGCTTCGTCGTCGATGCGCTGCCGTCATCGGACTCGGACTGGGCGAATGCGGCTGTTATGGCAACCGCGCTGGAAAGCGCTCCAGCGATCAGTAGGGCAATACGCATAGCTTTTTTCTCCATGATATTGAACGTCATCCGTCCCAGATTGCACTCGGCGTCACTCGACGAGATCCGCGA
>NZ_JAAKZF010000316.1 GCF_011045125.1 Allomesorhizobium camelthorni | reverse complement strand
GTCCTGGCCCGCGCGATACCGATGGTGCGCACGAACAGGCCCATGCGGGCTTTCTGCTGTGCGAAGACGTGCTCGACGAAGGCGCGGATTTTTGAGCGCCGGCCATTGGCCCGTGCCATCGCCTGGCTCATCGGCCGGCCTTTCGGCTTCTTGTGATGAATGTCGGAGAAGTAGCCGTGCTTCTCCAGCCACGCCTCATTCTTCTTCGAGCGATAGGCCGTGTCAGCCCACACCGTCGAGCCGGTGTTGTTCTTGTCCAGCACGTTTCGAAGCTGCGCCCCGTCATAGGCCGAAGCGCTGGTGACGTTCCAGCCGCGGACGAAGCCGTGCCGGCGATCGATCGAGGCATGTTGGGGTGGACGGCCCCCGCACGGCATCGATGTGCCAGAATGAGGTCGTTGAAGATCTCAAGCAAAGGAGACCGTCCGTGGAGCAGATTATTCGAATCGGTATGGACACGTCAAAGCACGTATTCCAGTTGCATGGCGTGAACGCGGCTGAGGAACCGGTCCTGCGCAAGAAGCTGCGGCGCAAGGAGATGGTGGCGTTTTTCGAGAAGCTGCCGCCTACGACAATCGCGATCGAGGCGTGCGGCGGATCCCATCACTGGGCGCGCCTGCTGCAGTCGTTCGGTCACGAGGTGAAGCTGCTTCCGCCGCAGCTGGTCAAACCGTAT
>NZ_JAAKZF010000315.1 GCF_011045125.1 Allomesorhizobium camelthorni | reverse complement strand
TCCGGTCGATCGCGAGACCATCCATTTTCTCAAACGAGCGGCAGCCGCCAAGGTGCCGCTCATCGGAGTCTGTACGGGATCGTTCATCTTGGCCGAAGCAGGATTGATGCGGTATCATCAGACCTGCGTAAGCTGGTTGCATATAAAGGAGTTCCGCGAACGCTTTCCGGACAATCCCGTCCGCGCGGACTGCATTTTCAATCTCGATCGCAGGCGCGGTTCTTGCGTCGGCGGAACCAGTGCTGCGGATATGGCGGCCACGCTGGTGCGACGCCACATCAGCGGCCGGGCCGAACGGAACGCGCTCGAGGTTCTTCAGATCGACCAGGCCAGACCTGCAGTGCACATCCAGCCTCGCCGGCCTCTGTTTAAGGATTTCAGCAACATCCACGTCAAGGTTGCGCTCATGACCATGGAGCAGAACCTCGACGGGATGACGATTGAAGATCTGGCAGCAAGGATCGGTGTCTCGCGGCGGCAGCTCGAGCGGGTCTTCATCGAAACAACAGGGCTCTCCCCGGCACGAGCTTTTAAACAGATTCGCATGGATTACGCCAAACGAATGATCTCAAAGACCAGGGCTTCGAACATTGAGGTCGCGCTGGAGGTTGGCCTGAAGAACGCTTCCCATTTTACGAGAAGCTTCAAAAGAGTGCACGGCCAAACACCATCACAGGTAAGGGGCAGTT
>NZ_JAAKZF010000314.1 GCF_011045125.1 Allomesorhizobium camelthorni | reverse complement strand
GACAGTGGAAGCAAGACTTTCCATCCAATCGCCATCAGTTGGTCGTAGCGATAGCGCGGAAATGTGAAGCGGAACCACATAAACAGATAGATGAAGAACGCGACCTTGAGCAGGAACCAGAGGAGCGGCGGCAACGGGATCAGCACGCCGTTCCAGCCGCCGAAGAAAAGGATCACCGCCAGGACCGATACCAACAGCATGATCGCGTACTCGCTGACCATGAAAAACGCAAAGCGGATACCGCTATATTCGGTATGGAATCCGGCCCCCAGATCGCCTTCCGCTTCCGCCAGGTCAAAAGGAATACGTTGCGCTTCGGCCAGCCCGGCGACGAAGAACACGAAGAACCCGACCGGCTGGTAGACGATGTTCCAGACATCGGCCTGCGCCCGCACGATGTCGAGCAGGCTCATGGATTGCGCCAGCATGACCACGCCGATGACCGCGAACCCCATCGGGATCTCGTAGCTGATCATCTGCGCGCAGGTCCTGAGGCTGCCCAGGACCGCGTATTTGCTGTTCGCGGCCCAGCCGCCGAATATGACGCCATAGACCTCGATCCCGATCACCGCGAAGACGAAAAGGAGCGCCACGTTCATGTTGGAGACGTAAAGGGTGATCTCCGTGCCAAGGACCGAAACGGTTTCACCGAACGGGATTGCGACGAACACCACGAAGGGCGGGGCGAGCGCCAG
>NZ_JAAKZF010000313.1 GCF_011045125.1 Allomesorhizobium camelthorni | reverse complement strand
AGGCATCATGAAGTCGTCGGTGATGCCAAGATGACGACGGCGCTGCTCGATCGACTGACCCATCATTGCCACATCCTGGAGACCGGAAACGACAGCTTCCGCTTCAAGAACAGCTCAGCCCAGACCACAGCCACAAAGAAGGAGAAAGCCGCCACCTTGACCAAACCCTGAGACCCGAAACATACATGAAGGCGGGTCACTTCTCGGCGAAAATCCCGGGTCAGCTCTCAGCGGAAATCAACACGGCGTTTTTCCAGACCCGGCAAAGGTGCGAAATCACGGTCGATTGCGTATGGCAAAAGAATCTCGGCGAGGTGTTCGAACGGGCAAATTGGATGGCTGCCATGCGGAATGTTCCGAAGAATCGGCGGAGATGATCAGAAACATTGCATAGGACTGCACGTCACGAACTCCAACCCTGCCCACCCTGTGTTTCGAGGCTTGACTTCGGCGAGAGGGATTGTCGCAGGAGGGTCCGGCGACTTCAAATCGCTCGCTCAGACCACCGTGGTCCGTCCTCGATATTGGCTGTGGTCCCGGCTGGTTCTGGGCAGCAACGATGAGCTTGCTACCGGAGAATCTTGACCTGACACTCGGTGATCTGTCGCCCGGCATGGTGCACCGTGACCTTGTCTCGCACAATCCTCAAGCGTGGCGGCTGCGTACGAGATCTCGACCGGACCGCCGATACCTCTAAGT
>NZ_JAAKZF010000312.1 GCF_011045125.1 Allomesorhizobium camelthorni | reverse complement strand
CCATTGAACCTGATAACTCTTTGTTGCAAAAGCAGTTTCTCAGATTCTCGGGGCCGATGCACCCCTTACTTTGAGATATTCAGGCTAAGATGTTGAAATCGCTTTCTCCCGCAAGGGGGAGATAACGCGCGCCGCCGCCCGCGCGAATGCTTAACCGTCGCTGCTTTTCTACGGAAATAAAGTAACTGTCCATGGGAGTTGCCCGCTTTCCACCTCCGGCGTCTCGGCTATCCGAGTGTCGGCAGAGGCCCGAGAACCCATTTCGCGATATCGTCATGCTCGCGATAGTCCATGAGAAAGCGATCTTGCCTAATCCAGTTGATTGCGCCGCCGGTAAGCGTGCTTGTGGTAACCAGGAACCCTTTTGACGAACCACTGCGGTCAAGCAGTCCGGAAAGCTCTCGAACTGTCGATAAACCCACTTTGCGGCCTTCTTTGAACCGCTTAGCCTGCCAAATTGTCCGAACCGCGCCGAGTACCGTATCGGTCTTGTCCGCTATCACGTCGATTCCACCATCCCGTGATCCCTGGGTCAGGATCACAGAAAAACCGTCTCGTTCCAATAACTCCGCAACAAGTCTCTCGAATAAACGCCAATCTAGTTCAGTTAATCGCCCGCGGTTTCTAAGTATTTCTTCGGCGAGGATTATAGCAGACCTCGATCCAGATAAATTTGACGGGATGCGCCCGTCATCCGGCCGCCAAGTGTACGAATCCTC
>NZ_JAAKZF010000311.1 GCF_011045125.1 Allomesorhizobium camelthorni | reverse complement strand
TATGTGGACGGCCCCCTGGCTGCAAGAAAGGATTTGACCATGTGTCGGGTCGCTTGCGCTCATATGTCCGGCCTTTTGCGCGATCATTGCGACCGCTGGCCAAGATGGGTTGCGCGGACGGCGAGTTCCAAACACGGACACGGCATTGCCTGCCGGTGAGCACCTCGGAGTGTCTCGCCTGTCCCGGTTCGACCGATCACACCATCTCTTCCTTTGCTTGCAAGTTCCGGCCTTCAGCGTCGCGCGCGAGCACCCGACGCCGAGTTCTTCGCCCCCTTCACGGCCGCGCCGGGGCCGCCAGCGGCAGGACGGCGCCGTTTGCGCGATAGCGCTCGCCGCTCACCATCAGTTTCCAGGCAATGCGCGCCAGCTTGTTGGCCAGGGCCACGGCCGCCAGCTTGGCAGGCTTGCGTGCGATCAGGGCCTCGAGCCAGGGCCAGACCCGTTTGCCTGTGCGCCGCATGTGCTGGATGACCGCCATCGCGCCCGCCACCAGCACGGCGCGCAGCGTCTCGTCGCCGGCGCGGGTGATGACGCCAAGCCGGTTCCTGCCCGCCGTCGAATGGTTCTTCGGCGTCAGCCCGAGCCAGGCGGCGAAATCCCGCCCTGACTTGAAGCCATGCGCATCCGGCACCTTGATCGCCAGAAGCGTTGCGCCGATCGGACCGATGCCCGGCAGGGCGGCCAGCCTCCGGCTCACCTCGTTGGCGCGATGCAGAGCCAGCA
>NZ_JAAKZF010000310.1 GCF_011045125.1 Allomesorhizobium camelthorni | reverse complement strand
CGTGCGATCTGGCCCGCGACATCCAAAACAAGTTCAGGCGAGCTCGCGATCAACTTTTGACCTTTGCCCAATGGCCAGGAATGGTCGACGCGACGAACAACGCCTGCGAACGCGCCCTCAGACCTGCCGTCGTTCAACGGAAGATCACTAACGGCTATCGCGCCATGTGGGCCGCACAGGGCGAAGCCGACATTCGAACCGTCGTCGACACGGCTCGTCTCGCGCCGGGCACGAACCCCTTCAAAATCATCCTTCAAACCGTCAGTGCCTGAAATCCGCCATGACTGAGCCCGCGACCTTGATCTTCCGAGCCTCTCTTCGGGCACGGCTTTATCGGGACATCGAGGTGTCGAGTTCGAGCACCCTAGCGGATCTGGCCGAAGCCATCGTAGCGGCATTTGGCTTCGACATGGACCATGCCTATGGCTTCTATTCAAAGCTGACGGGAAAGCTGTTCGGCTCGCCGCAGCGGTTCGAACTTTTCGCCGACATGGAGGGGAGCGGCTCTCGCAGCGTAAAGCGCACACGCGTCATCACGGCCTTCCAGAAGGTGGGCTCGGCCATGACCTTCCTGTACGACTACGGTGACGAGTGGCGCTTCCGCGTTGAAGTTATTGGAACAGGGCAGGCGCAGCCCGATGCCAATTACCCGAGGATCGTCAGCAAGGTCGGCAAGGCTCCCCCGCAGTACCCGGACATCGAGGACGAGTGACGACACACTGTGCCCCATCGGGGGGG
>NZ_JAAKZF010000031.1 GCF_011045125.1 Allomesorhizobium camelthorni | reverse complement strand
AAAAATATCGTTAGGTTTCGCCATTTAAATCTCCTGCTTGCTCTTGTTCTGGGCAGGATAAAACGTTACACAAAGACTTGGAGAAAGATTTCTATAATCCTTCTCCAAGTCTTTTAGTCTGAACATCTAGAATCCCAAGCCCTGTTATTTGTACTGCATAAATTGAATGGAATGCAAGCAGTAGGGAGGGGGCATCAGGACCACCGATGACCGACGACATGATGAACCCTGCGCACGCTCGTGGAGAAGACCCCTGATGCCGATCTCTTGCGGGAGGTGATCGGCTTCGCCGCCGAGCGGCTGATGGAACTGGAGGTGGGCGTGGCCACCGGCGCCGGCTATGGCGAGAAGAACCCGCTTCGTCTCGCCCAGCGCAACGGCTACCGGGAACGCGACCTGGGAGGCGCGGGCCGGGACGGTCGAGCTGCGCATCCCCAAGCTCAGGAAGGGCAGCTACTTTCCGGGTTTCCTGGAGCCGCGCCGCGCGGACAGGCGCGCGCTCGCGCCGCTTTAACTTTGATCTGTACCAGACTGTTTTGGCTGGGAAAGCCGCCCACCCCCGGAGGTGTCAGATGCTCGATGCCCGCAGTTCGTCGGTCTTTTCCAGCGCAGTTTTCAGGCGGGCGTCGCGATCGTAGACGTCGCCGAAATATTCGATCTTGCCGTTGATGTCCGGCCAGGCGGTGAAATAGGCGACATAGACCGGGATCTTGCGGGTCACCTTCTCCGAGGAATGTCCCTGCTTCAGCTTGGCCTCGATATGCTGGACGGTCGTGCCGAGCACGGCGGCGGCCATGCCGCGCGGGTCATTCAGGCGCACGCAGCCATGGCTGAAGGCGCGTGAATCGCGATCGAACAGCGCCTTCTGCGGCGTGTCGTGCATGTAGATGGCGTGCTTGTTGGGGAACAATATCTTCAGCTCGCCGAGCGCGTTCGCCTCGCTCGGCGTCTGGCGGATGCTGTAGGGTACCTTCGCGCCGTACCGCCCCCAACTGATCGCGGAGGACGGAATGCGCCTGCCTCTCGAATCGGTGACCTCGTAGCCGGAGCGGTCGAGATAGCCAGGATCGCGGCGCAGCCTGGGCAGCATTTCGTTGACGATGATCGACTGCGGCACGCCCCAATAGGGATTGTAGTCGACCTGCTCGATCTCGTCGTAGAAGAAGCTGGTCTGGTTCGAGGGCTTTCCGATTACCACCCGCATGTTCAGCTTTTCCTGACCGCCCTCGATGTAGCTCGCCGTATAGGCCGGCTGGTTGATGAACACACGTGGGCTACCAAGATCAGAGGGAAGCCAGCGCAGCTGTTCCAGCGCGAAGGTCACTTTCTCCAGGCGGTCGGCCTTGGAGGCGCCGGCAAGCGTGGCGACGGTGCGCGGGCCGATGACGCCGTCAGGCTTCAGGCCGTTCTTCTCCTGTACGGCCTTGATTACCGGCACGAGCTCTTCGGAATAGAGTTCGCTTTTTCCGAGCCGCCACAGCGTTTCGCCATATTCGCCGCCGAATTCGTCGTCGACATTGCGGGCGATGAGCTGCAGCAGCTTGGGCAGTTCCGGGCTGGTCTGGCCTGGCTTCAGAAGGAGCTTGGCGTCGACCACAATCTCGTTTTCCGAACTTGCCCGCAGCGCCTCCAATTCGACCCGCAGCGCCTGGTACTCGGGGCTTTGGGGATGGCGCGATTCGAGGAAGGCTCGTACTTTCGTCGTATACGCGAGCGCCTTCAGGACGCCGGCAAGATCGATCGGCTTGGCGGGAAAGTCATGATAGCCGGATAGCCGGTTCGGATCGATGCGGCCGCCCTGGGCGTCACGGACATAGCGCAGCACGCGCGCCGACATGGCCATTTCGAAACGCACCATAGCGCGCTGGCGCGCGGCGGTATCGTCGAGCGAATGGGCCGCGCCAGGGATGGTGACCGCATAGTCGGCCGGCGATAGCCCGTGGCTGTCGGCTTCGCTCAGGACCCGCACCGCCTCTCTGGCGCGGTTATTGGCGCTCGAGCCGGTCACCCAGATGAACTCCGGACTGGCGGAATAATGGTCTGCCAGAGCCTTGGCTATGTCCTTCTCGGCGTAAAGATCAAAGTCGGCGAGGCCGGTAGTCGCCTCCCGAAACGCGGATCTCGTCAGCGACGGTTCGAAGGAAACCGTCTGGCCGGCCGCCGTCAGCGTGGTGAAATCGACCCGCACCAGGGGATCGGCCTTGTAGGTATAGTAGGACGGTCCGGTGATTTTCGGCGCTGGGACAGCTTTTCTGTACTGCCGCTGCACCCGAGGCGGATGCACTCGGGGCGAACGCGGCAACTCGGCGCGGCGGCTCTTATTTATTCCGCCGCCGAACAGGATATCGAACAGGCCCTGCGCCTGGCTTTGAGGCGCTCCGAGCGCCAGCGTCGCCGCAAGCACCGCCGCAGGAAGCGAACCGATCGTCTTTGCCACGAAACCCATCAGAATACCTGTTCCGATCGGGCATCGCCGACCGGCTCCTTTGTCCGCCGCGAAAATGGCCGGCTCGCCGAATGGCGGGTCAGCTCGCGACTATACCGATTCATACCGATTTCGTTAAGAGTCTATAAATTTTCGACCACCTCCTGTTGTCTCTCAGTGCGGAGAACTTCGCGCATGAGGCGTATCCTCGATCTTCTCACAGCATTCCGACCAGCGCCGTCCTTCTAGTCGTTGCGTCCCGACCGCGGCCCGCGGCGCTCTTCGATTTCCCGCTGCCAGCCGCCCTGCTGACGCCGCGACATATCCTCGGACCGGCTCTGGCCGCGGCCGGGTTGGCTTTGCTGACGGCCCCTTTCGGCGCGGCTTTCATCGTTTTCGCGCGGGGCGCCGCTCTGCTGGCGCGCACGCTCACGCTCAGCCTGCTCCTGCCGGAGACTGCGGTTCCGGTCCCTGTCCTCGCGATGCCGCTTGTTCATCTTCGCGCTCCTTTGTGCCGTATGTACGACCAAAACTCCTAACCGCCGGATTTTGTTCACGAGAATCGACGATCGGCGGCCGCCAAGCAGCGGCAGGAGCCTAATGAACCAGGGCAGGTTCACGCCGTTCGGTCACGAAGCCGACCGAGAGTTCCACCACCGAAGGATCCGACAGGATGCGGCGATGCCCGAGCCCGTCCGCCCAATGGAGCCGGACATGCTCGCCGGCGGATGCGAGCGCCCTGGCGTCGTCGGCAGGCACTTCGCGGTCGTCGACCGCATGGATGACCAGCGCCGGGATCGGCACGTTGGCAAGCTGCCGCGAGCCGGTGAATTCGGAGAGCACTCGGCCGGAAAGCCGGTGGACCTGACCGGCCATGGCCGAATAGGTCCGGCGGCCGAGATTGACGAAGCGGCCAAATCCCTCGAACAGGTCCGACATGGAATTGGGCGCGGCGATCAGCACAAGGCGCTCAGTCGCCAGCGGCGCGATGCTCGGGACGGAGCCGACGGCCGCATTGACGGCGACCGCGCCGCCGAAGGAGTGGCCGACGACCGCCGCAAACGGCCCGAACCACTCGCCGGCCGTCTGGGCGGCATCGACTGCGGTCACCATGTTCAGCCGCCGGCCGGATGAGTGGCCGTGGCCCGGAAGATCGAGCGACATGACGCGAAACCCTGCGCCGCGAAAACCCTCGATCAATGAACGCATATACTCAGTACGCGAGCGCCAGCCATGGATGACCAGCACAGCGCCGATCGGCTTCCGGGCCGGCCGGAACTCGTGCACCATGACGCAACCGGAGCGGGTTCTCAGACGGTGATGGCGCGCCTCCTGCATGAACGGTCCGGCCTGCATGATCGCGCGGCGCTCACCTTGGGTCAGCGAACGCCGGCCCGGAGTTCGGCAAAACATATTGAACGCAGCGCGTCCGGCCAGCGATGGGGCGACATGTTCCGCAGCCCCGAATAAACCGCGGATGACCTTCAATCCAAATGATGCCATAGTTGCGATCCATCCATTTAGTTCAATCATGAACATACTAGTTCAACTATGAACAATAAACAAGACCTACCCTGGGACAATCCGCGCTTCCGCAACTGGATTGCCCTGGTGCGCGCCGAAAAGGCGGTGGTGAACGCGCTGACCAAGGCGCTGCAGCCGCTCGACCTGAAACTGGCGCAGCTCGACATGCTGATGAACCTCTACCGCCATCCCGGCATGTCGCAGCACGACCTCGCCCGCAAGCTCCTGGTCGGCCGCTCCAACATCACAATGCTCCTGCCCCAGCTCGAACACCGCGGCGTGGTGCGCCGCGAAAGCGACGCCAAGGACAAGCGCATCATGCGCCTGTCGCTGACCACGGAGGGCGAGGCGCTGCTGATGCAAGCGCTGAAAATCTACTCGGCGCTGATCGAGCGGGTGATGGCCCAGTCAAGCCATAGGGAATGCGACATGATGGGCGATCAGATGCGGCGGATCGAGGACATGCTGAAGGAAGGCTGATCAACCTACCAATCAGCTTACCACATCGTCTTTTTCGCCCGCTCCGGCCATTCACGATCATAGGCTGCGCCGTCGATTTTGTTCCTGCTCGTTGCCGCCAGTATATCGCCCGGCGTAGGTAGCGATTTCGGGTCGATATGCCTTTCCGGATTCCATAGTTCCGAGCGGTGGATGGCGCGGGCGCACTGAAAATAGACGGCTTCCACCCAGATCACGATGACCGACCGCGCTGGTTTGCCCTCGATGGCAAAGGAAGCGCAAAGGGCGGCGTCGGTGGTGATATGCGCGCGGCCGTTGACCCGCAGGGTGGTGCCGGAACCGGGAACGAGGAACAGCAGCCCTACCCTGCCGTCGCGAACGATGTTCTTCAGCGAATCAGCCCGGTTGTTGCCCCGCCGGTCGGGCATCATCAGCGTTCTCGGGTCGTGGATGCGCACGAACCCCGGCACGTCGCCGCGCGGCGAACAGTCGAGCCCCTCCGGTCCGCTGGTCGCAAGCGCCGCGAAAGGCGAGGCTTCGATGAAGGCCGCATATTCCGGAATGATCTGGTCGAGTTCCTTGACCAGCGAGGTCTCGCCAGGCAGGCCATACAGCGCCTCGAGTTCTTCGACCGTGGCTATGACCGGCATTTCAGCATCTCCAAGCCCCTGCGCCTACCCTGCCGGCATGACGCTTTTGCGAAAGTCAGTCCCGGCTCAGGCCCTTTTGCGCGAGCTCGTCGAGGTAGGCTTGCCAGCGCTCGTCCCTTTCGTGGCCGAGGGTGTGAAGGTAGGTCCAGGTGAAGATGCCGGTGTCATGCATATCATCAAAGGTGATGCGCACCGCGTAATTGCCGACCGGCTCGATCTTCAGGATCGCGACGTTGCGCTTGCCCGGCACGGTCACGCGCTGCTCGGGCGAATGGCCCTGCACTTCGGCCGAAGGCGAAACGACGCGCAGGAACTCGGCCGACAGATCGAACGGACGATGATCCGGGAAGGTGACCGTCAGCATCTTGCGGTCCTTGGAGACCCGGAGTTCCTTCGGCGCCGTCATCATCTTCGCTCTCGCCTCACATGCGTTTTCCCCCTCCCTACGCCGATTTGCCTCGCGCGCAAAGCGGCCATGGCTCCGGCCGGCGGCGCGACATTGCGGCGTCGTATTCGAGATTGTTATCAGAGCCCGAGAAGGAATAGCTTGATCGCGGCGCCGGATCGTACGACATAGGTGAATATAACGACCGCCGCGATTGCACGGGAAGCGCCTGGCATGAACATGATCGACCCCTTCGGCCGAACGATCAGCTATCTGCGCGTGTCGGTGACCGACCGCTGCGACTTCCGCTGCACCTATTGCATGGCCGAGGACATGGCCTTCCTGCCCAAGAAGGATCTCCTGTCGCTCGAGGAACTCGACCGGCTGACGACGGTGTTCGTCGAGAAGGGCGTGAAAAAGCTCCGGCTGACCGGCGGCGAGCCGCTGGTGCGCAAGAACATCATGCATCTGGTGCGCCAGATCTCGCGCCATCTCGAAAGCGGCGCACTCGAAGAGCTGACGCTGACCACAAACGGCTCGCAGCTTTCGCGCTTCGCCGCCGAGCTCGCCGATTGCGGCGTCAGGCGCATCAACGTCTCGCTCGACACGCTCGACGCGCAGAAATTCCACACTATCACCCGCTGGGGCCATCTCGACCGCGTCATGGCCGGCATCGACACGGCGCAGGCCGCCGGGCTGAAGATCAAGATCAACGCGGTGGCGCTGAAAGGCTTCAACGATGCCGAACTGCCCGAGCTGATGCGCTGGGCGCATGGCCGCGGCATGGATCTGACGGTGATCGAAACCATGCCGATGGGCGAGATCGACGAGGACCGCACCGACCAGTATTTGCCGCTGTCGCTGGTGCGCGCCGGTCTCGAGCGCCAGTTCACGCTGACCGACATTCCCTATAAGACCGGTGGCCCTGCCCGCTATGTCGAGGTTGCCGAGACTGGCGGCCGGCTGGGTTTCATAACCCCGATGACGCATAATTTCTGCGAGAGCTGCAACCGTGTGCGGCTGACCTGCACCGGCACGCTCTATATGTGCCTCGGCCAGGACGACGCCGCCGATCTGCGCGCGCCGCTGCGTGCCTCGGAAGGCAATGAGCTCCTGTCCAACGCGATCGACGAGGCGATCGGCCGCAAACCGAAGGGTCATGATTTCATCATCGACCGCAATACCCGCCGGCCTGCCGTTTCCCGCCATATGAGCGTTACCGGCGGCTGAGCAAAACGCGCTCAGGTTGGAGTCCGTCCGGCAACTTTACGTTGCCGCGCAGCGTGGCCCACCGCTTTGCGTTTGCTGTTTGGTTCTCGGATGTTAAATGCGAAGGCAGACAGCCCCGAGAATCGGAAATAACCTTGCCTCTTTCTCCCAATCTTCGCGGCGCCGTGTTCATGTCGGTGTCGATGGCCGGCTTTACGATGAACGATACGCTCGTCAAACTCGCTTCCGTCGAGATGAACATGGGGCAGGTCATGCTGGTGCGAGGGCTGTTCGCGAGCGCGCTGATCGGGCTTTTGGCCTGGCACCAGGGCGCGCTGAAGAAGCCGCGCTTCGCGCTTCATCCCATGGTCGCGGTGCGCGCGATGGGCGAACTCGGCGCCACCTTCTTCTTCCTGATCGCGCTCGCACATCTGCCGATCGCCAATGTCTCGGCCGTGCTCCAGGCGCTGCCGCTGGCCGTCACCATGGGCGCGGCGATGGTTTTCGGCGAAGGCGTCGGCTGGCGCCGCTGGCTGGCGATCACGACGGGCTTCGCAGGCGTCATGATCATCGTCCGGCCGGGTCTCGAAGGCTTCAACATCTATGCGCTGTCGGTGCTGCTCTGCGTCGCCTTCTGCGCCGTGCGCGATCTTGCGACCAGGCGCATTCCCGAGACCGTGCCGACGCTGCTGATCTCGACCGTCACCGCATGCGTGGTGACCATATGCGGCGCTTTCCTGGTCGCGCCGCTCGGCGGCTGGGCGTCGATGCGCCCCGGCGCTGTCGGGCTGCTTGCTTCGGCCGCCGTATTGCTCCTCTTCGGCTATCACTTCATCATCATGGCCATGCGCGGCGGCGACATCTCCTTTATCGCGCCGTTCCGCTACACCGCGCTGCTGTGGGCGATCCTGCTCGGTTTCCTGGTGTTCGGTGACATTCCCGACGCGGCTATGATCGCGGGCGCGACCATCATCGTCGGCTCGGGCCTCTACACGCTCTACCGCGAACGGATGGTGGGAAAACAACTGCCCGCCGCGCAAAGCACCAGCCCGGCAATGGCGCCGGACGGCATGTAGCGATGACGACCGCGCCTTACGTGACGAGAACGCCGCCCGGCATCGCCACGCTGGTCATGGCGGCGTCGGTTGGCCCGCTGGCGATGAATGTCTTCCTGCCGTCGCTGCCCGGCATGGCGCGCTACTTCTCCGCCGACTATGCCGTCGTCCAGCTAGCCGTCTCGCTCTACCTCGCCGCAACCGCCCTGCTCCAGTTGCTGATCGGACCCGCTTCGGACCGTTTCGGGCGCAGGCCGGTGCTGCTCGCCTGCTTCGGAATTTTCCTTGTCGCCACCTTGGCCGCGATCTATGCGCCGACAATAGAAGCGCTGCTCGTCTGCCGGGTCTTCCAGGGCTTTTCGGCCGCAGGCATGGTTTTGGCGCGCGCCGTGGTGCGCGACACGGTCGAGACCGCGGAAGCGGCCAGCAAAATCGGCTACATCACCATGGGCATGAGCGTCGTGCCGATGGTTGGCCCGGTCATTGGCGGTCTGCTCGACGAACTCTATGGCTGGCAATCCGGCTTCGTGCTGACGCTCGTCTTCGGCCTGGTTGCGTACGCCATCGTCCATATCGACCTTGGCGAGACCAATCACGACCGGACGTCGAGCCTTTCCGAGCAATTCCGGTCTTATCCGGAACTGCTCCGCTCGCGCCGGTTCTGGGGCTATACGCTGACGGCGACCTTCGCCTCCGGCGCGTTTTTCGCCTTCCTCGGCGGCGGCCCCTATGTGGCGACGGAGATGCTGAAGCTGTCGCCCTCGCAATACGGCATGTATTTCGGCATCATTTCGGTCGGATACATGTTGGGAAATTTCCTGTCCGGCCGCTACTCGCGATCGATCGGGCTGAACCGCATGATGCTGACCGGCAATGTCATTGCCTGTTCCGGGCTGGCCTTGGCGATGTTTTTGCTTTTGGCCGGCTATTTCCATGCGCTGGCGCTGTTCGGCCCGGTATTCTTTGTCGGCGCGGGCAACGGAATGACCCTGCCTAACGCGAATGCCGGTATTGTCAGCGTCAAGCCGCACCTGGCCGGCTCGGCATCGGGGCTCGGCGGCGCTCTGACCATCGGCGGCGGCGCAGCGCTTTCGGTGCTCGCCGGGGCGTTGCTGACGCCCGACAGCGGCCCGATGCCGCTGTTGCTGGTCATGTTCATCCCCCTGGCCGCCGCGGGCCTCACGACGCTCTATGTTATTTATGTCGCTCGCATAGCAGGCGAGATTTGAGCATGGGTGGGATGTTTGGACTGATCCTTTCAGGCGGAAAATCATCGCGCATGGGCGGCGGCGACAAAACGCTACGCGCGCTCGGCGACGGTACGGTCCTGTCGCATGTCGCCGGTCGGCTGAGCCCGCAGGTGGACAGGATGGCGATCAGCGCCAATGGCGATCCGGAGCGTTTCGCAGCCTTCGGCCTACCTGTGGTGGCAGACAGCATCGAGGACTATGCCGGACCGCTGGCCGGCATTCTGGCCGGTATGGACTGGGCTACCGAGGCAACCGGAACGCATATCGTGTCGGTCGCCGGCGACACGCCATTCTTTCCGAACGATCTCGTGGCACGACTGTCGGCGGCCGTCCAGGGCAATCCCGGCCGGATCGCTGTCGCAGCCAGCGGCGGCAGGCGGCATCCGGTCTTCGCACTCTGGCCGTTGCGCTTGGCCGGCGACCTGCGGCAATTTCTCGAGGAAGGCAGGAGCTTCAAGGTACAGGCTTTCATCGAGGATCACGAATTTGCGGAGGTGGAGTTTCCGATGATGTCGTCGCCAAGCGGGTCCACCGATCCGTTCTTCAACATAAACACGCCGGACGATCTGGTGCGGGCGGAAACACTTTTGCAGGAGATCGAGCCGTGACGAGCCGCGTGTTCGGCATAACCGGCTGGAAGAATTCCGGCAAAACCACGCTGACGGAAAAACTGGTCGGCGAGTTGACCCGGCGCGGCTGGATAGTCTCGACTGTCAAGCACGCGCACCACGATTTCGACATCGACAAGGAAGGCGCCGACAGCTTTCGCCACCGCCAGGCCGGCGCGACGGAGGTGGCGGTCGTCTCGGGCAGGCGCTGGGCGCTGATGCATGAGCTGCGCGGAGAGGCCGAACCGTCACTCGACGCGATCCTTGCCCGGCTAGCGCCTTGCGATCTCGTTCTCGTCGAAGGCTACAAGCGCGAGCCGCACAGGAAGATCGAGACGCGAAGGCTCGGGGCCAAGGACACTGCGCCGCTCTCGGCCTCCGATCCCAACATCGTCGCAATCGCGGCAGACCATCCGGTCTCTGGCGAGGCCATCCCCGTTTTCGGCATCGACGATCTCGACGCCATCGCCGACTTCGTCGAGGCGGTGACGGGATTGTCTCGAAGCTGACCCTCTCCGATTTTACGCAAAAACTCCCCGCAAATGCCCGTCAGGGTTGGGAATTGTTTGCGGTAAAGCCCCGTTTGCGATTGCTTTTCTTCTGAAAACAGTGGGAATATCCCGCCATCGGCGCGACAGAGGTCGCGCCAGCGATGCTCCGGCGTCGGGCCGGAATGCAAGACCAAGAGGGATTAAATGCGTACCATGAAACGCTTGACGCTCGCGGCCTCGGCAGCAGCAATTGCGCTGATGCTGGCCGCCTGCTCGCAGGAGGAAACCAAGACGGCCGAGACCGCGCCGGCTGCTCCTGCCGAAACGGCGGCGCCTGCCGAACCTGCACCCGCGCCCGCCGAAACCGCCACGGCTCCTGCCCCGGCCACTCCTGCGGAGACCGCAGCAGCTCCGGCTGAACCGGCTCCGGCCGCCGAACCTGCCCCTGCCGAAACCGCCGCTGCACCGGCAACTCCCGAGCCGGCCGCAGCCGCCGCCTCGGGCGAAACGCTTAAGATCGGTACCGAAGGCGCCTATCCGCCCTTCAACAATTTGACCGCCGACGGCAAGCTGGAAGGCTTCGACATCGACATCGCCAACGCGCTCTGCGAGGAGATGAAGGTGAAGTGCGAATTCGTCACCCAGGATTGGGATGGCATCATCCCGGCGCTGCAGGCGGGCAAGTTCGACGCCATCATCGCTTCCATGTCGATCACCGACGAGCGCAAGCAGAAGGTCGATTTCACCAACAAATACTACAACACGCCGCCGGCGATCGCTGCGCCGAAGGACACCGACATCAAGGGCGTGACCAAGGAAGATCTGGCCGGCAAGACGCTCGGCGCTGCTACCGCGACCACGCACTACAATTATGCGGAAAAGACCTACACCGACACGACGCTCAAGGGATATCCAACCAGCCAGGAATTCCTGCTCGACATCGCTAACGGCCGCGTCGACGCTGTCACCGACGACATCAGCGTGCTCGAGGAATGGCTGAAGACGCCGGACGGGGCCTGCTGCAAGATCGTCGGGACGATTACCCCCGTGCCCGAGATCCACGGCCCGGGCGCCGGTATCGCCGTGCGCAAGGGCGAAACCGACCTCGCCAACAAGTTCAACGCGGCCATCGACGCCATCCGCGCCAACGGCAAGTACAAGGAAATCAACGACAAATATTTCAGCTACGACGTCTACGGCGGCGAGTCCTGAGATAGGCTAGCGCGGGCGGCGGCGTTGGCGGCCGCCCGCACGACTGCACTGACCAAGGGGAGCGGAATGACCTGATGCCGAGCTACTGGACTCTGCTCAGCTGGGGACCGGAGGGCTGGCTCGACAATATCGCATCCGGTGTATTCATCACCGTTTCGCTTGCCGTCGCAACGCTCCCGCTCGGTCTCGTCATCGGCTTCTTCGTCGCACTCGCCAAACAGGCGTCGGAGCCGTCGCTGAGGCTCGCGGGCAATATCTACACCACCATCTTCCGCGGCCTTCCCGAACTCCTCACCCTTTTTCTCGTCTATTACGGCGTTCCCATCGGCCTGCAGATTATCGTGCGGCTGGTGCAGCCTGATGCTACGATAGAAGTTAACAGCTTCGTTTCGGGCATGGTGGCACTCGGCGTAGTTCTATCGTCCTATACCAGCGAGGTCTTCCTGTCGGCCTTCCGCGCGATTCCGCGCGGCCAGTATGAGGGTGGCTATTCGATCGGCCTGACCAGCGGCCAGACCATGCGCCTGGTGGTGCTGCCGCAATTGGTCCGCATCGCGCTACCCGGCCTCGCCAATCTCTGGCTGATCCTGCTCAAGGACACCGCGCTGGTCTCGGCGATCGGGCTCTCCGACATATTGCGGCAGACCGGCATCGCCGCGCGCGTGACCCGCGAAGCTTTGCTGTTCTTCAGCCTTGCCATGCTCATCTACCTCGTCCTTGCGATCATCTCGTCCTTCGGCATAGGGGCAGTCGAGCGCGCGGTCAGCAAGAGCGGGGACGGCCGATAGTCATGGCCGCCGAAAGCATCACCATGGCTGCGCCTCCGCCACCGGCGCGCGGCTGGCCTCGAGAACGCATCGTTGGATACGCGCTGGTCGGCCTGTGGATTGCCACCGGCATGGCGCTGGCGGCCTACCTGATCGGCGCCTGGAACACCGAACTGGTCGAGAGATGGGGGCCGGCCTACTTCTCGGGCCTTGGCGTGACCCTGGCGCTTGTCGTCATCTCGATCGTGCTCGGCGCCATTTTGTCGGCGCCGGTCGCCTATGCGCGGATGTCGAAGAACAGGATTCTCTCCTCGCTGGCCTACGCCTATGTCTATTTCTTCCGCGGCACGCCCCTGCTCGCCCAGACCTATCTCATCTATTACGGGCTCGGCTCGCAACGCCTCATGCTGGAATCGGTGGGTCTGTGGTGGCTGTTCCGCGAGGCCTGGTATTGCGCCATCCTCGCCTTCTCGCTCAATACCGCGGCCTATCAGGCTGAAATCCTTCGCGGTGCGATCGAAAGCGTTCCAAAGGGCCAATGGGAAGGCGCGGCTTCGCTCGGCCTCCACAAGCTGCAGACGCTGCGCAAGGTGGTCCTGCCGCAGGCGCTCATCGTGGCGCTACGTCCCTACGGCAACGAGATCGTCCTGATGATCAAGGGCTCGGCTGTGGTCGCGCTCGTCACCGTCCCCGACCTGATGGGTCAGACGCGCTTGGCGTTCTCGCGGAGCTTCGACTACCAGGCCTATCTCTGGGCCGCGATATTCTACCTCGTCCTCGTCGAGACTTTGCGTCACGGCGTCGAATGGATAGAACGTCGCATCACGCGGCATCTCGTGCGCTGACCGCATAGCTGCCGCGACGCATCAAAAAACCGGAATATCGCACTGAAAGGATTGCACCATGGCATCTGTCGCGTTTCTCGGACTTGGCGTGATGGGCTACCCGATGGCGGGTCACCTGAGGAAAAAGGGCGGGCATGACGTGACCGTCTACAACCGCACCGCCGCGAAAGCCGAGAAGTGGGTGGTGGAATTCGGCGGCGCGGCGGCGAGCACGCCGCGCGAAGCTGCGGCAGGCAAGGATTTCGTTTTCTGCTGCGTCGGCAACGACGACGATTTGCGGCAGGTGACCATCGGCCCCGACGGCGCGTTCCAGGCGATGAAAAACGGCTCTGTCTTCATCGACAATACCACCGCTTCGGCCGAAGTCGCGCGCGAACTGGCCGAAAAGGCGGCGGCGGGCGGCTTCGGCTTCCTCGACGCGCCCGTTTCGGGCGGCCAGGCCGGTGCGGAAAACGGCGCGCTGACGGTCATGGTAGGCGGCGAGCAGGCGGCGTTCGACAGGGCGAAGCCGGTGATCGACGCGTATGCAAAAATGGTCGGGCTGATGGGACTGGCGGGCTCCGGCCAGCTCACCAAGATGATCAACCAGATCTGCATCGCCGGCCTCGTCCAGGGCCTGGCCGAAGGCATCCATTTCGGCAAGAAGGCCGGCCTCGACATCGAGAAAGTCATCGATGTGATCTCAAAGGGAGCCGCCGGCTCCTGGCAGATGGAAAACCGCCATAAAACCATGAATGCCGGCAAATACGATTTCGGCTTCGCCGTCGACTGGATGCGCAAGGATCTCGGCATCTGCCTCGCCGAAGCGGACCGCAACGGCGCGAAACTGCCGGTCACGGCGCTGGTCGACCAGTTCTACAAGGACGTGCAGGCAATGGGCGGCAGGCGCTGGGATACGTCCTCGCTGCTGGCGCGGCTGGAAAAGTAGCCGCGATCTACTGCCCGCTTAATGTTTGGAGATGTGGCGGAGCACAACTTCTGCCGCGATTTCGCCTGACGGCCGGTCGGTGCGCATGCGCAAGGCGACTTCGGCGAAGCCGTCTTTCTGCCAGGCCCTGAGCGCGGTGTCGGCCCACAGCGCTTCGATGTGCCGAGCGAGGTTCTCGGGCCGGACATACTGGTTGTAGAATTCGGGAACGATGGGCCGGTCGGCGATGAGATTGGGCAGGAGCGCGGACCAGACGGTGACGAGCCCCTGGATGAGCCGAGCGACCGGGTCGAGCCGGTAGCTCGATACGGAGGGGACACCGGCCAGCGCCAGTTCCAGCGAGACCGTCCCCGAAGCAATCAGCGCCGCGTCGGCCTCGCCGAACGCCTGCCATTTACGAGCCTGATCGAGGATGATCTCGGGCTTCACGGCCCAACCGGAGACCGCGGCTTCGATAGCGCCGGCGACATGCGGCACGGTCGGCAGAAGCAGGCGCATGCGGTGGCCGCGCGAACGCAACACCGAAACAGTTTCGCCGAAGACGCCGATGAGGCTCTTGACTTCCCCCTTGCGAGAGCCGGGTAGCAGAAGCAGCGTCTTCTCACGATCACCAGACAGGTCCCGCGGCGCGTCCTGCATCGAACGTGCCAGCTTCACGCCCTCATCCGGGGTCAGGCGATGCCCGACATAGGTTCCGGGCGGGCCGCCGAGGCGCTGCAATTCGGCCGCCTCGAAAGGCAGAAGGCAAAGAATATGATCCACATGCGGCCGCATTGCCGGCGCCCTGCCCGGTCGCCAAGCCCAGACGCTCGGGCAGACATAGTGGACGATCGGGATGGAGGGATCCCGTGCTCGCACCTTTTTGGCGACGCGCAGCGTGAAATCGGGGCTGTCGATGGTAATCAGGCAGTCGGGTTTTTCGGCGACGACGGCCCGCGCGGTTTCGCCGACGCGGCGGATCAGCCGCGGCAGATCGCGCAGGATAGCGCTGACGCCCATCAGCGCGATTTCGCTCGCATCGAATAGCGGCGCAAGGCCGAGTTCCTGAAGATGCCGGCCGCCGGTCCCGACAAGCCAGATCTCGCGGCCGGTGAGGCGTTGCAGAGCACGCACGATGTCGGCGCCCAGGAGGTCGCCGGATTCCTCGCCGGCGATGATGGCGATCTTGAGCGGGCGGGTTTCGCTCATGGTTCGCCGCCCGCCGGCAGACCGACCACGAACAGGCCGAGCGCATCGGCGCGTTTGACCGTCTCGCCGAAGTCCAGCACCAGCGAATGGCCGGCCTCGACCCCTATGCCGACAAGGCCTGCAGCGTGGGCGGCATCGACGGTGGCCGGGCCGATCCCAGGAAGGTCGGCGCGCAATTCCTGGCCGGGCTTGGCGCATTTGACAAGAACGCCGCGCTTCCTGCCGCCGACGCGGCCGTGATGGCGCAGGTCCTTCACCCGCTCGAGCAGCCCGTCCGTTCCTTCCACGCCCTCCAGCGCTACCACCCGGCCGCCGATCGCCACCGCCGCCTGGCCGATATCGAGCGCACCGATGGCGCGGGCGGCAGCGAGTGCAGCGTCAAGGTCGGCCAGATCACCCTTCCGCGGCCTAGCGCGGGTCATCGGCCCTTCGGATGCGAGCAGGTCCGCAACGATTTCGTGGGCGCCGACCACCTTGAAGCCTTCGGCTTCGATCTCGCCGATGATGACCCGAAGCAACCCGTCGTCGCCGCGCGCCAGCGCCATCAGGATCTTGGGCAGAATACGAAACAAGGCAAGAGTGGGCCGGATTTGCCGCCAGTGCGGGCGACGGCTTACCCCGCCGGCGAGTACGACGTGGGTGATTTTGCGGCGCTTCAGGAGCGGCAGTAGAGAGCCGATCTCTTCCAGAGCCAGCCTATCATGCTCGAAGGACGCCAGTTTCGGATCGTCATCCGCCTCGCCGGCCAACATCACGATGAAAGGCGAATGGCCGGCCTCGGCGAGGCTCTCGGCGACGTTGACGGGCAGCCTGCCACTGCCGGCGACCACGGCGACCCTGTCGCCGGCGGCAAGCTTGATGCGTCGTTCCGCGTCAGCTCTCGTCATCGTCGGCGTCATCGGCGCCGGCTTTCAGCGGCGGCACCGCGTAGTGGCGCTTGCCG
The DNA here is from genome assembly GCF_011045125.1 of Allomesorhizobium camelthorni. Taxonomy (GTDB): domain Bacteria; phylum Pseudomonadota; class Alphaproteobacteria; order Rhizobiales; family Rhizobiaceae; genus Allomesorhizobium; species Allomesorhizobium camelthorni. The sequence continues at coordinate 53,572 of NZ_JAAKZF010000031.1, read as the reverse complement.
CGCGCGCTGATGAAGTCGACGATCTTCATCGCAGCGGCGAATTCGGCGAATTCGGCGCGGGCGATCTCGACATTTTCGGCAACCGGACGCGCAGGGTCGAAAATAGTTCGATAGGCGCGCCGCAGCGCCAGGATTTCGGCGCGCGACATACCGGAGCGCTTCAGCCCGACAACATTCAACCCACGCAGCTTGGCGCGGTTGCCCATCGCGATGGCGTAGGGGATCAGATCGCCGACCAGCATCGAGCCGCCGGCCAGGAAAGCGTTGTGCCCTATGCGGACGAACTGGTGGACCGCGCTCAAGCCGCCTATCGCGACGTTGTCGCCGATCTCGCAGTGGCCGCCCAGGGTCGCCCCGTTGGTCAGCGTGACGTTGTTGCCGACGATGCAGTCATGCGCGACATGCGAATAGGCGAGGAAATTGCCGTTGTTTCCGACAATGGTCGCGCCGCGGGCATTGTCGGTGCCGGTGTGCATGGTGACGAATTCGCGAATGGTGCAATTTTCGCCGATGGTCAGCGTCGTGCGCCCGCCCTTGTGACCGGTATTCTGCGGCGGGCCGCCTAGAACTGCCTGCGGATAGACGACGCAGTTTTCGCCGATCGTGGTCGCTCCGATGACCGTGACATGGCTGACGAGGCGCGTGCCAGCGCCGATCGCGGCATCCGCGCCGATATGGCAAAGCGGCCCGATGGATGCGCCGGCGCCGATCTTTGCGCCCGGCTCGACCACGGCCGAGGGATGGATAAATGTGTCAGTCTGCATCAAGTCTTTCCGGGTCAGGCAGTCGGCGGCGACATCATCGCCGATATCTCGGCTTCCGCGGCCTTCGCTCCGTCGACCATGGCCTCGCAGGCGAAGCGCCAGATATTGCCGCGTTTCTTCAGCTTTTTCACGTGGATTTCAAGGCGGTCGCCCGGCACGACCGGGCGGCGGAATTTTGCGTTGTCTATGGTCATGAAATAGACCAGCGACGGCTTGTCGGTATTCTGGCTGCGGATGCAGATGGCGCCGGCCGTTTGCGCCATCGCTTCGACGATCAGCACGCCGGGCATGACCGGCTGCTCCGGGAAATGGCCCTGGAAATGCGGCTCGTTGATGGTGACGTTCTTGATGCCGATCGCGGAATTGTCTTCGTCGATCTCAATGATCTTGTCGACCAGCAGGAACGGATAACGATGCGGCAAGAGCTTCATCAGTCCGAGAATATCGACGGTGTCGAGCGTCGCCGGCATCGTATCAGCCATTATCATCACCTTTTTTCGGCCTGACCTGCGCCAGTTTGCGGATCATCGCAAATTCGCGCATGGCTTCCTTCATCGGCTTCGCCGGATAGCCGGCCCAGACTTCGCCGGCCGGCACGTCGTGCATGAACCCGCTTCGCGCGGCAAGCTGCGCCCTGTCGCCGATCACCACATGGTCGGCCAGTCCCACGCCGCCGCCCATTAGGACATTGTCGCCGATAGTGACCGAGCCGGAAATGCCGGTCAGGCCGGCAATGATGCAACCGCGGCCGATGCGGACGTTGTGGGCGATCTGGACTAGGTTGTCGATCTTGGTGTTCTCGCCGATGACGGTATCGGCCATGGCGCCGCGGTCGATGGTCGAGTTTGCTCCGACCTCGACATTGTCCTGGATGACCACGCGGCCGATCTGCGGAATGCGCTCCGGCCCGCCACGGCCGGCGACAAAGCCGAAGCCGTCCTGGCCGATCTTTGCGCCGGCGTGGATGATGACGTTGTTGCCGATCAGCGCGTACTGGATGGTGGCGTTGGGCCCGATATAGGCGTCGCGGCCGATCTGCGAATTTCGGCCTATCACGACGTTCGGCGCAATTATTGTGCCGGCTCCGATCGCGACCCCTGCCCCGATCACCGCGCCGGCTTCCACGACGACGCCGGCTTCGAGATGCGCCGTCGGGTCGATATGGGCCGCGGGCGAGATGCCAGTCTCGCCGGTTATTGCGCCGGGTTTCGCCGCATCGGGGTAAAGGAGGCGGCCGACCATGGCGAAAGCGCGCTGCGGCGTCGGCGTGACCAGCACGGCGATACCGGAAGGCGCGCGACCGGCTATGTCGGGCGTCACCAGAACCGCCGCAGCGTCCAATTTATCCAACAGCGCGGCATTGCGCTTGCCTTCGACGAAGACAAGCGCGCCCTCACCTCCGGTGGCGGCAGACGCGATGGTCGAAATGACGGTATCGGAGTGGGCGCCGTCGGCAAGTTCGGCGCCGGTAAGGCTTGCGATCTCGCCCGCCGAATAGCGTCGTGACGGCACGAAGAAGACCGGGTCTGACATGCAAGCCTTTTCTTCCGGGCCATTCAGGCCCGGAAGCATGGTTCCAACCAATCAGAAGCGGGTCGAAATACCGAAATTGAAGTTCTGTTCCTCGTCGTTCTCTTCCTTGACGACCGGAACCGCGTAGTCGATGCGCAACGGACCGAAGGGCGAGGCCCAGATCAGACCGGCGCCCACCGACGCGCGCCACTCCATGCCGGTGCCGGTGATATTGATCGTACTGCCGTCCGAAGCTGTTCGATCGATGTCGTTGCCGTAGAGCGTCGCCGCGTCCGCGAAGACCGCGCCACGCAAGCCGAAGCTCTCAGGCACAACCGGAACCGGGAACTGCGCCTCGACCGAGGCATTGAAGTAAGTGGTGCCGCCGAGATGGTCACCAGAGTCAGCATCATATGGTCCAATGCCGTCATACTCGAAGCCGCGGATCATGCGGTCGTTGCTCTTGAAGTGATCGAAAATCCGCAGATCGCTTTCGGAGCCGAATCCGGTGATATGGCCGCCGCCGGCACTGACCAGGCCGACAATGTCCATCTCTTCCGAAATCGTGTGATAATAGCTGCCACGCCCCGTCAGCTTTACGTACTCCGCATCCCCGCCAAGTCCGGCGACTTCAGTCGTGAAGTTCGCGTAGATGCCCGCATGGGGGTTCTTCACGTCGTCGATGGTGTTGTAGACGAGCCCGCCCGAAACGGACGATTTGTTCCAGGGGCTGTTCTCGACTCCGTCGATAATGGCTTCCGAGACGTCGCAGTCCGGGTCCGGCGTGCCGGGAACGTCTGGATCGTCACAGCCTTCGCGGAACTCGTATTCTTCCTGCGTGAAATTGTACGCAAGCTGCGTGCTGATGTTCTCGGTGATCGGAAGGCCGAAACGCACGGTGGCGCCGGTCAGCTCGCTCTCGTAATCGTCGTAGCGGCGGGTCTGGCGGAAGACATCAAAGCCTGCCGCGATGCGCCGGCCGAGGAAGTAGGGCTCGGTGAAGGACAGCATGAAATCGCGCGAATCCTTGCCACCGCCGGCCGAAAGCCGGATGAACTGGCCGCGGCCGAGGAAGTTGCGCTCGGTGATCGCGCCTTCGATCGAGGGGCCAGGGGTCGAACCGCCGGTGGTATAGCCGGCGCCGATCGAGAATTCACCGGTCGACTTCTCGACAACATCGACGACGAGCACCACCTGGTCCGGCTCCGAGCCGGGGGCGGTCGCGATCTCGACGCGCTCAAAGTAATTAAGGGCTTCGAGCCGCCTCTTCGCGCGCTGGATCAGCACCTGGTTGAACGCGTCGCCTTCGCTGACATCAAACTCGCGGCGGATGACATAGTCGCGCGTGCGGGTGTTGCCGCGGATCTCGATGCGCTCGACATAGGTTCTCGGACCCTGGTCGACCGTATAGACAACCGAAATGGTGCGGTTTTCGAAATTGCGGTCGCCGCGTGGAGTGACCTGCGCGAAAGCATAGCCGAGACCGGCGACATGCTCGGTAAGGGCGATAATGGAGTCTTCGACATCCTTGGCGCTGTAGACCGAACCGGGGCTGGTCTCGACCAGCGAACGCAGTGATTCGCCATCGACGCCCGTGATCGAGCTCTCGACGCTCACATCACCGAAGGTGTAGCGCTCGCCTTCGTCCACCGTGATCGAGACCGTGTATTCGTTGGTTGTCTCGTTGAGCTCACCGAAGGCCGAGACGACCTGGAAATCGGCATAACCGCGGTTGTAGTAGAAGCGGCGCAGCGCTTCCTCGTCGGCGCGCAGGCGCTCCTCGTCATAGATGTCGTCGCGCAGCAGGAACGACAGAATGGTTGAGCGCTTGGTGGCGATGACGTCGGAGAGCCGGCGATCGCTGAAGGCGTTGTTGCCAGTGAAATTGATCGAGGCGATCTTGGTGCGGTCGCCTTCGTTGATCTCGAAGACGACGTTGACACGGTTGTCGCCGAGGTCAATCGTTTTCGGGGTGACGGTGGCGTCGTTGCGGCCAATGCGTTGGTAGGCCGCGCGAATCGCTTCCGCATCGGTGTCCAGCGCGGCGGGCGAAAACGTGCCGCGCGGCTTGAGCTGGACGGTGCCTGCGAGCTGCGCGTCCTTGATCTTCTTGTTGCCCTGGAAAAGGACCTGATTGACGACTTGATATTCCGAAACCTGCACCACCAGCGTCGAGCCGACCTGGTTGATGCGAACGTCGGAAAACAGGCCCGTGCCGAACAGGCGCTTTACGGCCTCGTCGATGTCGGCGTTGGAAAACGACCGGCCGGGGCTGATGGAGAGATAATTGCGGATGGTTTCGGCGTCGACACGCTGATTGCCACGCACGTCAATGCTGCTGACGACCGCCGCCTCGGCCATCGAAACTGATGCAAGTTGTAAAACGGCTGCGCCAGGAACTGCCAGAGCAGCAGACACAGCCACCGCGGAAGCGGCGCTCAAAAACTTCGTAACTGCCTTCATCGGGCTTAAAAACCTTTTCTCGAAGTCCCCACGGCGAGAAAACCGGACGTGCGGTAAATTTCCCATACCGTATTAACCGGATTTTCCCTACACGCAAGGCTTCTGGTTAATTTGCGTTTACTTCGCCATTCCGCGTGGCTTTCGCGTCACGCATATTCCCCGCGATGGTAAACGCCGTCGTAACAACGGCCGTCGCCAGCCCAAATTTCTTCATGTTTTCAGCACCCAAACAGGTCGTTCCAGAAAACGAACGCCATGAAGGCGAGCACAAGAATCATCCCCGTTCGATACACCGCCTCCATCATACGCTCCGACAAGGGACGCCTGATGACGGCCTCTATGCCGTAGAAAACCAGGTGGCCGCCGTCCAGCGGGGGAATCGGTAGAAGGTTCAAAAATCCTATGCCGACGGAGAGCAGCGCGATCAGTTCGACCAGCCGCTCGAAGCCGAGCTTGGCGGCCTTGCCTGCCATGTCGGCGATCTTGATCGGGCCGCCGAGCTGGCATTTGTCCTCGCGCCCGATCGCGAAGCGCTTCAGGAACTGCCCTGTGCGCACGATGATGCGGCCTGTCTCGCTCACGGCTTCCGCCACCGCGCCCGGCACGCTGTATTCGATGACGCGGAACTGGCCGACTTCGTTGTTGTTGACCACTCCGATGACGCCGATGCGGAAGGTGTTGCCGGCGGCGTCCTTCTGCTCGGTGACTTTGGGAGTTGCCGTCAGCTCGATCTCCTTGCCGTCGCGCAGCAGCACGAAAACGAGCGGATCGCCGGCGCGACCGGAGACACGGTACTGGACGTCGGCGAAGGTCCGCACCGGACTGCCGTCGACGCTGACGAAACGGTCGCCGGGCATGAAGCCGGCGATTTCGGCGGGACTGCCGGCCTGAACTTCCGCGATCATCGGCTCCGACACCACGCGGCCGTAGGTCATAAAGAACGTCGCAAGCACGGCGATCGTCAGCAGGAAATTGAACAGCGGCCCGGCGACGACCGTCGCCGCCCGTTTCCAGACCGGCTGGGTGTGGAACGCCACCTGGCGTTCGGCCGGCGTCAGCTTCTCGGTTTCCTCGGCATCGGGCGTGCTGGTTACATTCATGTCGCCGACGAATTTGACATAGCCGCCGAGCGGGATGGCCGAGAGCTTCCAGCGCGTGCCGCGGCGATCGTTGAAGCCGAAGATTTCGGGTCCGAAGCCGATAGAGAAGGCCTTGACGCCAATGCCGCACCAGCGGCCGACGAGATAGTGGCCCATCTCATGCACGAACACGACGACGGTCAGCACGAACAGGAACGGCACGATGGTGCCGACAAGCAGGCTGTCTAAGCCGAACAGCGTTGAAAACAACTCGTTCAAATCGTGTCCTCGATCAAAACCGCCAATGCGACGCGATCGCGCCGCGGACTGTGACCTCAATCCCGGCGAATCCGTGGCGTCAATATACCTGAAAACCCGGGTGGTGTTCCGCTCAGAGCGGAAACAGGCCATGCGCCGGATGATCGGCGCCGCCCGCCATCCAGCTGATGACGTATAGGGCAAACGCCGCCGCGACAAGCCCGTCGACGCGATCCATGACGCCGCCATGGCCGGGAATGACGGTGCCCGAATCCTTCACACCACAGCGCCGCTTGACCCAGGATTCGAACAGATCGCCGATCTGCGAGACGACGGACAGAAGCAGGGCGGCAAAAGCAAGGACGGGCAGGTTGGAGACGCCGGCAAGAGCTGCGGCGATGAGCCCCGCGGCAAGCCCGCCGACAGCGCCGCCGATCGCGCCGCTCCATGTCTTGCCGGGCGAGATCGCCGGCGCAAGTTTTGGACCGCCAATTGTACGCCCGACGAAATAGGCAAGGATGTCGGTGGCCCAGACAGTCGCAAACAAGAACAGGATGGCGACCAGCCCGGAATGATCGCTGCCGCGAAGAAAAGCCAGTGAAACGGCCGAGAACCCGGCATAAGCGAGTCCGATCGTCGGCCACGATCCCTGCCCGCGAATGAGTCCCACCGCGATCGAAGCTACCAGGGCGCCAACCAAGACGAGCAGTACAGTCGCGGCCGGCAGGCCAGCCAGCAACGCCAAAAGAACGGCCGCCAGGAACAGCGCCGTCAGCATCTGGTAGGAGGCGTTGGCGACAGTGCGGGACATGGCGCACCATTCGTAGAAGATCGCGGCGCTAATCAACGCAGCGAGCAACCGGAACGGCAGTCCACCGAGCCAGGTCAGCCCCAGTACCGCAATCGCCAGCACGACCGCCGAAAGGGCGCGAAGCTGCAGGTTGCTTAATTGGGCGGCGCTCACAGCGCCACATCCCGGGCCGACAGGCCGCCGAAACGCCGTTCGCGCGCCGCGAACTCCCTGAGCGAATCGGCGAAATGCTCGCGGGTGAAATCGGGCCAGTAGCAGGGAAGGAAAACAAGCTCGCTGTAGGCCGCCTGCCAGAGCAGGAAGTTCGACAGCCGCATTTCGCCGCTGGTGCGGATGACGAGGTCCGGATCCGGGATGTCGCGCGTGTCGAGCGCCTCGGCAACGAGCTCCGCCGTGATGTCGCCGGGAACAATGCTTCCCGAAACCGCGGCGGCGGCCAGTTTTTGCGCGGCGCGCGCGATCTCGTCGCGGCCGCCATAGTTGAAGGCGATGACGAGGTTCAGCGCATCGTTACCGGCGGTCAGCGCCTCGGCCTCTTCGAGCAGCGCTTTGATATCGCCCTGCAGCCCGGCGCGCTCGCCGATGATTTTTACGCGCACGCCGTTCTGGTGCAGCTCGGCGAGATCGCGCCGGATGAACAGCTTCAGGAGCCCCATCAGGTCGCTGACTTCGGATTTCGGCCGCGACCAGTTTTCCGACGAGAAGGCGTAAACAGTGAGCCAGGAGACGCCGAATTCGCCGGCTGTCCGCACGGCCTGGCGCAGCGCCTCGACGCCCGCGCGATGCCCGGCGAGGCGTGGAAGGCCGCGGGCCTTCGCCCAGCGGCCGTTTCCATCCATGATGATCGCGACATGCGCGGGCGCTGTCATTTCTTCGCTTTCGGCCGCGGCAATGCCGCGCATCAGACGTGCATGATCTCGGCTTCTTTCGCCGCCAGCAGGCTGTCGATCGAGCTTATCGTCTCGTCCGTCAGCTTCTGGATGCGGTCGGCCTGCTTGCGATGATCATCTTCGCTGATATCGCCGTCCTTTTCAGCCTTTTTAAGGTGATCCATGCCGTCGCGGCGGACATGCCGGGCGGCGATGCGCGCGTTCTCGGCATAGGTGTGCGCGATCTTGACCAGTTCCTTGCGGCGCTGCTCATTGAGTTCCGGCAGCGGAATGCGCAGCGTGGTTCCATCCATGATCGGGTTGAAGCCGAGATTGGATTCACGAATGGCGCGGTCGACCGCGCCGACCATCGATTTGTCCCATACGGAAACCGAGATCATGCGCGGCTCCGGCACCGAAACGGTTGCGACCTGCGTGATCGGCATGGCTGAGCCATAGGCCTGGACCATGATCGGGTCGAGCAGGTTGCTGGACGCGCGGCCGGTGCGCAGCGAAGCCAGATCGTGCTTGAACGCGTTGATCGCTCCGTCCATGCGGCGATGAATGTCGTTGAAGTCTGCCCCGCTGGTCATTTTTCACTCTCCTTGGCCCCTACAATCGGACCAATTTCGTCTTCAGGTGTCGGCGACGATCGTGCAGTGACCGCCACCGGTTAGGATTTCACCGAAACCACCCTTCTCGTGGATCGAATAAACGATTATCGGGATGTTGTTTTCGCGCGCAAGCGCAATTGCGGCCGTGTCCATGATAGACAGGCCCTGATTGATGACATCGGCATGGCTGATACGGCTGTAACGCACCGCGGAACGATCCACTTTCGGGTCGGCGGAGTAGACGCCGTCGACCTGCGTGCCCTTGAACAGCGCGTCTGCGCCGATCTCGGCAGCGCGCAATGCGGCGGCAGAATCCGTGGTGAAGAAGGGATTGCCGGTGCCGCCGGCGAAAATCACGACCTTGCCCTGGTTCATATAGGCGGTCGCCTGGCGCTGCGAAAAGCTCTCGCAGAGTTCGGGCATGGCGATCGCCGACAATACGACCGCGTCGACGCCAAGCTTGACCAGCGAAGTGCGCAGCGCCAGCGAATTGATGACGGTGGCGAGCATGCCCATGTGGTCGCCGGTGACGCGGTCGCCGCCCTTGGAGGCGACAGCCACGCCGCGAAATATGTTGCCGCCGCCGATGACGACGCCCACTTCGACCCCGAGCGCCCGCGCCTCGGCAATGTCGGAGGCGATGCGGTCGACAACCGAAACGTCGATGCCGAAATGCTGATCGCCCATCAGCGCCTCGCCCGACGCCTTCAAAACCACGCGCCGGTACAGGGGTTTTTTCGTCATCGCTTCCTCGTCGGTATCGTGTTCATTCGCGCGATACACGAAGGGCACCGCGTTGTCACGCGATGCCCTTCTCATAAGACACTATGAAGGGTTTGATGCAGCGTTACTTTTTCGCCGCAGCCGCGACTTCCGCCGCGAAGTCGCTTTCTTCGCGCTCGATGCCTTCGCCGAGCGCAAAGCGGAGGAAGCCGGTGATCTTGGCCGGCGCGCCGATTTCCTTCTCGGCTTCCTTGAGCGCAGCCTCGACCGTGATGTCGGGGTTGAGCACGAAGGACTGCTTCAGGAGCACGACTTCCTCGTAGAACTTGCGCATGCGGCCCTCGACCATCTTTTCGATGATGTTGTCCGGCTTGCCCGATTCGCGTGCCTGCTCCGTGAAGATCGCCCGCTCGCGCGCAACGGCGGCCGGATCGATCTGCTCGGCGGTCAGCGCCAGCGGGTTGGTGGCCGCGACATGCATCGCAACCTGGCGGGCAAAGGCGCGGGCGGCGTCGGCATTGCCCGCGGTCTCGATCGCGACCAGCACGCCGAGCTTTCCGAGGTTTTCGGCGACCGCGTTATGGACATAGGTCGCGACGGCGCCTGCGCCGACCGACAGCTTCGCCGAGCGGCGGAACGACAGGTTCTCGCCGATAGTGCCGACGGCATCCTTGATGGCCTGCGTGACGGTCTTGTCGGTGCCCGGATAGTTCGCGTTGGCGACGGCTTCGGTCTCGCCGCCTACCGCCAGCGCCACCTGCGCTACATTGCGCACGATCTCCTGGAAGGACTCGGCGCGAGCGACGAAGTCGGTCTCGGAGTTGACCTCGACGACGACGGCCGAAGTCACATCGCCGGCGACGCCGACCAGGCCTTCAGCCGCGGTGCGGCCGGCCTTCTTGTCGGCCTTGGCGATTCCCTTGGCGCGCAGCCAGTCGACGGCCGCTTCCATGTCGCCATTGGTCTCGGCGAGCGCCGCCTTGCAATCCATCATGCCCGCGCCGGTCATGTCGCGGAGTTGTTTGACCTGTGCTGCCGTAATGCTCATTTTTGCCTCTTGGATCGAAATGTGCGAGCGCACCACCGAGTGCTCGATGATGCGCCTGCCGGCGACGCGGCAATCCGCGTCGCGAGAATTAGGGCCGATGCCCGGCCCCGTCGATTTACGCTTCGGGAGCGCTGGCTGCCGGGGTCTCGTCGAGCGTCGGCTCGACAGGCGCTTCGGCGGCAGCGCCGATATCGACGCCGAGAGCGCCCTGCTGGCGCGCAATGCCGTCGATCGCGGCCTTGGCGATCAGATCGCAATAGAGCTGGATCGCGCGCGCGGCGTCGTCATTGCCCGGGATCGGGAAGTCGATCTTGTCCGGGTCGCAGTTGGAATCGATGACGGCCACGACCGGAATGCCGAGACGCTTGGCCTCGAGGATGGCGATCGCTTCCTTGTTGGTGTCGACCACGAACATCAGGTCCGGCGTCGAGCCCATGTCCTTGATGCCGCCGAGCGCCTTGTCGAGCTTCTCGCGCTCACGCTGAAGGTTCAAAAGCTCCTTCTTGGTGAGGCCGCGGCTGCCTTCGCCGGCCAGAATCTCGTCGAGCTTGCGCAGGCGCTGGATCGAATTCGAGATCGTCTTCCAGTTGGTCAGCATGCCGCCGAGCCAACGCGAATTGACGTAGTATTGGGCCGAACGCTGGGCCGCATCGGCGATGATGTCGGAAGCCTGGCGCTTGGTGCCGACGAACAGCACGCGGCCGCCCTTGGCGACGACGTCGGAAACCTGCTTCAGAGCCTGGTGCAGCAAAGGCACCGTCTGCGAGAGGTCGATGACGTGGATGTTGTTGCGGGCGCCGTAGATGTACGGAGCCATTTTCGGGTTCCAGCGGTGGGTCTGGTGGCCGAAGTGAACGCCAGCTTCCAATAGCTGGCGCATGCTGAAATCAGGCAGAGCCATTCTTTGTCCTTTCCGGTTAGCCTCCACGGACACTTGACGTTTTTGGGAAAGTTCCCTTGACGCCACCGGAGGTTTCAGCCGGATTTCTCCCGGGCAGACACCAAAGTCCGTGTGTGGAATGAGCGCGCATATAGAGGCAACAGCGCGACAATGCAACCCGAGCCAGCCAATCGGTGGCCAGGCAGTTTAAATCGCTACACCTTAGACTTCGCGCTCAGGATGATCGGGTCCGTTTCGACAAGGCGGAGAGACCTGACCATGGTCGATGTCAACGTCTTGTACTTGAGAAAATGAGATGACTGCAGATGGGCATCATAAGCTCCCTGATCGGCATAGACCTCAAGGATTCGGATATTCGTCGGGTTTCCCTTGACCGACATGGCGTACAGCATCAGCACCCCTGGTTCGATCCTGACCGAGGCTTCGATCTCTTCCCGGAGCAAGGCCGTATATGCGTCAAGTTGAGGCAGGTCGATTTCGAGTTCCGCCATTCTTACGAGCGGCCCGCTGCTTATTTTCGCCTTCATAACGAATCCGCTACCTCGCCAATCCAGGATTCCGGGAATGATGGAACGGATTGGGATAAAATCTCAAACTTCCGCTCGCGCGCAATCCGTCATTGATCTCGTCCAGCGCCGCCTGCATGCGGCGGCGGATCTCGGCCATGGCTTCGCCGGGTGCGCCTTGAAAATCGTGCATCGCGAGTGGTTCCGGCGCCCGGATATGGGCGCGGCGCGGTCCGGCCGGCTGCGGCAGGAAACGGTTCAGCGTGTCCCGCATCGTGCCCTTGCAGTAGTCATTGCGGATGCGCTTGATGTGTTCGGCGATCCCCTCCTGCGTCACAGTTTTGCTGGCAAAGGCGAAATCGCCGACGCGCTGGACGCACGAGATCGCATCCGACAGCGATTTCACCTGCTTGCGCAGTTCCGGATCGGCGGAGTTCTCGCGCAGGAAGCGCCGTGCGTTTCGCATGATCTCGCCGCGGCTCGCCGGCGAGGCAGTTTCGGGCAGGAGTTCGCATAGCCGGTCGTGCATGGCTGAAAGCAACGCTTCCTGGCGGTCCGCGAACGGCGCACGGCCATCCGACTCCACGCCGTGCTTTTCCTCATCCCGGGACAGCAAAGTCTCGTAGATGCGGTAGACCCGGTCGGGAAGCGCGACCGATCGCGGCGCCGGCTCGATCTTCAGGCTGCGCTCGACATAGGCGCATTCCTTCATCAGATCCGCTTCGACGTTGCGGGTGAAAGCCAGTTTCCAGACAATCGGCGCAATCCAGACCTCGAGTTCGCGCCCTGCTTCGCGGCTGCGTTTCAGCGCCTCCAGCGCCATCTCGGCGGCGCCGGGCATCAGTGGGGCGACAAAATCGCCATGCCAGCCAACGCTGCCTTCAGGATGCAGCAGTACGCCGTGTCCTTTCAGCGCCCAGGAGACCGAAAGCTCGCGCGCGGCCTGGCTGTTTCCCGGAATCTGCGCGATCAGATTGTTGGCGAGCCAGAATTTCTGCGCCGCTTTGCCGAGGCCGTTGACGACGCCGTTGGTCGCCCAGAACGCGGCAAGCGGACAGGCATGCGAGGCGATCTCCTTGTCGATCATCCAGTCGGTGAAGAATTCGGGATGGTTGGGCGTGATGAAGGTCGCCTTCCCCTGCCCGCATACGCCGGCGAGCCGGGCGCGGTCGGCTTCGGGAAAATCGATGTGGCGGACATTGGCGATGCCGCGCAGGCCCGCGATCCTGTTGAACGGGGGAATGTCACGGAAGCCGAGGACGCCCCGCAGCATCAGGACGCGGTTCACCACCGTCATCGCCTTGATCAGCGGCACGCTGGGTTCGGGCGCCACGAAAGTGTCGAGCCTGCTCAAATCTGCCTCCCGCGAACAAGTTGCTCAAATGCACGCTGTTGTGGAATTGAGGCGGGCTCAAGTCAAATTTGAACGATGTTCAGGAAATTTCTGGGATTGGTTTATGATCGCTGGAAATGCGCTTGCGGCCGGGATAACGGCGGAAGCCTTGCCATTCTTCACGCGCACGCGGCGGCAAACGGCCACAATCTCGCTGCGGCTGCAGGCGACTGCGCCGAGCCGCACCGCGCGATCACGCTCGAATGCGGTGATGTCGTAGTGCGGCGCCGCGGTTTTCGGCGGGCCCTGGTAGGACGATCGATGCAGGCCGAGCTTTGCCGCGAAAGCATGGAGTTCCGCCAGATCGTCGGCCATCAGATGGCACCAGCGCCGGCCCGCAAAGCGCCAGATCGCCTCGTCAACATAGACGGCCACGCGGGAGAAATCCGCTACTGATTGCAGTTCTGCGGGGCCGGATCGAACAGCGCCAGATTGACCAGCTTGCCAGTCATGGAGAATTCGCCGTAATCCATCACCAGATCGCGCGTCAGGCCGCTTTCGTGCAGCTTGAAGCTGATGCGGTATTCCGGCACTTCCTCGCCGCCGCCGGTCGCCTCGTCGAAATAGGCGATGTCGACTGGCCAGAATTTCTCCGTGGCGAGACCGGCGAGCGCCGGGGCTTCCGGGTCGCTCTTCTCCACCGGTTCCTTCTTGCCGACCACGACGGTGGTGGTCATGACCTCGTCACCGTCTTCGGAGCCGTCGAAGACGCTGGTTTCGTAGAAATTCTCGCCGGTATTGGCTTTGCCGATCAGTTCGACGAGATGCTGCGTTGGAAACTGGGTGCCCTCCAGTTCAACGCTGTTCGGTTCCGGCTTCTCGATGTCGACCTTCAACCGGTCCGCTTCGCGCCGGGCGGTGCCCTTGAGCTCGCGCTCCAACGTCTGGTCGGTGAAGGATTTCGTCACGAAGGAAAAGGTCTTGCCGTCGGCGTCCTCGAAAGTCGTCGTCTGCTGGTCGGTCAGGCTCGAATTCTCGCTGGTGTCGATCTGCGTGACGAAACGAAACTTGACCGTATAGCCTTCGCAGGCAGAGCCGTTGAATTCATAGACCATACGTCCGGATAGACCGGTTATGCCGGATTTATCGGAGGCTTCGTCGAGCACGAGGTCGTAGACCGCGCGGTGCGGCACAAGCGGCGCGGCGGCAAAAGCCGGCGCGGCGATCAGCGCCGACGGCGAAACAAGGGCTAGCAGGGCAAGGCGCATTGCGCGCATGTAATCACTCCGGTCCGCATTGCGCGGCTTGGCCGCTTCATGCTGTGCAGTCTAAAAAAAGTCGTGGCGGAAGCGAGGCAAAAATAGCAGGTTCGACCACGCGACCGCATCATACCAAGACATAGGGAAAGACAATGGGCGAAACAATCGAAAAGCGGCTGAGCGAACTCGGCGTCACACTGCCGGCGGCCGCGGCGCCCGCCGCCAACTACGTGCCTTTCATGCGGACTGGCAATCTGGTCTTCACCGCGGGGCAGCTTCCGCTCAAGGATGGCAAGCTGCAGGCAACGGGCCTGCTCGGCCGGGACGTGGACATAGCCGCCGGCAAGGAAGCGGCAAAACTCTGCGCGATCAACATATTGGCGCAGGCAAAGGCCGCAATCGGCGATCTGGAGAAGATCAGGCGGCTGGTGAAGATCACCGTCTTCGTCGCCTCTGCGCCCGATTTCACCGAGCAGCATCTTGTCGCCAACGGCGCGTCGGACTTCCTGGTCGAGGTGCTGGGAGAGCCCGGCAAGCATGCGCGCGCCGCGGTCGGAACCGCCTCGCTGCCGCTCAATGCGGCGGTCGAGATCGAAGCTGTGATCGAAGTTGCGTGAGGTGAGCATGAAAAATCTGTCCTGGCTGACCGCGCAGCCGATCGCTCACCGCGGCCTGCACGATTGCAACAATCTGGTCTGGGAAAACACGCTTCCCGCCTTCGAGGAGGCGGCGGCGAAAGGTTATGCCATCGAGTGCGACGTGCGCCTGACCAACGACGGTGTGCCGGTGATTTTCCACGATGAGGGCCTGTTCCGGCTGACGGGAACCGACGGCCATGTCTGGCAAAGGACAGCGCGCGAGATGGCTGCGCTGCGCATCGGCGGCACCAGCGACCACCCGCCTTCGTTGAAGGAGATGCTCGATCTGGTGCATGGGCGTGTGCCGCTGGTCGTTGAACTCAAGGGCGTTCCCGGCAGGGATGCCGGCCTTGTCGAGCGGGTCTGCGCGCTGCTGCATGATTACGGCGGCAAGACTGCAATCATGTCATTCGACCACTGGCTGATCCGGCAGTTTGCCGCGCACGCCCGAGACATCCCGACCGGACTGACCGCCTGGGGTGAGGCCGATCACGAGTTGGAAGCGCATTTCTCCATGCTGGCGCACGGCATCTCCTTCGTTTCCTACGCCGTCGACTGCTTACCCAACCGTTTCGCCGGCTTCATGCGGGAGAGGCTCGGCATGCCTGTCATCACCTGGACGGTTCGCGACGAACCGGCGGTGGAGCGGACATTCGCGCATGCCGACCAGATGACTTTCGAAGGCTTCATGCCTGAAGCAGTGCTGGCCGCATAACCTTGCGCAACCACATTTCGATCGTAGATAAGGGCGGATGACCATCAGCGAAGACGAAGCCGGAATGAACGCTGCGAATGGCGAATATGCGATCCGCATCGCGGCCAGCATCGACGCCTTCACGCGCGAGGAATGGGATGGTTTTGCCGGCGCTTCGCCCGATTGTGCCGGAACCGCATACAACCCGTTCGTTTCATATGATTTTTTGAGCATCCTGGAAGAATCCGGCTGCGCCGCGCGGCGCTCCGGCTGGCAGGGACATCATCTGCGGCTCGAAGCTCCCGACGGTACGGTTCTCGGCGCCCTGCCCTGCTATGCGAAGTCGCACAGCCAGGGCGAATATGTGTTCGACCATGGCTGGGCCGACGCCTTCGAGCGCGCCGGCGGACGCTATTATCCGAAATTGCAGGCGTCGGTGCCATTCACCCCGGCGACCGGCCCTCGCCTGCTCGTTAGGCGCGGCGCGAACGGAGCCGCGGTCAAGGCGGCGCTGGCCGCCGGCCTGAAGCTGGTGACAGATCGCCTTGGTGTTTCCTCCGCGCACGTCACCTTCGCCGAGGCAGCCGATATGGCGGCGCTGGAAAACGCCGGGTTCCTGGCGCGGACCGACCAGCAGTTCCATTTCTTCAACGAAGCCTTTTCGAGCTACGACGATTTCCTTGCGACGCTCGCCTCGCGGAAGCGCAAGGCGCTGAAGAAGGAACGCCGCGAGGCGCTCGCCAGCGGCATCTCGATGGACTGGCTGACCGGCAGCGACCTGACCGAAGCGGTCTGGGACGACTTTTTCGCCTTCTATATGGATACGGGCAGCCGCAAATGGGGCCGGCCATACCTCAACCGCACATTCTTCTCGCTGGTCGGGGAGCGCATGCGCAACGACATCTTACTGGTGATGGCCAAGCGCGGCGGGCGCTATATCGCCGGCGCGATCAACTTCATCGGATCGGATACGCTCTACGGCCGCAACTGGGGCTGCATCGAGGATCATCCCTTCCTGCATTTCGAAGTCTGCTACCATCAGGCCATCGACTTCGCGATTCAGAAGGGTCTGCGGGTTGTCGAGGCCGGAGCGCAGGGCGAGCATAAGTTGGCGCGCGGCTACAGGCCGGTGACGACACATTCGGCGCACTACATCGCCCATCCCGGCCTGAGAAGCGCGATCGACGACTATCTCGAGCGTGAACGGGCCGAAGTGGCGCGGATGAGCGAATATCTCGAGGAGCACGGCCCCTTCCGCAAGTCGCCGGACCTCGATGTTTGAGTTCCGCCATTGAATCAATTCTGGTCAGCGGCAAATATGGCGGGAATCGACAGACGGCGAGGCACAGATGGCGACTTATGACGACAACAACATCTTCGCGAAGATCCTGCGCGGCGACCTGCCTTCGCACAAGCTCTACGAGGACGCCGACACATTCGCGATGATGGACATCATGCCGCGCGGCGACGGCCACTGCCTGGTGCTCCCGAAAAAGCCGTCGCGCAACATCCTCGATGTCGATCCGGACAGCCTGGCGGCGGTGATGCGCACGACGCAGAAACTAGCCCGGGCGGTCGTGAAGGCATTTTCCGCCGATGGCGTGACGGTGCAGCAATTCAACGAGCCAGCCGGGGGACAGGTGGTTTTCCATCTCCATGTCCACGTCATTCCGCGCTTCGAGGGCGTGATGCTCGGGCAGCCTGGCGGACCGATGGAGAAGCCCGAAGTCCTTGCAGCGAATGCGGAAAAGATAAGAGCGGCGCTGGCGGAATTGGGCGCTTAGGGTCGAAGTCGATCTATCGCCGCACGTGACAGCCGGTGGGATTCATACAGGGTGATCCCGTCCTGAGCCGGCGACGGTTGCCAGTTGCGGCAAACTGTCATTACCTGACCCGATGACGATCGTGGCCTATGATATCGCCGACCTTATGCTTCGCGCGGCTGTGGCGGCCTTGAACCTGTTTGTGGCCGCTCAGTTCGCGCGCGTGCGCCCGCCCCGCTTCGTCACGATCTCCGGCTGCCTGTTCTGCGTCGCTGTCGCCTCCTATGCCATCGTATCGCCTGCCGACATCGACGCAGAACTGGGGCTTGCCCGCGAGCCGCTCGTGCTGCTGGCAGTGCTTGCCCCAGCCTTCTTCTGGTGGTTCGGCATCGCTCTTTTCAGCGACACCTTCCAGTGGCGGCGTGCTTACGCAATCCCGCCCTTCCTGCTGCTCGCCTTCTATGTCCTTCACCATACCGGCGAGAACACTGCTTTCGCCGGCGATCTGCTTCACCAGATCGCATTGATCCTGCTGCTGGGCCATATCGTGGTGCTCGCGATCCGGGACTTCGGCAATGATCTCGTCGATGCGCGGCGCAGATTCCGCCTCGTCGCCGCGCTTGCGCTTCCCTTCGCCGGCATCGCCACCGCTCTTGGCGAGACCTACGGGCTTTTCGGCACGCTGCCGCCCTGGTTAAGCCCGCTTCACGCGGGGCTACTCCTGACTCTGTCCTTCGCTTTCGCTCTCTGGATAACCGGGACGAGACAGGAGCTTTTCGCGTTGCCGGCCGAGGCGCCGCAGCCGCGCGCCGACCTGCTCACGCCGCCGGAGCTGATAGAGCTCGATCGTCTGAAAACCTTGATCGCCAGCGGAGCCTGCTTCAAGCCCGAACTCTCGCTCAGCACGCTGGCGCGGCAGATAAATGTGCCGGAGCACCGGCTGCGTCGCCTGATCGGCAAAGGCCTCGGTTATCGCAACTTCGCCGCCTTTCTGAATGACCAGCGGGTCACGGAAGCCAAGCTCAGGCTGGCCGATCCCGAGAGGTCGCGCGAGCAGATCGTGTCGATCGCCTTCGGCCTCGGTTATGCGTCGCTCGCCCCGTTCAACCGCGCCTTCCGTCAACTGACCGGCATCACACCATCGGAATACCGCTCCCGAATGCTGGCGCGGGTGGTCGATTCCGGAAAAGTCTGATCGAAGCCGCAAATCGCCACTCGATTTGAGAAGCGACAAGACCGCGGCAAGCAGCCCCGGCAAACTTCTTCCGCATACCATGGAAGGAGCAAGCCATGCCCGAAGACTGTCTTTTCACCTCGCTCGCCCGCTTCGCGGCGGATGTCTACCCAATAATCTTTCAGAACGACCTTTATCGCTACCTGATCGGCGCTGGTGGAACCTTCCTGGTGGTCAACACGCTGCTCGCCGGCTGGCTGGCGCGGCGAAAGATCCGCAAGGACAAGCCTGGCTGGCGCCAGATGGGGCGCGAAATTCTCGCATCTCTCAGGACGGTGATGATCTTTTCGCTGATCGGCCTCGCAATAGCGGTTTCGGTCAACCTCGGTCTGCTCGACGTCTATGAGGATCCGGCTGAGCGCGGCTGGCCGTATTTCATGGCCAACGTCATCGCGCTGATCGTCGCCCATGATGCATGGTTCTACTGGACCCATAAGATTATGCACCGGCCGCGGCTTTTCGGCTGGTTTCATACGCTGCATCACCGCTCGCACAACCCGTCGCCCTGGACCTCCTACGCTTTCGACGCGAGCGAGGCACTGGTCAACGCCATCTACCTGCCGCTCGCGCTGATCGTGATGCCGAGCAGCATTCTGGCATCGTTCATCTTCACCGCGCATATGATGCTGCGCAATGCAATCGGGCATTGCGGATACGAAGTCTTCCCGGCACGCGCCGACGGGCGGCCGCTCTTCGACTGGATGACCACGGTCACACATCATGACCTTCACCATGCTCGTGCGCGCACAAATTTCGGGCTCTATTTAACTTTTTGGGACCGCGTGATGGGCACGGAAGACCCGCTATACTACGAGCGCTTCGCGCGCGCCGTCGGCAAGCCGCCACTGGCCAAAGGCGTCAACGCCGACGATCCGCGGCAACTGCAGAAAGCTGGCTGAAGGAAATCCGCATGAGCTTCTATCATGATCACGTGCTCCCGCACCTCATCAACATGTCGATGCGCAACGGCGATCTCCTGCCCTACAGACAGCGTGTCATGTCGGACGCCGAAGGCCGCGTTCTGGAGATCGGCATCGGTTCGGGCCTTAATCTGCCCTTCTACCCCGCGCGGGTGAGCGAAATCATTGGGCTGGATCCTTCCGTGCAACTCGCCGCAATGGCACGGCAGGCGGCGGAGCGCTCTTCGCTGCCGGTGAGCCTCGTTGAAGGGTCGGCCGAAGCGATCCCGCTGGACGATGCCAGCGTCGACACCGTGGTCACTACCTGGACGCTCTGCAGCGTGCCGGCAGCCGGAATTGCTTTGCAGGAGGTGCGTCGCGTGCTCAAGCCCGGCGGGCAGCTTCTTTTCGTCGAGCATGGCCTGTCGCCCGACGCGGGTGTGCGCGGATGGCAGAATCGCCTGACCCCGATCTGGAAGCGCATCGGCGGCGGCTGTCATCTCAACCGTGCGATCCGCCCGCTGATCGAGAACGCCGGCTTCCGTCTCGACCGCATCGAGACCGGCTATGCCAGAGGCCCGAGGCCGATGGCCTTCATGTATGAGGGCCGTGCCCTTCCATAAGCCAAACACCGTCAGCCGAGCAGCATCCCCGCCACCAGAACGGCCTCGGCCACGACGATGCCGACCAGAACGCGCTTGCCGAGGAAAAGATAAGCGGCGAAACCGAGAGCCGCGGCGCCCATTCGCAGGCCGAGCGGCGTCGCCGCCAGCGCACCGCTGGGAAAAATGATGAGGTTGCCGATGACGGCTGCTACGAGCGCCGTCGCCACCGCCCGGACCAGCACCAGCAGGTCTGAATCCTCGGAAATGCGTCCGCCGAAATAGACGCCGAGAAAGCGCCAGGAATCCGTGGCAAGCCAGCCCGCGACTAGAATGAACAGGAACGGCCACCACCATGCGTCAATCGAGGTGAATGTCATGAGGCGCGCCTCCGCCGCGACAGCCGATGGAAAGCGTAAGCCGCGATCCCGCCGATCAGGCCGGCCGCGAGCAGATCGTATTGCGGCGCAAACATATGAAAAAGCGGCCCCAGGCCCAGCCCGAGAACCATAGCGACATGCCCTGCCCATTCGCGCGCCGAGCCCCAGAGCGAGGTCAGGAAGTACATCGGCGTCAGAAGGAAAAGCGCCGCCGAAACGGCAGGTGGCAGCCTGTCCGCAACGAGAAAGACGACGGCGACGACACCCATATTGGCCAGCACCAGCGTCGAGCCGATGCCGGCATACCAAGTCGTGCGCATGGCTCGCGGGATGCCGCCGAGGCGCTCCATGGCGATAACCCACGATGTCACCGCGACGAAATGGGAAAGCACGTAGAGCACCCATTTCGGCGTGTGCCGGCCTTTGAGTTCGGGCACCAGCGCCACGACCATCGGCATCAGCCGGACCGACGAGAGCGCGACCGCGAAGGCGGCCGCCGGCAGCGAAGCGCCCGACAGGATCGCGCCGATCAGCACGACCTTTCCGGGCAAGGCCCATACCACACCGGTCATGAACACGGTCTCGGCGAGCGTCAGCCCGGCCTCCTTGGCGAGACCCGCAAAGCCGACAAAGGCGCTGGCAAGGATCAGTCCGGGAACCGACACTGCCGCTCGGACGCCGCGCAGATACCAGTGGCGGCGGTCGGCAATCGTCGGCGCATGGGGGGTTGCGTCATCAGGCATCGGCTTGCCGGATAACACAGGCGTCCCCCAGAGGCGACGCGAAAATCAGGGCAGTTCGATCTGTTCCCGTGGGCCAGGGCGGAGGGCCGGCGGCGATGCCGATCCTGTCCCGGACGGTGCAGGCTTGTGCGCGGCGACGCCCAGCATGACCAGAGCGATGCCGAGAACATCGCGGCCGGTCGGGATCTGCGCGAGCACGAGAGCGGCGATGATCGCGGCGGTCGCCGGCAGAAGCGCCAGCATCAGCGCGAAGCTGGCGCGCGGCAGCCGCGACATTGCGAGTTGATCGGAAATGTAGGGAATGACCGACGAGCACAGGCCGACGCCTATGCCGGCCAGAACGAGATTGACCGAACCGAACGCCTTGACCGCCTCCACCAGGCCGATGGGCATGACAAAGACGAAGGCTATCGCCATGGCCGCGCCAAGGCGCTCGACGCCGCCGCTGGCGCCGCCCTCCGCCGCCTTGTGGCCTAGCACGATGTAGGCCACGAACAGTGCGCCGTTGAGCGCCGCCCAGCCGAGCCCGATCAGGTCGGCGGACCATCTCACGTCGATCAGGACGAAGACGCCCGCAACGGCGAGTGCAAGCGCTGCGAGATTGCGCCCGGTCCTGAGCCCGTAGAGCGCAACGCCGATCGTGCCCACGAACTCCATCGCGGCTACCAGGCTCATCGGCAGGCGCTCAAGCGCGAGGTAGAACGCGACGTTCATGATCGCGAGGCAGGCGCCCAGACCGACCAGCAGCAAGCGGGTCCTGGCATCCGCCTCGGCGATAGTCCTCCAAGGCCTTGTGAACGGCGCGAAGATCAAGGCGGCGGACGCGATCCGCATCCACGCGACGCCCAGTACGCCGATGGCGGGAAAGAGAAGTACGGCGAAGGACGGGCCGAGATAATGGAATATGGCGCTGACGCCGAACCAGGCGTGCGGCGGGACAATTTGCGCTGCCCTGTCGAGGGCTGGACTGGACGTTGACATAATGGCGGGCTCCGGAGCTCGCCATTATGAAAGGCAAATTCGACCTTCTATATGCTGAAGAATAGGCTATTGTACAAAATTTCGGTCCTATCAACGGTGAATGGCAATGAAACGCCTTCGATATGAAAATGGGGCCATCGACCCGGTCGATGTGAAGATCCTGCGCGCGCTCGCCAAAGACGCGCGGACGAGCACCGCCGAGCTTTCGCGGGCAGTCGGCCTTTCGGCGCCCAGCATTTCGGAGCGGGTGAAGCGCTTGGAGGAGTGCGGCGTGATCGAAGGTTATTCAGTCAAGATCAACGCAGCGGCGCTCGGGCTCCCTCTGGCCGCTTGGCTTCGCATCCGGCCGATACCGGGCCAGCTTCAAAAGGTCGCCGCGATACTGCAGGGACTGCCGGAGATCGTCGAATGCGACAGGATAACCGGCGAGGATTGCTTCATCGCCCGCGCCCACCTCCGCTCGGTGGGTGATCTGGAGAGGTTGATCGACCAGATCATCCCCTACGCGATGACCAACACGTCGATCATCCAGTCGTCGCCGGTAGAGCGGAGGCTGCCGCCGATCCCGGTCGGCGAAGCATAGGTTCTTCAAAAGAAAATCTCCTCCCCGGGACTTCAGGGAGGAGATGATGGTTGGCTCAGCCCTTCCTGGGCAGTTGCGGCACCAGGCTGCGCTTGCCGCCGTCCTTGCCGTTGGCGGCCGGGCGGGATTTCTGCGCAGCCGGCTTGGCGGCCTTTCTGACAGGCTTCTTTGCCGGGACCTTCTTCGGCTCTTCCTTCTTCGGTTTCACCGGAAGCTCGTCGGCGATCGATTCGAGCTTCAGGCCGGTCTCGCCGGTCTCCTTGGTCTCGACGGTCACGCGCACCGTGCCACCCTTCTTCAGCTTGCCGAACAGAACCTCCTCGGCGAGCGGCTTCTTGATGTGCTCCTGGATGACGCGGCCGAGCGGCCGAGCGCCCATGCGCTCGTCATAGCCTTTGTCGGCAAGCCAGGAGATGGCTTCCGGCGACAGGTCGAAGGTAACGCCGCGCTCCGAAAGCTGGGCCTCAAGCTGCATGACGAACTTCTGCACCACCTGATGCACGACCGGGATCGGCAGCGAGCCGAACGGGATGATCGCGTCGAGACGGTTGCGGAACTCCGGCGAGAACAGCCGGTTGATCGCCTCCATGTCGTCGCCTTCGCGCTTGGACGAGCCGAAGCCGATCGCCGCCCTTGCCATGTCGGAGGCGCCGGCGTTGGTCGTCATGATCAGGATGACGTTGCGGAAGTCGATCGACTTGCCGTTGTGGTCGGTCAGCTTGCCGTGGTCCATGACCTGCAACAGGATGTTGAACAGGTCCGGATGCGCCTTCTCGACCTCGTCGAGCAGCAGCACGCAGTGCGGATGCTGGTCGACGCCGTCGGTGAGCAGACCGCCCTGGTCGAAGCCGACATAGCCGGGAGGCGCGCCGATCAGCCGCGAGACGGTGTGGCGCTCCATGTATTCCGACATGTCGAAGCGCAGCAGCTCGACCCCAAGCGAGGCGGCAAGCTGTTTTGCCACCTCGGTCTTGCCGACGCCGGTCGGGCCCGAGAACAGATACGAGCCGATCGGCTTCTCAGGCTCGCGTAGCCCTGCCCGCGCCAGCTTGATGGCCGAAGCGAGCGCCGAAATGGCGGTGTCCTGACCGTAGACGACACGGCGCAGCTCGGTATCGAGACCGGCCAGAACCTGCTCGTCGTCGGCCGAAACCGTCTTCGGCGGGATGCGCGCCATGGTGGCGATGGTCGCCTCGATCTCCTTGACGCTGATCGTCTTCTTGCGCCGGGCTTCGGGCACCAGCATCTGCGATGCGCCCGTTTCGTCGATGACGTCGATCGCCTTGTCGGGCAGCTTGCGGTCATTGATGTAGCGCGCGGAGAGTTCCACCGCCGCCTTGATGGCGTCATTGGTGAACTTCACCTTGTGGAAGTCCTCATAATAGGGCTTCAGGCCCTTCATGATGGCGATCGTGTCTTCCACCGACGGCTCGTTCACGTCGATCTTCTGGAAGCGCCGCACGAGCGCGCGGTCTTTCTCGAAGAACTGACGGAATTCCTTGTAGGTGGTCGAGCCGATGCAGCGGATGTTGCCGGACGACAGCGCCGGCTTCAACAGGTTCGACGCGTCCATCGCGCCGCCGGAGGTGGCCCCGGCGCCGATGACCGTATGGATCTCGTCGATGAACAGAACCGCGCCGGGATAATCCTCGAGTTCCTTGACGACCTGTTTCAGGCGCTCCTCGAAATCGCCGCGGTAGCGGGTGCCGGCGAGCAGCGTGCCCATGTCGAGCGCGAAGATCGTGGCGTTGGCGAGAACGGTCGGTACATCGCCTTCGACGATGCGCTTGGCCAGCCCCTCGGCGATAGCGGTCTTGCCGACCCCCGGATCGCCTACATAGAGCGGGTTGTTCTTGGAGCGGCGGCAGAGGATCTGGATCGTGCGGTTGATCTCGCTTTCGCGGCCGATCAGCGGGTCGATCTTGCCCGACTTCGCCTTCTTGTTGAGATCGATGCAGTAGGCGGTCAGCGCGTCCTGCTGCTGCTTCTTCTTGGCGCCGCCCTCCTCCGGCTCGCCGCCGGACGAATTCTGCTGGTCCTCTTCCGCGCCGCGCGGAGTGCGGGTTTCGGTGGCCCCCGGCCGCTTGGCTATGCCGTGCGAGATGTAGTTGACCGCGTCGTAGCGGGTCATCTGCTGTTCCTGGAGGAAATAGGCGGCGTGGCTTTCGCGCTCGGCGAAGATGGCCACCAGCACGTTTGCGCCTGAAACCTCGTCGCGCCCGGAAGACTGAACGTGGATCACCGCGCGCTGGATGACGCGCTGGAAGCCCGCAGTCGGCTTGGAATCCTCGTCGTAGCCGGTGACCAGATTGTCGAGCTCGGTGTCGATGTAGGTGAGGACGGTCTGCTTGAGCTCGTCGAGATCGACATTGCACGCGCGCATGACAGCGCCCGCCTCGCTGTCATCGATCAGGGCGAGCAGGAGATGTTCGAGCGTGGCATATTCGTGATGCCGCTCATTGGCGAAAGTCAGCGCCTGGTGCAGCGCCTTTTCAAGGCCTTGGGAGAAAGCCGGCATTCAAAACCTCATTTCTTCTCCATCACGCATTGCAGCGGATGTTGATTCTGACGGGCGAAGTCCATGACCTGGGACACTTTGGTCTCGGCCACTTCAAATGTATAGACCCCGCATTCGCCCACTCCGTGATTGTGAACATGGAGCATTATGCGGGTGGCGGATTCGCGGTCCTTCTGGAAAAAGCGTTCCAGAATGTGGATGACGAACTCCATCGGCGTGTAGTCGTCGTTGAGGATCAGAACGCGGTAGAGGCTCGGCTTCTTGGTCCTGGTCTTGGTTCGCGTGATGACAGCCGTGCCGCGACCGGGGCTGTTGCCCCCGTCTTCGCCGTTCTGCATGCGCGCCACGAATTTTTTCGTGACATCCCCGCCGTTCTTCACCAGTACCTTGCCTTTCGCGGGTTCCTCACCCGACTGTCCAATGTAGGTAGCCTCATCGCAATTTTAAGCCCTTCTTTTTTGCTGACAATATGGACGAGAGCATGTGCATCGTCGTTTTTCAGGAATTTGCGATATGGGAACACAAAGGGCCACGAAAAAACCCGGCCGCGCGACGCGGCCGGGCTCTCCAGTGAGCTTTTGGAGTTTGAAGAAGCTTGCCGGTAGGGCTCAGCGTGCCTTCGCCACGATCGATTCGAACGGCTTGTAGCTGTCCTTCGCCATGTCGGCGTAAAGGCCGCTGAGCGTGGTGGCCTCGGCAAGGAAGCCTTCATAGGCTTGCTTGGCGTAATCGGCCTGGATCTCGAACGCGTTTTCCAGCGACTTTGCGGACAGGAGTTTTTCCAGCGCGGTGCTGCCGGTCTCGAACGACTTCTTGGCGTACTCGGCGGATTCAACCGCGATCGCCTGAGCGCTCTTGGAGAGCGCGGCGAGGCTCTTCAGTCCAGTGTCGACGAACTCCTTGCCGTAATTGCCGGCGTCTTCAAATGTTTGTGTCATTCGATCATCCCTTCGAGTTGACGCGGAACACTCCCCCCTGTGCGACGCACCCAATTTATTGTGCAGCGCAAAAAGAGTCAATTTGGCCCGCGCAACGCGGCACTTGTTTTAAAAATTGGCTCAATCCCGACGAAAAAGGTGAACGTCCTGGTTACCATAAACGGATTGGTAACGCTGTCGCCCTTAGGCTCATCGGAAGCGAGGCAGGAGCCTTTGCCGCCTCCGGTGCAAATGAAAATTCAAAGGGTGTAACAGTGCGTCAGGCGTTTGCGGCCATTGCCTCTTCCATCGCGTCTCCATTAAAATCCGCCATCGCCGGGCTGCTGGCTGTCGCGTTAGGGCTTGCCGCGACGGGCCCGTCTGCTGCGAATTCCAAATACGCGGCGATCGTCGTCGACGCCAACACCGGCAAGACGCTGTTTTCGTCGAGCGCCGATTCACGGCGCTATCCGGCGTCCTTGACCAAGATGATGACGCTCTATCTGGTGTTCGAGGCGATGGCCGCCGGCAAGATCACCAAGAAAACCTCGATTCCGATTTCCCGCAATGCCGCCGCCGAGCCGCCGACTAAGCTCGGCGTCAAAGCCGGCAAATCCATCACCGTCGAAACGGCGATCTATTCCCTCGTGACCAAGTCGGCGAACGATGCGTCGACTGCGCTGGCCGAGTACCTGGGCGGCTCCGCGGCGGAGTTCGCGCGGATGATGACGGCCAAGGCGCGCAAGCTCGGCATGACCAGCACCGTATTCCGCAATGCCCACGGCCTGCCCGATACGGCGCAATTCTCCACGGCGCGCGACCTGGCGACGCTCGGCATCGCGCTGAAGGAACATTATCCGCAGTACTACTCCTATTTCTCAACGCGCTCCTTCACCTATGGCCGGAAGCGCATGGCCAACCACAACCGCCTGCTCGGCCGCGTCAAGGGCGTCGACGGCATCAAAACCGGCTACACCCGCGCTTCGGGCTTCAACCTGGTTTCATCCGTTTCGCAGGGCGAGCGCCGCATCGTCGCAGTGGTGATGGGCGGAACCAGCGGCGCATCACGCGACAAGCACATGGCCGACCTGATCCAGAAATATCTGCCCAAGGCATCGACCAAGGGCAAAGGCGCGCCGCTTATCGCCAGCGCCGGCGGTTCGCCGATCAGCGCCCTGGCAAAAGTTTTCTTGCCCAAGCACGACGCGCCGACGCCGGAAGCCCGGCCTGAGGAAGAGGTCGTGGCAGCGGCGGAAGCAGAGGGCGATACCATGGAAGAATCGGAGGTCGCGGCCGTCGAAGAGGAGGTTGCGCCTACCCCCAAGCCGAAGTCCGTCTTTGTGGAAACCCTCGAATCCGCGCCGGTAGAGCAGGCCTATGCGCAACCTTCGCCCGATCGTTTTGGCGGCGACGTCGATCCGGTCGAGACGGCTTCGGTCGCACCCTCCGGCTGGGCAATCCAGGTCGCCTCGTCGCCGAACAAGTCCGAAGCCGACGCATTCCTGGCCAAAACCACCAAGGCTGCGCCCGCCGTCCTTGCCCATGCGTCCGGCTACACCGTCACATTCGACAAGGATGGTGTAACCTACCACCGCGCGCGCTTCGGCGGCTTCGGCTCCAAGGCCGCAGCCTGGAAAGCCTGCGCGGCGCTCAAGAGAAAGAAAATCGACTGTTACGCCGTCGAGAACTAGGCCGCGCAACGGAGATCTCCCGGAAATGTATCGTGTCGAAGGAGACTAGTGGTGATTGGTGAGCAAGACGTCCTTGGCTTCGTTGATCCGCGCCGCCAGGAAAGACGTTCCGCCGAGGTCGGGGTGCAGGCGCTGCATCAGGCGGCGGTGCGCCTTGCGGATATCCGCCGCGGTGGCCCCCGCTTCAAGACCAAGGATCTTGTAGGCCTCCTGCTTAGTCATGGCGCCCGTACTTGGCGGAACACCCAACCCTTCGCCACCATGCGTATCCGGGTCTTCGCGCCAGACGGGAAACCGGCTGTCAAGATAAGTCTCTAGCAACTGCCGGCTTTCCGGGTCGCCGGGAAGTTCCGCGTAAAGCTGCTTCAATTCGTTCAAAGCCATCTCGCCGAGCGTCCGGGCCTCATAGCGCCCCGCCAGAACCACTCCCTCCAGGGTGCCGCTGTCGTGGTCGAGTTCCATCTCGAGCGCCGCCGTTCGAACTGTCGAGCGCTTGCCCGGCGTCTTCTTGCGCCCGCTCCGCATGCGGTTCGACGTGAACCAGGCGAGCGCCCCGGAAAGCATCATTCCGCCTATGCCGGCCCGACCGGCGAGCATGGCCGCGAGACCGAGAATCGCAAGCACCACGGGCCCCGCATTGCGCAGCGTTCTGGCGAGCGAGCCCGGGTCGAGCCTGATGAACGCGGCAACGATAAGTATCAGGACCAGCAGAGCGGTCACTATGCCGAGAAAAATGCTCATTGCGACCTGCTGCCTCGCAAATGCTCGATCATCAGGCGGTCCTCGGGCCGCCCGCGCGCCTCAAGCGCCTTGAGTCCGCCGGTGGCGAATACCGCTACCGCGGAAAGCAGTTTCGCCAGTGTCGCGGCGGCGTTGCGGTCGAAGCGGAACCATGCGCCCTTCGACAGCCGGGCGATCTCCTTGAAAGCGGATTCGGCGGCGGGGTCGTGCCCCTCCTGGAAGACGAAGACCGGCACGCCGTGCAAGCCGAGATTGCCGGCCTTCACCGAAAGATCGTCGATCTTCTCCTCCATCGCGTCGCCGATATAGACCAGCGCATTGACCTTTTCGCGCGCGGTTTCCTTCAGCGCGTGCGACAGCACCTTGCCGATCTGAGTATGCCCGCCCCGACACTCGATGCTGCTCATCAGGCGCTTCAGGCCGGCTGTGTCGGTCACGAAACCGGATGCGCGGCATTCGTCGAGGCCGCGGAAATAGATCAGCTGCACCTCGAGCCCGCCAGCCTTGCCAACCGCGTCGAACATCTCGGCCTGCAGCGAGCAGGCGAGATCCCAGGTCGGTTGCCGGCTCATCGTGGCGTCGAGCGCCAATACGAGGCGGCCTTGCCCTTTTCCCGCAACGGCGCCGATGGCTCGCGCCTGACGGACGAACGCTTCTATGTCTCCCGAAGCCGAACGCGGCGCGGGATCGTCGATCCTGACGGGCGTTTTCTTGTCGCTCATAGTGATCAAGATGTGGCGAACCCGGCCTGCTTGCAAGCCCGGAGCCGTAGTGAGGCCGCGAGAAGCTGCGACGCCTAGAGCAGGCCGAGCTCAGCCAGCTCGCGGCGCAGCTTTGGCGGCATCGCCATCAGCTCGGCATGCGAGGTCCCGATATCGGCAGGAGCGTCGGCCTGCTTCAGATAGCGCCAGCCCTGGAAGGCGCGGCGCGGCTGCCATTCGGTGCGCACGACAGTGGGATCGAGGACCAGATGACAGCGCGAGATGCCTTCCTGATCGACGAAAGGCCGGATCTCGAGCAGCCTCTGGCGGCATTGGACCTGCGCCTTGATGACCCAGTAGAGCGAGCCGCCGTCCAAAAGTTCGCTGCCCCGCGTCGGCATCATGCGCGTCGTATGGAATTGCTCGACGGGTTCGCCGGCGCGGCGGCGTTCGTCGAGCCGGAAGGCGATCCACTCTTCCAGATCCTCGACGCTGTCGCAGCCGACACAGAGCTTTATCAGGTTCAGGGCCATTGCGCGTTACTACGCCGCAAATTGGAAACGAAAAAGGCCTGGATGCGTTGGGTCCACATCTTTGCGCCGGTTGCTGGGCGCAGGCAAACAGGAGGACCCCATGTCAGTAGCGAAAAACACCGAGATTACCGCATCCGGCTCGACCATCGAGGCGGCGATCGCCCATGGCGTCGACCGTGCCACCGCGACGCTGAAGAACGTCAAACAGGTCTGGGTCAAGGAGATCGTCGCCAAGGTCGAGGGCGGCAAGGTCTCCGAATATCGCGTGGAGATGAAGGTGACCTTTGTGCTCGACTAAGCACCCCGCGTCAGCACTCGACAACGTTCACCGCCAGCCCGCCCAGGCTGGTTTCCTTGTAGCGCTCGTTCATGTCCATGCCGGTCTGGCGCATCGTCTCGATCGCGGCGTCGAGCGGCACGAAATGCGTGCCGTCACCCTTGATGGCTAGCGAGGCGGCGGTGACCGCCTTGACCGCGCCGAGGGCATTGCGCTCGATACAGGGAACCTGCACCAGCCCGCCTACCGGGTCGCAGGTCATGCCGAGGTGATGCTCGAGCGCGATCTCGGCGGCGTTCTCGACCTGCTCGGGCGTACCGCCCATCACGGCGCATAGGCCGGCAGCCGCCATCGCCGAGGCCGAGCCGACTTCGCCCTGGCAGCCAACTTCGGCTCCCGAGATCGAGGCGTTGGTCTTGATGATGCCGCCGACGGCAGCGGCGGTGAGCAGGAAATCGCGTATGCTGGCCTGGTCCGCCTCGGGATGGAAATGCAGCCAGTAGCGCATGACGGCCGGCACCACGCCCGCGGCGCCGTTGGTCGGCGCGGTCACGACACGGCCGCCCGCGGCGTTCTCCTCATTGACCGCCATGGCGTAGATGGACAGCCAGTCATTGGCGAGCAGTGGATTGGGCCGGTTCTGGCTCCACTGTTCCTGCAGCTTGTCGTGCAGCATCCTTGCGCGGCGGCGAACTTTTAGCCCCCCGGGCATGATGCCGTCCTGCGACAGGCCGCGCTCGATGCAGCCACGCATCGCCTCCCAGATGCGGTCGAGCCCCTCGTCCAGCTTTTCGCGCTGCATGTGAACTTCTTCGTTGACGCGCTTCATCTCGGCGATCGACAGGCCACTTCGCTTGGCCATGTCCAGCATTTCAACTGCGTTCCTGAACGGATACGGCACTTTTGCGCCGGCGGGCGCGGCCGCCCGGATCTTCATACGCTGCAACTCTTCCTCGGAAACCACGAAGCCGCCGCCGATCGAATAGTAGATCCGCTTCAGGAGCAGGCGGTCGTCGGCATCATAGGCGTAGAAGGCCATGCCGTTGGCGTGGCCGGGCAGCGGCGTCTTCTTGTCGAGCACGAGGTCGGACGAAGGGTCGAAGCGGTAGGACGGATGCCCGGGCGGCGAAATACGGCGCTCTGCCTTGATCCTGTCGATGATACCGTCGGCAAGGTCGGGATCGACCGTTACCGGCGTCTCGCCGGCGAGTCCGAGCATGACCGCCCGGTCCGTGCCGTGACCGATCCCCGTATAGGCGAGCGAGCCGTGCAGGCTGACGGCGATGCGGTCGACCTTCGCGCCCGCCGGTCGTGGCCAGTCGTCGCCGAGGATTTCGGAGAGAAAGCGCGCGGCGGCCGTCATCGGTCCCATCGTGTGCGAACTCGATGGGCCGATGCCGATCTTGAACAGGTCGAATACCGAAAGGAACAAACTTGGCGCTCCTGCAGCGATTTACTCAGCGTATCGCATCTCTCGCGATGTTTCCGCTGTTTTGGACGACTTGGCTTCCCGACAGCCGACCCCGCCTGCTCCGCCTACGACGCGGCCTATGCTCCGGCCAAAGAAAAAGACGCGGGAACCAGCCCCGCGCCTTCTTGCAAAAATTCCGTCGATGCCGGGATCAGCTTGCCGCCAGGACCGCCGCGGTTTCCGGACCGCCGATGAGCCAAGCCAAGAGAAGAATGCCTGCAAACCCGACTACTGCTTTGGCGGTTACGCCCCAGCAGGACTTCTGAATGCCGTCGTCCATGATTTTCCTGTTTACCTGTCGCCCCCGGGAGCGGCGCTTTCGCCGTCTTGTTCCCGGCCCCATTTCTGGAGCGTGTAGATAAGCCTTCCCTGGGCGTTCCGCAACGGGAAAAATGGCGAAAGCAGGGCAGATTCCGCATGGCTGCCATGCATCCATGCCGGGCTTTTTAATCAAATCAGAGGGTTGCGGGCAATTTGCCGTAAACGCATTGGCAAGACCTGTGACCGGATTGCGACGCGTTAGACGGCATGGTCTAAGCGGATTTTCAGGACCTTTCATGCTAGTGATTCTCCATGGGCGATTCTCTGTTCCTGACTGGAGCCGATCTTGCGGCGCTGGCTTTTTTCCTGGCGGTCTGGCTGGTGCATGGCCTCGCCGCCAACGGCAAGCTGGTCGGCCGGGTGTCGTTGACAACTGCCATGAACGCACAGCGCGAAGCCTGGATGCGCACCATGGCGCGGCGCGAACTGCGCATGATCGACACCAGCATCATGGTCGGGCTGCAGCAGGGTACGGCCTTCTTCGCGTCGAGTTCGCTGCTGGCGCTCGGCGGCTGCTTTGCCCTGCTCGGCGCGTCAAACGATGTGCTGTCGGTGCTTTCGGACCTGCCGCTGGCGGACGCGCCGCCGCGCCAGGTGTTCGAGATCAAGGTGCTCGGGCTGATGGCGCTGCTGGCCTACGCCTTCTTCAAGTTCGGCTGGTCGTACCGGCTGTTCAACTACTGCTCGATCCTGGTCGGCGCCGTGCCCATGCACAAGGAGGGCTCGGCCGACCCCGCCGCCATGGAGGCGGCAATCGGCCGGGCGACGCGCATGAACGTGCTGGCCGGCCGGCATTTCAACGCCGGCTTGCGCGGCGTCTTCTTTTCGCTCGGCTATCTCGGCTGGTTTGTCGGTCCTGAGGCGTTCGCTTTGACCACGACGCTTCTCTTTGCCGTGCTCTTGCGCCGGCAGTTCTTTTCGGCGGCAAGGCTCGCAGTTATCGATGAGAGCGTTCAGGCCGGTTCGGGGAACAGCTCGTCGATCCGGCCGGACAGCCAGTAGGCCAGCAGACCGACCCATTCGCGGATGGCGACCGTGGTGTTCTGCAATGAATCGGTCGCATTGTCGCGGAACATGCCGAAGCCCTCCCTGCCCGACGTTCGGTAGTCGACGGGCCACGGCAGAACTTTGAAGCCAACTTTCCTGAACAGACCCGAGGAGCGCGGCATATGATAGGCCGAGGTGACCAGCAGCCAGGTTTCGCCCGGTTGCGGCGTCACCAGTTCTTTCGTGAACACGGCATTCTCATGCGTGTTGCGCGACTTGTTTTCGAGAATCAGGCGCTCAGGCGCGACCCCTAGCGCGGTCAGCAGCTTCGGGGCGGTATCGGCATCGCCCTCGCCTTCCAGGATCAGCGCGCCGGTGCCGCCGGTGACGACTATTTTTGCGTTGGGATAGCGGCGGGCGAGAATGGCCGCCTCGACAAAGCGGTCACCGCCGCTGCTGTTCAGTTCATAACCACCTCGCGCCAGGTTGACCGCGCCCTCAAAACCACCGCCGAGCACGACGATGCCGTCGACCGCCGCGGGAAGGATGATCGGCTTGGCAAACCGCTCCTCGAGTGGATTGAGCAGCACCGCGCCGAGCGAGGTCCAGGCAGACAGGACGAGGATCAGGACGGCCGCGATCTCGAGCATCAGTCCGATGCGCCGCAAGCCCAGAAAAATGGCGAGCAAGCCAGCTACCAGAAGCAGGATCGACAAATTCAGCGGCTGGATGAAGAAGCCGAAGATTTTCGAGAGATAGAAGAACATCCCGTCACCTCATTGATGGCGGCGGTGATTTCTACCACCACTTTTCCGGTTCGAACCGCCCTGCCGCCTGCTCGATGACATGGGCCGTCTGGAACAGTGTTTCCTCGTCGAAGGGCCGGCCGATCAGCTGTAGCCCGAGCGGCAGGCCGCGCGCGTCAAGGCCTGCCGGCACGGCGATGCCGGGCAGTCCGGCCATGTTCACGGTCACGGTGAAGATGTCGTTCAGGTACATCTTAACCGGGTCGGCGTTCATGTCCTGGTCGGCGATGCCGAAGGCGGCCGACGGGGTGGCCGGCGTCAGGATGACGTCGACGCCGGCGGCGAAGACATTTTCGAAGTCGCGCTTGATCAGCGTGCGGACCTTCTGCGCCCGCAGATAGTAGGCATCGTAATAGCCGGCCGACAGCACATAGGTTCCGATCATGATGCGGCGCTTGACCTCGCGGCCGAAACCGGCGGCGCGGGTCTGCTCGTACATGTCGGTGATGTCCTTGCCGGGAATGCGCAGGCCGTAGCGGACGCCGTCATAGCGGGCAAGGTTGGACGAGGCTTCCGCCGGCGCCACGATATAGTAGGCCGGCAGTGCGTATTTGGTGTGCGGCAGCGAAATGTCGACGATCTCCGCTCCGGCATCCTTCAACCAGGCGATGCCCTTCTGCCAGAGCGCCTCAATCTCTTCCGGCATGCCGTCGACGCGGTATTCCTTCGGGATTCCAACCTTCATGCCGCGAATCGGCCGGCCGATGGCGGCTTCGTAGTCGGGCACCGGCAGATCGGCCGAAGTCGTGTCCTTAGGGTCGGTCGAGGCCATGGACTTTAGCATGATGGCTGCGTCGCGCACGTCGCGCGCGATCGGCCCTGCCTGGTCGAGCGAAGAAGCGAAGGCGACGACGCCCCAGCGCGAGACGCGGCCATAGGTCGGCTTGATGCCGACAGTGCCGGTGAAGGCCGCCGGCTGGCGGATCGAGCCACCGGTGTCGGTTGCGGTGGCGCCGGCGCAGAGCCATGCCGAGACAGCAGTCGCTGAGCCGCCCGACGAGCCGCCGGGCACGAGTTGAGCATTATCGAGTGTGCGGGTCTTCGACGCACCGCCCGGGGAGACGAATCCACCGTCGCCCTGATGGGTCGTCGGCATGACCACAGTGTCGACGCGCGAGCGGCGCCAGGGATTCACCACAGGTCCGTAGTAGGAAGTCTCGTTGGACGAGCCCATGGCAAACTCGTCCATGTTGAGCTTGCCCAGCATGACCGCGCCGTCGGCCCAGAGATTGGCCGTCACGGTCGATTCGTAGCGCGGTTTGAAGCCGTCCAGAACATGGCTGCAGGCCTGCGTGTGCACGCCTTCGGTACCGAACAGATCCTTGATGCCGAGCGGGATGCCTTCGAGCGCCCCGCCCTCGCCCCGGCCAAGCTTTTCATCGGAAGCCTTTGCCATGTCCCGCGCCTTCTCGTGGGTGACGGCGACATAGGCGTTGAAGGTGGGATTAGCGGCGTCGATCGCGGCAAGATAAGCATTGGTCAGTTCCACGGCCGAAATTTCCCTGTCGCGAAGTTTTTCGCGCCCCTCGGCTATGGTCAGTCTCGTCAGATCGGTCATTAGGCAATCTTCTTTTCGTAAAAGCGAGAAAAGCCGGAATCTGGATAGTCCAAAACTGCGCCGCAAACTGTAAATCCGCCGCGCTCATAGACACGGTAGGCCGGCTCAAAACCTTCGGCTTCGCCGGTTTCAAGAACGAGCCGGGTTATTCCCTCTTCACACGCAAGCTGCTCGATACGCTGCAAGAGCTCCGACCCGACACGCTGACCGCGCACCGAAGGCAACGTGTACATGCGCTTGAGCTCGCCCAGCCCATCGCCATGCTCCTTGAGAGCGCCCATTCCAACCGGACGACCGTTCTCGTCGCGCGCGACGAACAGCGTCACCGTCGGATCGTCCATCTGCTCGACGGTCAGCTGGAACTGAAACTCGCGCGGCGTCAGCGGGATTAGATAAGCGTTGAGTTCGGCGACGAGCATGCGCACGTCGTCCTGCAGCGGGGTCTCGACCGCGATGGACAGTGACACGGCGCTACTCCACGACCTTGGGCACGAGGAAAAAGTTCTCGTCAGTGGCAGGCGCGTTGGCAACGATGTCGCCGGCTTTGCCGCCATCGGTGACTATGTCGGCGCGTTTCTTCATCTCCATCGGCGTGACCGAAGTCATCGGCTCGACCCCGGTCACGTCAACCTCGTTCAGTTGCTCGACGAAACCCAGTATGGCGTTGAGTTCGCCGGTCATGCGCTCGGCGTCTTCGTTGGTCACCGCAATGCGGGCGAGATGCGCAACGCGCTTCACTGTCTGAAGATCAACGGACATTCGTGCCTCGGGCAAGAAGGGGATCGGTCGCCCGCGCTATACCGGCGTGGCAAACGGAGCGCAACAATGATGTCCGGTTTCAGTCTGTTCGGAGCTAAATGTCCCGCGCCTCACCGATCTTCGGCAATACGACGTCGACGCCCGAGCCTTCCATGCCGGTCGTGAATTTTTCGGCGGTCTGGTCGATCATGCCGAAGGAGGCGTAGTGGCAGGGAATCACGGTCTCGAACTTGAAGAAGCGGCGGCAGGCGAGCGCCGCTACCGCGCCGCCCATGGTGAAGCGGTCGCCGATCGGCACGATGCCGATCTTCGGCTCGTGCAACTCACTGATCAACGCCATATCGGAGAAGATGTCGGTATCGCCCATGTGGTAGAGCGTGCGCTCGTCCGGGAAATGCAGAACGAGGCCGCCAGGATTGCCGAGATAGGTGTTCTGGCCGCCCTCGCCCGGAAATGAGGAGGAATGCAACGCCTGGACGAAGGTGGTGGTGAAGCCGCCGCAATCGACCGTGCCGCCGAGATTGCCAGGATTTATCCTGTCGCCGCTGACGCCCTTGCCAACCAGAAACATGCAGACCTCGAAATTGGCGACGAGCATTGCGCCTGTCGCCTTCAGGATCTCCGCGGCGTCGCCGATATGATCGCTGTGGCCATGGGTAAGCAGGACATGGGTTATGCCTTCGGCCGCACCCTGCCACGGCTTTTTCCACGACGGATTCTCGGTAAGGAAAGGATCGATCAGGATCTTGGCGCCGCCGGCCTCCACGCGAAAGGCCGAATGTCCGAACCAGGTGAGTTTCATGGCAGGGCGTCTCCTCGATTTTTCCTCGCCGAAAGGATAGAACGCGGGCGATCCAAGTCAAAGGAAAGCCACAGCGCCTTGAGCATCTCGACAATCGAGGAACTACCCGCCCACCTGGCCGGCGGCAAGACACTGGCCGGGCTCGACCTCGGCGACAAGACCATAGGCGTGGCGGTATCGGACCGCGGCCTTTCCTTCGCGCATCCGCGCCCGGTCATCGTCCGAAAGAAGTTTTCAGCCGACGCGGCGGCCCTGCTCGACCTGCTTAGGCGGGAGAATGCCGGTGCGGTGGCGATCGGCCTGCCGGTCAACATGGACGGCAGCGAGGGACCGCGCGCCCAGGCTTCGCGCGCCTTCGTCCGCAACATCGCAAGGATGACCGACTTGCCCTTCGCCTTCTGGGACGAGAGGCTGTCGACCGTCGCGGCCGAACGCACGCTGATCGAGATGGACATGTCGCGCGCCAAGCGGAAGACGAAGATCGATTCGGCGGCGGCCGCCTTCATCCTGCAAGGCGTGCTGGATCGGCTTCACGCGCTTGGTGAGGAAATCACGCCAAGATAACGCGCACGGCGGATCTTTGCCCAGACGGCGAGTTGCCGACGGCGGCGAAATGCGTAGATGGCGAGCAGGAACAGCGTGTCGACGACACAGGCTTTCGCCACCATGCCCGGAATGATTTCGGGGTCGATGCCAAGCATCTCGCCGTAGAGCTGGAACACGAGGTCATGGGCCTGGCGGGTCAGCATGACATAGCCGAAATGGATGTTGTTGTAGGAAAGGCCGTACCAGCCCCAGAATATGAGCAGCGGCGCGGCCCAGAGCGCGAGCACGTAGCGCATCAGCGGCCTCCGCCGAAATTTGCGTCGGCGCGTCCAGAGAGGCGCGACAGCGTGGAAATATGGGCGGCGCCGAGCGCCATGAGGCGGGCGGCGGCGCGGATGTCGCCTTGGCTTGGAGACGCCGACATCATCGCCGCAAGGCGCTCGGCCTGTATCGCCAGATACGAGGCGAGCAGCGCCGCGAGATGAACGGCGATGGCCGGGTAGAGCCCGGCGGCGAAATTCACCGATCCGCAGATCATCAGCAGCGAGATCAGCAAGGCTGCCGATGCGAAGGCCATGCGCAGGACATCGCCGTCGCCTTCGGCATCCGGGTCGCTGAACATGCATGTAGCGAAGGCCCAAAAGAAAAGCATCGCGCAGATGGCCGAGGCCAGCGGGAGAAATATCGAGGCGGAGCCACTGGCGAAATCGGGCAGACCGCTCTCGGTCAACCCCAGCATAGCCAGCGCCCGCGCCGCGCCGCCGTCACCGCCCATGACGCATGCCATCGCCAGAAGGGCGAAAGCGGCGGCCCAGTGGAAGGTCAGAAAGGATGTCAGAACACGCGGCATGGGAATCCTGCTTGGTCCGGAAGACAGTGGGACTTGCCGGCGTCGCCCGCAATGGAAACCATTCATTAAGGTTAACGCGACGGACTCCTCTGTTGATAAGCCAAACACATCCGTCCTATAGGCGTTCCGTCACCCCTCCCTCGTTCTCCCCACCGGAACAATCCCGAATGCTGGCCATCTTCGAGAGCATCCTGCCGGTCTTCCTGCTCATCCTGGCGGGAAACATCGTGCGGCGGCTGCCGCTGGTCGATCCGGCGGCATGGAGCGGCCTCGAACAGCTCGGCTACTGGGTGCTCTATCCGGCGCTGCTGTTCATCACGATCCTCAACGCGGATTTTTCCGGGCTCGGCCTCAACGCGATGATCGCAGCGCTGCTCGTGGCCGTGCTTGCCATGTGCGCCTTCACGTTCTGCCTGTGGCCGCTGCTCGAACGGGTCGGCCTGGCCAAGGCCAGCGAGTTTTCCTCGATCTTCCAGACCTCCGTTCGCTGGAACGGCTTCATCGCGCTGGCAATAGCGCAGAAGATATTTCCGCCGGCCGGCATGGCGGTCGTCGCGCTGGTGATGGCGGTGATCATCATCCCGATCAATCTGGCGTCGGTGTTCGTGGTGACGCGCTTCGCCGACCGCTCGGCAAACTGGGCGAAGATCGGCCGCGGCATTGCCACCAACCCGCTCATCCTAGCCTCGCTCTCGGCGATATTGATGCGCGCATCGCCCTTCGGGCTTTACGGACCGCTCAACGAGACGCTCGATCTGCTCGGCCGCGCCGCACTCGGTATGGGGCTGGTGACGATCGGCGCCGGGCTGCGGGTGCACGACCTGTTGCGGCCGCGAGCGCCGATCATCGTTCCGGTGGTACTGAAGCTTGCATTTTTCCCGGCGCTGCTGGTCGCGATGGCAACCACATTCGGCGTCGAAGGCCAGGAGCTCCTTTATCTGGCTCTCTGCGCGGCGGTGCCGACCGCGATGAACGGCTATCTGCTGGCGCGCCAACTTGGCGGCGACGCCGAGCTCTACGCCGCAGCCACTACCATACAGACCGTCATCGCCTTCTTCACGATACCGATGGTTTTGGCGATTACGGCTCAGTTGGCGGGATAGAGCGTATCGATGATCATGCGCGCATCGTGACGCGCGTCGATCATGCCGTAAGTGCCGCGCCACTGGCCGGCGAGCCGGGTTTCGATGAAGGCGTCGGCGATGCGACCTGCCCCCAGCCGCCGTAGCTCGGCCGCGGCGGCCGACAGCGCCAGCTGCTCGGTCAGGATGCGGGCAGAGCCCTCGTCCGAGGATGCGACCTGCATGGCTGCGCGCAGCACGCCGATCGTACCGTGCCCGCTCGCTCCAAGGTCGCGCTCTATGCCTGAAAGCACATCGTCGAAAAGACCCGGCGCGCGGCCGAGAACCCGCAGCACGTCGAGCGCCATGACGTTGCCCGAGCCTTCCCAAATGGCGTTGACCGGGGCTTCGCGATAATAGCGGGCGAGCGGAGCTTCCTCGACATAGCCATTGCCGCCGAGGCACTCCATCGCCTCGTAGAGCAGCGCCGGCGCGGTCTTGCACACCCAGTATTTGACCACCGGCGTCATGGCGCGGGCGAAAGCCGCCTCGCCGCGGTCGTTGGCGGCCTCGTCGAAGGAGCGTGCAAGCCGCAGCGACAGCGCGGTCGCGCCGGCGACGTCGAGCGCCATGTCGGCCAGAACCCGTTGCATCAGCGGCTGATCGATAAGGACCGCGCCGAAAACCTGGCGGTGGCGCGTGTGGTGCACCGCTTCGGCAAGGCCGGCGCGCATGATCGCCGACGAAGCGACGGCGCAATCAAGCCGGGTCAGGGTGACCATGTCCATGATCGTCTTCACCCCTGCCCCGGGTTCGCCGACCATTTCGCCAATGGCGTTGACGAACTCCACTTCCGATGAGGCATTCGAACGGTTGCCGAGCTTGTCCTTGAGGCGCTGGAAGCGGAAGCCGTTGCCGGAACCGTCGCCCAGAAGACGCGGCACCAAAAAGCACGACAGGCCTTCACTCGCCTGCGCCAGCACCAGGAACGCATCCGACATCGGCGCCGACATAAACCATTTGTGCCCGGTCAGGCGATAGAAGCCGCTGCCGGCGCGTTCGGCGCGGGTGGTGTTGGCCCGCACATCGGTGCCGCCCTGCTTCTCGGTCATGCCCATGCCGAGCGTCAGCCCGGTCTTTTCTACCGGCGGCTTCTGGCTCTGGTCGTATTTGCGGGTGGTGACGCGCGGAGCCCATTCGCGAAACAGTTTTGGGCTGGCCATCAATGCGGCCAGCGAGGCGCTGGTCATCGTGATCGGGCAGAGATGGCCGGTCTCCAACTCGGCGGTCAGATAGAAGCGCGCGGCGCGCACCTGATGGCGCTTGCCGGTTTCGGCGCTGCCGTTCTCCCAGATCGAAGAATGCAGCCCATTGGCCACAGAGCGGCGTAGCAGCGCATGATAGGCCGGATGGGCTTCAACGATGTCGAGGCGCCTGCCCTGCCGGTCGTGCGTTCTGAGCTTGGGCGTTTCGGTGTTGGCGAGTCGAGCCAGTTCCTGCGCCTCGTGCGTGAGGACGAAGCGGCCGATCTGGTCGAGTTCCTTGCGCACCGGTTCGGAAAAATCCTCGGCCAGTTGCACCAGCAGCGGATCGCCACGCCAGGCGTTGCTTCCCGTCAGCGGCGGGGGCTGGTTCGTCACCTCGTGCGTCACGCAACGTCCTTCAACAGTTTTCCGGGCGCCCACGGCCGAATCCGGATGCGCCGTGCAAGGCTTATAGCCGAACCGGCGCAGGGCGCGCGACGAAAATCCCCGACAAAGGCTTGTTGCTGCGGGCGGCGCTCAGCGATCGAGCAGCCCGCGATCCCAACGGCGCAGGAGGAACAGCGCGACGAAGCCGCCCAGAACCGGCACTCCGGCGATAAACAGATGGTTTGCCGGATCGGCCCATGGCTGGATCAGGACCGGCCAGGAAACGGCGACGCTGATGGCATGCAGGATCATCGCCGCACCATAGGCGACTGTGCGGAACAGGCCGAGGAACAGGCAGATCGCAATGGCGATCTCGACGACGCCG
Organism: Allomesorhizobium camelthorni; assembly: GCF_011045125.1. GTDB lineage: Bacteria > Pseudomonadota > Alphaproteobacteria > Rhizobiales > Rhizobiaceae > Allomesorhizobium > Allomesorhizobium camelthorni. The sequence goes on along the minus strand of NZ_JAAKZF010000031.1, from coordinate 12,360 downwards.
AAAACATAGGCCGACATCTGCGGCACGCTGATGCCGTAGAAGAAGCCCCAGATGCCGACGGTGTTTTCCGGCACGATGAACTTTTCGACGCCCCATTGCAGCAGGAAGAGGCCGAGCGTGATCCGAAGAACCAGCAGCGCGCGGGGCAAGGTCCTGGCGAGCGCTTCGTCGTTCATGCTGCCCCCACGGTTCACCGGAGCCGCCGGCTCAGAAATATCGCGTTTCGGCGGGCGGATGCTCCCAGTCGTCGTCACGGCCATTCTCATAGATGATCGGCGCTTCGGCAAGTTCGGCGTCGCTGGCGTCGTCGAGGCAGTAGATGTTCACCGCATAGAACGCTCCACCCATCTGCTCGAAACTGGCGTTGCCGAACGTGTGGACCCCGCAGTTCCGGCAGAAGAAATGGTGGATTTGCCTGCTGGCATACCGGTAGTCGGCAAGCGCATCCTGCCCCTCGATCAGGCGGAAATCGCCCGCACGGGCAAAACCCTTCCACAGCCGGGTCTTCATGCAGGAAGAGCAGTTGCAGCGGAAGGTCGATGTCCACCACACGCCCGGCAATTCGGGCTCGGAACGGCGGCCGGCCGGCGCCAGGTCGAGCTTGCATTCGAAGCGCACCGCGCCGCAGTGGCAACTGCCGTGATAGGTCTTCTTCATCTCGCTTTGTCCTTGCTTGTCGTCTCGTTCATGCAGCTTCCATGGCTTCCGGTCGCTGCAACACGGCGTTGAACACGGTTTTCGGCACGCGCAGGCGCTCGTCGCTTTCATAGACCCGGCGCAGGTCGTCGAATGACGCGTCCGGATCCTGCGTCAGTTCGGCGAGCCGATCGAAGAAGGCGAACTGATCCTCGGAAAGCTCCCTGGGCCGCGGCACCGCGCCCCAGCAATCCCAGGGCAGCATCTCGACCTTGTTGAGGCCGGCAATGTCGCGCACCAGACTTCCGGCGATGAACCAGAGGCCGCGCAGGTCGCCCGCGAATATGCCGAATTTCGACGGATCTGCCTTACCCGCGCGGCACTGCGACCACGCGTCGGCGGCAATCAGGAAGCGGTTGCGCGGCACGTCGAGCACGTCGTGATCGATCTTCGCGCCTGCACGCCATTTCTCGTCGAATTGCGGATCGGCCAACGCCCAGCGTCCCTTCTCGGCACTCCAGTATTCGCAAACCACATGATCCTCGAAATACGGCGCGTTGAAATAGGAACCGAAGCCGGAGCGGTAGCGCGCGGGAATCCCGTGGGCGCGTAGCATGGCTACGAGCAGCAGCGCGAAGTGATGGCAAACACCAACGATGCGCTTTTCGGGCGGCCGCGCCTCGGCGAGCGGCCGACCGTCCAAAGCCAGGATTTCATCCAGGATCGCCTCGACCGGGCGAATATGGGATTCGCGCTTCCGAGCCTCTGGCACGGTCACCCCGTAGTAGGACACGGCGTATTGATGGATTGCCAGTCCCTGGACGATTTCGGTCAGCGCGGCGACATTACTCGGCAGGTTTTGGAGCAGCCCGGAATGCCTGCCGGCGTCCGACATGCCTTCCGGCCGCGAATAGTAGTCAAAGATCCGGCGCGGCAGTTCCGGGACAGGAGTTGAACGAAGCGGTTGCGACATTGCGGTTCCTCCCATGGGTTGCGTCAAGTTGCGGGCGCGGACGCCAGGTATGCTTCCAGCCGGTCGAGGCATTCGCCCCAGCCTTCCTGATGCGAATCGCGGCTTTCGACCGTTTCGAACGGCGCCTGACGGAAAGTCAGCTTGGTTCGGCCGTTGTGGTCTTCGAATGTCACCGTGACCAGCGTTTCGCTGCCGTCGTCCCAGGCGAAAGTGAAGACAAGGCGTTCCGGCTCAACGATTTCGCGATAGACGCCACGGGCGCCGTGATCGGTCCCCTCGGGCGAGCGGATGGAGGTGCGCCATGCGCCGCCCGGCCGGAAATCCGTCCTGGCCAGCGTGCAGGTAAAATCCTTCGGACCCCACCAGCGCATCAGGTGCTCCGGCGCGCTCCATACCTTGAACACCAGGCTGCGTGGCGCGTTGAAGATGCGGGTGATGGCAAGCTCGAATTCGGCTTGCCCGGCTTTCTTATTTGCTTGGGCCATCAGGCTTCTCCCTGGTTTGCAGTTCATGCAGATAGTCGCCGAGACGATCAAAACTGTCGTCCCAAAAACGGCGGTAATTCTCGACCCAATCGGAAACCTCCTTGAGCGGACCGGCCTCGAGCCGGCAGGGCCGCCACTGCGCCTCGCGGCCGCGAGAGATCAGTCCGGCGCGCTCCAAGACCTTGAGATGCTTGGAAACCGCCGGCAGGCTCATGGCGAAAGGCTGGGCAAGTTCGTTGACGGAGGCCTCCCCCGAAGCGAGGCGCGCCAGGATCGCCCGCCTCGTCGGGTCGGCCAAAGCGGCAAAGGTGGCGTCGAGTTGGTCCGGGGGCATGACGTCATATACCGTTCGGTTAATTATCCTATTGGTTAAATACTCCGTCTTAAACTGCACGTCAAGCCTGGTCCGGCCACACGCAGAACGGGAGAAAAATCCACCGGACGCTTGGCGGGAAATGCGGAAGCCTGTAGGTCCTTCAGCGCGTTGCGCTTGTGCTTCGGGAGATCCGCAGCGCCAACCATCGTTGCTGTCGGAGAACTACGTGAGGCGCCGGATTTTGACCGCTCTTGTCGTATTGGCCGTTTCGCTCGCAGTGCTCTACGCCGCGGGGCCGCGCGTTCCCGTCGACACACGCATCACCTTCGATGCTTCAGTGATCGGCGACGACCCAGCCGGCTATCTCGACCGTTCCGAAAGCCGTGTTCCGGGCATACGCGATGGGCTGGAGAAGGAGATCGTCTGGGCCGACCCGATGACCCATGTCAAAACGCCCATCTCCATCATCTATATCCACGGCTTTTCGGCATCGAAGGGCGAGGTCAGGCCCCTCCCCGATCAGGTGGCGGAAGAACTCGGCGCCAACCTGTTCTACACTCGCCTGAAAGGCCACGGGCAGGACGGCGCGGCGATGGATAAGGGCCGTCGTTTCGGGCGTCTGATCGCGAAGCTTGTCAGTGCTTCTCCGGCTTGGCGTCGCGCGCCAGCAGATAGATCGCGAGCGCGAGGCCGAGCACCACTGCATAGAAGGTGAACAGCGCGGTGTAGGCGGCTGCCGGCTCGCCAGGTACGATCGAGGCGGTGACCACGCCGCCCGTCGCGAACTGCATCAGGCCGACGCCGCCGATCGAGAAGAAGTTCATCAGGGTCACGCCGCGCCCGACCAGATGCGGCGGCAGGAAGGCGCGCGCGTGAGCCATCAAGAGGCCGTAGCCCATGCCGCAGACGCCGATCACGACAAGCACGAGCGTGGTCGACGGGATGCCGGTGACGGTGTTCACCGCGAGATAGACGATCGCCAGCAGGCTGATGAAATTGCCGCCGACAGCCACCCATTTGCGGGTCCGGAAGATCGTGTCCAGCGGCCCGTAGATGAACGAGCCGGCGACCATCGCCAGCGCCATGAAGAGGGTGACCTCGCCGATCACCAGCGTGTCGGCGCCATAGACGTCGGCGAGATAAGGCCCGGCCCAAAGGCCTCGTATGCCGGCTGTCGCGGCATAGTTGATCGCGGTCAGTGGAATGATCGGCCACAAAACGCGCATGCGCATCAATTCACCATAGCCGGCAAAGCCCGTGCCCGAGATGTGCATTCCTTTCGGCCTGTCGGGATCGCGCACCAGGACCATCATCGCCGCAGCGGTCAGCAGCGTGACCACGCCGAGCGCGGCCATCACCGGCCGCCAGCCGAAAGCCTCCGCCGCATTGGCGAGCGGCGAAGCGCCTATGACGTTGCCGGCGGTGCCGAACGCCACCAGCCACGAGGTCAGCACCGCGAAGCGGGCCGTCGAATAGATGCGCGCGAAGATGAACAGCGACGCCATCAGCACCGGCGCGCAGCCGATGCCGATCAGCGTCATGGCGGCGGTGATCATCCACGGCTGGGTTGCGGCGGCAAACAGAAAGGCCCCGCCCCCGCCGCCAAACGCAAGCAAGGCCGCCGCCGTGCGCCGCGGACCGAACCGGTCGAGCGAGACGCCGATGGCAAATTGCGAGAGCGCGAAGCTGATGAAGAATGCGCCCGACGCGAGCGAAAGCTCGGCTTTGGTGGCGCCGAGTTCGACGGTGAGGACCGGCGTCAGCACCGCCATGAACGAACGGTAGAACTGCGAGAGCACATAGGCGATTGCGAGCGCTGCGATGCCGGCCATGAAGTTCCATCCAAAATGCAAGGGCGGCCGAAGCAATCGCCTCGGCCGCCCTATCGCATCATGTGGGTTCACGCAATTGGACCAAATCCGGTCAATTGCGGCACAGCGTTATGCCGCGCGCGACGCCGGTTTGCCGGAGCCGAACGAGCGGCGCTTGCCGCGGAACGGCTTGCGTTCGTCGCCGGGCTTGCCCTGGAACGGCTTCTTGCCGAAGCCGTTGCGCGGCTTCTGCTCGCCGCGCGGACGATTGTTGCCGTTGCGGTCGTTGGCCGCTTCCCTCGGCGCGCGATCGTTGCTGCGCGGCTCGGCCTTCGGATCGGGCTGGCCGAGATGGTCAGCCGTCACGTCGAGCTTCATGCGGATGATCCTTTCGACCTGCCGAAGCTTGGCGTTCTCGCCCGGATCGCATAGCGTAACGGCAATGCCGTCGGCGCCGTTGCGGCCGGTGCGGCCGATGCGGTGGACGTAGCTTTCTGCTTCGTCCGGCAGTTCGTAGTTCACGACATGGCTGATACCCGGCACGTCGATGCCGCGCGCCGCAATGTCAGTCGCCACGAGAATGCGCACCGAGCCGTCACGAAAGCCGTTCAGCGCCTTCTGGCGGGCGTTCTGCGACTTGTTGCCGTGAATGACCGCCGCATCGAAACCGTCACGCTCGAGATCACGAGTCACGCGGTCGGCGCCGTGCTTGGTGCGGGTGAAGACGATCACCGAACGCATGGCCTCGTCGGCGAGCATCGCCGACAGGACCTGGCGCTTCTGCTTGACGCGGGCGAGCACGACGCTCTGCTTGATCTCAACCGCCGTCGTGCCTTGCGGCGCGACTTCGACATGCACGGGATCTTTCATGATGCCGCGCGCCAGCCCCTCGATCTCGACGGGCATGGTGGCCGAGAACAGCGCCGTCTGGCGGTCCTTGTGGGTCGCCTTGGCGAGCCGCTTCACGTCATGGATGAAACCCATGTCGAGCATGCGGTCGGCCTCGTCGAGCACCAGCCAGCGTGTATCCGACAGGTTGACTTCGCCTTCACGGACGAGGTCGGTCAGCCGGCCGGGCGTGGCGACGAGGATGTCGACGCCGGGAGCCATCTTCTTGACCTGGCTGTAACGCGACACGCCGCCGAGCACGAGCGCGGTCGAGACGTGCAGGCCCTTGGCCAGGACGCGGATGGTGTCCTCGATCTGCACCGCGAGTTCGCGGGTCGGTGCGAGGATCAGCGCGCGCGCCGTCTTGGGCAGCCGCTTGGTGCCGAGCGCGACGATTTTCGTCAGGATCGGCAGCGAGAAAGCCGCCGTCTTGCCAGAGCCGGTCTGGGCCACCGCGAGCACGTCGCGGCCGGCGAGATGCGCCGGAATGGCCTGCACCTGCACCGGCTTCGGCATGTCGAAGCCGGCGGCATGGGTGGCCTTCAGAAGCGCACCGGTAATTCCAAGTTTGGCGAAACCTTCAAGGTCCGCATTGTTTTCATTCGTCAATTTATTCATCTTTCACGCGGACTCCAGGCCAGCAACAACACTCGCGGCAAGGCGCTACCTGCCGGCGAAATTCTTTGTGGAAACGACAAGGCGGCGGACATTCCTGTCCGCTCGGCTGCGCTGTCGTGCCCGCAGACCTCATGTCCGCAGGGCTCTTTCGCCGCTTACCGTTTCGTTCGGTGAGGGAGAAAACAGACGCAACCAGTCCCATCGGAGGGGAAAGCCGGAAAACCCGGCCCAAGCGCCTATGAAGCGGCATATGGAGGATAATCGTGAAAATAGCAACCGAATTATTTGTGCAGCGCAACAATTGCGCGCTCGGAGCTCAGGAATCCACCTTTTCCGCCAGTTCCTTGAGCTTCAGCACCGTGTTCCAGTTGCGTGCGGTGTTGGGGACGCCGATGCCTTTGTCGAATTTTTCGGCGAGTTTCGAGGTTCCGAACCCGTTGGGCGTGTGGAGATAAGCGACCTTGCCGACTACAGCGATGCGTTCGCCTTTCCCTGCAAAGGCCTGCAATGCCTCGACTTTTCCCTCTTCTGGTTGGGCGGCGAGCACGGCTGCGTGCAGGAACTTTGGAACGGCGACCGCCTCGGGGAACGGATTTGCGTCGATCAGCGCCGACCATTCGTCGAGCGTGATCGCATGGATATCCTTGGCGAAACCGAACTCGCGCTTGCAGATGTCGACCACCGAAGCGATTGTTTTCTCACGCGAAATACCGCTTTTCAGCACCGCATTGCCGCTGTTGATATAGGTCGCGACATTGCCGAATCCGGCCTCGGTCAGCGCCTCGCGCAGCGGCTTGGTCGGTAGCTGCGTCGCGCCTCCGACGCCTCGAAAGAGGATGATGTATGTGGACAAAATCGCCTCCCCGGTCTTTTCCCGCACGATAAAAACTGTTTGGAATCAATAATAACAGACAAATCGGGCGTCGCGCAGCGTCAGAATTTGTTCACAACGACCGTCAGGGCGCCGATATCGCTCCAAACCCGTGAATCCAGAGCCCTCCCCCGGCCGTTTTTCGCTCATATCACCAGTCCCGCGATCGTCTCGTTGTCGGTGATGTCCTGGTAGGCCCAGCCGGCCTCATGGAAGCGCCTGGCGAGCACCTCGAAATTCCTGCGGTCCTTGGTCTCGATGCCGATCAGCACCGAGCCGAAATTGCGCGCCGACTTCTTCAGATATTCGAAGCGGGCGATATCGTCGTCGGGGCCGAGCAATTCGAGGAAGTCGCGCAGTGCGCCGGGCCGCTGGGGGAAGCGGAACACAAAATATTTCTTCAGTCCCTCGAAACGAAGCGCCCTCTCCTTCACGTCCGGCAGGCGCTCGAAATCGAAATTTCCGCCGGAGACGACGCAGACGATCGTCTTGCCCCGGATTTCCTTGCGCGGAAAATCCTTGAGGGCATCGATGGCGAGCGCTCCAGCGGGTTCCAGCACGACGCCCTCGACGTTCAGCATCTCGATCATCGTGGCGCAGAGACGGTTTTCCGGAATTTCGCGGACCGCCTCAGTGGAGAAATCCTTGAGCAGCCGGAAGTTTTCGCGGCCGATCTCGGCGACCGCGGCGCCGTCGACGAAATTGTCGACCTTGCCGAGTTTGACGCGCTTGCCGGCTTCAAGGCTCTGCTTGAGGCTCGGCGCGCCCGACGGCTCGCAAAACACAAAGCGGGTCGGCCACTGCGCCTCGGCGAAATATCGCGTCACTCCGGCAGAGAGCCCGCCGCCGCCGACCGGCAGCACGATCATGTCGGGCGCCTTCCCGTCCGGCATCTGGCCGGCGATCTCCAGAGCCACCGTCGCCTGGCCCTCGATGATGTCCTTGTGGTCGAAGGGCGGCACCATATGCGCGCCGGCGGTTTCGGTGAATTCCAGCGCGGCGCGATTGCAGTCGTCGAAGAAATCTCCGACCAGCCTGATCTCGACGAACTCGCCGCCGAACAGCTTTGTCTTGTCGATCTTCTGCTGCGGCGTCGTCACCGGCATGAAAACGACGCCCTTTTTGCCGAAATGGCGGCAGACGAAGGCAAAGCCCTGGGCGTGGTTGCCGGCCGAGGCGCAGACGAACAGGTCGGCATGGTTGCCGGCGACCAGCGCCTTGCGGAAGAAATTGAACGCGCCGCGGATCTTGTAGGAGCGCACCGGCGAAAGATCCTCGCGCTTCAGGAGAATGCGCGCGCCGGTCTTCTTCGACAGATAGTCGTTCTCCTGCAGCGGCGTCTCGGGAAAGAGTTCGCGCAGGCCGCTCGCGGCTGCCGCAACTTTCTCGGCGAAGTTCGTCATCGCTAAAAATTCCCCGCGTCAGCGCAACCGGCAATAGCTGTGGGCCGATCGGCAGGCCTATTGCATATTCATGCCGATGAAGCCACTGTTCGGCTCCGATGCCCCGTCCGGCCTGGCCCGACGGCGGCGCGTCACGTCTGGGGTCCCGTCTACGTGAATAGAATTGCCGTTCGCGCCGCGATCCACGTTGCAGCCGTCTTCGCCCTCTATCTCTCCGCCGCAATGCTGATCCCGGCGGCGGTCGATCTCTATTTCGGCCATGATGACTGGCGAGTCTTCGCCTTCTCGGCGCTGTTCATGGGCGGGCTCGCCATGGCGGTGGCGCTCGCAACCCAAGGACGCGCGCCGCCGGTGACGACGCGTTTTGCGTTCCTTCTGGTCAACCTGCTTTGGGTGACCATGGCGATTGCGGGAGCGGTGCCGCTGGCTGCGTCTTCCGTCGGCATCAGCATCGCCGACGCGATCTTCGAATCGGTCTCGGCGATCACCACAACCGGTTCGACCGTGCTGGTCGGTCTCGACACTATGCCGCCCGGGCTGCTTTTGTGGCGATCGATCCTCCAATGGTTCGGCGGACTTGGCGTCATCGCGCTCGGCCTGTTCGTGTTGCCTTTTCTCAATGTCGGCGGCGTGTCCTACTTCAAGATCGAATCCTCGGACATCGAGGATCGCCCGTTCGAGCGTTTCTCGACTTATGCGGTGAGCTTCCTCGCCATCTATGCCGGGCTTACGCTCGCCTGCGCAATTTCCTACGCCATGGCCGGCATGACCGGCTTCGACGCGCTGAACCACTCGATGACGACGCTGGCGACCGGCGGCTTTTCCACACACGACGCCTCGCTTGGCTTCTATGTCGACAAGCCGGCGGTGCTTTGGGTCGGCACGCTGTTCATGTTCATTGGCGGACTGCCTTTTTCCATACTGATCCTTTTTCTGGTGCGCGGTCGCCTCGACGCGCTGGGCGACCCGCAAATGCGGGTCTTCGCCGGCTACTGCATCGTCTTCATCGTCGGCGTGGCGATATATCTGCGGGTGAACGCCGACATGCCGTTCCTGGATGCCTTCACCCATTCCGCGTTCAACTTCGTGTCGATCATTACGACATGCGGCTATGCAAGCGCCGATTACCTGCAATGGGGGCCATTTGCGGTCGCCTGCTTCTTCGTCGCCACATTCCTCGGCGGGTGTTCGGGATCGACCGCCGGAGGGATCAAGGCTTACCGGTTCCTGATCCTGTTCGAACTTATGTCCAACGGCCTGCGGCGCCTGGTCTATCCACACACGGTCCTGCCGGTTCGCTACGGCGACCGCACGGTCGACCCCGACATGCAGCGCGCGGTGGTGCTTTTCATTTCATCCTTTTTCGTGATCTGGGCGATCGGCACGATCCTGCTCGCCGCCACGGGGCTCGATTTGATGACGGCCATGAGTTCGGTTCTGACCGCGCTTACGAATGTCGGCCCGGGACTTGGCGATATCGTCGGGCCATCAGGCAATTTCTCGACCCTTCCCGATGCCGCCAAATGGCTGCTCCCGATCTGGATGCTGCTCGGACGCCTAGAAATCCTCGCCGTGCTGGTTATCTTCACACCGACCTTCTGGGCTCGTTGACGCGATATTCAGGTGATGCCGGCCTGCAAATGGCGGCTTTCTGCGCTTCCGGTGCTCACGTACCTAAACGTACGCTCCGCTCCGGTTCTCGAAATCCGCCATTTTCGGCTCGGCCTGACCTGAATCTCGCGTCAACGCATGAGCCAAGACTCCGAACTCTGGTTAACAGGCGGAGCCTCTATCCCGTCATTCTCGGGCTTGTCCCGAGAATCTACGGTCGGTCGGCTATCGCGGGACGCTGGACCCCAGCCATGACGGGGTCGACGACCCCGACGATGGTGGGGACGGGGCAGCAAACGGCAAGGCACGCGCAATTCGTCGACCTGTTAACCCGAGTTCGGACCCCTGACTGGGCGCAGTTGCGGACTGGACGGCGGCGCAGCCAGCCAGTATCACCAAGCCAGGCGGCCCGGGGGCGGCTGGACGGACTGCAATCCATGACAATCTTCACGGCCGCGCCTTTTCGCATACTCGTCCTTGCGCTGCTTCTGACCGGCTGCGCCGGCCAGCAGACCCGCGAACTGATCGCAAGCCCGGCGATCGCGGCAAGCACATTAGAGATTGCCGGCAGGCACAGGATCTTCGTCGCCACCACGCGGGCGGAGGCGGAGAACAAGCAAGAGGTATTCAGCGGCGGCCGATCGCCCGACCTGCACTTCGCGCATGTCGACATGACCGTTCCGGCCATCCACAAGACGGGTGAGATCGAGCGCCGCAAGAAGAACCAGAGGGCCGATCCGGCCAAGTTCTTCGTGGCCGCAGACGTCGCTGGCTACCAGGACGAAGAGGCTTTCTCCAGAGCGCTGCGCGCCGACATTGCCAGCCATGAGGGACGCGCGCTGGTGTTCATCCACGGATACAACACCTCCTTCGACGGCGCGGTTTATCGCATGACGCAGATCGCCCACGACGCGAAGTATTCCGGCACGCCGGTGCTGTTTACATGGGCTTCGGGCGGCAAGACGGTCGACTACGTCTATGACAACAACAGCGCGACGGCTGCCCGCGACCAATTGGAGCGGACGTTGCGGCTGGTCGCCACCTCCGGCGCGAAGCGCGTCGACATCATCGCGCACTCCATGGGCAACTGGGTGACGATGGAGGCGCTGCGGCAGCTCGCCATCACCAATGACCGCGATCTCGGCGGCAAACTCGGCGACGTGGTGCTGGCCTCGCCCGATATCGACGTGGACGTGTTCAAGACGCAGATGCGGCGCTACGGCAAGCCCGACAAACCGTTCATCCTGTTTCTTTCCGGCGACGACCGCGCGTTGCGGGTATCGGGACTGATCGCCGGCAACAGGCCGCGCCTCGGCGGCTACGAGGACGCAGCCGACATAGCGAGCTACGGGGTCGTGGCCGTCGACCTGACCAAGGTGGACGCCGGCGACCGCCTCAACCACGCCAAATTCGCCGACAATCCTACGTTGGTGACGCTGCTCGGCGAACGACTTAGACAGGACAGCAGTCTCGGTGCGCAGGATCGGGATGTGACCGACCGGATCGGCAGGCTTACCGGCGGCATCGGCCAGACGCTGACCTCGGCCGCCGACATCGTCATCACCACGCCTTTCGAGGTGCTGAACGTGGTGGTGGGCGGAAACTGAACGGGAGGGCCAGACGATGGCCGAGAAGACCTCCACCAAACGTCCGGCGATCGCGCGGATCTGGCGCGGCCGCACCCGGCTCGAGCGCGCGGACGAATACGAAGCCTATAATTACGAAGCCGGGGTCAGGCCTCTGATGGAAAAGGCGCTCGGCGTGCAGACTTTCCGCGAGGACCGCGACGGCGAAAGCGAATTCATCACGATTTCATACTGGGAGAGCGTGGAGGCGATGAGCGTTTTTGCCGGAAGCGATCCGACCCGCATTCACCATCTCGATCGCGATCCCGAGTTCCTGATCGAGCTTCCAAAAGAAGTGCAGATCGTGCGGTTGCTGGTGAGCCATGGGAATGTCGGGTGAGGCGCTACTCTGGACTGTTTTCCCGTCTTGGAGATTTGTGTGGAGCGGTATGGCGGCGGAGTGATCTCGGTCTCGGATTACGATCCGGCATGGCCCGCGATGTTCAAGCAAGAACGGGCGAGGCTGCAATCCGTTCTCGGCACCCTTATCCTTGCAATTGAACACATGGGTAGCACGGCAGTGCCTGGGTTAGCAGCCAAACCGATAATCGATCTGCTGGTCGGTGTTCGCACATTGACCGAGGCGCGGTCTCACTGCATCAAACAACTTCGGGCTTTGGGTTACACCTACATCCCGCAATACGAGTCGTGGTTGCCGGATGAGCTATTTTTTCGAAAGGGAGTTTCCGGCCCTTGGACGCACCACGTCCACGTCATGGAACTTTCCAATCCGCGTTGGGAAGCTTTTTTGTCGTTTCGGGATTATTTGCGCGCCCATCCAGACGCAGCGAGCGCATATGGGGATTTGAAGAAATCCCTCGCGATCGCGTTCAAAGATGACATTGCCGGCTATCGCAATGCCAAACACGATTTCGTAGTCGCGACACTGCGTAAGAGGTGAGAAGATGAGTGACAGCGACACTGATGCGTCAATCAACACCCGCTGCGGTCTTCCTAGTGACGTCTAATATCTGGTGCCGTTTATCATGCTGACGTTGTCCTACATTAATCAATGTGGGACAACGGCGCGTTTCGCCTCCCATTACGGGCGAGCTTCTAGCCGGAACGACAACTCGCGGACCCGAAGCGGCCCTTCCTTCTGAGCAGCCATACGGCAATCCTT
>NZ_JAAKZF010000309.1 GCF_011045125.1 Allomesorhizobium camelthorni | reverse complement strand
AAAGTTAAAAAGCGGGTCTGGGTAATTTTGCTGAAGGACAGCTTTCCCTGCCCCATCCCCAATGTCGAAAAAGATGCGCAATCACGCCCCTTCCTCGAATCCGACAATACTCACGAGGTGACGGGGTTCAACCACGATCATGCTGACGGCGCAGGCCGCGGCACGCTATCCCGCATCGCTGTGGCACAAATGACACGATTTGACGCCAGCCAGAAAGGACTCGTTAATGTCTCTTAACCCGGCTGCGGCGCCGACGGCTCGGAATGCACCGGTGAGACAGCAGTTATGCGGCCTTTTGCGCGATTCCGGGGAAGAATCGACCCGGCTTTGCCAATGAAGCCGCGCTCGCCTGTTTCGGCGACCTGGAAGCGGCGAGCGGTTTATTTCGACATTATAATGCCGGGCTTATTGATTGTGGCGTCCGTTTTCTCTATCGGATCGGTGCGCCGGAGAGGTGGCCGAGTGGTCGAAGGCGCTCCCCTGCTAAGGGAGTAGAGGTCAAAAGCTTCTCGAGGGTTCGAATCCCTTCCTCTCCGCCAGCGCCAAATCCCCGACCGAAACCCGCGCGATCGAACTGGAATTCACCCGCGATTCGGCGATGACGATCGACATCCGGCTGCCAGCCGCTGCGCGCATCCGCCGCGATTTCTCGCAATGTTCAGAATTTCGACGGGAGCCCTCGGGCAGCCTTGCGGCAATTTACATATTACAATCAAAGCGATAGGCGGTTCGTCGCCATGCGACC
>NZ_JAAKZF010000308.1 GCF_011045125.1 Allomesorhizobium camelthorni | reverse complement strand
TTGTCATCATTGAGAAGACCTCCGACCACGACGATGTACTGAAATCGGCTTGGGTCGACAAACGCTGACGTGGGAGCGACGCTGATACCGCAACTCGAGGTAATGAGGTTGCGGCTGCTGCTCATGACTTGCCAGTCCGCGGTTACACGGCCTGAATGGTCCAGTTCATCGCTGGCGAGTCGGATTGTGTCGACGAACAGCGAGAAGGCCGAAAGCGTGAATGCGCGGGCGAGGATAAATCCGATTGTGAGCTTCTGGGGTAAGGCGTTCATGTTGCGACCTATGTGATGGGCCAAGGACCGGGCGCTGGGTGATCAGGAATGCAGAAGCGATTTGAGGTCGATATCCAAATCGATGACGACCTTAGGGTCGGGCGATTTCCTGGCTTCAATCAGACGCTTGGACACCATGAACACGGCAGGCTGGTTGATGGCATCGACCGCCAGGAGTTCGTCGCCCTGATAGTGCCAAATGGATAGGGCGGTTTCGGAGATCTTTCTCATGACTGCTGAATCATGTCCTGCGGCCAATCCAACGATCGGTAACTTGATGTCGAACTGATCCGACCAAAACCAAGGCTTTGCTGTATCGTCGCAGCCAGGTTGAAGTTCGGCATGACGAGGATGAGAATTTTCATCGACTCTCTGTTCGTCGACATTTGTCCAAAAAAAGCAAATTGATGTCCAGGAATGTTAAATTGGCTGTCCGGATTATGCAACACTTCAATCGGGAATGCCGCAGAGCA
>NZ_JAAKZF010000307.1 GCF_011045125.1 Allomesorhizobium camelthorni | reverse complement strand
TACAATCCTGTTTCATAACACCCATCTGTCTATGCCGTTGAAGTGAATAGGTTTTGCTGATCAGGATGCGATCCCGTGGGGTATTTCGGGTTCTGCCGTGCGCGGTGAACGATCTGCTGGGCATCCGGCTTTCCAAGCTCTGATCGTCTGAAGATCCACGGACTATCCGGCAAAGGATGAAGGCCTTCGATCTTTCCTGCTTCGGCGGCGAGCCTGAGTGTCTTCGGCGTGATGCCGAGCAGACGAGCCGCCTTGTTCAGATTGAGCCATGGTTCGATACCGTCCGCCGCCGGTCGGAAGACCGGGATCTTGCGATACGATCGAAGCGCGGTGACTCGCTCTCGTGTCCATCGATTGCCGTTGCCGGTCACCAGACCGTTGCGGTTGAGAATGCCGGCAATCACGTCATCACTGGCGATGAGGACCAGTTGGCGAACCGCCGTGACGATGTCGCCGGGAGTGGCATTACGCTGTCCACGCCGCCGCTTCGGCAGACGCAGTTCGGTATGGACACCCCCAATCCAATGGATCAGCAGCACGATCTCGGCTGCTGCATCGTCGATATCGGCGACCACCTCATGGATGACGGTCCGCACGATGCGCTTCTTGAGCCTTGCGTCTGTCGTCGGCGCCGCCCACACAGCGTTGAGATCGGCGACGAGCGCGGTGAGGTCCATTGCCGACGGGGATGATGGTTTCGGCATCGCGGCATCATGCGCGGCAACCCTGCTCTCGATGTCGCCGACGCGAG
>NZ_JAAKZF010000306.1 GCF_011045125.1 Allomesorhizobium camelthorni | reverse complement strand
GCTGTGATGCTGGATTTCGAGAGGCGATCCCGTGTGAAGGGACCAGTCGCGCAGCCGCGCAACCTTGACGAAGGCATCCAGCGCCGGCGAGTAGCGGCGGCCCTGCACCGCAAGAAGGCGGACCTCCCGCCATACTGGATCTCCCTCGATCGGAAGTGCCTTCAGGGAGGGAAGTCGCGGCATATGCTCGGGAGCAAGGATTATCCCGAACCCCGCGGCTGCCAAATGCTGCAGGTGCACCTCGCGGCTGCTGCTGTGAGCGTGTTGAGGTGGTGCATCTGGAAAGCAGAGGCGCAGAAATTTATGGGCGACATCGCAGTCGGACCGATCCAGAATAGTGGCTTCGCGCAGCGCTTCCATTCCGATCACCGGAAGGTCCGCGAGTTGATGCGACGGGGCGAGAACCGCGACGTAACGCTCTTCGAACAGCGCCCAGTCGTCGATCCGTTCTGGCTTGTCCTCCATGTCGCCCACGACGGCCACGTTTATCTCGCCCTCCAGCAGAAGCTCGACAAGGCGGTCTGGCGTCTCTTCTCGAAGCTCGACATGGAGGCCGGGCACGAATTCGCGAATTTCAGCGATAGGCTCAAGAACGAGCGAAGCGGAAATGGATGGGGCGAGGCCGATAGCGAGTGGCGCCATCTCCTTTTGCTGAAACTGCCGCGCTCGGCGTCGAACTGCCTCCGTCGATGCAAGTGCGCGCTCAAGCATCGGCAGCACCGCTTTCCCCAAGTCAGTGAGATGGGTGAGTTGACGCTCCCGGTAGAT
>NZ_JAAKZF010000305.1 GCF_011045125.1 Allomesorhizobium camelthorni | reverse complement strand
CTAGCAGGCTGTTGAAGAAGTCGCTCGCCGCAGGGCTATGAGCGTGATTCAGTGTCTCCGGAGAGATTCGGAGATCGAGGCATGCGCGGCGAGGACGAACGGTCTGGCGAGCTGTTCAGTTATGTTGATCTTGAGGCGCGGGTGCGGCGCAATCATCCGTTGCGGGCGATCCGGTTGATCGTGAACGAGGCGCTGCTTGCGCTGGAGCAGGAGTTCGCAGCGCTTTATTCGCCGATCGGGCGGCCGTCGATTCCGCCCGAGAAGCTGCTGCGAGCAATGCTGCTGCAGGCGTTCTACTCGATCCGCTCGGAGCGGCTTTTGATGGAGCGGCTGGAATACGATCTTCTGTTCCGCTGGTTCGTCGGCATCGGCGTCGACGACGCGGCGTGGGACCATTCAGTGTTCTCCAAGAACCGTGACCGGCTGCTGGAAGGCGACATCGCAGCAAAGTTCTTAGCCGCGGTGCTGGCGCAGCCGAAGGTGAAGAAGCTTTTGTCGAGCGATCACTTCTCGGTCGACGGCACGCTGATCGAGGCATGGGCTTCGATGAAGAGCGTCAAGCCGAAGGACGGCCCAAGCGGTGGTCCTGGCGAGCCGCCGGCTGAAGGCGGCGGCCGCAACGCCGAAGCGGACTTCCATGGCCAGAAGCGGTCGAACGACACGCATGCCTCGACCACCGATCCCGACGCCAGACTCTACCGTAAGGGACAGGGCAAGGAAGCGAAGCTGTGCTTCATGGGGCATGGCTTAATGGAGAACCGCCACGGCCT
>NZ_JAAKZF010000304.1 GCF_011045125.1 Allomesorhizobium camelthorni | reverse complement strand
AGGCCGTGGCGGTTCTCCATCAGCCCATGCCCCATGAAGCAGAGCTTTGCTTCCTTGCCGTGTCCCTTGCGGTAGAGCCTGGCGTCAGGATCGGTGGTTGAAGCATGCGTCTCGTTGGACCGTTTCTGCCCGTGGAAGTCCGCTTCCACATTGCGCCCGCCGCCGTCGGTGGGTGGCTCACCCGACCCATCTTTCGGCTTGACGCTCTTCATCGAAGCCCACGCCTGGATCAGGGTGCCGTCGACTGAGAAGTGATCACTCGAAAGAAGTCTCTTCACCCGTGGATGGGCCAGAACCGCAGCAAGGAACTTAGCCGCAATGTCACCCTCAAGCAGCCGGTCCCGGTTCTTCGAGAACACCGAATGGTTCCAGGCCGGATCGTCGACGCCGATCCCGACAAACCAGCGAAACAGGAGATCATATTCCAGCCGCTCCATCAGCAACCGTTCCGAGCGGATCGAGTAGAATGCCTGCAAAAGCATCGCCCTCAAGAGCTTCTCCGGCGGGATCGAGGGTCGCCCAATTGGCGAATACAGCGCTGCGAAATCCTCCGCCAGCGCCGACAGCGCCTCGTTCACGATCCCCAGGATCGCGCGGAGCGGATGGTGTCGCCGAACCCGCGCCTCAAGATCCACGTAGCTGAACAGTTCGCCAGTCCGACTATCGCTGCCCCGCACGATTCATCCTCCGAATCCCTTCAGAGAAAATGAATCACGACCGCGGCCCAAGGGCGAGCGCCTTTTTCAACATCCTGCTAGTCTTACTGTGTCATAAGTT
>NZ_JAAKZF010000303.1 GCF_011045125.1 Allomesorhizobium camelthorni | reverse complement strand
CTAGATGCCGTAATGGGCCGGCGCTCCTCGCATAGCCAGGAAGGCGGCTGTCCCTCAGAGTGATGATGTTGAAACGGGGTCCGATTGTGTCGGCCCCAAGCATCAAGCGAGGGACAACCATGGACTATTATGCAGGAATTGATGTGTCGCTGGAACAGAGCAGCGTTTGCGTGGTCGATTCATCGGGCAAGATCGTGCGAGAGACGAAGGTGGCGAGCGAGCCAGAGGCACTGTTGCAGCATTTTGCCGACCTGGGATTGCCGGTCATCCGCGTCGGCCTTGAGGCGGGTCCACTGTCGCAGTGGTTGCGCGAGGGTCTGGGCGACGCCGGCTTTGAGGTGGTGTTGCTGGAGACACGGCATGTGAAGGCGGCGCTGTCGGCGATGCCTGTGAAGACGGATCGCAAAGATGCCCGCGGGATCGCGCAGCTGCTGCGCATGGGCTGGTATCGTCCTGTGCACGCCAAGTCTGCAGATGCCCAGGAGGTGCGGGCACTGCTGGTCGGCCGAAAGCTGTTGCAGGCCAAGCTGCTCGACGTTGAGCTCAGCATCCGCGGAATCCTGCGCGGTTACGGGCTCAAGGTTGGCGAGGTGAGCCGGGGGCGTTTCGAGGCGCGCATTCGCCAACTCATCGAAGGCCACGACATGCTTGCGACGGTGATTGGCGCGATGCTGCAGGCACGGGCTGCATTGTGGAACGAATTTACCCGGCTGCACCGCGCGATGCTGAAGATTGCCCGCGCCGATCCTGTCTGTCACCGGCTGATGAGCGCACCGGGTGTA
>NZ_JAAKZF010000302.1 GCF_011045125.1 Allomesorhizobium camelthorni | reverse complement strand
GACAACCCAGCGTCTCGGTTGCACGGTGAAGCCGACCTGATCGGGTTTTCTTTTAACGATCTCGACAGCGATCGAGGTTGCCTCGGCCACACGCGGTCCCTGATATCCCGAATCGGCGAACACCTTTCGGATAAAGGGGAATGGTCGCCGCGAGGCGTCCAGGACCGGACCTGCGCCGTCGCGATCCTGGATGCTGGCGGGATGCGGATAAAGGACGAGAGCCCGACCGTCGGTGTCGACCAGCGCATGGCGCTTGCGGCCTTTGATCTTCTTGCCGGCGTCATAGCCGCGCGGGCCGCCACTCTCGCAGGTCTTTACGGTCTGGCTGTCGATGATGGAGGCCGTGGGTGAGGCCTCTCGGCCGCAACGTTCGCGATCCAGCATCAGGAGCTTGTGGTTGATCTTCTCGAAGAGGCAGGTGTCGCGGAACAGGCAAAACCAGCGAAACACCGTGCTTTTCGGTGGAAAATCCGATGGCAGAAGACGCCATCCGATTCCGCCGCGCATGACGTAGAAGATCGCGTTCACGATCTCGCGCAATGGCCATTTGCGCGGTCGCCCCGTCGGGCGCACCGTGGGCATGAGTGGTGCGATCAAACTCCACTCTGCGTCCATCATGTCGGTTTCGTAACGCAGGCTTTCCCGGTTATGCTGGCGGCGAGTAGCTGGCGTCCACATCAGGTCTCTCCAATCAGGCTTCGACAACCCGTTGGAATCACGACCGCGCCAGCTGCTCAACCCTTCCGCGAGATCACTATTGAAGCACATGTTTTTGTATGGATGTAGAT
>NZ_JAAKZF010000301.1 GCF_011045125.1 Allomesorhizobium camelthorni | reverse complement strand
GGGGTCGATCTTGTAACCTCTCGAATCAAAATAGAAGGCCGGTCGTCTGCCGTATGCTTTCCAAACGTTGCGGCAGGCAATTTTG
This sequence comes from Allomesorhizobium camelthorni, assembly GCF_011045125.1. Classification (GTDB taxonomy): domain Bacteria; phylum Pseudomonadota; class Alphaproteobacteria; order Rhizobiales; family Rhizobiaceae; genus Allomesorhizobium; species Allomesorhizobium camelthorni. Next base: position 708 of record NZ_JAAKZF010000301.1, on the reverse strand, counting down.
AGCGGTCGCTCTGGCGTCATGACAGTAGGCTCTTCTGCTTTGATAAGACTGTCCTAAAAGCCGCCTTGGGCTCGGCTCTTAGGGAGAAGACAGCATGAAGGCGCTGAGCCTTCCACCACTCATTTCTTGGCGGCGTCGATCCAAGGTTGCCAGGTTGACTGATGGCTATCGACCCACTCTTTCACAACGGCGTCGAGATCCAGACCTTTCTTGTCGACGGCCAGCATCATCTTTTGCTGATCCTGGGCGTTGACCTTGAACGCCTTCAGGAAGGCATAGGCCGCAGGCCACTTGGCGCCGAAGCCGGACCACACGATCTTGACCACGTCTGGCGGCGTGATGCAGTGTTCGCTGGTCTGCTCCTTGCAAGGCGGCATCTTCACCCAGCCGACCTCATTCTCGGCCAGCGCGTAGTGCGGACCCCAGAACATCATCAACAGCGGAGTCTTGGCCGCTTCCGCTGCCTCAAGCTCTGCCACCAAAGCCCCTTCCGAACCCGACGGCACGGCCGTATATGGCATACTATTGTCGGCAATGATGGTGGGTGCACGCGAGGCCCATTCCGCCGGATAGTCGAGGAAGCGGCCATTCGGCGCGGTGTCGGGCGTCGACAGAGCCTGAACGCATTCCGGCTTCATGAGAGCGGTCCAGTCGGGAAGGCCGGGGCACACCTGCTCCATGAATTTCGGATAGAGCCAACCTTCCTGG
>NZ_JAAKZF010000300.1 GCF_011045125.1 Allomesorhizobium camelthorni | reverse complement strand
CGATGTGGACGAAGGCGAACCGTGGGAAATACAATCGAGATGGTCTGCGCTATCCGAGCGATTTGACGGACGCGGAATGGGGGCTGGTCGAGCCTTTGATTCCGCCTGCCAAGCGCGGCGGTCGCAGGCGTGAGGTCGATGTGCGCGAGGTTCTCAACGGCCTGCTTTATGTTCTCAGCACGGGCTGCCAATGGCGGGCCGTGCCGAAGGACCTGCCGCCGAAGAGCACGCTGTTCAGCTATTTCGACCTGTGGAACTGGGATGGCACGCTCGGCCGTATTCATCAGGAACTCTACGTGAAATGCCGCGAGGCGATGGGACGCGAGGCCAGCCCGACGGCGGCAATCATCGACAGCCAGAGTGTCAAAGGCGCGGAAAAAGGGGGCGTTGCATCGACCCGTGCGGGTATGATGCGGGGAAGAAGGTCAAAGGCAAGAAGCGCCATATCCTCGTCGATACGGTAGGGTTGTTGCTGCACGCGCTGGTTCATCCGGCCGACATCCAGGACCGCGACGGCGGCGTGCTGGTCCTGAAGACACTGTTCGGGCGCTATCCGTTCTTGAAGAAACTGTTCGCCGACGGCGGCTATCAGGGACCTGTCTTCGCCAAGGGTCAGAAGAAGGCCATGCCCGGACTTGCGATCGACATCGTCAAGCGATCCGACACCGCCGAGGGCTTCGAAGTCCTTCCACGTCGCTGGGTGGTCGAACGGACTTTCTCATGGCTGGGGCGATGCCGCAGGCTGGCCAAGGACTTCGAGAACCTGTCGCGCAACGCGCTCGCCTTCCTCAAACTGGCGTC
>NZ_JAAKZF010000030.1 GCF_011045125.1 Allomesorhizobium camelthorni | reverse complement strand
CTAGCACCGGCTTTCCCGATTCGAACAAGCTGCCGTTGATAACGAGAGGTCCGAGATCGTCGTTGTTGAGAAGTGCGGGGCCGACGATTGTGAGGTCGGCGCAGAGCGCCCGCTGTCGCACCACGTCACCGATGTTGGCCTGATCGCCATAGTCGGTATCGACTTCATGAGAAAGCCGCATGCCTCTCAGCAGAGTTCGGATTTCCCTGGACCGCTTTTGCAGTCTGGCCATGTCGTGAGAAAATCCCTCGATTTGCCGAGATCGTTTTTCCAGTCTGTCCATGTCCTGTGAAAGTCTCCCGATTTGCCAGGACCGTTTTTCCAGTCTGTCCAGTGCGCGTTGTTCAGGCCATACGGGGACGCCATCGCAGAGCGGCGGAGGCGACATGACGAGCGGCGGAGGCGATATGATCAGTACGGAAAGATGCGCGCCGACCTCGGCGCACAGATTGGCAACTATTCTGACGTCCTGACCGGAGTGGTCAGCCCCCGTCACATTGAGCACGCTTTTAAAAGCCATCTGACTGCTTCTTTTCCGAGTATGTCGTACCTGCAATCGCGTTCGAAGCCGCTCGTCTTGCGCTCAGCACGACGGAGATGGTGGGATGGGGGTGGTAGCGGTTGCCAATTCAGCATCCAGTTCAGCGTCCGGCTCCTCGAGCGAGTAGCCGGCCGACCTGATGGTACGAATGACGCTGCCGGGCGAAGCCCTCTTCAGCGCCTTTCTGATCCGGCTGATATGGACATCGACCGTGCGTTCACCGATGTGGATATTTTCCGGCCAGGCTGCGGCGATCAACTCGTCTCGTCTGAAGACCTTGCCGGGAGTCTCGAGCAAAAGCCGCAGCAGTTTGAACTCGATCGGTCCGAGGTGGATCTCGTGGCCGTTACCGCGGACCCGGTGGGCATCGACCTTCATCTCAAGGCCGCCACAGCAGAGCCAGCTGCCGTTTGCAATCCCGTTTGAACCGGGCTTGGCCAGCGCCAGCTTCGCCCGTAGATAGTCGAGCAGCTTCGCCGGTGCGATTGGCCGCACAAAGCTCTCGTCAATGCCTGCCTTCAAGAGATCGAAATGCTGGTTCTCGGCGCCGGGCGCGATCAGGGCAATGACGGGCAGGCCGCCGGTCCGGGACTCCCGCTTGAGCTGGGCGCAGATGGTGGATCCTGTCGCGCTTGCCGGCTGGCAGTCCAGCACCACGGCCTTCGGCTCCCGTTCACTCGCCAATGCCAGCGCCTCCTCCACGCCGCCGGCCAGTTGAATCGTGAAGCCATCCACCTCCAGGATGTGGCTGTGGACCAGATAGAACTCCGGATCTTGCAAACAGATCAGGACCAGTGGCTTCATCAGCGCTGCCCTGCCTCTAAACACCAATTCGGCCCCGGCCGCGTCGGTTGATTGAGCTCCCCATCGAAGTCGTCGCCCTCGCCGGCGCAGGCGACGAGGATTTCACCCGCATCGTCGATGCCGTGTAGGTGCATGATCTCGCGCCAGCAGAGCTTGAAGCAGCGGCCACAACCGATGCAGTTCGTTGCGTTGCTAGCGGTCAGATATTCCGGGATCCATCTGGAGCCGTCGCGGGCGACGAAAGCGCTCGTCATCGTGAAGTCTCCAATGCGGCGAGCTCTCTCCTTGCAGCGTCCAACTCGGCAAAAATGTCGAACGTTTTGCCGGCGACCGCCTTGATCTCGGTCCATTTGACGGGAAGGTCCTCGGCGAGGTCGTGCAATTGCCATCTTCGCAGCTCCCGCGCGGGACTGCAGTTTCCGGACCTTCTTTTGCAGCGCCTCAAGGTCTGACATGATCTCCTTTCTCGAGGCCCGGTCCCATCACGCCCGTGCGACGTCGGGATAGGCTTCGATGGCTGCGATCGCAGCGTCGACCAGTTTCGTATCGGCCTCGGCGAGTTTCTGGAACGTCTCGAAGCCGAACCGGTGGACGTCGCGCAGAGTCTTCGACAGAACGACCAACCGCCCGGCCGTGAAAACCACGCGCCCGAAGCCTTCAGGGCTCACCTTGATAATCGGCGATGCCATCAGGCCGGAGCGCTCCTCGATCGCAAGGCCGACGGCGGCATAAAAAATCTCGAGCCTCCACAGCACGTCCGGATCGGGATCGCCGATGATCGGGATCGCACGGCGCTGTTCCTTGGTGATGATGAAGTCGGCCAGCAGTTCGGCGTCCGTTTTGCCTTCCCATAACCCGTAGGAATCCTGAGCGCGGATCAGCCGCAGGAGGCATTTGACAAAGGGGGTGGCAAAGGCCGCCTCGTCCTCGGCGACACCGGAAGTAACTGTGGCATCAGACATTTCGTCTTCTCCCCATTTCAGCCCTCGTCCTCGAACGGCTGTTTCGTTTCAGTGACGCCCGCTTGCGCTAGCAGCTTGCGCAGCCAGGGCGGAGGAGCTTTCCTGAGCATCGTCTGGGTGCGCGACAGTACGTCTTCGATGGGTTGAGGGTGCGGCACTTTGATCGGAAGGATTCTTGCCGAGACAAGCTTGGCTGCCGAAGGCCCGCCAATTGCCAAACAGAACAGAAGATGACAGCCCTTCAGCGCCGCCACCTTCGGCGCGATGCGGTCATCGCCCTCGGTCCGATGCTTGCCGCTCTCGTCGGAAACGTCATCGAAGGCCACGGCTTCCACGAAATTCCACTCGTCGGACCTCACGTCGTAGACGGCAAAGCGCCTGGCCGACCCGAAATGGGCGTTGAGGCGCTTCATGTCTTGCGTGGCGATGGCTATGCGCAATGCGCCGGCTCGGCGTTCCGGCACCACTGCGTGATCCTCGTCAGTGACGAGCGAGAGGCGACGAACGGAGCTCATCTGGCATTTCCCGGTTACGGAATGGATCAAGTGCCTCAGGCGTCGGCGCGTGCTGGTTGGCCTGGAAGATGTTGGCGACCTCGAAGATCAGGTCGCGCGTCCCCTGATAAAGGATTGTGAGCTTGTGCTGGCTGCCCAGCCGGTCGAACACTGGGAAGCCGACGCGCATGAGCGGAATGCCAAGGCGCTCCGCCGCCTGGCGTCCGTGCGAATGGGTGACGAGAAGATCAGCGCCGGCGGCAAGACGTTCCAGATCGCCGAGATCGCCGATTTGGACCGATTCCGCCGGTACTTTCTCCAGAATTTTCGACGCATCGGTCGTTGTGACGGCCGCCGCAATTTCGGAGCCCATGCCGGTGAAGAAGGTCGCGAGCTGGTAGAGCTGGTCTGGTTCGGCGGCGATGGCAATTTTCTTGCCGCCGAAATGGAAATGTCCGTCGAGCAGCGCGTCCTGCAGCTGCGCGCGGCGGCGGCGTACCTTGGCCGGCACCGCCGCGCCCGAAATCACCGTGAGCAACGAGACGAACCGGTCGACGCTCTTCAACCCGGTCAGCGACTGGAACAGCACGTAGGGCACGCCGGTCAGCCTGTGCAGCACCTCCGCCGGGCGGCGCATATGCTCGCCGACGGCGATGCATTGCACCGCCGTGCCAAGCCCGCGGATATCCTCGACATGTGTGCCGCCATAGGTGGTCGGGACCCAGCGGTCGGGCACCGTACCGTCGAGCGAGCCGGAGACGTCCGGCAGGATCACCGGCTCGAGCCCAAAGGCTTCCACCATCTCGCGCAAATGCTCGATATCAGCCACAGTGAGGTTCCAGCCGGGCAGGATCGCTATCTTTTTCTTCTCCTTCTTCTTCGGCTTCCGCGCCCGCGCGCCGGGCCGTGTAATCCCTTCGATCATGGAAGTGACAGCCTTGGCCCAGCCCTCTTCGATCGCGCCATCGAAATCAGGCGTGTTGGCCAGCACCACCTCCGTACCCGCGAGTTCTTCCGCGCGTTTCAGCTTGATAGTGGCGATATCGCTTGCGCAATCTTCGCCACGGGTTTCCACCAGCGCGGTCGTGCAGACCCCGATCAGCTTTGGCTTTGTGCGGGTCTTGAGGTTGAGGATCGCCTCTTCCAGATGGTCCGCCCCGCCAAGGATCGTCGCCACTTCGTCCATCGCCGTGGTCTGCAAGGGGATCGTCTCCTTGAAGTGCCGCACGAAGAGCACGAGCGCAAAGCTGGTGCAGCCTTGGCTGCCGTGGAACAGCGGCATCGCACCATCGACACCAAGGAAGGCGAAAGCCGCACCCAGCGGCTGCGACGACTTCAGCGGATTGACCGCCGCCGATTTGGTCTGGGAAAGGACGCGGCCATCGGCTTTCCTCAACACTCGCCGAAGTCGTCGGCCGTCGTGCCGGCGAATTTCTTGAAAGCGTGCACAGTCGCGGTCCCGCTCTTCGTGCTCGGCAGTTCGTCCTTAACGGCAGGATAACAATCCCACGGTGCCGGCTCCCGCACCTGGCGCCAGATCGGGTTATGAATGGCGAGGTCGATCTGGCGTACGAGTTCCACCATGCCGTCATAGCCGGCATAAGGATGTTGGCGCTCCTGGTTGATATCGAGCCAGGGTATCTTGGCCTTCAGCGCGATGAATTGCGTGCGCCCGCCCGACAGCATGATGGCGGCCTTGTGTTCTGAGAGCATGGCGTAAAGCTCGCGCGGCGCCATCTGCTCGAACATGTGGTTCTCGTCCTTGAGGATCTGCTTGACGCGCTCCTTGTCTTCGACCGTCGATTTTTTGACCGAGGTGCCGACGATCTCGATCCCGATCTCCATCAGCGCATGGACGAGCGACCAGGACTTCACACCGCCGGTGTTGAGCAGCACGCGCTTGCCTTGGAGCCGCGGCCGGTAGGCCGCGAGCTTCTTCCACGCGATCGCCTCCTCCTCAGCGATCAGCGCCTCCGTTCGCTCGAGCAGCTCCGGATCGGCGCCCTTCTTCACGAGCAGCCCTGCGATCTGCCGGAGTGCTTCCGAAGTGTCGGTGATGCCGTAGAAGGAGCCCTCGAAGAACGGGATGTTCCAGCGCTCCTCCATCTTACGGGCAAGATTGATGAGCGCGGTCGAGCACACCATCATAGCCGCCCGAGCGCGGTGCGCGGAGGCAATGTCGAGGTAGCGCGCGTCGCCCGGAATGCAGGCGCGCACCCGGATGCCGAGCCGATCAAGGAGCGGCTTGACCAGCCAGAACTCGCCGGAGAGGTTGAACTCGCCAAGGATGTTGATGTCGTAGGGACCGGCGTCATCGGGCTCCACCGTGCCGATGACATGATCGAGCAACGCCTCGCCGGCGAGCTTGTTGCCGAGGTTCTTGGAGCCGACGAAGCCCGGCGCATTGATCGGCACCACCGGCAGGCCGAATTTCTCCGTCGCGCGCTTGCAGACTGCCTCGATGTCGTCGCCGATCAGCGCCGTCACGCAGGTCGAATAGACGAAGATCGCTGGCGGCGCATAGGCTTCCTTGATTTCGCGGATGGCTTTGAAAAGCTTCCGCTCCCCCTGCCCCATCACCACGTCGAGTTCGGTGAGGTCGGTCGTGAAGCTTGTGCGCCAAAGCGTTGGCCCGGACGAAGCCGTGCCGCGGTTGTCCCAGGAATTGCCCTCGCAGGCGAGCGGCGCATGGATCAGATGCGCCACGTCGGTGATCGGTTGCAGCACGATCTTGGCTCCGTCGAAGGCACAGCCGCCGGCCGCCGCGCCCGGGGTCAGCGGCTTCGAGCAGCCCTTCTTGCGCGCCTTGACGTCCTTGCCCTGGTTCTTCTCGCAGGCAGGCTCGTTGAAGACGTGCTGGATTTTGGCATTGAGCGAGGACATTATCCGGTCTCCGTCGAAAAGCGGCCGGCTCCGGTGGAAGCCGGCCGCCCGCTCTCAGCGCGTCAGGTCATAAGAAAAGTCCGTCACGCCCGTCTCGCTCGTCTCGCGATCGAGCTTGTCGAAGATTTTGTCGAGGATCGTCGTCAGCGCGCGCAGGCCACCTTGGTAGCCCATGAGCGGGAAGCGGTGATGATGGTGCCGGTCGAAGATCGGGAACATCAGCCGGATCAGCGGCGTGCCGGTGTCGCGTTCCAGATACTTGCCGTAGGAATTGCCGATCAGGAGATCCACCGGCTCGGTGAAGAGCAGCGAGCGCATCGCCCAGAGGTCCTTGCCCGCCCAGACCTGCGCATCCTTGCCGTAGGGCGAGGATGCAAGCAGATCCTTCAACTCGGCTTCCCACGCCGAGTTGCCGTTGGTGGCGAGGCAATGGGTCGGCTCGCCGCCGGTTTCCATGATGAAGCGGGCCATGGCATAGACGAAGTCCGGATCGCCGTAGATCGCGTATTTCTTGCCGTGCAGCCAGGACTGGCTGTCAGCCATGGCGTCGACCAGGCGGCCGCGCTCAAGGCGGATCGCCTCCGGAATCTCCTTGCCGCAAATCTGCGAGACCTTCATCAGGAATTCGTCGGTCGCCTGGACACCGAGCGGGTAATGGAACGACGCGGTCGCCTGCCCGACTTCCTCGCAATATTCCAGCGTCTTGCGGGTGTTGTAGTGCTGCAGCGATATCGTGGCCTCGGCATTCAGCGCTGCCTTTACGTCCTCGATCTTGGTGCCGCCGTCATACATCCGGTACTCGCCGTCCGACGGCGTGTCGTACTGGTCGGAGGCGTCCTGGATGAAGGTGTAGGACACGCCCATCAGGTCGAGCAGGCGCTTGAGTTCGCGGTTGTTGCCGACGCAGAAGCCGTCGAAGCCGGGGATGATGTTGATGTTCCCTGCGACTTCGGCGCGCTCCTTGCCCTTCCAGAAATGCTCCAGCACGCCCTTGACCATGCTGTCATAGCCGTCGACATGGCTGCCGACGAAAGCCGGAGTGTGAGCGAAGGGCACGTCGAAGTCGTGCGGCACGGAGCCTTCGGTCCTGGCGTTCTCGATGAAGCCGTGCAGGTCGTCGCCGATCACCTCCGCCATGCAGGTGGTCGAGACTGCGATCATCTTCGGGTCGTAGAGCTTGTAGGTGTTGGCGAGCCCGTCGATCATGTTCTTGAGGCCGCCGAACACCGCCGCGTCCTCGGTCATCGACGAGGAGACCGCCGAGGACGGCTCCTTGAAATGCCGCGACAGGTGGGAGCGGTAATAGGCCACACAGCCCTGGCTGCCGTGGACGAAAGACATCGTCCGCTCGAAGCCGGCGGCGGCGAACACCGCGCCGAGCGGCTGGCAGGCCTTGGCGGGGTTCACGACAAGCGCTTGGCGGGCGAGGTTCTTTTCGCGGTATTCCCAGCTCTTGGTGAATTCGCGCTGATCCGTAACGATCTGGTCCGGATGCGGGCATTCGAAGTTGATCTTCTTCTCGGCAAGCATCTGCCTGTATTCCGGCTCGCGGAACAGGGGAGCATGGTCGAGGACTTTTTCGGCCGACTGCGGCATGGTGGTCACCTCTTTCCAGCTGGCCGCGCAATACGGCGGCACAGGGATATCGAGACGTTGAAGGGACTGCCGCGGCTCAAGGGCCGCGGGCGCTCATAGGCCTCCCCGCCTGGGCGGAGAGGCCAGATTCTTATTCGGCGGCGATCGCCGCCCTCGGCACGGCCTTCTTCCAGGGGGTGTCGTAGAGGCCCCAGACCGGGTTGTTGGTGGCCAGATCCATGTCGCGGGCGAAGATGGCGAAGCCGTCATAGCCGTGATACGGGCCGGAATAGTCCCATGAGTGCATCTGACGGAACGGGATGCCCATCTTCTGCACCGGGTACTTCTCCTTGATGCCGGAGCCGACGAGATCGGGGCGGATCCCCTCGATGAACTTCTCCAATTCGTAACCGGTCACGTCATCATAGATCAGCGTGCCGTTCTTCACGTAATGACCGGTGCGCTGATAATCGTCATTGTGGCCGAACTCGTAGCCGGTGCCGACGATCACCATGCCGAGGTCCTCGTAGGCCGTGATGACGTGACGGGGACGCAGGCCACCAACGTAGAGCATCACCGTCTTGCCTTCGAGGCGTGGCCAGTACTTGGCATTGACCGCGTCAACAAACGGCCTGTACTTGGCGATGACCTTCTCAGTCTTCTCCTCGATTTCAGGCCCAAAATGCTTGGCGATCTTGCGCAGAGAGGCTTCGATCTGGGAGGGGCCGAAGAAATTGTATTCCATCCATGGGATGCCGTACTTTTCCTCCATGTGTCGGCAGATGTAGTTCATCGACCGGTAGCAATGGATGAGATTGAGCTTGGCCTTCGGCGCCCGCTCTATCTCGGCGAGCGTGGCGTCGCCGGACCAGTTAGCGACCACGCGCAACCCCACCTCCTCGAGCAGGATGCGCGAGGCCCAGGCGTCGCCGCCGATATTGTAGTCGCCGATGACGTTGACGTCGTAAGGGCCTGCCTCGAACTCGACGTCCTTCTTCTCGAACACCCAGTCGCGGATCGCGTCGTTGGCGATGTGGTGGCCGAGCGATTGCGAGACGCCGCGGAAGCCCTCGCAACGCACCGGCACGATCGTCTTTCCGTGCTCTTTGGCCTTATTGCGGGAAACTGCTTCGGTGTCGTCGCCAATCAGGCCGATCGGGCATTCGGATTGCACGGTGATGCCCTTGTTCAGCGGAAACAGTTCCTCAATCTCGTCGATGACCTGTACCAGCTTCTTGTCGCCGCCGAAAACAATGTCCTTCTCCTGGAAATCGGAGGTGAACTGCATTGTCACGAACGTGTCGATGCCGGTCATACCGACGTAGTAGTTGCGGCGCTGCGACCAGGAATATTGCCCGCAGCCGACCGGGCCGTGCGAGATATGGACCATATCCTTGACCGGACCCCATACCACGCCCTTTGAGCCGGCATAGGCGCAACCGCGAATCGTCATCACGCCCGGAATGGACTTGATGTTCGATTTGACGTCGCATTCGGAAAGGACCTCGCCCTCCTCGCCAGCCTCGTCCCCGCTCTGTGCGACGCTGAGGTGCTTCTTGCGGCGCTTCGCCGCCTTATCTGGATATTGCGAGAGCACCTCCTCGATAAGCTTCGCATGGAGAGCGCCGTCATTCTCGTATTCCAGGCTCATGTGACCCCTTTCCAGTTTCGGGTGACGCCTCACCGACGAGACGCCGTTCTCGTAAAGGCGCGCCCGGTGAAGGCGCGCCTCGTGTCGGCAGCGGCGGTTACTGGGCCGCCGCCTTCGCCGCTTCCTTGGCCTGAAGCTCGGCAAGCATCTGCTCGTCGGTCTTCATGATGCCGAAGTCGAGCAGCATGTCCTCGAGCTCCTCCATGGTGATCGGGGTCGGGACGGTGCCCTGGCCCGAATTGGCGTGGATCTTCTCGGCCAGCGCGCGGTATTCCCCCGCCTGCTTGGAGTCCGGCGCATACTGGATCACTGACATCTTCCTGAGTTCGGCGTGCTGAACGATGTTGTCGCGCGGCACGAAGTGGATGAGCTTGGAATTGAGCCGGGAAGCCAGCGCTTCGGCGAGGTCAAGCTCGCGGTCGGTTTGGCGCTCGTTGCAGATCAGGCCGCCGAGCCGCACGCCGCCCGAATGAGCGTATTTCAGGATGCCCTTGGCGATGTTGTTGGCGGCGTAGAGTGCCATCATCTCGCCGGACATGACGATGTAGATTTCCTGGGCTTTGTTCTCGCGGATCGGCATCGCGAAGCCGCCGCACACCACGTCCCCGAGCACGTCGTAGGAGACATAGTCGACATCGTCATAGGCGCCGTTCTCCTCGAGGAAGTTGATCGAGGTGATGACGCCGCGGCCGGCGCAGCCGACACCCGGCTCGGGGCCGCCGGATTCCACGCACTTGATGCCTTTGTAGCCGACCTTGAGCACGTCCTGGAGTTCGAGATCTTCCACCGAACCTTCCTGTGCCGCGAGGTGCAGGACCGTATCCTGCGCCTTCGAGTTCAGGATCAGGCGGGTGGAGTCGGCTTTGGGGTCGCAGCCGACTATGAGGATCCTTTGCCCGAGGTCGACAAGGGCGGCGAGCGTATTTTGGGACGTGGTCGACTTGCCGATGCCCCCCTTGCCGTAGAATGCGATCTGACGCAGGCCTGACATGTATCTTTCCTTCTTTTGTTCCATTCATCGCGGCCGCCCGCGACATAAATGCCGGTCGGCAGCTCTCGCCGCCTCGCAGTGAAGGGTTTCAAGACTCGTGCCAACTTGGCTGATCGGCCCGAAGAAAAATTTGTGATTGCTTTTCAGCTGTTTAGCCCGAGGCAAACAGGACGTTGGCTAAGCTAGCCGTGTGTAGCGGACCCGACAAAGACGACACAAGGTGTCGGATTCCGTTACTTGCGACCGCCATTGACCTCGCCTGAAAGCGACAACTGGCCGGCCCCCAAATCGGTGATCCATGTTGAAAGTTAGTGCATGCTTGGTCTTTGCGCTTCGGCTGGGTGGCCGGCGAAGCTGGCCCGGGTTGCGCAGCCGGCCACAGGATTGCATCTGGTTACGGGGGTCTGTAGTCCCAAAGATGAATGCGGTCGCACCCTGTATAGTGCTGCCGCCATCCTTTTCAGGGGCAGGCAGTCGGCGACAATCTATTAAGGCAGTGGCGCTAAGAACGATTCCTTGAATAAGACTCAGCGCTAGTAAAGACTTCGTTCCCAGATAGGTCGCCAAGGAACGCTGTCGTTCCTTGCTCGCCTCGATCCGAACGAAGCTGTTGCCAATTGGGGGTCATGAAATGGCGAAGCAGACAACAGGCCGATACGAGAGCGTAACCGCAGGCGCAGAGAACGTCGATGCGTTCATCCCGTTCGAACTGCCGCCTGCGCGTCCGGCACTCTTTGTCGAAGGCAAGCTCGAATAACGTCTGCGGGAAGCCGAGCAGGCGCTCGTTCGGCTCGATCTCGCTGCCGATATGGTGCCTTCCCTCGATTGGTTCATCTACGCCTTCGTGCGCAAGGAGGCAGTGATCTCGTCGCAGATCGAGGGCACGCAGGCATCACTCGTGGACCTTCTCGCTTTCGAGGCCGAAGAGGGGCCGGCACCCAACGCCGATGTGGAAGAGGTCACGAACTATCACGACGCGCTCGCCTATGCCCGCGACCAGCTTGCGTCGAAGCAGGGGCTGCCGATTTCCATGCGGCTCCTGAACGAGGCGCACAAGCGGTTGATGCGCGGCGTGCGTGGTTCGAACAAGCAGCCCGGAGACGTGCGCCGCAGCCAGAACTGGATCGGGGGAAGCCGGCCAGGCAAGGCGACCTACGTCCCGCCGCCACCGGATACAATGACTGCGGCGGATCGGAGCGGTGCGGGAGTGCTCGGCAGCTCAGCGGCCAGGCGAATTTATCGGGCACTCATCGTTCCTGGCCTCGCATCGAGCGGACCAGGCATGGCCGACGAGCGCCCAACGGCACGTTGCGCTGATTAGAGCGAAGCATCGAAAATCAGCGCAAGACGAACTCGGGCCGCAGAATTTTAGTCGCAGCAGTCACATTCATCTTCTTCGGCATTTTGTTTTCTTGACGTCTTGTCGGTGAGGCCGACGATGCGCCTGTTGAGACGGCTGGACAATACTCCGGGGTCGCCGAAGACCAACTCCACATCATCGCATGAGACAAAATGAGCGCCATCTCGCGCAAGGCTCCGTTGAGCGAGACGGCGGACCATCTCCTTGACATAGGCCGCGCTGCTGCCGTCTGAGCGTGCGACGGCATCGGCCACCGCTCCGCTCTCGAAGGTGAGCGCATGACCATACAGCGCGATCAGCCGCTCGCGGCAACCGGCGTCGGGGAGCGGAATTTCAATAGCTTCGTCTACGCGGCCCGGACGCGAAGCGAGTGCTTCCTCGATGTGCTCCGGCCGGTTCGTCGTCAGGATGAAAAGGATATCTGCCTCTGACCCAAGACCGTCCATCTCGTTCAACAGACGGTTGAGGAGGCCTTCAGCCTTCTGACCATAAACATCCTCTCGCGACCGGCCCACCAGATCGACGTCCTCCAGCACGACGATGCTCGGCTGCAGGGTACGAGCCAGCGCAATGTAGGAGCCAATTTCCTGCATCTGCTCAGCCGTGACCAGAACGGTGCTGCGCCCGGCCAGGTTGGCAGCAACATAACGGATGACGTGCGTCTTGCCCGTGCCCGGTGGCCCGTAAAGCAGAATTCCCTTTCGCGTTGATTGGCCGAGGCGCTTCAGCCCCTCGCGGTGTCGATCAAAATCGAAGATGTGGGCATCAAGACGGGCCATGGTTGCCTCGGAAAGCACCACGTCATTCCGGCGTACGGCAGGAAGGCCATGAACCCGCATCGTTCCCTGCATCCCAGAGTGTCCTGCATCGGCTTCGAAAGAGAGAACCTTGTTGCGATAATTTCGTGACGTCTCGCCCCCCGCCTGGATCTTGCGAAGAAATTCGCGCGCGAAGGCGGACGCCTGCTCGCCAGGCATATAAGCGATTTCCACTTGAACGAATCGCCTGCCTCTGTTCGCAGTGAACTGCGACAGAAAAATCGCGACCGGCTCGTCGCCGATCTGGAATAACCATAGGCCGTTGTGCAGAGACGCATAAGGCTCCTCTTCGCCGATATCGATGTCTTGATATTGCAAGGGTGTTATCGAAATGACGGCATGTCCCTCGCGAATGACCAAGTCCGACAGCTTCATGGGAATAAACTCGTGGTGCTGGTGAACGCCCACCAGCTTGGGAGACAGAGGCGCGATCTGCTCTTCGATCATGGTTTGAAGATCTGGCAGGAGATGTGAAGCAAACCTTCGGTGGGAGCTAGACAGTTCCGTCAAATCATCGTTTTTGAAATGGCCATGAAGTGCCTGCCATGCAAAGCGGACGATCTCAGTCATGATGACATCCTTTGTGAGCTCATAGTTCATCGAAAGATAATTGGACAATGCATCACGTGCCTCAAAGCATGCTGCACAACATCAGGATGCTGGAACAAGCGTCAGGCAAAGCGCCGGATCTTGGTAATCGGTGTTTAGGCTACGAGTGCCGTGGCCGTCCCGTTTTTGGCGATCGCCTTGACGAGCATCGAGAACGCTCAGTTGATTTCCTCACTTGTCGGAGATGACCGTCGGACCGCTTGACCGCAATGTTGGATGAGTTTTGCCGGAGCCGTACTTTTTCACTTTTTCTAACCTTATCTTTGTTGGTTCAATTCGCCCCAGCCAGAGCACTGGATAAACATCATCTGCTTGCGACAAGCGTTTCCCCTCAGCACCTAGGCTTGTAGCGAAGCCTGCATGTACTGTGCCAAAGACGAAACGTGTTTATAAACAACATCATGGTTCTAAGACGACTATGTCGCATGTCCGACATCGTTCAACATCGGACAAAACTGACGCGAAACAAAAAGGAAGAAGCCTGCCAAGTGAGGCGGGCTGGGCCACTGGCGCGGGCGATCATTGCGCGATAGCGTCAAGCCAAGAGGGCTCGGCTCACTTCTCGGCGCAGGAGTTCAGTATCGGCGTCATCGCCTTCACATGCTCGTCGATCCGCCCGAGCACTTTCTTCGCGACAACGTCGCGCTCAGGCAGATGCCACCAGTGCTCGTTGACGAGTTCGACGGTCTCGACCACTGCCTTCAGGACTGCCGGCTCCGGAAGCCTTGCACGGTTCGCAAATGCTTTCCATCGCCGTGCTGCTAGCGCCTTGAACGAGCGCTCCCCTCCAAGCGAAAGCGCCATGGCGTCGGCGGGAAGATATGGCACGGTCGACAGTAGGTCGTAGATTGGTGAAAGCGCCGGCTTATAGCCGTTTCCGGGATAGATCAACGACCAGTTCTTCAGGTGCATGTCGCCATTGCCGGTGATGACAGTCAGCGCCAAGCGGCGGACGAATTCGAGAGCCGCCGTAGGCGAGACGGCCACGCCAAGAGCCGAGGCTATGTCATGATAAGAAGCGCCCTCGTATTTGCGCGAGGGATAGACACCGAAGACCTGAGCGAAATCCTCAATGTGAATCCTATCGCCATCGGCGCCGCGATCGAAACGTTTGACGAGAAGGACCTTGCCCTCCGACAGCGTGTTGAATTCTTCGGGAATGCCCCCAAAATCGGAACTCTCGACCAGTTCGCATTCAGGCACCTCCATGCCGATTGCTGCAGCCAGCGCCAGGTTGGCGAATTCGTTCTCGGAAACGCCCGGAAACGCCGTCGAAGCGAACTTGGCGATGTACTGGCCCTGCTCGTCGTCCATCGGCAAGGTCAGGCCGCCGCCTTTTCCAGTGTTCTTCATGACCGACAGCTTCATTTGCACACCGGCAAGTGAGAACCGAGCCTTGGGCTTATCCTTTGAAGAATCCTGCGGAATCGCTATCGTGCCGTCACTGGGCAATGCCCGTACGGCTCCCGGCAGATCGGCGCCCAGCGCCGCTAAAAGATCGAAATCATTGCCTGGGCGCACATTGCCTTCGTGGTGCTTTTCCATCGCCTCACGCAATTTCTCCTCGGGCAGGAGGTTCGCGAGGAAAGCGGGCAAGGCGCCCGCCAGAGGCTTCGGATCTTTCCGCAATCCTCCCGTCGCTGCCCGGAACGACAGGCTGAAAACTGGAAAGCCGCCCGTAGCGCGGTAAGCCTCATCGAAATTGAATGCATTGAAATCGCCCGGCGTCCTAACGATTGTGCCGACCTTCAGTGCGTTCAGGAGCACGTCCAGCGACTGGATCGTCTTAGGTGCGCGGAAGACTGGAGCCATGATCGTCATCGTCAGGTTGAGAAACAAAGGCAGGTCGATCGTCATCGTCGTGCGGACGCAATAGAGCCTGGACAGCCGGCACCATGACTTGCGGAACCAGCATCATTTCCAGACCGAGCGCGCGAGCGACATTCATGAGCGTCGTCGCACGCGCTGCTGCGGTTCCCTTTTCAATGTCGCGATAGCGGGGACGGGATATGCCCGCCAAATCAGCGACCTGCTCCTGCGTCATGGCAGCGGCCAGCCTCGCCTGCCTAAAAAGGCCACCGATTTCACGCAGAACTTCTGATTCTGAGCCCATCATGATACCTACATGGACCATTCCAATGGACGATGATACGCAAAGGTATCTCGCCTGGCGCCTCAAGTCAAACTTTTTATGATCTGCTCCCGTATCATTTTTGGCAATAATGATATGCAAAGAGATCAATGCCACGGTGCTCGCGGCCGTCAGCCGGCTGCGCCGGTCTTCCACTCCTGTTCGTCCTGCGGGTGACTGGCCGCTGTGCGCCGCAGCGACCGGGAAGTGTCGGGACGAGGGGTGCCGCCCCTCGCCTCCGACTCGACAGTTCTCCTTGGCCTGCGGCCGGCATCGAACAAGGGCCGAGACGGGGAGCGCCGGCCGGCCCGCTCTCATCATCAAGGGCCGTAGGGCCTGCGGCGCGGCTCAGTTGCGAGCGAAACAATCCAGAGCTAACAGCACCCCGCCTTTGCGGTCTCGAGGCCGGGGCTTTGCTTTGCTGGGCCCACCGGGACCAAAATAGTCAGCGAGAGCAGTCCTCTCGGCGCCCTCACGCGTTTTGCCTTGAGTTCCTCAATCTCCTTATCAGAAAGGGGATCTGGTTGCGCCGCTGCGCGGCGCGGCAGCTCTACTGCTTCCCGGTGAGCGTGAACCTCGCTTTCTACCTTCTCCTGTACCCGGTCCCCTTGTTCAAATAGCCATTCAGCGAGCAACCCAACCGGAGCGAACAAGAGCAAGACCGGGATTCCAACCAATATAGTAAAAGCGAAATTGTTGGACATCGCAAAGGTGGCGTACCACGACATGAAAGTGCTGTCGCCCGTCGCTTTTGCGAAATTCATCAAGGCATAGACGAAGCCCGCGAACCATCCCAGCAGGAGTGCAAGGGCATAGCGATTTAGGCATCCCCTTCCGTGACGAACTGGAGGGTTGTTGCGCAGCATCTCAGTCTTGCTCATCCTGCACGAAGGATCCTTACCGAAAGGCGGAGACGCCCTATGGCGACTCCGGGCGCTTTGTGGATCATCAACCCTGTTTATGCGGACCTTGGCTTACAACTCGCTCCAAGCTTTGTTGCCAAGCTGCTTTGAAGCCCGCAAAGCGCGTCCTAAATATGCCGCCGCAGCCTAAGCATGGCCGCCAAAAAGCAAAACTGACGCGAAACCAAAAAGGCCCTTTTGTTGCACTGCATGATGTTTGGGCAGTGAACAAAGGCGATATGGATTACGCTAAAGCCTTACGCAAACTCGTCTCTATCTCGTCCAGGTGCTGCTCTAGCGCGGCCATTGCGCCTCCCCAAATTTCGTCTTCCTCGTCTCCAAAAGCTCGCTCGACATTTTGGAGCGATGCGATAAAGCTCCGCCGCATTGGGGCAAACTCTTCAGCTGTGTCTAGTGTATCCAAAAGGACCAGTACGAGCACGCGCCGAACCAACAGTTCCAAGGCGATAATCCGTCCTTGAAGGGAATCGCAATCGGTCATTTTTGTTTGGTCTTTCGTTTGGCGATCAATAGTTCCGCCGTTGGCCAGAGCTGCCCGATGATGAACAGCGCCAGGCCAATGGTGGTCTAGCTCAATTCAAGTCGTTGCGAATCCCAGCCTCCGCGTGGCGAGCGACTTGTTGACAGCCGGGATGATCTTATCTCCCCAGAGCTCGATCTGGCGCAGCATCGTCTTTTGATCGAAATCCCCCAATTGGGTCTGAATTGCGATCTGGTCCGGTTTCAAGACATCAATCTCTTCCAGCAGCCGATCAATCACGCGATTCACACAGCCAATCGGCAGGTTCTCGCGCATAGTCTCGAACGACAGATCCTGCTGCGTCGGCGTTTCCTCCAGCAGATAGCCGTCCTGGCTCTGCTGGCGGCGCTGATGCAGTGCTTCAGACAGCCGGCGCTGGAAGCGGGCATTGTCGAGATAGCTGTTGATCTCCGCCTCGTCGTCGCTGGCATAGCAGCAGCGCAGCAGCGATATCTTGGCGTCGGTGACATTCTTGCCCTCGCAAGCCGCAGCCGTCTCGATCGATTCGCGCAGCGCGCTCAAGCTCTCTAAGCCGTTGTGGAATGCTGTGACAAAAAAATTGTGCCCCTCACGATAGGCCCGGCGCATGCGCGCGGCCCCGCCGGCGATCCAGATCGGCGGGGTCGGCTTCTGGACGGTGCGCACCGAAATCGCCGTCGGGGGGATCTTCTCATACTGGCCGTCGTGCTCGAAGATGTTTTGGTTGAGGCCCTTCAGAAGGATGTCCAAATATTCCGAAAAGACCGCCGGCGCCTCATCGACATTGACACCGAAGCGCTCGAACTCGAACTGCTGGTATCCCAAGCCGACGCCGAGCTCGAGACGGCCGTTCGCAACGATATCGGCGAAGCCGATCTCGGAAAGCAGGCGCTGCGGCTGATAAAGCGGCAGCACGCACACGGCAGTGCCGAGGCGAATGGTGCTCGTCACGCCGGCGCAGTGCGCCACCATCATCAAGGGCGACGGGATCAGGCTGTAATTGTTGAAATGGTGCTCGGCGAACCACGCGGTGTTGAAGCCAGCCTGCTCCGAAACGAGGGCCTGTTCGATGGAATTGCGGATGACGCTGTCGGACGATTGATGATAGCCGCGCTGGGCGGCCAGAATGAAGGTCGCGAATTCCATGGTGTTTCCTTGTTTGCAGAGGGAGTTGGCCGATCAGTGGATGTGCTCGGCATGCGCACGGATTGCGTTGGCCGCGGTGTCGATCCAGCCCTTGGCGGCGGCATGGTCTTGAGGCAAACCGCTTGCCAAGCCGCGCCAGAAGGCTTGGAACTGCTTCGCCCCCGAGGAGGACGTCTCCGTCATCGCGGAAGGCGACATCTTCGATCGCGGGCCGCGCTGCGGGCGCCTCGCGCAACCGGAGGCTGAAGCCTTCGAAATCCTCGGCTTTGATGAGCCACAGCCCGTCGCCTGACGAATAGTCGACAATCAACCCGCGGCCTCCGCTAAACATTCGTCATCGAGTTCGCTGGGATTTCCCGCATCACCGAGCAAGGTCCAGCCGCCGTCCACGCAGAGGATTGAGCCGTTGACGTATGAAGCGTCAGACGAAGCAAGGAAGAACGCTGCATCAGCGACGTCTTCCGGCTGTCCCATCCTGCCCATCGGGATGCGCCGTCTGATCGCTGTCGAGTCCATGCGGCCGGCCTTCGCCAACTGAGCGACGCGAGGGGTGCGGATGTAACCAGCAGCGACAGTTGCGGTCCGAATGCCGACTGGCCCGAGTTCGGCCGCCATGCACCGGGTCAGGATGTCCATCCCCGCCTTTGCGGCACTGTAGGCATGGCGAAACGCGAAGGGCAGAAAGGTCTTGATCGACCCGAGATTGAGGATCACGCCGCCAGGGCGCATCGCCTTGATCGCCTCGCGCGCGCAGGCGAAGGCGCCGGTGAGATTAACATCCAAGACCCGTTCGATCTGGTCCGGGATTTGTTCGACCCCCGGCACAAAAGTATCAGCGACAGCGGCACAGTTGACGAGGACGTCGATGCGACCGTGGCGCTCCCGCAGCTCCTCGAATAGCGCCACCACCTCAGTCTCGACGGCCACGTCCACGGATTTCGCCAGGTGCTTGCCGTCGGGAAACCCAGCAAGCTCTGCCGCTGCAGCGCCATTTCTATCAGCAATCACGACGGTATCGCCGTTCGCGCCAAAGCGGCGAATAACGGCCGCGCCTATGCCGTTCGCGCCACCCGTGACGAGCACGATTCGCGCATTGGTACGTGCGGCCGGACGGGCGAGTTCGGCTCCAGGCGTTCCGTCCACCGGCGGGTGCGCGTCCCCCGGCTGATTGAATGACATCCAGCCGCCGTCGACCGCCAGCACCGATCCGGTGATGTAACGCGCCTGCGTGCTGGCCAGGAAACGCACGGCCCGGGCGATCTCGTCGGGGCGCGCCATGCGCCCCATCGGCACGCGGCGCCGCACCGCCGCGAGGTCCATTTTGCCCGCGCGTTCCAGTTCTGCGACCATAGGCGTGCGCACGTAGCCCGGCGCGACCGCCGTCACGCGGATGCCGCGAGAAGCCCACTCGCATGCAAGCGACTGCGTCAACGAGATCAGGCCCGCTTTCGAGGCTGCGTAGGCGTTGCGCTTGGGATTGCCGACCATGCCCGCCAGCGAAGCGAGGTTGACGATGGCGCCACCCGGCTGCATCCGCCTCGCTGCTTCGCGGGCCATGAGGAACGGCCCAATCAGGTTTACTGCGAGGCAGTGTCGGAAGGCGTCGACACTGGTGTCGACAGTCGCGGCCATGCTGGGTCCGACCCCCGCATTGTTGATGAGGACACCGATCTGCGCGAACTGTGCTTCGACCCGGCTGTAAAGCGCGAGGATATCCTCTTCTCGTGAGAGATCGCATTCGAGGCCGAGGTGCGGATAGCCAAGACCACGTGCCATTTCGACCACGCCGCTGCCCGGAAGGTCCACCGCCACAACAGTTTCTCCATCCCCGGCAAAAATATCGACGAGGGCCCGGCCGATCCCGCCCGCGGCGCCTGTAATGATGACGATGCGCTCTGCGTGCTTCATAAGAACTACTCGGCGACGAGCCGCAGCGGTCCCAGCCCATCGACGGCCAGCAGCGGAATGATCCGTCGTGGTAAAGCCGCACGTTCTGGTGACGGCCAGTTGCGGCCCCTGATAGAGGTCGTGCGCTCCGGCAGCGGTCCAACTCCCGATTTGGCAATCGAAGCTGGTGAAGGACCCTTCGAGGACAGGCGATTGCCTCGATGAGCGGCTCTGCCGAGGTCCTGCAAATTGATGCACACGAGCATCGTCGGCGTGGTGACAGAGCAGACCGCTGTCGCGGTCGCGCCGTCGCGGGGCTGAAAGGCAATCCTATCGGCCGCATCGTCACCGGTCAGGCCTTCGCCGGGAGCGCTGTGGCATGGCAAGGTTGTCATGGCTTTTCGTCTCCACTCCCGCTGCGGCTCTCCCATTGGGAACCTTTGAAGGCATCGTGGCGAGAAGGAATGCGGCGCTTCCCGAGCGCGTAGACCAGGTCATCCGGATGCGGTGCTCCGATCGGTTGCCGCAAGCCGAACCGTTCTGCCTCGGGGACCGCTGGTGGGGTCTGCTCCTCGAGCCAGTCGTAGACCACCGTCCGTTTGCCAATCCGCCACTCCCCTTCCCTCTTCTGAAACAGATCGCAGTAACGGCCGCAGAGGAGCATCTGGCGTACTTCTCCGTCGTTGTCCGGTCCACGTTGCAGCGCGGTGAAATAGCTCTCGACCGCGGCCTGCGCCGGGCTGATGAATTCGATCAGGATGTTCGTGATCTGATGGATGTTGCGCGGTCCGGTCTTGAAGACACCGAGCGCAAACTGGATGAAGCCCTCTGCCAAGCCGCAACAGGCCCCGTGATTGTCGTGCGCGTCGGGCCAGTATGAGCTGCGCAGCGCCGCCTCGTCCGCGCGGTCTATCCCACGGCAGTACCGATAGAGGCAGTCGCGGATCGCCTCACGGTCGAGGAGTTCGATGATTTTTGTTTCTGCCTTGTCCATGGTCTCTGCCGCAAATTTCTGAGATTGCAAGAGGTGTTTCGCGACCTCCGCCTACCGCTTGTGCATCCTGGGAACGTTTCGATGCCGCGGATGCCCCTGCGCAGTTGGACGAGGACGGTGGTAGGACAGAGGCCGCGCGCCAGCCTTTCCCGTGTGCGGGCGCCATCGCTCCACCCCAACTAAACTCGTCCGACTTTCGGTTGATCGACGCCCGATTCAACCCGCGCAGCGGGTGTAGGGTCGATTTCCAGCGCACGTTCGGGGCAGGACCGCGCGCTTCGTGACGCAAGCAGTTCATCCCCCTCCGCAACCTCAACGTCACCGGGCAGGATGTAGCCCTCGTCATCAAGCATGAAGATATCCGGCGCGTGCGCCCAGCAACGCGCGTGACCCTGGCATTTAGCCTTGTGGACGATGATACGCATAGGGCTGCCTCCATTTGGCTTTGCCGCGGCTCGGGGCGGCCTTGGTCAGGACCAGTCCAGGATCAGATTTTCGATCCCGAATACATGGCCACCACAGGTGATGGGCGCCGTCCCTTCCTTGATCCGGAAGGCCGGAATGCGCGCCAGCCACTCCTCCAGGCCAATGACAATCTCCCTCCGGGCAAGGTGTGAGCCAAGGCAGCGGTGAGGACCATAGCCGAAGGCGGCGTGGCGGTTGTCCGGTCGCGCCAGCCAGATTGTGTTGGGGGATTCGAATTCCGCTGGATCACGATTGGCAATCATCGTGGCACAGGAAACATAATCCCCCTTACGGATCGGCGCGCCTTCGAAGTCGATGTCTTTCTTCGCCACGCGGATCATTTGCACGGTCGGATAGGCGCGCAGCAATTCTTCGGCTGCGGGCACGATCCGGTCCGGTTCGCTCCGTAGCCATTCCTGGTCTTTGGGGTTGCGCGCGAGATAGGCCAAGTCAAAGCCTATCGCTGCTGCAACTGTGTCGAGCCCTGCGACGAACACAAGCACGCCGATCCCACGAACCTCCTCGTCGGTCAGCCGGCGGCCCTCGACCTGTGCCTGCACCACGAAGGTCATGAAATCGTCGGCCGGTTCTTTGCGGCGAACGGATGCAAGTTCGTCGATGAACGCCACAATCGTCCGGGCCGCAGCCGGTCGTTTCACATAGTCGCCATGGAGCAGATC
Source organism: Allomesorhizobium camelthorni (assembly GCF_011045125.1). Lineage (GTDB taxonomy): Bacteria > Pseudomonadota > Alphaproteobacteria > Rhizobiales > Rhizobiaceae > Allomesorhizobium > Allomesorhizobium camelthorni. The sequence goes on along the minus strand of NZ_JAAKZF010000030.1, from coordinate 48,426 downwards.
GTTCGCCCAGCCGACAAATGTATCGAGTTGGTGATCCGGCAGTCCCAGAAAGCGAAGGAAGATGTTGACCGTGAAAGGAAAGGTAAAATCCTTCATGACGTCGCAGCTTGTGCCCGATGCGGCGATCCTCTCAGTCAGCGCGATCGCCCGCTCTCGGACAGCCGCTTCCAACACCCTCACCCGCCTGGGCGAAAGCAGCGGATTGAGTAGCGAGCGAAAGACGCTATGGGCCGGTGGATCGAGTTCAAGCGGGATCATCGGCCAGTTTTCGCCCAGCGCGGAGGCAAAGATGCTGCGATGGCTGGAAAAGGTTTCGGCGTCCTGCAGCACCCTGCGCTGGTCTCTGGCGCGAGTGATGACCCAGGTGCCCCGGCCATCGCGCGTGTTGAAGGGGGAATAAAAGATCGGCGGTCCGGCGTGGACGCAAGCGACAGCTGCGTGCGGATCCCCATTGGGCGTCGGCAGCATGCCTGGCGAGGTGAACAGGCTGAAGTTCCTCACCATTTCGGGCGGGACATGATCTGGAACCGGGTTGGTCGCCATTTGGGCTTCTCCTGAACGTCAGGCATTCATGCGCTCGATTGAGATCGCACCGTTGGTCACAAAGTCGACTGTGGTACGTCCCGGCTCAGATGCCTTGAGAGTCTGTTACGCGATGCAGCCCACCTGCGCGCAAGCGCGGATGAGATCGGTCGCGAACTCAAGCAGCAGGGGATGGATGTCGTCCTTCGTCCATAAGCACCGCCGCCGCTGCTCGCGTCAAAGTTCAGATTGGTGATCACCGCTGAGCTCCATGAAGCACTGCTGACGTCCGCCCTGATAAAATTATCGGAGCAAGTTGCGTGCCGATTAGCGCACCGTTTGCGTTGCACCAGTTGCCCGGTATCGGCGGCCCGGCCTTGGCGACCTTTGGTCGGGTTTGCGACATTCTTGTCCGGCTTCGGACACAAGAACGTTTGCGGTTAGACACGCACGGGGAGAGCAAATGAAGGAATCATGCAAGCGCCGTGACCCGAGCCATACTCGATCCTCGCCGCGTCCGGACCGGTGCGCGCTTGCTGAAGAGCCTGAAGGCGTCAAATACCTTCCTCGATAGGGGTGAGTAGCAACAGCGCGCGATCTTAAATGCTGCGACAGCAGTGTCTTCGCAGATCGGCGTGCCTGCGCACACAAGAACACGCTAGAGACAAAGCCTTACGCGCCGCTGCGGGGCCGCCGGTGTGCGGCAATGCATCGGCTCGGCCGTCTGGAAACGGTTTTCCTCTGTTTCGAGCCGGCGCGGAAGTACTGATTACCCCGACCATACAGCACCTTTGCTCGGCCCGGGTGACCCAGCGATTGCGCGGCCGTTCGGTTTCGGTGAAGGCACCGTGCTTCTGCTCAAGCCAAGGGTCTCTGCAAAAAACGGTAGTCCGGTTCGGTGCGTTCAAGTGAAATGGCATGGTGCTTGCAATCCCATGGTTAGAGCTAATCAAAGCATGAAGGAAAGCTACCAGAGCCATGGCTGATACGCGAAGCTCTATACGATCGCCAGAGGAGACCGTGCCCATTCCAGCTGAACATCGGGACACCGTCTCCGCCTCCACAGGTCGGTGCTCGGTGCCTGCCTTGCGCATGGCTGGTCCGAACCCGACACGCCAAGGCGTGGCGCTCCTGCAATCGCCGATTGCAGGTCCTCATGAGCATGTAAGTGCCGAAGAGCACCATCAAAACGCCACCCAAGCCAAGGTCGGCGGGTCACCGGCAACCGTCTACAATACGCTGAACCAGTTCAGTGACGCGGCACTCTTGCGAGACGTCACATTTGACGCGTCACACGCCAATTTCGAAACCACTTACGGCTGCTGCCGCCCTCTTCTCGAGCACGGGCAGCGGGTCATCGATGTCGCTGCCAGCGCCTTAGCTGCTGAAAGAGATCCCTCCTGTCGATCTCGTTTGGGTGACAAGACCAGGAGCCAAGACGTTCCCACACAACCAGATGGGAAATTGGGAGCCGCCAAGGCCTCATCTCGTGCCGGGATGCCGGCTCGGTGTTGCGTCAGCTAACCGAGAGGCAATGCACCAGGTTCATCTAGAGGAGCAATATTGATGACCGTTAAAAAGAAGGTTCCCTTGGTCACCTTTCTCACGCGTGTTCGCGATGATTCAGTCCAGGGGCCAAATCCATACCGGTGGGAAGAAAAGACATCCGACGACTACTTTGTCGGCAAGCGCGTCATATTGTTCTCGCTGCCAGGCGCCTTCACCCCGACCTGCTCGACCTACCAACTGCCCAATTTCGAAGAGCTCTATGACGAGTTTGAGAAGCTGGGAATTGAAGCGGTCTACTGCGTCTCCGTCAACGATGCCTTCGTCATGAATGCGTGGGGGAAGGCCTTGGGGCTGCAGAAGGTTAAGCTCCTTCCCGACGGCTCAGGCGAGTTCACGCGCAAGATGGGCATGCTGGTCGCCAAGGACAATCTCGGCTTCGGTATGCGCTCCTGGCGCTACGCCGCTCTGATCAACAATGGCGTTGTGGAGCGGTGGTTCGAGGAGGAAGGTTTCTCCGACAATTGCGAGACCGACCCCTATGGCGTCTCGTCCCCGCAAAACGTTCTTGAAACGCTAAGGGCCGCCGCATGACCTAGGACATGTCGCCCGATCGCGTGCAGCGGTTTGGGGCAATGACATGCAAAAGAAACAAAACTCGAAAGCGCGTCGCATGAGGCCGTGCAAATGCGGCGCGCTTTAAAGGAGTCAACACCTCAAAGTCCCAAGAGCCCCTCGATAGGATATTCGCGCTACCATGCATTCCTCAGCAAGCCTGCTTCAGCGCCAGAAGCTATCTATGGTTACGTCGCCTCAACTCATTGAGTCGATTCGCTTGCTGCAATTGGCGCATGCCGAATTGCATCAGTACGTGGAACAGGAACTCGATAAGAATCCGCTTTTGGAAGCTGCGTCAAACGACAGCGGGCCTGTTGGCGATGTTCCGTCGATTTTCGGGGCGGATCAGCGCACCGGCGCAGACGGAAACGACGTTGACGGGCTGACCAGGGCCGGGTCTCCAGAACGGCTCGGGCAATGGAAATCAACACGCAACACGACGAATAATCCGACGGGTAGTCGCCCTGCGCTCGACGAGTTTGCCGCCTTCACCGAAACATTGCACGACCATGTCGCTCGTCAGATAGCCCTCACCGCATTCACACCGCAGGAGCGGCTGATTGCTGGCGAGCTTGCCGCTCATCTCGAAGACACCGGCTATCTTCAAGTAAACCTTTTGGAGCTGGCCAGTAGCTTGAACGTCCGGGAGGCTGATGTGGAACGGGTTCTCGAAACATTGCAGCAGTTCGATCCATCGGGAATCTTTGCGCGAACCCTCAGCGAATGCCTTGAGATACAGCTGCGCCAGCGAGACCGGTTCGACCCGGCGATGGCAGCTTTGGTTGCCAATCTTAAGATGGTTGCGCGACGCGATTTTCAGGCCTTGAAGCAGCATTGCGGCGTCGATGAAGACGACCTTCTCGACATGTTGCGTGAAATCCGTGCGCTCGACCCCAAGCCTGGAGACCGATTTCAATCCGGAGAGCCGCAATCGATCATACCCGACGTCTTGGTCCTGCCCTCGCCCGCAGGTGGATGGCAAGTCGAACTTGATCCGGACACGCTGCCCAAAGTACTGATCAACCAAACCTACTTCGCAGAAGTGTCACGCCTGACCGTACAAGGTTCGAAAGATCAGGCATTTCTCAACGAATGCCTCCAAAACGCGAACTGGCTAATCCGCAGCCTCGATCAGCGCGCCAAGACGATCCTTAAGGTTGCGGTTGAAATCGTCCGCCAGCAGGATGCCTTTTTGCAGCACGGCGTCGACCACCTGCGGCCGCTCAGTCTTAGGACTGTCGCTGACGCGATCAACGTGCACGAGTCGACGGTAAGCCGGGTGACGTCGAACAAGTACATGCTTACCCCGCGCGGCGTGTTCGAACTTAAGTACTTTTTCACCGTCGCGATCGCCTCCTCCCAAGGCGGCGACGCGCACTCCGCCGAAGCTGTCCGCCATCGGATCAAAGCGATAATCGCCGTAGAATCGCCCGATGACGTGCTTTCCGACGAGGGCATCGTCGTTCGGCTCAAGGAAACCGGCATCGATGTCGCGCGCCGCACAGTCACAAAATATCGGGAAGCGATGAACATCCCCTCCTCCGTGCAACGGCGCCGGGAAAAGCGACTAGGGGTTTAATGCGGGTCAACGAAGCCACCCCATGGTGCAGGGCATCCACACATGGAGACCCTGTCCATGACCGAATCCGCGACAAGCTTCATGGAGGCAGTTCTGCACGACCCAGAAAAGCCCGATCAACGGTCCGGTCCCGCATGGGGTGGGGTCATTTCGCTTGCATTGGGCAGCTTCGGCCTGGTGACGGCAGAGTTTCTGCCTGCCAGCGTGCTGACGCCGCTCGCGCATGATCTCGGTATCACCCACGGTGTGGCTGGACAGGGCATGACAGCGACCGCGATCGTTGGGGCGATCTCCGCCCCGACAATGGCCATCATCACAAAGCGCCTGGACCGCAGGATCGTCATGTGGGCGATGACGCTGCTGCTGATCCTATCGAACGTTCTGGCGGCCGTCGCGTGGTCGGTGCCGGTCTTCCTGACCGCGCGCGTCGTGCTCGGCATAGCGATCGGAGGCTTCTGGTCGATTTCGGCAGCGCTGGCGATGCGGCTCGTTCCAAATGACCTCCTGCCGCGCGCCATGTCGATCATCCTCACCGGCGTTTCCGTCGCTAACGTTTGCGCGGCTCCAATCGGCGCCTATGTCGGCGAAATCTGGGGATGGCGAACCGCCTTCATGATCGCCGCAGTCGTTGGCGCCTTTACACTGTTGGTGCAACTCATAACCATTCCGAGGCTGCCTCCGATTGCAGTGGCTAGCTTCCGCAGTCTGCTGGATGTGGCCAGGACTCCGACGATCAGGGTCGCGCTTTTGGTCGTCCTGCTGGTCGCTTCCGGGCACTTCGCCGGCTTCACCTATATCCGCCCCTTCTTCGAGAAGGCTCCCACGCTCGATCCCGAGACGATCTCGCTAGTGTTGCTCGCCTTTGGCATCGGCGGCATCTTCGGCAATTTAGCCGGCGCATTCCTGGCCAAGCACAGCCTCAAGGCAGTCGCGGCCCTGCCGGCCCTGACCATAGCGATAGCCGCTGTCTCGCTGCTGACGGTGGGACCATCGGCGTCGGCCTCGGCGATCGCGGTTGCCGCATGGGGCTTTGCCTTCGGCGCGGTGCCGGTGGGATCACAGACATGGATGGTGCTGCGCGCCGCTCCCGAGCAGGCCGAGAGCGCCGGTGTGCTGATGGCCGCAACGTTCCAAGTGGCCATTGCAGCCGGCGTGATTTTCGGCGGACTACTGGTGGACAATGCCGGCGTTGACAGTGCCTTTGCCTACAGCGCGGTTGCCACGCTCCTCGCCGCCCTGACAGTGTTCCTGCTCGGCCCGGAGCGCGGAATCTAGACCACATAACAGGAGGGGTCCTCAGTGCCGCGCAGCGAGAGGTGCAATCGCATCAGCCGCGCGGCGCGATTGTGCGCACGATTACTTTGGCGGTTGCAGGCTTCGTTTCGCCGATCATGGATCGCAGCGACCGCCTCTTCCGCGTCGGCCTCGGATCTCGCATGGACCAGCGCCAGCGCCTCGCCGGCTTCCACCTCCGCGCCGAGCTTGCTGGCAATTGGGCGGTTTGTAGCCGGTATGGAATGATGTACCTCGCTTGGGACGCCGAACCGTACCCGCCGACGGCTGTCGTCGCCCACTCGGTGAGTTTGTCCTTACTTGCGCGTCGCGATCAGCGGATTAGGCCGGCCGGTGGCGATCTCGCCTCTTGGTCCGGTCCGGTGGCTTGCGCCCTGCCGTTCAAAACCTGCACCGCTCTGACGATCGATCCGCTCACAAAGCGGTCATTCATTCTTTCCGGCCTCGTATTCGGCCGACTGGCGGTCAAGCTCGCTCACAAGGATTTTGGCCAGGTCCGGCGGCGTCTCGCCGGCGGCGTAGGCGCGCCGTGGGTCATCTTGGGCTATCAGCCGCTCGAAGATTTCGGCCGAAAGGACGACAACCGAGGCGCGGCCATGCTTGGTGAGGGTGAGCGGGGCGCGCTGCGCCTCGTCATGGTAGCGCCCGAAATGCCGGATAAATTCGGCGGTGGAGACTGATTTGGTCTGCATGTCGGCTCCAGTCTGTGTTTTCTGCATTATACAGAAAACTCGCATAACTTCCGCAGCCTTGCCGCCCTGCAACGCCCGGGCGGCGCGATCCATGCCTTCCCGGTTGGATCCGGCAATGCCGGCCGCCTGCAGCATCTCGGCGTCACCTCCTCCCGCCGCCCGGCTCGAAACCGCCCGGTCAGGAAGTCCGGCGGCGAGTTTCTTGGACAGGATCGACGCGGTGATCAGCGGCATGGATTCCACCGTCGCGATGACATCGCGGATGGCGTGGAGCCGCTTGTCGGCAGGTGCCGGATCGAGCGGCGTGACGCCATTGCCGCCTTGGCGCGCAGGTTCGGATTCCAGATCATTGAGGATGACGCTTACGGCTTCTGGCGGACGATGGCGCTCCGCCGCTGAGCTCGTTGGCGGCTACGCGCAGCTGGTACATCCGTTCCCTCCCCAAGAGCTTCGCGCCTGGCTTACGAACCGCCTGGTTGATGGCGCCTCCGGCTCAGGAGAAACGCGCAGCTCAAAGAGTCCGCGCAACCATCTGGGGAGCTGCTTCACTGCGTCCCGCCATCGCTTCCTTGTGGGTCGCGGATGGCACTGCGGCCGAGTTGGAAACCGAAGGCCGGGCTGAAGCTCAGACTAGGCAGGAACATCGCGGCTGCAATCCTGCCGCCCATATCATCGTTCTCGTGGCAGGCATCTGTGGCTGATGCTGCCTGAGAAGATGAAGGCATAGCCGTTCGTCGAGTCGGTCGCCGCGAGGGGAGTCAGGATAGCCCCTGGCTCGGCCTTTAGCGTCGATGCTCGTTGACTAGGTTACGGAGTTGGACCGCGCCCGGTAAGGGTTGCGGCAACGAAACCAATTGCTTTTGCGTTGCAACAGGACTACCGGAGCCCGCCAGTTCTGGATGGAGTGATCGTCTATGGCCAATGATGATGCTGGCGGGCACGCCGATTCTACGCAGCCTGCAGCCAAGGACTCGCTTGGCCAGTCCAATCTCATAATCTTAATGCTTGGTGCGCTCGGCGTTGTTTATGGCGATATCGGCACCAGCCCGATCTACGCTCTTCGCGAGGCGCTGCGTGCGTCGACCGGCGGAAATCAGGCAGGACGGGAGGACGTTCTCGGCATTTTGTCGCTGATCGTCTGGGCGCTGACGATTATCGTCACCATCAAATATATCGTCTTCGTGCTTCGAGCCGACAACAGGCGAGAGGGCGGTACGCTGTCGCTGATGGCGCTTGCGCGACGGGGTCTTTCAAAACGCTCGTCGTCGGTGATCCTGTGGGTTGGAATGTGTGGCGCGGCGCTGTTTCTCGGTGACGCCGTCATCACACCGGCAATCTCGGTGCTCTCGGCGGTCGAAGGTCTCGAAGTGGTAACGCCGGCCTTCGACCCCTACGTCGTGCCTATCACGCTGATTATTCTGGCCGCGCTGTTTGCGGTTCAGCGTTTTGGAACCGGCAGTGTTGCATCGGTATTCGGACCGGTCACCGCGCTGTGGTTTGTCGCGATCGGGCTTTCCGGACTGATGCACATCGCGGACGATCCGAGCGTTCTGGCGGCCATCAACCCGCTCCATATCGCATATTTTCTCAGCCATTCGCCTAGCACTGCCTTCGTGACCATTGGCGCCGTGTTTCTTGCGGTCACAGGGGCTGAAGCGCTCTACGCTGATCTCGGTCATTTTGGCCGCAGGCCGATCGTGCTGGCCTGGCTGATGATCGTATTCCCGTGCCTGCTGCTCAGCTATTTCGGGCAAGGCGCATTCGTTCTCTCCCGAGGCGGTATGATCGGACATCCATTCTTCGAGATGAACCACGGCTGGACGTTGGTGCCGATGGTGGCGCTGGCTACGGCAGCAACCGTGATCGCCAGCCAGGCTGTGATTTCCGGCGCTTATTCACTGGTGCGACAGGCCGTGCAGCTCAACATGCTTCCGCGTTTCGAAATCCGGCATACCTCCGAAACGCAATCCGGGCAGATCTACCTGCCGCGCGTGAACCTGCTGCTCGCGTTGTCGGTGATGCTGCTGGTTGTCGGCTTTGGTGAGTCCAGCGCCCTCGCTTCAGCCTACGGCATATCGGTCACCGGCAACATGGTTGTGACGACAATCCTGCTCTATGTCGTGACGAGGCGAATCTGGAGGTGGACGCTCCTGCCGGCGCTTGCGCTGGCAGTCTTTTTCGGAGTCGTCGATGTCGGCTTCTTCCTGGCGAATATCGTGAAAGTGCTCGAAGGCGGCTGGGTGTCGATCCTTATTGCTGGCGCAGTTCTTGTCGTTATGGTGACCTGGGTGCGCGGGACCCGCCTCCTCTTCGAGAAATCCCGCAAGAGCGAGATCCCGCTCGATTTCATTGCCGAGCAGATGGCAGCGAAGCCACCGCAGCTTGTGCCCGGCACCGCCGTGTTCCTGACCAGCGATCGGATGAGCGCGCCGGCGGCGATGATGCACAGCTTGAAGCACTACAAGGTGCTGCATGAGCAGAACGTGATCCTGTCGGTGGTGACGGCGCAGCATCCGACCGTTCCTGACAGCGAACGGATCAAGATGACGCCGATCAACGATCTCTTCATGCGGGTGACGATGAGGTTCGGCTACATGGAGCAGCCGAACATCCCGAAGGCGATGGCGATCTGCCGCAAGCAAGGCTGGAAGTTCGATATCATGTCGACTTCCTTCTTCCTGTCGCGGCGCTCGATCAAGGCATCACCCAATTCCGGCATGCCGCTATGGCAGGACCGGCTGTTCATCGGGCTTGCCAGCACGGCTGCGGACGCAACGCGCTATTTCCAAATTCCGACCGGCCGCGTGGTCGAGGTCGGCACCCAAGTCACGGTCTGATCCCGCTGGCCGCCACCCAAATTCAGAAGCTGCTGACCGATGGGACAAGCACTCGGAATTGGTGAGCTGGAATCCCTTTCGCAGAGTGGTCGCTCCGACTAAACGGGCTGCTTGCACTTCCAGATGGTGGATTAGCGTCCGCAACAAATTGACGGCGCCATCCTAAGCGGGCCCAATTCCCGATGGCCTCCGTCAGGTCCAGCTCCAGTCGCGATCGTCAGGAACCGGCTCGCCTGCGCCAAGCCGCGCTTTCCCGAAGCTTGCATCGAAGACATCGACGTTGCCGCGTCGCGCCCTGATCGTCGACTGTCAGCAGGCGCCGAGGCTCAACACGCGCAGCCGCACAAGAGACCCCCGGTCATTGCACATCGCCTTGTACCAGCGCGCGAGCTTCAGCTCGGTCGGCCTGCTGCGGATCGAAGATTAAGGGGAGAGGAGCAGCAACTGGCTGATTAGGGCTTGCGCAATGGCCAAGCGTCCATGACGTTGGAGGACAGCGGGGCAGTTCGAAATGGAAATGCTTGCTATCATCGACAGTTTGTATCTCTCGACGATATTCGCCTTTGTGGCGGTCTGCTGCGCGGCTCTCGTCATTGCTGTGCTTCAGGAACCAGATCGGGTCACGGGCAAACTTCGATCCCTATGGCAGGGTTTGAAGAAAGAGACGAATTAAGACTAGCGGCGTTCCAAGCGCGGCGCCACGATCCCGCAGCTCGGCTGCGTTGCACGCTTTCGGGTAAGGCTATGCGGACGTGCCGCGGAAGCGTTGCCTTGACGTCGAGAAGCCGCTTGCCCAATGTTCGGGACGTCGTGAAGTCCTCGTCTTGTCGCGTCACGAGAGCGACGTCTCGCAATCCAACCACACTCTTGATCTGGCGACAGCGCCATCGCCGGATGGGTGGCCTCTGGAGTCTGTTTGGCGCCTCCGGACCTTATACAGATCACAAGCAAGGAATGGCTCAACGAAGTGGTTCAATACGTTGGGGAGGCTGCTCGAGCGAAGCATAGACCGAGCCTCGGCGGCCTTGTAGCGCTTGCGAAAGCCACTCTCCAAGCCGATCCCGTTCTTTACCGTGCAAGGCGGCTTTCTCCTTCCTCCGGACCGAAGCAGCTTTCGAAGTCATTGCATTCTCGGCAACTGGGCGCGGTGCATAGCGAAAAGCCCTCAGCCTCGCAGAGCTTGCGGTAAAAGTACTTCTTCCATTTCATGTTTTGGGTGTTGCCGGCCGCCAGCGTCGGGAAATGCGTGGCAAGCAAGCGGCTGAGTTCGGCCCTGTTGAAAAGGCCAAGGTCCTGCCACAGATGGTCATTGCGCATCGCACGCCGAGCGATGATCTTGACGAACCGGGCGCTCGCCTCCTCGCCCGGCCGGGCATGTGCGAGCAGCAGGCCGCGAAGAAGTTCTTCCTCCAGATCCGGCTCGGGGTCGGTTACCTTTTCCAAGGCGAAGGCCTTGGCAGAGATAGTGGGGAAACTGCCGATCAGGATATCCTGCAGCTCGGCCCGCGAAAGGCCGGTTGCCTCAGTCGCCGTCGCCTCGCCGGCCTCGACCTCCTCGAGGGCACGCAAGAGGACACAAGCAAGCACATGCTGGTCAAATCCCATCTCCGGCTCGATGGGCGGCTATTGGTCGGCGCCGAGGCAGCCATGGTGATGGGCAAACATGGGTGCCGTTCTCCTGGTTTGTCAGCCAGACAATGCAGCGAGCTCATCGGCCGCAACATGGGTCTGGCAGTTCTTCGGGCAGACGCGGGCGCAGGCTCCACAGCCAATGCAGCGGCCGGCATTGTCGACGACCATGATCATGCGATTGAGCTCGCCATCGAAGTCGTCGTCCTCGCCGTCGCAGGCGCCGAGGACTTCACCCGCCTCATCGATGCCGTAAAGGTGCATGACCTCGCGCGAGCAGACCTTGAAGCAGCGGCCGCAGCCAATGCAAGTCGTGCCATCGATAGCGGTCAGGTATTGCGGCATCCATCTGGAGCCGTCGCGGGTTACGAAAGCGCTCATCGTGAATTCTCCAACGCGAGGTCTCCTGCAGCTGTTGAGCGCCCTTCGTCCCCGCGGCATCCTGAAGCTGCATCCTCACTGTGCAAGTAGCATGGTGATTGCTGCGTTCCGGTTGAGACCCATAGGAAGAATGATGGAGGCCATGGGCAAAGCATTCTTCAAATCCTCCTTTCCAACGTATTTTCGAGTCTATGTACCACCGTCTGCTAAAAGCGACCTGTAGGTTTCCGCCCCTGTGCCCTACCGTTGACCGTGCGTTCAGCTGCCGATCGGCACGCCTCACACATTGTCTCGAACGACAGATCCTGCCGCGTCGGTGTGCAGAGATAGCCGTCCTGGCTCTGCTGGCGACGCCGAACCAGTGCACCAGACAGCCGGCGCTGGAAGAGGGCATAGTCGAGATGGCTGTTGGTCTCCGCCCCGCGGTCGCTGGCATAGCTGCAGCATGATGCCGTCGCGGGCGGTGCTTGTGTCAGGTGCAAGGATCTTGCCGCCCTTTGTCGACAGCACGAACAGGATGCGCTTGCGTTCCTTGATCGACGAGGTCTGCTTCTCGGCCGCCTTCAGCTTCGCATCCATCTCGGCCGCCGACTTTTCGGCCTTGGCTTCGACGCCGAGCGCCTTGCCGACGACGCGGATTTTTTCGAGGATGTCTTCATGGCTGTAATGCTCGGGCGCTTCGATGAAGGGCCCGTTCGATTTCTTCAGCACGTCGGCCGCTTTCGCCGCTCCGCTGCCATGCAGGACGAGAACCCCCGATGGCTTGACCAACAGAACACCCTCTGGCGACGGCTGACGCATGTAGCCGACGTCGGGCAGCTTCAGCGCGGCTTTCGGTTGGCTCGTCGAATCGCGAGCGACGAGATGACTTTCCTCACCAGGCGCGTAGACGATCTCGGTGATGGCGCCGACGATCGAGGCGATCGGCGACGGATCGGAAAAGACAGCTACGCCCTCATTGGCCTCAGCGGGCAAAGTGGCGGCCAGCAGGACGCCGAGCATCGGCGCGAGCAGCGAGCGGAAACGGCAAGCAACGCGCATGGATCTTTACCTCACGCGGCGGCCGGGCTTGGAATACGCGGCAGGTTCTCGACCAGGAACCGCCAGTCGCCGCGCTCGCGTTCGCCTTCCTTGCGCGTGCCGAAGAACTGGATGATCATCTTGCCGTCGGCGCCATAGGCTTCGAGTGACGTGACGTGACCGTCCCTGGTCGGCTTGCGCACTGCCCAGACCTCGCGGATTTGGTGGGTCCTGAGATGCAGGTGGAAGGTCTCGTCGAGCACATTGATCCACGGCCCGATCGGCTTGAGCGACTTGATCGGGCCGGAATGGATCTGGATGCAGCCACGATTGCCGACAAAGCACATGATCGGCATCTCGCCTTCGGCCGCATGTTGGAACATGGCGCCAACGGCTTCTTTGTCGAGCGGCCAGGCGTAATCCTGACCGACCATGCGCATCGCCTGGCAGCGGCTGAGCTTCAGCGTCTTCAGCATATCGAAGAACTGATGCACGTCGGTCAGCCCGCTCCAGTGCTCGCGTAGGTCATCGACCGTGGCGGCTTGGTCCAGAACCTCTGCGTCATCGTCGGCTGCGCTCGCCTTAACCGACACGATCGGCTCCTGGTTCGAGGATTCGAGCTGCGCCACCAGCTTCTGATAGGCATAGAGGTTGGAGGCCGGCCTGAGGTGCACCTTGTGCACCGCCTCGCCGGCGACATCGAAGAATTGCAGGCTGCGGCGGATGTCGCCGCCGTCGCGCTTCTCGACGGCAAAGCCATGCGCCCACACTTTCGGGAAGATGCGCAGGTCGATGTCGTGGCCGAGCACCATGGCATGGTCATTGCCGGTGAGCACGTTGTCGTAGACGCCGATCTTCTCGTGCACGGCACTTTCATTGCGGGTCAGCGCCATCATCTCGCCGACCGCTTCGAGACCAGTCAGAAGATCATTGACGCGCGGCTCGATGCGCAACGAGCTGAGACCGCAATCGGCCGCAACCAGTTCCGCTTCCGAAATGCCGAGTTGGGCAGCGAGATCGCGCTCGCGTATTATCGGATTGGCTTGCCGTGCCCGCCGGATTTCGTCCGGCGAGGGTTTCTCGCGCTGGTCCATGTCTTACCCCTGCTTGCACCTAGTTGTTGAGCGTCAGCTGCCCTGCCGGGTGATCTTCAGCCGATGGAGCGCGCCGTGATGCTCGATCCGCATCTCGTGCCCGCCAGGAACGGAGTGTTGCTGGAGAGCGTGCGCATCGCCGTCGGCACCCGCTCAAAACGCGCGGGCGTGCTGTCTGAACGGCGGACGCGATGACACTGGCAGGCACATGCCGGTCGAATCCCATTTCAAGTCGGTCGATGGCCGCTAGCCGGCGGCGAGCGGTTGTGGGTGTCGACGCCAATCGGCCGATCGGGCATTCGGATTCCACGGGTGCTGCTTTCCCATAGAAGCGGATCTGGCCCAGACCTGACATGTTGCTTTCTTTCCTTCGTTGCACCGGTCGCAAGCGCACCCACGACATGAATATCTGTCGTCAGTTCTTGCCGCCTCGCCAAAGGGAGCATCAAAACTCATGCCAATTGCGCAGGAGCAAGCTCAGAAAAAACCTTCTGCATACCAGTCAATAGTTTACGTCAGAGTGCAGCAGGAATTTAAGCCGAACAGCCTGTGTGCCCGACTCGACAAACCCGACAGTACGTGTCGATTACCAGACGTCTTCCCAGCAATAGCGCACAAGATTCATGGCGGCGTTGGAGACGCCCGACTGTTTTGAAACGGTTTTTTCCTTTGGCACGGTCCATGCACGGTGATCCGCAAACACGTCACGGACTGCGGAGAAATCGAACCATGATTACGCTCACCGACAACGCTGTTGCCGCCGTCAAGACCGCTCTTTCCCGCGCCAGCGAGCCGGCGGACGGCTTTCGCATCATGGTCCAGACCGGCGGCTGCGCCGGCTTCAAATATGTAATGGGCCTGGAGAGCGTGTCGCGCGAGGGCGATGCAATCATCGAGGCAGATGGGGTCAAGGTCTTCGTGGACGTAGGCTCCCAACCCCATGTCGCCGGCATGACCGTCGACTTCGTCACGGAGCTCGATTCCTCCGGCTTTGTCTTCGACAACCCCAACGCACGGGAGAAGTGCGGCTGCGGCAAGTCTTTCGGCTGATCGCCCGAGAGTAGAGCCATGTGGGACTGTGGCGACAAGGTCAAGGAATACTTCTTCAACCCGAAGAATGCCGGCGTCCTGGAGAGAGCCAATGCAGTCGGTCAGGTATGCGCCATCGCCTGCGGCGATTCGCTTGAATTGATGATGAGCGACGAGCCGGTGACGGAAACGATCACTGCCGCGAAACTCCAGACATTCGGCTGCGGCTCCGCGATCGCCTCCTCGTCGGCGCTTGCCGAACCCATCATCGGCAAAACCATCGATGAGGCCATCCGGATCACTCATCAGGACATCGCGGACCTTCTCGGTGGCTTGCCGCCGGAGAAGATGCATTGCTCGGTAATGGGTTATGTGGTGCTTCAGGGTGCGATCGCCAACCACGACGGCGAGGACTGGGGCGAAGATCACGAGGAAGCCTGCGAATGCTTCGGTGTCGATCAAGCGATGATCGAGCGGACCGTCGTATCAACAGGCTCACCACCGTCGAGCAGGTCACTCACTACACAAAGGCTGTCGGCGGCTGCCTCGCATGCTTCGAAGCAATCGAGGAAGTGCTTGCGCCGGTGCGATGGCCGCCGAAGGCCTCACTACGGCCGAGGAGGCTTATACGGCCGGCACAACAGATGTCCGCGCCCTCAGGTACAAGGCAGGGTCGAAAGCCGATTTCGGAATCGGCGATCGCTTCCGGTAGGATGCGGAGAACGTCGCCGCCCCAAACAGTTCAATTCCTGGCGGCACCCGAAGCTGGTGGCCGCCAAATGGCGACGCTGCAATGGAGGCTCCCCCGCCGGCAGGGGGAGCGCCCACCCGCCAAACGCCACAGCGCCTGTGCAAATTCGACTGATCGAAAACGCTGTCGCGAGCATTTGTTCTTACCCGCGGGCTGACGACGGCGACTGCGAACTTGTCGATGTCGAGGGGCGACCAGGTCAACGTCAAACTGTCGGGCGCCTGCGCCGGCTGCCAGCTCGCCTCGTCACCATCAGGGGAATGCGCCAGACGCTCAATGAGGCGACCGGTCTCGCGCTTGGCGTCATTCCGGTCAACTGAGGATCGCACCCATGAGGCTTATCAATCTCGACAACAACGCAACGACACGGGTCGATCCTTGGGTCGTTAAAGCGATGTTGCCGTTCTTTACGGATCAATTCGGCAACCCTTCGTCGATCCACGGTTTTGGCACCTCCGTCGCTGCCGCAGTGAGAAAGGCGCGCGGGCAGTTGGCAGCACTGATCGGCGCGGAGCTCGACAGTGAGATCACCTTCACCTCGGGCGGGACCGAAAGCGACAATGCAGCGATTCTTTCGGCGCTCGAGGCGATGCCTGACCGAACAGAGATCGTGACTTCCGCGGTCGAGCATCCGGCCGTGCTGACGCTCTGCGCGCATCTTGAGAAGACGCGCGGCGTCAAGGTGCACAGGATCCCGGTGGATCGCCGAGGCCGGCTCGACCTCGACGCCTACAGGGCCGCCCTCAACCCACACGTGGCGATCGTCTCGATCATGTGGGCGAACAACGAGACTGGTACGATCTTCCCCGTGGCCAAGCTTGCTGAGTTGGCCAAGGAAGCCGGCGCCCTTTTCCATACCGATGCTGTGCAGGCGGTCGGCAAGCTTCCGATGGACCTGAAATCGACGCCAATCGACATGCTGTCGCTCTCCGGCCATAAGATGCATGGCCCGAAAGGGATCGGCGCACTCTATGTAAAGCATGGCGTGCCCTTCCGCTCGCTGATCAAGGGGGGTCACCAGGAGCACGACCGGCGTGCGGGCACCGAGAATACGCCCGGCATAGTCGGGCTCGGCATGGCAGCCGAACTCGCCTTGAAATTCATGGACGACGAGAACACACGGGTAAGGTCGCTCCGCGATCGCCTGGAGAAGGGGATTCTCCGGCGCATCCCAAACAGCTTCGTCACTGGCGATCCGCTGGAGCGGTTGCCGAACACCGCAAACATCGTCTTCGAATATAACGAAGGCGATGCAATCCCACTTCTCCTCAGCCGCGTGGGCATCGCCTGTTCCTCCGGCTCCGCCTGCACCTCCGGCTCACTGGAGCCGAGCCATGTCCTGAGGGCGATGAACGCGGCACACGCGGCAGTCCGCTTCTCCTTCTCGCGCTACAATGGTGAAGAGGACGTCGACCGGGTGCTCGAGGTCCTGCCCGCAATCGTGGAGAAGCTGCGTGGCTTCCGCAGTTCTGGGCCGGGTAAGCGAAGTGCCGAAGACCTTCGATCAGGTCTGTGCCTGAGCAGCAGAAGAACCGGCAGTCGCCCATGAACGGTCAGGTCTTTCTCAACCATACAACCTGGCGCGATGGCGAGCAGGCACGCGGCGTCGCCTTCACTGCCGTGGAACTCGCCGAGTCTCTAGCGACAGCCCGACGTTCCAGAGTCGAGATTGGCACGCCGGTCATGGGTGCCGACGAGGTCGAAGCAATTCGCGCCGCGGTCGTGCGGCGTCTCCCAGTTCGCCTCACGGCCTGGTGCCGGATGGCGGTGCAGGATCTCGACGCAGCAATCGAGAGTGACGCGATTGCCTCGGAGGTTGATCGCATCCCATTGCTCGAACCGCGAATTTCGCGGCTGCGGGTCAGCCGTGCGACGAACGCACCCGACGCCACAGTTTCCGCGCAAGGGAGAATGCAATGAGTTGTTCCGCCGACGGCCGTCCCATCGATGTCACCGAAATCCTCGCGCGGCTGAAACGTCTGTCGGCTGCGGAGGAGTTCTTCGCAGTCCTTGGTGTCTCCTATGATCCGAAGGTGCTCAATGTCTCACGGCTCCATATCATGAAGCGCATGGGCCAATACCTTGCCCAAGAAGATTTCTCCGGTCTGCCCGATCCGGTGATCGCTGCGCGGGTGCGCGCCACGCTGCAACGCGCCTACGAGGAGTTCGCGATTTCCTCGCCGCTCACGCACCGGGTCTTCAAGGTGCTCAAAGACCACAATCCTGACAAACCTGCCACGCCGGGCTGCACCTTCGTCCCGTTCGACTCCGTGCTGAAGCGGTTCGGGAAGGAATGAGCGCGACGCGGTTGCGACGCGACAATGTCGGGAAGCCGACAAATCCGGGCATCACGACGAAGCCTTCAGAGGCAACCAGCTGAATTTCTAGCAATAGCGGAGCGCGAAACGTTGGCACGAATAATGCACGAAGCAGGTGAACCGCCAAGCCCGCATCCGGATCGGAGCCTAGAGAAACCGCCAATGCACATCGTAATCTGCATCAAGCAGGTGCCGGACTCGGCACAGATTCGCGTCCATCCGGTGACGAACACGATCATGCGCCAAGGTGTGCCGACCATCATTAACCCTTACGACCTGTTCGCGCTTGAAGAAGCACTCAGACTGCGTGACGCTTATGGTGGCGAGGTCACCGTGCTCAGTATGGGTCCGCCCATGGCAGAGGACGCGCTGCGCAAGGCGCTCGGTTACGGCGCCGACCGCGCGGTGCTTTTGACCGACCGCTATTTTGCCGGCTCCGACACGCTGGCAACCTCCTTCGCTCTTTCCCAGGCAATCGCGAAAGTTGGCGAGACGTTCGGCACGCCAGACATCGTGTTCACAGGCAAGCAGACGATCGATGGCGACACCGCCCAGGTCGGGCCTGGCATCGCCAAGCGCCTCGATCTCCTGCAACTCACCTATGTCGCGAAGATCGCCTCCATTGATCTCGCTGCGCGCGAGATCCAGGTCGAGCGCCGCTCCGAAGGCGGCACGCAGATGCTGAAGAGCAGGCTCCCTTGCCTCATCACCATGCTGGAGGGCACTAACGAGATCCGCCGGGGCTCGCTCCAGGACGCCCTGTGCGCCGCGCGCAGTCAGGTCCTGAAGTGGAGTGCGGCCGACGCCGGCATTGAGGACCTCACCAGATGCGGGCTGCGCGGCTCGCCGACGGTCGTCAAGCGCGTTTTCGCCCCTACGCCGCGGGCGGAAAAGGCGGCGCAAATCGACACCGCCGAGAAGCCGCTGCGCGATATCGCTGACGAACTCATCGCCGCAATCCTCACCCGCCAGCCGGCGCTGGAACATGAACTCGCCTTCAACAGCGGCGCGTGACGCCAGGAGCAGACAATGTCGACCGCGAATCAAGAAAGCCCTCGCCCTGCCGCCGGCCGTGCCGGCATAAAGAAGGAGCTGCCCGAGCGTTTCAAGGACTACCGACACGTCTGGGTTTTCATCGAGCTGGAGCGCGCCCAGGTCCATCCCGTCTCCTTCGAGCTGCTCGGCGAGGGTCGCAAGCTTGCCGACAAGCTCGGCGTCCAGCTTGCGGGCGTGGTGCTCGGACCGCCGGGAGAAGCCACCTGGTATGCCGTTGCCGAAGCCTTCGCTTATGGCGCTGACCTTGTCTACATCGTCGAGGCTCCGCTGCTCGCCGACTATCGGAACGAGCCATTCACCAAGGCGATGACGGATCTGGTCGATACCCACAAACCCGAGATCCTACTTCTGGGTGCGACCACGCTCGGCAGGGATCTTGCCGGCTCCGTTGCGACGACCTTGCAGACAGGGCTCACGGCCGACTGCACCGAACTCGACGTGGATGCGGACGGTTCGCTCGCCGCGACCCGTCCCACATTCGGCGGTTCGCTGTTGTGCACGATCTATACGCTCAACTACCGGCCGCAGATGGCGACAGTGCGACCGAGGGTCATGCCCATGCCGCAGCGGGCGGAGAAGCCGGTTGGGCGTGTCATCCAACACAAGGTGTCGGTAGCCGAGGACGAGATCGTCACCAAAGTCCTTGGCTTCCTGCCGGACAGCCAGTCGGCAAAGGCAAATCTCGCCTATGCCGACGTCGTGGTTGCGGGAGGCCTCGGTCTCGGCGCGGCGGAGAACCTGCAGCTTGTGAAGAACCTCGCTCGAGCGATCGGCGCCGAGCATGGCTGTTCGCGCCCGCTGGTCCAGAAGGGCTGGATGCCGGCAGACCGGCAGATCGGCCAAACTGGCAAGACCATCCGGCCGAAGCTTTATATAGCCGCCGGGATTTCCGGCGCCATCCAGCACCGGGTTGGCGTCGAGGGAGCCGATCTCATCGTGGCCATCAACACCGATCCGAACGCGCCGATTTTCGATTTCGCCCACCTCGGGATCGTCACCGATGCGATCCGCTTCCTGCCTGCGCTGACGGAGGCCTTCACCCGACGCCTGTCGCCGCACAGTCGCGACAAGCTTGCGAGCTAAGGGAGACGGACATGATCGAGGAAAAATTCGACGCTATTGTCGTCGGGGCCGGCATGTCCGGGAACGCAGCTGCCTACACCATGGCAAGCCACGGCCTGAAGGTGCTGCAGCTGGAGCGCGGTGAATATCCGGGCTCCAAGAATGTCCAGGGCGCCATCATGTACGCGAACATGCTGGAGAAGATCATCCCTGACTTCCGGGATGACGCGCCTCTCGAGCGGCATCTGGTTGAACAGCGGCTTTGGGTGATGGACGATACGTCCCACACCGGGATTCACTATCGGTCGGACGACTTCAATGAGGCGAAGCCCAACCGCTACACGATCATCCGCGCGCAGTTCGATAAGTGGTTTTCGCGCAAGGTGCGCGAGGCCGGCGCGACGGTTCTTTGCGAGACGACCGTGACGGAACTCGTCCGTGATGCCAGGGGCAAGGTGATCGGCGTCCGCACAGATCGGGCCGGCGGAGCGATCTATGCGGACGTGGTCGTTCTCGCAGAAGGTGTTTCCGGACTGCTTGGCACGCGGGCCGGCCTGCGCGAGATGCCGAAGCCCGAAACCGTGGCGCTCGCCGTCAAGGAAATGCATTTCCTGCCCGAGGAGGTCATTGAGCAGCGGTTCGGCCTCAAGGGCGATGAAGGCTGCGTGATCGAGGCGGTGGGCACGATCTCCCGCAGTATGACCGGGCTCGGCTTCCTCTACACCAACAAGGAGTCGATCTCGCTGGGCATCGGCTGCCTCGTCTCCGATTTCGCCGCCGCGACGGAGAGCCCTTACGCCCTCCTCGATACCTTGAAAAACCATCCTTCGATCCGGCCGCTGATCGCCGACTCGGAGGTGAAAGAATATGCCGCGCATCTCATTCCCGAGGGCGGCTACAAGGCGATTCCGCAACTCTTTGGCGACGGTTGGGTCGTGGTCGGCGATGCCGCGCAATTGAACAACGCCGTTCACCGCGAGGGTTCGAACCTCGCCATGACCTCCGGCCGCATCGCGGCTGAGGCAATCGTCCAGGTCAAGAGCCGCAACGTTCCAATGACCAAACGGAACCTCACCCTCTACCAGGCCATGCTGGACAAGTCCTTCGTGGTCAAAGACCTGAGGAAATACAAAGACATGCCGGCCTTGCTCCACACCAATTCCTGCAATTTCTTCACGACCTATCCGCGCTTGGTATCGCAAGCCGCGCAGAACTTCATGCGTGTCGACGGCACGCCAAAGATCGAGAAGGAAAAGGCGACCACGGCCGCCTTCATCAAGGCGCGTTCGCGCTGGGGGCTGGTCAGCGACGCGGTCCGCCTGGCATTCGCGTGGCGCTGAGGGGGAGACGAGATGACGATCGCAGTGACGAAGTTACGTGTCGAAGACAAGCTTTACCAGAACCGCTACCTGATCGATTCCGGCCGCCCGCATATTAAAGTGCGACCGCACGAGAGGCCAAGCGCGAACTTGCTCGCGCTGACCCACGTCTGCCCGGCGAAATGCTATGAGTTGAACGACAAGGGCCAAGTAGAGATCACCGCCGACGGCTGCATGGAGTGCGGCACCTGCCGGATATTGTGCGAGCCCAGTGGCGAGATCGAGTGGAACTATCCGCGCGGCGGCTTCGGTGTCCTCTTCAAGTTCGGATGACTGGCACACCCTTTCAAGAGCGTGAACCGTAGTACGCCTGGAGTTGCGTCAAGATGAACATCAAACCTTTGCTGGGATTATCAGAAAGGCGCTTGGGAGGAGCCTCCTGAACAACACCTGAGGCGTGTTTCCATGGCTCACATACCGCGGGACCGGGTCGATGAAGCAGGGCCTTGGGACACCCGGCCTGAACCACCCATCAAAAGCATGCCCCAAGCAGATGTCTCGCTTAGGGGAATCTACGAGATATCGAAGGTCCTGACGGCTCCCGCCCGGCTGGAGATTACGCTCGCCAATGTCGTGAACATCCTCCCGTCGTTTCTGCAAATGCGTCACGGAGCAATCGTTATCCTGGACGCTGGAGGAGAGCCGGAGATTACCGCAACTGCCGGCAACACCCACCCACCTCCATCAGGCACTCGCCGCGCCATACCGCAGGCCGTAATAGACCAAATCGTCGCTACGGGGACGCCGCTCCTCATACCGGATGTCCGCAAGTCCCAATTATTTGAGGCTGACCTTCAAACGTCTTCGAGCAACAACGACATCCCAATTGCCTTTGTCGGTGTCCCCGTAAAGGCCGAGCATAAGATCCTTGGGACATTGTCGATCGACCGTGTCGAGAACAGCGCCACCGGTTTCCGTTACGACGAGGACATGCGCTTCCTGGCCATGGTCGCCAACCTTGTCGGCCGGACCATCCGTCTCCATCGCATGCTGAGTACAGATCGCCAGCGGAATGTCGACGAGCAATGGAGACCGGAGAAATCGCTCGACGAGGAGAGGACCTGCTCCGCCCGGCGTTCGCATTTCAAAATCGACGGGATCATTGGGGAAAGTGCCCCACTCAAGCGGGTGCTTGAAACCGTCTCGGTCGTAGCAAGAACCAATTCCACCGTGCTTCTGCGGGGCGAAAGCGGCACCGGCAAGGAATTCTTTGCGCAAGCCATCCATAAGCTCTCACGTCGGAGGAAGAAGTCTTTCGTCAAATTGAACTGCGCAGCACTGTCTGAAAGCGTTCTGGAATCGGAGCTGTTTGGGCATGAAAAGGGCGCCTTCACCGGAGCTATCTCCCAGCGCGCCGGCCGTTTTGAACTGGCAAATGGCGGAACACTGCTGCTTGACGAAATCGGCGAGATTTCGCCTGCCTTTCAAGCTAAGTTGTTGCGCGTCTTGCAGGAAGGCGAACTGGAGCGAGTCGGCGGCACCAGGACGCTGCAGGTCGACGTCCGCCTCATATGCGCGACCAACAAGGATCTCGAGACGGCTGTCGTGAATGGGGAGTTCAGGGCCGACCTTTACTACCGCATCAATGTGGTGCCAATCATCCTGCCCCCACTGCGAGAGCGACCCGGTGATATTCCACGCCTTGCCAACGCCTTCCTCGACCGATTCAACAAGGAGAACCATCGCGAGCTCGCCTTCGCGCCGTCGGCGCTTGAACTCATCTCGCAATGCTACTTCCCTGGTAACGTCCGGGAGCTTGAAAACTGCGTGCAAAGGACGGCCACACTTGCGCGTTCAAGGACGATCACTCCATCGGATTTCGCCTGCAAAAATAGCCAGTGCCTTTCTTCGCTTCTCTGGAAAGGAGCCGGCCGTTCGCATGGCGGCAATGCCATCGGCGAGCTCACACAGGACAAAATAATACCGGTTGGATCGCGGCCGCCGACCAGGCGCATCGGCGTCTCGGAGGGTAAGGTATCGCCCCTCAAGGCCGGGGATCCGAACGATCCCGCTTTGCCGCGTCTGACGGAACGCGACCGGCTGGTCGATGCGATGGACAAGGCCGGCTGGGTTCAGGCCAAGGCGGCTCGTATCCTCGGCCTCACGCCGCGGCAAATCGGCTACGCCCTGCGCCGGCATGGTATCGAGGTGAAGAAATTCTAGAGGTCCTGTCGACATCAAACGTCAGGCCGGAATAGCCCTCCTGCACTGTCCCTGAGACGCGGTGCCCTTCGCGACCCGATTCTCTTGTCCAGTGTCGGAAGCCCGACAAAAATTGTGTCGGAGCAAACCGACAGAATCCGACACGAAAAGCCAGTTAGTGTATTAAAATCGACTCTTTGAGTTGGCATAGCTCTTGCGCTTTGAACTGCGACGTTCACCCAGCAACGGAGCCGTTCGATGCCCGCGCCGATAGTTTCGCTTCAGAGCCTGACCAGCACGACATCCTTCGACCAACTGCTGGCGACCGCGCAATCGGGTGGCTGCGCATCTTCGTCCTGCGGCTTGTCGGGAAAGCAGGACGACATGGATCCGGCTATCTGGGAGAAGGTCAAGGATCACCCCTGCTTTTCAGAAGAAGCGCACCACTATTTTGCGCGCATGCACGTCGCAGTCGCACCGGCTTGCAACATCCAGTGCAACTACTGCAATCGCAAATATGACTGCGCCAACGAAAGCCGGCCTGGGGTCGTCTCGGAAAAGCTGACCCCCGACCAGGCGCTACGCAAGGTGATCACGGTCGCCAATGAAGTGCCGCAGCTTTCCGTGCTCGGCATCGCCGGACCGGGCGATGCCTGTTACGACTGGAAAAAGACAAAGGCAACGTTCGAACAAGTCGCCAGAGAAATCCCCGACATCAAGCTGTGCATCTCCACCAATGGGCTCGCGCTTCCGGACCATGTCGCCGAGCTTGCCGAAATGAATGTCGACCACGTGACGATCACCATCAACATGGTCGACCCGGAAGTCGGCGCAAAGATCTATCCCTGGATCTTTTACGACCAGCGCCGCTACGCCGGCATCGAAGCCGCCCGGATCCTGCACGAGCGACAGATGTTGGGCCTGGAGATGCTGACCGCGCGCGGCATCCTCACCAAAATCAATTCGGTGATGATCCCTGGAGTGAACGACGAGCATCTGATCGAGGTGAATGAATGGGTCAAGGAGCGCGGCGCGTTCCTGCACAACGTCATGCCCCTGATTTCCGACCCGGCGCACGGTACGCATTACGGCCTGACCGGGCAGCGCGGCCCAAATGCAATGGAGCTGAAGGCTCTTCAGGATCGTCTCGAGGGCGGCGCCAAGTTGATGCGCCACTGCCGGCAGTGCCGGGCTGACGCCGTCGGTCTGCTCGGCGAGGATGGTGGCCAGGAATTCACACTCGACCGGATTCCCGGCGAGGTCACCTACGACGCCACCAAGCGCGAGGCCTATCGGGAGGTGGTCGCGCGCGAGCGCCACGATCACGTGGCGGCCAGGAGAGAGGCGATCGGAATGCTCAAGGCAGCGAGCTCCGGCAAGTCCCTTCTCGTCGCGGTGGCGACTAAGGGCGGCGGCCGTGTCAACGACCATTTCGGCCATGCGAAGGAATTCCAGGTGTATGAGGCCTCGCCGAGGGGGATCAGCTTCGTCGGGCATCGCAAAATCGAGCAATATTGCCTCGGAGGGTGGGGCGAAAAGGCCACCCTCGAAGGCATCATCGTTGCGCTGGAAGGCATAAACATCGTGCTGTGCGCCAAGATCGGAGATTGCCCCAAGGATCAGCTCGCGGAAGCTGGAATCCGAGCGATCGACGCTTATGGCCACGACTACATCGAGACCGCAATCAGCGCGCTTTACGCCGCCGAGTTTGGGGTCCAGCCGCTGGCGGCGACGGCCTGAGCCGTCTCATTTCCCACCGAACCAGGAGTTAAAATGGCTTTTAAGATCATCGCATCCCAATGCACCCAATGCGGCGCCTGCGAGTTCGAATGTCCCTCCGGAGCGATCAAGTTCAAGGGCGAGAGCTACGTGATCGAGCGGGACAAGTGCACCGAATGCGAGGGGGCCTTCGATACGCAGCAATGCGCCTCGGTATGTCCGGTGCCGAAGACCTGCGTTCCTGCCTGACGTCCAATTCGGCAGCCGATACGGTCTGGGCCGCCTGGAACTCCTTTATCACCAACCTGCAGCCTCGAGAAAGGAGGGAACGGCCATGTGGCTCGGACGCGAACAGGAGATCGAAATCCGCAGGCCTCCACGATTTATGCCCGGTGAGCGGGTCCGCGCCACACGCCACATAAAGAATGACGGCACCTATCCTGGCAGGGAGATCGGCGAAAACCTCGTGCGGAAGGGCGACGAGGGTTATGTGCGCGACGTTGGCACCTTTCTCCAGCAGTTCTTCATCTATGCGGTCGAATGGGTCGATCGTGGCACGGTGGTCGGCATGCGGGCGCGCGAATTGATGAGCCTCGACAAAGCCGAGACTCCCGAAGCACTGCTAATGAAGGAACGGCCATGAAAGTAATGATCCGCAGGACCGATGCTGGCTTGTCAGCTTATGTCCCCAAAAAGGATCTCGAAGAGCCCATCGTCAAAATCGAGAAGGAAGACTTGTGGGGCGGGACCGTAACGCTCAGGAACGGCTGGCGACTCGTCCTACCCGACCTTCCGCGGGATACGCGTTTGCCGATCACCGTCGAGGCAAGGAAGATTTCCGACGAGGACTGATGCGGCGGGTTGATAGAGAGCGCGGCGAGAGGAAGCGAGCATGAACACGATCCTGACCTCGCGCCACCTCGTCGTCATCCGGGGCAGTTTTGCCAAAGAGCTGCTTGACCTGCTCAACGCAGCGCTCGCGGCCGACAAGGTGATCCCGTATCTCGGTCCAGGTCTGCTCCGGCTCAGCTCCGCGGAACCGCCTGTACCGTGCACCCCGGAAGCCGTCGCCGCGGCGCTCAACGCGAGGGCGCCAGCCCCTTCCAAGATTCGCACCAATATGTGGTCGGTCGCGCAGTTCATCGAACAGCGCCGGCATCGCCGCACACTTCAAGCGTGGATGGCCGAGATATTCGCAGCGGCGGCGGAGCCGACCGTCCTCCACGCCTGGATCGCAGCGCTGCCGCTCTCCCTCATCATCGACAGCTGGTACGACGGCGCGATGCGTGCGGCCCTTGCAAAGGCCGGCCGAACGGACGCCGTCGAGATACAAGGCGTCACGCGGGCGAACGAAATCGGTAACATCTGGACCAAAACCTACGACTTGTCCGGGAGAGAACTCGAACCCGGATCAACGGCGAAGACGGTTCTGTATTCGCCTCACGGCAGCATTAGGCCGGCCGTAAATTTCCTCGTCGCGGATTCAGACTATGTCGAAGTCCTAACCGAAATCGATATCCAGACGCCGATCCCTGACGTGGTGAAGGAACGGCGCATCAGCCGTGGCCTTTTCTTCGTCGGCTGCCGCTTCAATGATCAGATGCTGCGCACCTACGCCTGGCAGATCATGAAGCGCTCCAAAGGTCCACATTTTGCGGTCATCGACGCAGCAACACTAACCAAAAACGAAGCCCGTTTCCTTGCATCGAGCGCAATCACGGTCATCGACGTGCCGTTAGGTGAAGCCGCGGACCGGCTTGTCGGAGAAGGCACTGCTGCAGATGATGGCCAGGATTAGCATGTCGGGCGCCTTTGATGGTGGGGCGTCCGGAGGGCGCAACATTCAGTTTGGAACACACCCGTGAGCAGTGAAGCTACTGGCAGCGCGACGAAGCCTCTGAATTCGTTCACGCATGTGGAAGCGGCCGGTTGGGGCCGCGGCCTGAGCACGCTGCTGCGCATTACGCGCATGAACTTGCGGCACCCGTGGCAGGTCGCCTTCGCCATCGGCTCGACGCTCGTAGCGGTAATCCTCCAGTTGCTCATTCCCCAGCTTCTCGGCCGCGCCGTCGACCAGAGCCAGACAGCCATCGGGGGCGGTGTCACGGGCGCCGCGGCAGAACAGGCGCTCTGGAGTTTGGCTCTCCTGCTGCTCGCCGTCAGCGCGCTACGCGGCCTTTTTACGATGGCGCAGAACTATTTTGCCGAAGCGGTCGGGCATCACGTCGCGTACGAACTGCGGCTCGCTTGTTACGAGAAGATCCAGCGTCTCAGCTTTTCCTTTCACGACCGGGTGCATTCAGGCGATCTGATCACCATCGGCATGCTCGATGTCGAAGGCGTGCGGATGTTTTTTTCCACCGCCCTGGTTCGCGCGCTCATGCTCACCATGCTGATCGCGATCGGCGCCTACGTGATGATCTCCACCGACCCGGCGCTCGGCCTCGTCGCACTGAGCTTCGTGCCTTTCGTCGCCTGGCGCTCGTCGGTCACGCAGCTTAGGCTGCGCGTCACCTGGCTCGGCCTGCAGGAGCGGCTTTCGGTCTTAAGCCGCGTGATGGAGGAAAATCTCGGAGGCACCCGCGTCGTCCGGGCTTTTGCGGCGCAGGCTTATGAAATGCTGAAGTTCGACCGCGCCTCAAAGAGCGCGCTCGACCTCGCCCACGACCGCGTTGACATCTACGTGCCCAACACGTCGGCGATGACCTTGTCCTTCTTTTTCGCCATGGGATTGGTCCTCTGGATCGGTGGCAACAAGATCATCGCCGGCGAGATCGGCGTCGGGACGCTCGCGAAGTTCCTGACCTTCATGACGATCCTGCAAATGCCCGTCCGCCAGATCGGGCTGATGGTCAATGCCTTCGCTCGCGCTTCCACTTGCGGTTCGCGTCTCTTCAGTCTCCTCGACCAGGATATCACGATCAGGGATGCTCCCGACGCCAGACCCCTCGAGATCAGCGAAGGCACTTTGCGCTTCGACAATGTCTCATTTGCATATCCTGGCAGTGGAAACCGCGCGATCCTGAAGAATATCAACTTTGAGGCCCGTAGGGGCGAGACAATCGCGATCGTCGGTCCGCCGGGTTCGGGCAAATCGACAATGGCTCACCTGATCCCCCGCTTTTACGACGTCACGGGGGGCGCCATCACGCTTGATGGGCAGGACATCCGCAAAGTCACCCTCGCGACGCTTCGCAAGGCGGTTGCGGTCGCACAGCAGGATGCATTCCTGTTCACCACCACGATCGAGAACAACATCGCTTATGGCGATCCCTGGGCGAAGGAACAGCGGATCGAGCGCGCCAGCGAATCCGCCCAGCTGCACAACTACATCCTCGGCCTGCCAGCAGGCTACGAGACGGTCGTGGGCGAACGCGGCGTCTCTCTCTCGGGCGGCCAGCGCCAGCGTCTCACGATTGCTCGCACCATGATGCTGCTCCCGTCGATCGTCGTTTTCGACGACTCAACCGCCGCGATCGATGCCGCCACCGAGCAGCGCATCCGCGCGGCGGTGCGGCGTTTCGCCAACGATCGGGTGACGATCGTCATCGCCCACCGACTGAATTCCCTCATGCACGCCGATCAGATCCTTTTCGTCGACAACGGCGAGATCGTCGAACGCGGCACCCATCGAGAGCTTTTGGCGAAGCGAGGCCGCTACAAGGCCCTTTACGATCTCCAGGTGCGCCCGGGTGATGACATCGTGATCGCGTATGGGTGCGCACGTTGATGGCCCAGGGGCACGCCGGCGAACTCGAAAGCGAACGCAATGAAGTGCGTGACGACGGCAGACGCCCTCCGCGCGCGGTCGTCGGCTCGCACCGTATCGAGGAGGAGATGTTCGGCCGGGCTTTCGACAAGAACATCATCGGGCGCATCTGGGCCTTCGTGCGTCCCTACCGGGCCATGGTGGTCATCTCGGTTGCCGCATTGCTGATCTTTACCGGCACGCAGCTTCTCATCCCGCTGATCATCCGCTACGCGATCGACCACGGCATGACTCCGGGAGGCATCGATCGCTCCGCCCTGCTTGCGGCCGCCGGCGCGTTCCTTCTCGCGATTTTGATCAATTTCGCCGCCGGCTACACACAGGAAACGGTGGTGGGGAAAATGGCCGAGAATGTCCTCTTCGACATCCGCCGCGCCATGTTCGGCCACCTGCAGAAGGTTTCGCTCTCCTTCATGGACAAGACCGAGGTCGGACGCCTGATGTCCCGCCTGCAAGGCGACGTCAATTCCATGCAGGAATTTCTCGAAAGCTCATTATTTTCCATAGGGGATATTGCGCTTCTCTTCGGCATCGTTTTCGTGATGCTGTGGCTCGACTTCCGCCTCGGCCTCCTGACGCTCTCGGTCCTGCCGGTCCTGTTCGTCGTCCGCATCGTCTGGCTGCCGCGTGCCCGCGACGCCTTCATGGCTGCACACGAGACCAATTCGGTCGCCAACGGCGCGCTGGCCGAAGCCATTCACGGCGTGCGCACCGTCCAGTCCATGGACCGCCAGCAGGTGAATTTCATTCTCTATGACGACAAGGCTCATGCCAATCTCAGGACTCACCTGATCGCTGCCAAATATGCACAGGTCATGGTGCCGATCGTCGATGACCTAACCGGCCTCGCCATGGCCGTCGTCATCGTCGCCGGCGGCTCCATGGTCATGGATGGCCGCATCGATGTGGGCGTGCTGGTCGCCTACCTTTTCTACATCCAGCGCTTCTTTGATCCGATCCGCTCGCTCACCCTGCAATATTCGATCATGCAGCGCGCCATGGCCTCCGGCAAGCGCCTGACCGATGTGCTCGACGTCAAGATCGATGTCCAGGACAAATCGGAGGCCACGGCGCTTTCGCCCGAAATGGACGGCTCGGTCGAGTTCAGGAACGTCACCTTCGGCTACAATCCCAACCATCCGGTGCTGCAAAATGTCTCCTTCCGGGTCAATCCCGGCGAGACGGTCGCGTTGGTCGGGCCAACCGGTTCTGGAAAATCGAGCGCGATGGCCCTCGTCCACCGCTTCTATGATGTTCAGCAGGGCCAAGTGCTGGTCGGCGGACATGATGTGCGCGATCTCACCCAGGAATCGCTCGGCCGCCAAGTCGCGATGGTGCTGCAGGAGCCGTTCCTGTTCACCGGGACGGTCTTCGAGAACATTCGCTACCACAAGACGGACGCCACGCGCGACAAGGTGATCGAGGCCGCCAAGGCGGTCGGCGCCCACGACTTCATCATGAGCCTTGCCGACGGGTATGAAGCCCAACTCGGCGAACGCGGCGGCAACCTTTCTCTCGGTCAACGCCAGCTTATCAGTTTCGCCCGTGCTCTCGTCGCCGACGCCAAGATCCTCGTCCTCGACGAGGCCACCGCCAACATCGACAGCTACACGGAAACGCTGATCCAAAAGGCCCTGATCAAACTCCTTGAGGGCCGCACCGGGCTTGTCATCGCCCACCGTCTCGCTACCATCCGAGGCGCTGACCGCATCATCGTTCTTCAAAACGGCCAGGTGATCGAGACCGGCAACCACGACCAGCTAATGGCGGCGGGCGGACTTTACTCCAAGCTCTACCACCTCAACTACGCCTCGTTCGACGATATCCCCGACAGGGAACCCGATACGACCGTACAAGCCGTCTCCCAGACCTGATGTCTCGCCGGCCTTGTCTTCTTTCAGGCGTGCTGACGGACGTTGATCGTGAGCGCTTCGTGTGGCGATGATAATGTGGATCACGAACGGCTCGGGTCACAGCCTCGGTTCGCACACCATCATGTAAGCCGAGTTAACGTTACAATGCCGACACGACGATTTATTCGTGCCCCGCAATAGCGGAGGACTGATTTCCTGCGTGATTTCCTGCGTCAGCAAGCCGATTGTGGGGCGACACTTCAAGACGCCGTTGTCGGGAGGCGGCCTCCCCGGCTCCACCGGACCAGGAAGAGCACTCCTGGTCATCGCGGCCTCGACCAAGGCCTGCAATGGAAGTGCTTATCCAATTGTGCGGAGCGGCACCCGCCCAACCGGCCGCAAGTGCGCGTAAAATGGCAGGTTGCTTTCACCGCCATTCGGCATAGTTCGGCGGCCGGCATCACTCCCAAGCTCAACGACTTTGAATCGCTTGCACCCGAGCCGGACTTCCCACGACCTTTACCCCTGCGGGAACATCTCGAGTGACCACGCTGCCAGCGCCCACGACCGCATCATCGCCAATCGTGACGCCCGGGAGAATGATTGCTCCACCGCCGATCCAGACACGGCTGCCAATGCGGACAGGACGCCCGAACTGCAGCCCAGTCTGCCGCTGCTCGGGATCATGCGGATGATCTGCGGTGTAGATCTGCACGGCAGGCCCAATTGCCGTTCCTTGGCCAATCGTCACCTCTACCACGTCAAGGATGACGCAGTTGAAATTAAGGTAGACGTGTGCTCCGAGGCGGATGTTGAAGCCGTAATCGCAGTAGAAGGGCGGACGGATGACCGCTCCGGGCCCAACGTCTCCTAGCCGCTCGGACAGGAGCGCATGCCACTGCTCGGCGGTTTGGCCCAATGTGTCATTGTAGCGCTTCAGCCAAGCGCCGGCGGCCAGCAAGTCAGCTTGGATCTCCGGATCCGCCGCATTGTACGGCTCGCCTGCGAGCATCTTCTCTTTTTGACTGCGTATCATGGTTCCTCGTCAGATCGTCTCGGCATGGGGATGTTGGAGTGTATGCTGGAATGCTTTGGGGAGCTTGGTATCTTGCTTTCGCCGTCCCGGAGTTGGCACCTGCCCTCTCCAGCTGATCAAGCAGGGCTTGTCGCACAGAAGCTGCCGTTCCTGCTACGTACAATTCACCTCGATTGCTGCTTCGAAGGTCAGCGAAAGGGTTGGTGGAGTCGGGATGGCAATGAGGTCGTAGAGGAATTGAATGCTCTTGTGAATTGTTCGAAAGCAGGTGTCGCGAGCGAATACGCATGTGTTCAGAACGCCCAACCACGACCATTCGGAGCGATCCAAGAAATTGCGCCTGGTCGTCCGCGTCAGTGTTGTGCTCTCGACAGGCGCGGAAGGCATAGATTGCGCCAACAAGAGGAAGGTCCCAGCCCGCGATTTTGCTCCATTCGCAGCGATCCAGCCTGCCGACTCGGGTCGATTGGTGGCGATCCATGTCGGCGGATACGGACGCTGATAAGCGTCTTAGCATCAAAGGAACTCGTTTGGCTCAAAATTGCGGCCTTGATAGGAGAGCGTGCCGTTTTCACCGCATGGATAATGATTCGCTGGCTTGCGCATAGCTGCCTGGCGCCGCGTCCGCACCAATCCCGAAGTAACCAAGTTCGCGAGAGCCGCGCCCTATACCAGTTCGAGCCGGCCGCCGCTCAATTGGTCCAGCATACAGATCTCTTCGAACGCACGCAGCGGATCGGCCAAGACTCGCCAAACCACCAACGCTTGATTTGTCCCAGCTATTGGCATCAGTCCTCTTTTTCAGAGGCGCTTGATCTCGATGCCGTATTTCCTCAGCATGTAGCCGATCTGGCGCGGCGTCAGTCCAAGCAGGCGCGCCGCCTTTGCCTGCACCCAGCCACATCTTTCCATGGCCGCGATGAGGCGCTCGCGATCGGTCATGTTCGCACCATTCGAGGGGGCTGCGCAGGCGGGTGCCAGCGGTGCCTGCTCGCTGACGACAGGCGGGACCGCAACGGCGGACGAAGTAGCGGCCTCAGCCGGCGGCGTGGCCGGCTTTACTGGCACCGCCACGATCGGCCCCGATTGCAGCGGCATCGTGCCCGATCCGCTCTTCCACAGTACCGCGGAAAAGCACTGGCCCTGGGAGCAGGCAAAGTCGCTTCGGACGATTGATGGTCCCGGCGCAAGGATCGCTGTCCGGTGCACGCAATTTTCGAGCTCGCGAATGTTGCCGGGAAAACCACAGTTCATCAGTACCTCAATCGCACTGGCATCGAAGGTCAGCGTACGGCCGTCCTCGTTGTTTATATTCCTGAGAAACTCAGCGGCGAGGAGCGGAATATCACTGCGCCTTTCGCGCAACGGCGGCACCCGCAAGGGAACCACGCAGATGCGGTAATACAAGTCGGCGCGGAACTCGTTCCTCGCAACCGCCTCTTCGAGATTCTTGTTCGTAGCGGCAATCACGCGAACATTTACCTTGATGGTCTGGTTGCTGCCGACGCGCTCAAACTCCTGCTCCTGCAACACACGCAGTAGCTTTGCCTGGAACGAGGCTGAAATCTCGCCGATCTCGTCCAGAAACAACGTCCCCTTGTCGGCGAGCTCAAAGCGCCCCTTGCGCGAATTGAACGCGCTGGTGAAGGCACCCTTCTCATGGCCGAACAATTCGGATTCAAGGACTGTCTCAGGGAGCGCCGCGCAATTGAGCGTGATGAAGGGCCGCTTGGCGCGCAGCGACAGCTCGTGAACGGTCTTGGCGACCAGCTCCTTCCCGGTACCGGATTCGCCCCGCAACAGAACCGTGCAGTTCGACTTGGCTACGACCGCGACCTTCTCGAGCAGTCCGCGCAACGCCGGGCTGTCGCCAATAATGGCCTTGACGTGAACCTTCTTATTTTCCTGCGCGGGGTGCTTGCGCTCGGAGAATGGCTTTTGCAGCTGGTCCTTATCCGCCATCGGTCGCTCGCGATTGCGCGCGAATAAAAGATGCAGCCTTACTGTCTGCCCCACCAGGTTGGCGGTCATGGTAAGCAGCCGGACGTGGTAATCGAGCCGGAACCTCATTGTCCAGGACGCGGTCGATGGTCAGCGTGCCCACGACGTTCGCATCGACGCGAATGGGAACGCCGATGAACGACACTCGTATGGTGTCGCAGACCCCGCGCGCGTCCATGTCGGCGGCACTGAAGACCGAATGCACCGCCAAGTTCTCGGCGACGAGCGGCGTGTGCGTCGTCGCAATCTGGTCGATTGAATTCTGCGGCAAGCGCGACCGGTAGCGCTCATCGCTGCCTTCGCGCCAGCCGACGCCATCACCATCGAAGAGAGAGATGATGCCGGGCCGCAACTGCACAAACGATCGCAGGAGATCGGCCACGTTGGCCAACGTGCCTTCGAGCCTGAAGAAAAATGCCCTGACGTCAAGTCGGAGCGCCGCGATGTGGTCAAGTGCAAAGCAGGGGGATGCCTGGCGCATGGCTTTCCTTCCACGAGGCGCGACCGTTGTTCTGGGCCAACTGGCTTCTTCCAGGCCGCAACCGCACGTTGATTCAACGAGACCGGAATGAGGGGCGGGAGTCAATCGAGCATTCTTTCATTTGCGAAGGGAAAGCCGGCGCCTATGATAGACTTCCATCAGGTTCATATATTTTCCGGCAGATGGATGTCGAACGGCAAAAACGTCTGCCCCGGCGTCTCCGCGGTGCCGGTCTTGATCGCCCGGGCCATCAGCGTCATCAGCTCCTGGCAAAGCCGGCGCAGTGGCGTGGCGAGCGCCATCGTGATGGTGTCATCTGCGAGCGCCGCCCGCGACTCCGGCGTGATTTCATTCACGATCGCCACGAGATCCTGACCTTTGCCCTCCTCGCGGAGCGCCGAGATGGCGCCTTCCATGCCCCCGCCGGCCACATAGAAGCCGACGAGATCAGGGTGCCGCTGCATGAGATCCAGCGTTGTCTCGTAAGTGATCTGCCGTTTCTCGAGGTTCACGAGCGTATCGAGCACCTCGAAACTCGGCGCGTTCTCACGCAAATAGGAGCGAAAGCCGGTTTCGCGGAGCTCGTGCCCCTGGAAGCGGTGGCTGCCGACGAAGACCGCCACCTTGCCGGGCCGTTTTGCGACATTGGAAAACATCCAAGCGGCCGTCCGCCCGACCTTGCGGTTGTTGAGGCCGATATAGCCCTCGCGCACGCCGGCGGCGAAGTCGGAGAGCAGCGAGAAAACCGGAATGCCTTTCGCCTTGAGCTCCTCGACCGCTGCCGTGATGTTCGGGTGGTCTGGCGCCACCATGGCGATCGCTTGGCAGCGTCCGCCAAGGTCCTTGAGGAGCGCGATCACATCCCCCGGCACATGCGACGATGCAAATTCGATGCGTGGAATGCCGTGGAAAGACTGGGCCAAACGGACCGCCGCTTCGACCTCGCGCGCGAAGTCTTGGTAGAAATGCTGGGCGGGTTTTCTCAATATGAAGCCCAGCCGATATTGCGGCAGATCACGCTGCCAGCGCTGCTTGATGAGACCGGCAGCATGATACCCGATGGCGTGGGCGGCCTCGTAGACGCGTCGCGCAGTCTCCTCCCGCACCGGATGGCGGGCGTTCAGAACCCGATCGACGGTAGCGACGCTGACTCGGGCTTCTCGGGCGAGATCGGCAATTGTGGGGCGCTTGGCCATGGTCCAATTCTGATAAAATGTCATGAGGGAATGCAGAATTCTGCCCTTCGTCAATGCCGCCTGCGCCCGCGGCTTGCTTCTCCCGCAATCCGGCGGCGGCCTGGGAAGTGCTCGCCGACACCTTCAAGCGGGTGACACTCGACCGACGAGACGCTATCGGGGTTGCCGGTGACGTCGTAGCCTCCTTACGGCGACCACAGCCATCGCGAGGGCTGATCGCCTGCGATTCAGCCAATCATCCCGAAAAGGAAGCCCGCTAAAAAACCGATCGACAGCGCAAGCAGCACGGCGTCAAGGACAGTTCTCAAGTCCATCGGGCGGTAAGCGGTCGAGCGGCGGGCATTATGCTCAGGATAACGCATGGCAGACTCCATCCTTCGCGGTACTTCCCTTCGCCAAGCCGGCATTGAGCTTCGTGATTCGGCAAGCTGACCTGGCCGGACGAAAGCACGTCCTCGAAAGCGTGGCCCATCCGCCATTTGACGGCCTCCCGGGTGTGGAATGGATGCAATGTCTGCAGGTCCGCATCCTGCCGAACGCCTGGTTGATTGTTTGCTTCACGCCCTCTCGTCGCGGTCCGAAGGCCTGCTCCAATGCAGGGTCCACACGCCGTCTTCGGCATCGGACCCGAACAAGCTCGCGCGGATCGGCTGCGTGAAGCTCGGATCATCGATGACAACCCATAGACGCCCGCCTTCTCCCCGGTGCGATCCCCCGCCGCGCCGACTTCGGCGGCGTCACAGAAGACGCGCCCGGCGCATTCCCGATGCCCGCTCCCCTGGCCGGCAGGATGACCAGCTTGGCGTCGAGCGACAGTGCGCGGATGTTGTCGAAGAAGCCGTCCTCTTGGCGGGTGAATGTGCCGATCTGCGGCATTGCTGCTGCTCCTCTCGATACGTGGTGGATGAGCTTGGGTCGAAGGCTCGCTGCCTCCTGGCTGGCGGGCAGCTGGGGATAGTCGAGCCGGTGCTACCAGCACTAAATCATTCGGAGCTCCCAAATCGAAAGCGCATTTGACGAACAGCACTCCAGGCGTGACCGGGCGTGTCGATCTCCGTACGTTTTTGTTTAGGGCGCCCATACTTTTGCACTCCCCGAATTTAGCGCTTCTGATTTCATCGGCCCCGCGAAGCGCTGTTCGAGCCCTGCTGGTCGATTGTTTGGTGCTTGTGAGCAACCCGGCGACTTATCAGGCGCGATGCTGCGACCTGACTCGGCGGGGCGCGCGATCGGTGGTTGGCCGATTAATGTCTCGGCAGGCTGATGGCCGCCGAAGGCGGCTTCCAACTGCGCTTGGTCCAACTCGCCTTCCCAGCGGGCGACGACGAGCGATGCCACCGCGTTACCGACGAAATTCGTCAGCGCCCGGCATTCCGACATGAAGCGGTCGATGCCAAGGATCAGAGCCATGCCAGCGACGGGAACAGTCGGAACTACGGAGAGCGTAGCGGCCAGCGTGATGAAGCCGGCACCTGTGACACCTGCTGCACCCTTCGAGGAAAGCATCGCGACGAGCAGCAGGAGGACCTGATCACTAATCGAAAGATCCGTATTCGTCGCCTGCGCGATGAAGAGGGCCGCGAGGGTCATGTAGATATTAGTGCCGTCCAGATTGAAGGAATATCCGGTTGGAACGACGAGACCCACGACCGAACGCTTGGCGCCGGCCTTCTCCATTTTCTCCATGAGAGAGGGCAGCGCCGCCTCCGAAGAGGACGTTCCGAGGACAAGCAGCAGCTCTTCCTTGATGTATCGAAGGAGAGAAAAGATCGAGAAGCCGTTGTAACGGCAGACCGCGCCGAGAACCCCGAACACGAAGAGGAAGGCAGTGAGATAGAAGGTCGCGACCAGCATCGCGAGGTTGACCACAGAACCGATGCCGTATTTGCCGATCGTGAAGGCCATTGCGCCGAAAGCGCCGATCGGCGCGGCCTTCATCAGGATGCTGACCAGCTTGAAAATGGGGGCGGTAAGCGCCTGGAGAAAGCAAGTGACCGGCTTGCCCGTCTCTCCGACCATCGCCAGCGCGATGCCGAACAGAACCGAGAAGCACAGGACCTGCAGGATGTCGCCGTCGGCGAAGGCGCCGACAATCGTTGACGGGATGATGTTCATCAGGAAGCCGGTCACGGACTGCTCGTGGGCCTTTGCGGCATAGGTATTCACGGCCTGGACGTCGAGCGAGGCCGGATCGATGTTGAGGCCGGCACCGGGCTGAACGACATTGGCGACGATGAGGCCGACGATAAGCGCGAGCGTCGAGAAGGTGACGAAATAGACCATCGCCTTGCCGGCAACCCGGCCGACCTTCTGGAGATCGTTCATGCCGGCAATGCCAGTCGCCACGGTCAGAAAGATAACGGGCGCGATGATCATCTTGACGAGCTTGATGAAGGCATCGCCGAGCGGCTTCAGGCTCTCGCCGATTTCGGGATAGAAATGACCGAGTGCGATGCCGAGGGTGATTGCGGCAAGCACCTGCACGTAAAGCTGGGTATAAAGGGGTTTGCGAGGCGCAATGTTTGCGCTGTGAGCTTGTGGGTTCAACATGTATCTCTCTCCCTGACCGGATCGGGCGGGCTCTTCCTCCCTGGGCTTCTCCCGTCGCTGCGCTCCGGTCGAACGCTGCTGCGAGGCTGGTCGCAAGAGCCGTGCCAAAACAAAAAACGAGGGAATCGCCTCGGTCTCAGGTGTTTTCGAAGCTTGGGCAGCAAGATTGTGTGGTTTTCCGCACTGATCGCCTTCCCTTCTGGCGGAACCCCGCACTATGGTTCGTCAATGGTCGATCTGAAGAATGCGATGGCAGAAGACAAGACTGGCAAGGGCACCTTCCAGCGCGCCCCATTGGTCTTCCCTGGCAGATCGGCGGTCGGTCGATCTCTCTGGCTTGCGGTTTTGCTTGCACTGCTTGGTGCAGCTCTCGGTCTTGTCGTCTTTGCAACGGGCCGCATCGCCGGCACCAGAGCGGAGTATGCCTTACGCGACCGTGCTCTTGCCGCGCTCCCGCTTGCAGCCGACAGTTTGAAAGGGGACGTCGAGAAGCAGAGAGTGATTCCGCTGGTCCTGGCACGCGACGGTGCGGTTCAGGAGATGCTTCGCAGTCCGAGCACTGCCACCGAAGCCGCGCTCGATGACAAGCTTCGCGCCATCGGGCGCGACGCCGGCTCTTCTATGATCTACGTCATCAATCCTGAGGGCATAACGGTTGCCGCGAGCAACGCCGGCGAGCCGACCAGTTTCGTCGGCAGCAATTATCGATTTCGTCACTACTTCACCGAGGCGATGGCGAATGGCACGGCTATGCAATATGCGCTCGGCACGGTTAGCGCGCGGCCTGGGCTCTACCTGTCGAGCCGGGTCGATGGGCCGGAGGGGCCGCTCGGTGTGGTCGTGGTGAAGGTGGAACTGGACCGGGTCGAATCGAGCTGGCTGGAGAGCGGCTTCGTCGTCTTCACGACCGATGAGCGCGGCGTTGTCCTTGCGACGAGCGTGCCCCAATGGCGTTTTGGCGCTCTCTCACTGCTTTCCGAAGAGGAGGCGGAAACCGCCCGCAATCGTCTACAGCTACCGGGCGCGACTTTCGAGCCGGTGCCGCTTTCCCGCCGCGGCGGCAACCTGGTCACCGCAAGTCCTGCGAGTCGATCAGCCGGTTTCGTTGAGGTTTCGCAGGATCTGGGCAAAGCAGTTCCGGGCTGGCGCCTGTCGTTGCTCATTCCCGCTGACGCCGAGATCTCCTCGGCGGCCATGACAGCCCGCGTGACGACGCTGCTTGCCCTCGTTCTCGTTGGATTCGTCGCTTTCGTCACTGTTCGACGGCGGCGGGCGATCCGGCAGCGGCAAGAAGCGCTTGTGTTCATGAATGCGGAACTGGAGCATCGCGTCAAGCTGCGCACGGCGGAGCTCCAGCGCTCGAACGAAGCGCTCGCCGGTGAGATCGCCGAGCGCGAGAACGCTGAGGCAAGAGTGCGCCGCTTGCGCGATGAACTCGCCCAGGCGAACCGCCTGTCGATCCTCGGACAGATCGCGGCCGGGGTCGCCCACGAGATCAACCAGCCGGTGGCCGCGATCCGCACCTATGCCGAAAATGCCGCGCATCTTCTTCGGAGCGGCCGATCGCAAGACACCGCCGGGAATTTGAGCTCGATCGTCGCCATGACCGGCAGGATCGGGACGATCACCGAAACGCTAAGGTCCTTCTCCCGCCGCGCGAGCGGATCGATGGGACCGATACCAGCAGAAGACGCGATTGATGGCGCCCTGTCGCTTCTTTCAGGCCGAATTCGAGATTCCGGGGTGACGATCGAACGAAAGCGAATCGACCCGTCTCCAATGGTCATGGCGAGCCGCATACGACTGGAGCAGATCCTCGTCAACCTCCTCCAGAACGCGCTTGACGCCCTGAAGGACGAACCGGAGCCCCGGGTCGAGATCGCGCTCGCCGAGAACAGGGAAATGGTCGCGATTTCCGTTCGGGACAACGGCCCCGGCCTTGCCCCCGACATTCGCAGGAGCCTCTTCATGCCGTTCATCACCAGCAAGGAAAAGGGCCTCGGTCTTGGCCTGGTCATTTCGGAAGAGATCGCACGTGAGCTCGGCGGCTCGTTGCGGCTTGATGATGCCGGCCACCGGAAAGGGGCTTCCTTCACGGTCGAGCTGAGGCGCGCGGCATGAGTGCTGAAAAAGGGCCGGTCATCTTTATTGACGACGATGAGGATCTGCTGCGCGCAGCCACGCAGATGCTGAAGCTTGCCTCCTTCTCACCGAGCGTCTTCGGTTCGGCCGAGGCCGCGCTCGCCAGAATCGACGAGAACTTCGATGGCCCCGTTGTGAGCGACATCCGCATGCCCGGGATGAACGGCCTTCAGCTCTTCGAGCGAGTGAAGGCGATAGACGCGGACATTCCGGTTATCCTGATCACCGGGCATGGCGACGTCGAGCTGGCCGTTGCCGCCATCAAGGATGGCGCCTACGATTTCATCTCGAAACCATATGCGACCGACCGGCTTTTAGCGACACTGCATCGCGCTTCGGAAAAACGGCATCTGGTCCTGGAAAACAGACGTCTTAGGGATGCGGTCGCCCGATCCGTGGGCGATATTCCGCTCATCGGCGAGGCACCGGCCATGAGCCAGTTGCGCGAAACGCTTCGCCAGATCGCCGATACCGATGTGGACGTCCTCGTGGAGGGCGAGACGGGCACGGGCAAGGAGGTGGTCGCGGATCTGCTTCACCGCTGGAGCAAACGACGCGCGAGGCCCTTCGTTGCCCTGAATTGTGGAGCGCTGCCCGAAAGCGTCATCGAAAGCGAACTTTTCGGCCACGAGGTAGGCGCCTTTACAGGCGCGCAGAGGCGCAGGATCGGCCGCATCGAG
Organism: Allomesorhizobium camelthorni; assembly: GCF_011045125.1. GTDB lineage: Bacteria > Pseudomonadota > Alphaproteobacteria > Rhizobiales > Rhizobiaceae > Allomesorhizobium > Allomesorhizobium camelthorni. The sequence goes on along the minus strand of NZ_JAAKZF010000030.1, from coordinate 8,091 downwards.
CACTCGAACGGCGGGACGCTCTTCCTCGACGAAATCGAGTCGATGCCGCCTGCACTGCAGGTGAAGCTTCTGAGGGTGCTTGAGACCCGGCAGATCACGCCACTCGGCACCAACCAAACCCGCAGCATCGACCTTCGTGTCGTGTCGGCTACGAAAGCCGATCTCGGCGATCCGGCCGCTCGCGGAGATTTCCGGGAAGACCTCTATTTCCGGCTGAATGTCGTGACGCTCCGCATCCCGCCGCTTCGCGAACGGCGCGAAGATATCCCGATCCTTTTTGGGCATTTCCTGGAGCGTGCCTCCAAACGCTTCGGCAGGCCAGCTCCGGACATGAGCGCCGCCGTGCGCGATCGCCTCACGAGCCACGACTGGCCCGGCAATGTCCGTGAACTCGTGCATTTCGCCGATCGCGTTGCCTTGGGACTTGAAGGCGTAGGCACGCCCATGGCACCCGGTCGAAAGGACGAAGCGGTATCAAACCTGCCCTTGTCCGAAAAGGTCAGCCTTTATGAGGCGACCGTCATCCGCGACGCCTTGCAGGAATGCGGCGGCGACGTGAGGCGGACGATCGAAGTCCTGGGAGTTCCCCGCAAGACCTTCTACGATAAGCTGAAACGCCACGGGATAGACTCGGCCGATTACCGAAAAAATCGCGAATGTTCAAAGCCTTCTTGACCTCACCTATCGCGGAAAGGCTGCGACGATGACCGCGCTATGGGTATTGTATCGGCAGGGAAGGCCTCAACCGATTGAAGAACAGCCGGTGCGCTATGCTTGGATGGCCCGTGCTTTCAAATGCCCCGTTGAGATGATGATCGGGCGATCGAGCGGCCGGCGCTCCGCGTGGAATGGGCAAAACCGGTTGCGCCCGTCCCGCGAGGGGAGGCAAGGTCGGCCGGTCCTTACGAGACCACGCTGGATCTCGGCACCCTGAGCTCGTCGGCTTCTATGTGGCCGGCGGGGGCATGGAAGGCGCCATCTCGGCGCTCCGCGAGGAGGGCAAAGGTCAGGATCTCGTGGCGATCGTGAATGAAATCACGCCGGAGTCGCGGGCGCCGCTCGCAAATGACATCATCACGATGGCGCTCGCCACGCCACTGCGCCGGCTTTGCCGGGAGCTGATGCTGCTGGCCCGGGCCATCAAGACCGGCACCGCGGAGTCGCCGGGGCAGACGTTTTGCCGTTCGACATCCATCTGCCGGAAAATATATGAACCTGATGGAAGTCTATCATAAGCGCCGAGTTTCCCTTCGCAAATGAAAGAAAGCTCGATTGACTCTCCTCCCTCATTCCGGTCTCGTGAATCAACGTGCGGTTGCGGCCTGGAAGAAGCCAGTTGGCCCACGGCGGCGGCCGCGCTTCATGGAAGGAAAGCCAAGCCATGCGCCAAGCAACGCCCCGCTTTGCACTCGACCAGATGGCAGCGCCCCGACTTGACGTCAGGGCATTTTTCGCGCTTGCCCGCGACCTGGGCCTGAGAGACGTCGACATCCGCAACCATCTCGGCAGCAATGCTGTTACACGCGGTGTGCCGGCGGCGGACGTCCGGTCTGCCGCCGACGAAGCGGGCGTCACGATCATCTCCGTCAACACCTTGCAGCGCTTCAATGAGTGGACTCCCGCCCGCGAGGCCGAGGCGAACAAACTCGCCGACTATGCGGCAGCCTGCGGCGCGAAGACGCTCGTGCTGGTGCCGGTCAACGACGGCTCGTGGCCCGCCAATGGCGAGCGCCAGGGCGATCTCCGCGTCGCCTTGAAGTGGCTCAAGCCGATCCTCGAGCCCCGCGGCCTGATCGGTCTCATCAAGCCGCTGGGCTTCCACACTTGCTCGCTTCGATCGAAGAAGGAAGCGGCTGAGGCCATTGCCGCGGTCGATGGCCAGTCCGTCTTCCGCCTCGTGCACGACACGTTCCACCACACGCTCGCCGGGGAGACGTTCTTCTTCTGCGAGCTGACTGGTCTCGTGCACATTTCAGGCGTGAACGATCCGACATTCTGGATTTACCCGGGTCGCGTACTGGTAGGTTCCGACAATGGCAGCCAGATCCGGGCGCTGCTTGATGGCGGCTATTCAGGTCCCTTCTCGTTCGAACTAACCGAGGAAGTGCACGTGCCGGACGACCTCGCAGGCGCACTTGCCGCCAGCATCGATTTCATCCGCGGGCTAATGACGCGTGAGCCGAGTGAGGCGCTGAATAGATCTAGGAGCGCGTGCGACGTCCCGGGGTCTTGTCTGGAGTAGCGATGCGGGACGCCTCCTGCAACATTATCTCCCGCATCCAGATGCTTGCCGGATCACTGTTGTGAAGGGCCGGCCATTGGACGGCCTCGGTGAATGCGGGAAGTGGCAGCGGAAGTTCGATGATTTGCAGGGGGAACGAATTTTCGAAATGCTTGACCAGCCGCAAGGGCATGGTCGCTATACGAGTGGTGCCTGACACTATAGGCGGGATCATACTAAAGGCCTGCACGACGACCTCGACACGTCTCTTAAGACCATGCTCAAGCAAAAACCATTCTTCGATGGAGGGCTTCCCCGTACGCCCGAACCTGGCCGCAACGTGCCTCATCGACATGTACCTCTCGAACGTAAGCTGCCGTGACAGTTGCTTGTTCGTGGGACAGCCCACGCACACGAGCGTCTCGTTGAACAGCGCCACTCTTGGATGCGCGCTCGACATGAACAGATCCGGTAGAATTAGAAAGTCGACGTCACCACGCCGGAGAAGCTCATCGGGGTCGTCGTCGAGAGGCAGCAATTCGAAGCTGACGGCGGGCGCTTCCCGTGCAACACGCTCCACGACCTTTTCAAAAAACACGAGCGTGATGAAGTCGGAAAGAATGATCCTGAAGCGTCGGTCGGATTGAGCTGGGTTAAACGGATCCCAAGAAATAATCGAGCCCTGGATGCGCAAGAGTGCGTCGCGAACTGCGGGGGCGAGTGCCTCTGCACGCGGTGTCAGAATACGTTCGCGGCCGCTCATCGTAAACAGTTCATCGTGGAAATAGTCACGCAGCCGGGCGACGGCCGCACTCATGGCCGGCTGACTTAGGTTGATGCTGCGTGCCGCCGCCGTGAGATTGCGCTCGGTCAGCAGTGCGTCGAGCACGACGAGGAGATTTAGATCAAGCCCTTTGAAACGCATGTCTTCACCTATCCATAGTGTGGATGCATTTCATCGAAACAAACGATTTTATCAATCTTGCGGAACCCTGCATTGACGACAGCACCTGACACGCACCGATCACCGCTGCCTCTATCGCGTGACGAATGCGTGAAAAGAGCCCGAAAGGAGAAATCTTTCCATGAGCTCAGACGTGCGCTGGAAGTTGTGCTGGGAAAATGAGTTGCAGCTGGCCGACCACTTCGAACTCTCCGACTTCTTCCAAAACACTTATGGACCGACTGGGGCCTTCAACGCAAAGCCATTCGAAGGCGGCCGTAGCTGGGCCGGCGCGCGGCCGGAACTCCGCGCAATTGCCCACGACGCGCACGGCGTAGCGGCTCATATCGGCATATTGCGCCGCTTCATCAAAGTTGACGAGGTCGATCTGTTAGTGGCCGAACTGGGGTTGTACGGGGTGCGTCCGGATCTTGAGGGACTCGGAATCGGTCATTCAATGCGCGTTGCGTCTCCAGTTCTGCGGCAGCTTGGGGTTCCATTCGCTTTCGGCACGGTTCGGCATGCGCTGCGGAACCATCTTGAGAGGTTCTGCAGAGACGGCCTGGCGACCCTTGTGTCGGGGGTTCGCGTACGGTCCACCCTTGCAGATGTGTGTCTCGACCTGCCGCCCACGCGCGTTGAGGACGTGCTCGTCGTGGTTGTGCCGATTGGACGCTCGATGAGCGAGTGGCCGTCCGGCACCCTGATTGATCGGAACGGTCCGGAGCTATGAAACATCTGGACTACATGTGCGAAGTGCCGAGTGCCTGCGCTGACGGCACCGAAGATCGCAGCGTCCATTTGACGCTCGACGACGGTCCCAATCCACTGTGCACACCGCAGGAGCCTCGATGTGCTGGGGCACATCGGGTGCCGGCGACGTTCTTCGTCGTCGGTGCCTACGCCGCAGACCAGCCCGAACTCATCCGGTCTCCATAAGCAGTTGGTCTTGGTGAGTCGCATACGCTTGGTGAGGGGCAATTTTCGCGATGGGGCTGGCGGAGGGATGGCGCCGCGTCCATCGAAACCCATTATCATGGAAAGGAACAAAATGGCTGATCAACTCGCAACGCAAGTCATTGCCACGATCAAGAACCGCATCGAATCGGAGAGCGGCGAGGGAACGACTGCATCCCTCGTCGGCGAAATAACGACTGCCACGGAACTGACCTCGCTCGGAGTCGATTCGCTGGGTCTGGCAGATATCCTCTGGGACGTGGAGCAGGCCCACGGCATCGAGATCGACATGAACTCGGCCGACGCCTGGTCGAATCTCAAGAATGTCGGCGACGTGGTGGAAGCCGTCCGCGGCTTGCTCGCCAAGGAGGCCTGACATGGACAGGCGAGTCGTCATTACTGGGATTGGCGGGCTTTGCGGGCTAGGCACCAACGCCGCCTCTATCTGGAAACAGATGCGCGAAGGCCGCTCCGCCATCGGCCCGATGGTCACTTCCGAACTGCATGATCTGAAGGGCACAGTCGGCACCGAGATCAAGGAGCTGCCCGAGCACGACATCGACCGCAAGCAGCTCGTCTCCATGGACCGCTTCAGCTTGCTCGCTGTGCTTGCAGCGCGCGAAGCCATGCAGCACGCCGGACTTTCCTGCGATGATGGAAATCCCTATCGCTTCGGCGCGACAGTGGGCGTCTGCGGCTGGGGCTGGGGAACGGTCGAAGAAACCTACCGCTCCCTCCTTTTGGAAGGCGCGAAGCGTGCTGGCATCTTCTCTGCACCAAGGGGGTTGCCAAGCGCCGCTGCCAGTCAGGTCAGCATGAGCCTCGGCCTGCGCGGCCCAGTCTTTGGCATCGCCTCCGCATGCGCGTCGGGCAACCATGCGATCGCTTCGGCGGTGGATCAGATTAGGCTAGGCCGGGCCGACGTGATGCTTGCCGGAGGTAGCGAAGCGCCACTCGTATGGGTTATGCTGAAGGCATGGGAAGCAATGCGCGCACTCGCTCCCGATACTTGCCGGCCCTTCTCCGCCGACAGGAAGGGAGTCGTGCTAGGCGAGGGTGCGGGCATGGCCGTGCTGGAAAGCTATGAGCATGCCGCGGCGCGCGGCGCCACAATGCTTGCCGAGATCGTGGGCATCGGCCTTTCCGGCGATGCCTTCCACGTCGTCGCGCCGTCTATCGAGGGGCCGGAGGCCGCGATGCGCGCTTGCCTTGCCGATGCCGGGCTGAATGCCGAGGACGTGGACTACCTCAACGCGCACGGCACCGGCACCAAGGCCAACGATCAGGCCGAGACGGCGGCGATCAAGCGCGTCTTCACAGACTATGCCTATTCGATGTCTGTCTCGTCCACCAAGTCCATGCACGCGCATTGCCTCGGCGCAGCGAGCGCGCTTGAAATGATCGCCTGCGTGATGGCGATCCAGGAGGGCGTCGTGCCGCCGACCGCCAATTATCGCGAGCCAGACCCCGATTGCGATCTCGACGTCACGCCCAATGTGCCGCGCGAGCGCAAGGTGCGCGTGGCACTGAGCAACGCCTTCGCCATGGGCGGCATGAACGCAGTTCTGGCATTCAGGCAGGTGTAGAAGCCATGCGAGATGCCTCCTGCAACATTGTCTCTCGTATCCAGATGCTTGCCGGATCACGATTGTGAAGGACGTTCCTTTAGGACCGGCCTCGGTGAATGCGCCAAGTGGCAGCGGAAGCTCGACGAGCCGGGGCCTCGTTTTTTGCAAAATTCTCAACTGTTGAAGCGGCGTGGACGTACCGCTACCAGTAAAGTTAAGCGAGACCCTTCGGGTTCGGCTCGATGGTCTGTCTAAAGTTGTACCCGACAATGTCTGGAAGGCGCAGGGCCGCCAGTGACCGTTTCCGTGTGAAGCCGGTCCTTAGAAAGGAATCGATAACAATGTTCGATCTGACCGGCCGCAAGGCGCTCGTCACCGGGGCAAGCGGTGGTATCGGCGAGGCCGTGGCGCGGGCGCTGCACGCGCAGGGCGCAACCGTCGGCCTGCACGGCACGCGTGTCGAAAAGCTTGAGGCGCTGGCCGCCGAACTTGGCGAGCGAGTGAAGCTGTTTCCGGCGCATTTTTCGAATCGCGACGAGGTCAAGGCGCTCGGCGCAAAGGCCGAAGCCGATCTCGAAGGCGTCGACATATTGGTCAACAATGCCGGCATCACCAAGGACGGGCTTTTTGTCCGCATGTCGGACGCGGACTGGGACGCGGTGCTGGAAGTCAATTTGACGGCGGTGTTCCGGCTCACCCGTGAACTGACCCATCCGATGATGCGCCGCCGCAACGGCCGCATCATCAACATCACCTCCGTGGTCGGCGTTACAGGCAATCCCGGCCAGGCGAACTACTGCGCCTCAAAGGCCGGCATGATCGGCATGTCGAAGTCGCTGGCGCAGGAGATCGCGACGCGCGGTGTGACGGTGAACTGCGTGGCGCCGGGCTTTATCGAATCGGCCATGACCGAAAAGCTGAACGAAAAGCAGAAAGAAGCGATCATGGCCGCCATTCCGGCCAAGCGCATGGGCACTGGCGCCGAGGTCGCCTCGGCTGTGGTCTACCTGGCCTCGAACGAGGCTGCCTACATCACCGGCCAGACCATTCATGTGAATGGCGGCATGGCAATGATTTAGCCTGAAAATTCATGAGGGTTCACACTACACGACTCTGAGAGATTCGGTTCGGGCGACTTCAGATATTTCGCCACAAATCCGTAACCTTGTCAGAATGGCTTGCGATCCAGAAGCCGTCGAGCCCGGCCTCCTGGATCACGAGCTAGGAAAACACCGCCCGGTGCGTGCCAGCGCCTTCCTGTTGAGCTCGGCAAAGCGTGCCAGCATTCCGGCGACATCGCCGGCCGCCACCGTATGCTCCGATTTTCTCGCCGCCCGGCGAAGCGCGGTGATCAGCTATATCGAGCGACTCAGTTCCCACGCCACGCAGATTGCGCCAAGATCGGTGCGAATAGCGGTCGGCGCTTCGGGGTGGTTCGCGGCAACGGGCATGCTCCAGTGTGAGATTCTCTCAAGCGACCAGCCGGCCTCATTCCGCCAGAACACAGTCGCTATCCACCTCACGATAGGATCTCATGTGGGGCCTGCGCGCCGCGATGCCGAAACGCTCGAGCTTTGCAGTCGCCCAATTCGACACGCTGCGACTCACCTCATCAAGATCGCCGCGCGCGTGATCGAGATGAAAACCCAAATCCGCCTGCACCTGCCGACATCCTGCCCGGACCAGCGCATCCTGCGCATTGTCCTCAGTCGCATCCCGCAACTCGCGACATAAACAATGGGGCGCAGACGTCCCGAAACAAACCCGCTGACCTCAACCCGCAAACCCCGCCTTCATCACGACGGATCACTGCCGGCGTTTGCCGGTACGCCCTTGGGAAGAATGGGATCAAGAAAGTTCGGATTTTCGCACCGGAGCTGGCACTCGATCCGAAGCCCAGATGTGGCCCCGATCGTTGCCAAGGTCCACTCTTCCATATTCGAGAAGAATATCGACGCCTTTCTCGGCTGCATGCGCGCAAAGCGCCACGCTCTTTAAATAATGGCAGAAGCCGACGGTCGACTGCATCGCCAGCGCAACCGGCCGAAGCCAATATCGCCTCCCAAGAATCCCCCAACGCCTATCGGAACCCTCGAAATTCAGCCGACACGTGTTAAGGAGGCCGACACGACGAACAAGCGAGGGAGTGCCGAATGGAGACCAACAAGACCGAATCCGGCCACTCCGATCTCGACGAGGCGGCGCTCTATTTCCACAAACACCCGACTCCCGGCAAGCTGGAGATCCAGGCGACGAAGCCGCTGGGAAACCAGCGCGACCTGGCGCTCGCTTATTCGCCGGGCGTCGCCGCCCCCTGCCTCGCAATAAAGGACGATCCGGCGACGGCCGCCGACTATACTTCGCGGGCCAATCTCGTGGCGGTGATCTCCAACGGTTCTGCG
>NZ_JAAKZF010000003.1 GCF_011045125.1 Allomesorhizobium camelthorni | reverse complement strand
GACGACCCAGCGGCGCGGCAGGACCTCGAAGCCTCTGGCTTTATCCGTCCGCTTGACGATCTCCAGTGTGAACGTGCCGATCTTTTGCAGCGAGCCCTTAAGCTTCGGCCCGGCATAGCCGCCGTCGGCGAAGACGTGTCGCAGCCACGGCCAGCGTTCCAGAATGGTCTTGAGGGCAGCCGGTGCGCCGTCCCGGTCCTGGATATCGGCGGCGTGGACGACGAGACCGACCATCAGGCCGATGGTGTCGACAATGTGACGCTTGCGCCCGTTGATCAGCCGGTCCGGACGGCAAAGTCGACGCGGCGACGCTCGTGGCAGCAAGGCTGGCGGGGATCGATCGCGTCTACAAGGCGGGCGGTGCGATAGCCGTCGCGGCGGCGGCATTCGGGACACAGTCCGTGCCGCGCTGCTGCAAGTTTGAAGGACCGGGAAGCCCGTGGGTAGCTGCCGCCAAGCAACTCCTCCAGGGTAGGATCGCTTCGCGAGTGTCCGCTGGGCCAAGCGAGAGCATCATTCTCGCCGACGACACTGCAAATCCACGGCTGGCTGCCTTGGACCTCTTGATCGAAGCTGAACACGGCTCGGACTCGTCAGCCTTCCTTGTCACATGGTCGAGGGACGTGGCTGAAGCCGCACGCGCGCTGGTTCCTGAATGCTGGAGGAAGATGAGTATGCGTCGCATCGAGTACTCTCGAGACGTGCTGAGCGGTAGTCGCGGAGGTATCGTAATCACCCGGGATCGTCAGGAAGCCTACGATTTCATCAACGACTACGCTCCCGAGCACCTGCAGATCCTGTCAAAGTCGCCGTTCGAACACCTCAGTCATATACGAAACGCAGCCGAGATACTCTTGGGGGAGCACGCACCGGGGTCCATGGCGAATTATCTGATGGGACCCAATGCCGTTCTGCCCACATCGGGGGCTGCCCGTTACAGTGGCGGCCTCAGCGTGCACGATTTCCTAAAGGCCAGCTCCGTCGGCCATGTCACGGCGAAAGGCTATGGTGAAATGGCGCGGCATACCTACCGCTTCGCAAGCTATGAAGGGTTCGACGCGCACGCAAATGCGGTCTCAGCAATGAGGATGTTTTAAATTCCAGCCGGCGCGCCGGAGCCAGTGTTCAATTTCCGCCAGAGATTGTGTTGCCCCGAGGAGTCGGCAATTGCCCGAGGCGCAGGCGCAAATCCGTGCTTGACAGTCAGCTTCATGTTCTCTATTTGTTCCAAACCATGACACACGCGCCCGTCCATCTCATACGCTGATCGCGCCGAAACGCTGCACTCGCAGCGGCCGATCCTGTTTGCGTATGAGAGGGTATGATGAGCGCCCAGCCTGACATCCAAGACGATCCCGTCGCCGCCGCGCGCGGGATTGCCGCTTCCAAGACCTTCGCGCCTCGGGGGACCGTGCGCTGCCTTGGCATTCCATTGTTCCGCACCCAAATCGCCCGAGACCTGGGCTGCCTCCTCGACTTCGACACGGATGTCGTATCCTGGACCTGTCTCCCGACGGCATTGGGCGAGGGGGGAGCCGCCCACGTGCCCGACTTCCTGGTAGAACGCGGGAGTGGCACCACAATCGAGGATGCGGTCGACGGGCAGACGGGTGGCCCTGAATCATGGATCGTTGAAGCAGCGCATCGTGCAGGGCACTGCTATTCTGCTACGCATTCCACTCAGATGAATGCAGGGTACCGTCTCCAGAATGCCCGGGACCTGCTGCGGTACGCGCGCTGGCATTGTCCGCTGGGCGATCGGGTGCGGTTGCTCGCGGCGTTGGACGAGGTCGGCTCCATGACTGTGACCGAATGCCTGGCAGCCTTCAAAGAAACAGCACCAATAGCCGGATTCGCGTCGCTGGTCCTGCACCGCTTCATTGAGGTCGAACTCGATGAAGCGCGGATCGGCCCCGAAACTGCGGCACGCAGATGGCGTGACTGACAACCCCAAATCCGGCTCTCTGCTCCATCCTTGGGATCGCGGATGACGGCCCTCGACAAGGTGTCGACATGACAAAATTCAGGCAAAAGCTTCACGCCAACCTTACGCGGTCCGTGACACTGTATCTCGCGTACTGCGGCCTGGCCCGCGCTTGCCGTGATCAGTATGGATTTCTGCGCGGCAAGCCGGCAGTGCTTGGCATCGTGATCCCCGAGGGCTCCGACCTCGCTATCTATGAAGATGCTGTTGCTTTCGTTGCGCTTGGCGAATCCCTTCGCCAGCGCAAGTGGAGCAGGAGTGATGATACGATCATCCTGACGCGCTCGGCAGGATACCGAAAAACCGGGTCAAAACCGGACGACATTGCGATCGCCCTCAGCGAAAAATCGCGCGTAGTCGTTGTAGCGGAGACTGCCGAAGCGCTACCCGATGACTTCAGAATCTCGGCGGATGCTGTGGTCAGTGTCGATCCGCCCAGTGCCCGCCACGTTGCCGCCGCATGCCGGTTGTGCCTCGGCGTCCACGTTTCGGAGTCAGATGCCGCTTTCATCGCAACGGTGCCGCTGGGCATCATCGCAGCGACGCTGCGGAGGGGGAGACCGGCCGCCGTCTCGATTGAGAGAATGAGGCTGGTGACCGCGAGCAAGCCGAGGAAGGATGTCGCTGGCCCCAAGCTGGAGGACCTCCACGGATTGGGTGAGGCGGGCGAGTGGGGAACGGAATTGGCGAGGGACCTCGCCGATTGGCGAGCGGGCAAGATCGGATGGCAAGATGTCGACCGCGGCATTCTGCTGAGCGGCCCTCCAGGCACGGGCAAAACGACCTTCGCTGGCGCTCTCGCACGCACCTGCGGCGCATATTTGGTGCTTGGGTCGATCGGGCGCTGGCAGGCGAGGGGGCATCTTGGCGACATGTTGAAAGCCATGCGCAGGGCCTTCGAAGAAGCAAAATCCAACGCACCCAGCATCCTATTTTTGGACGAGATCGATGCCGTCGGCGACCGCGAGAAATTCGACGACCATAATGCCCAATACTGCACCGAAGTGGTCGCCGCCCTGCTTGAATGCATCGACGGGGCGGAGGGCAGGGAGGGCGTCGTCGTTGTCGGAGCCTGCAACTATCCAGGACGGATCGATGCCGCCCTGGTCCGTGCCGGCCGCCTCGACAGACATGTCCGAATTCCGCTGCCCGATCAGGAAGGCCGTGAGGGAATCCTGCGGTGGCATCTTCAGGGGGCGTTAGCCGCTGCCGATCTGACGGAAATCGCCAAGCGTTCGGAAGGATGGTCAGGAGCCTCGTTGGAAAAGCTGGTTCGAGACGCCCGGCGTCGGGCGCGCCGTTCCCATCGGCCCATTGCGCTAGAGGATTTGCATTCCGAGTTTCCGACCATGGTTCCTTTGCCAGTAGGCCTGCGACGACGGACAGCGGTCCATGAGGCAGGGCATGCAATCGTTGGAATTGCGCTCGGGAGCGGAGACCTTCAGGGCGTGACCATCGTGGAGGCCTTCGACCCTTCCGGCAATCAGACGCAGGACGGTGGGGGAACGACCTTTCGGCACCAGAATCTGCGCGAACGGGTGCCTGCGGAGTATCTCGACCTCATCGCGGTCGGGCTGGCCGGATTGGCTGCGGAGGAGGTGGTTCTCGGCTCAAGATCGGCCGGAGGTGGTGGCAGCACGGGTTCAGACCTGCACGCCGCAACCCTCAATGCTCTGATGATGGAGGCCACATACGGATTGGGAGAAAGCCTGGTTTACCTGTCTGATGACCGGGAAAGCGAGCTGTTCGCGGCGCTGAGTCTTAACCGCGATTTGCGGGTGCGTGTCGACCAGATCCTGTCGGAACAGTATCGGCGCTCTAAGCGGATTGTTGAGGAACGCCGCCGTGACGTTGAACGCCTTGCCGATGCGCTGGTTGTGCGCGGCTGCTTGTCAAAACACGAAGTTGACCTTCTGACCGGGAATCCCGGAACCGGACCAGGCACTTCAGACCGATAAGACATCTTCATGGAGTGAGGCTGCGACGACGGGGGAAGTGCGCCATATATTCTCTTGTTACCTGGCTAGCGATCGCGACCGGCAGGATGCCTCTGGCTAGGTGCAAGGCAACCGAGATCGGGCCCCCATCCTCCCCTCGAAGCCGAACGTGGAACTGTTCGGAGGGAGTTGCCACAGACGGCTGGCGTACCGAGAATCACCCGACGTGTTGGTCTCCGGGCTCCCGTTTTTGACGAGAGTTCCCCCGACTAAATTGTCGCCGGATTGAATTGCGCTGGGTGCGGCGCAGCCATTCGTTCGGGTTCGCGGCCTGATCTCCCAAGCCTGTGACCGAGGATTAAAAAGGCCGGGCAGACGGAAGTATTTGTTGATTGTGAGAAAGTCTAACACATCGACTGTAGCGACCACGGCTGCATGGACGATCGCGGCAGCGGCAATCAATAAATCCTGGCCAGGTCCGCGCCTCTGGCTGGGGCGGTGCAGCACCCACAGGTGACGCAGCTCCGGCACAACGTTCATCTCTCCATATAAGCGGGCCACCGCGGCGTCGGCTTTGAGAAACGGCATATCTGTCTCGAGCAAGTCATCGACCCATCGGGAAAGTTGGTGGGCACGTGCCGGATTCGTACGGCGCAACAGCTCGACACCGCGCTGGAGTTCGACGAGTGCACCGAAAGGAATCGCGAGCTCCGTCGGGGACCTCGCCGCAACCCAACCCATTATAATCGGGTCAGGGATTTGCTTCGTGAATTCACTCAGCACATTCGTGTCGAGGACGAACATCAGGAGTGGGCTCCTTGGCCCGCGCGTTCTAAAACGCCCCCCGCGTTACAGAAATGCCGAATAAGAGCTAATGTGGAATCACCGGCAAACGGTAAAGATGCCGAAATGGAGATTGGATCGTGTCGAACCCTGATCGAAAGCACGACAATCGAACCCAAGGAGTTTGGACGGTTCAGCAGGCGCGGGACCGGTTTGAAGAGCTTCTTGATGCGGCCGCCAACAAAGGGCCGCAGCAAATCCACGACACCGAACGCGGTATCGTCTTTGGTTTGGAAAAATCCGCTCCGTCAAAGAAGTCAGGGCGTGATTTTCTGCTGAAAGGAGGACCGCTCGACGACCGAGACATCGATCCGGACTGAGCGCACCACCCCCACATGCAGGTGCGCTTGGTGGTCGAGGAGACGACTGCGGCCAAACAGTGCTGGCCGCAGTCTTGGACCATTACTCAGCTGCGAGGGGCGGCTTCGACCCGATCAGCGGAGGTGACAATTTCCCGAAGTTGTCAAACGAGTCATCGATCGGATCGTCGTCTTCCAGCATTCGCCGCAAATCGCCGCGTGCATAAGATTTGTCGTCGTCCGGGAACAAGCCTGCCTGCACGTACGACTGGTAGTACTGGAATTCCGCGAGGTTTGCCAAGGTCCGGCATAGCTGGGATTTCCTCCCGCGAGACATATGTGGTTCGGCGGTAGCCGGCATTCCTTCCAATGCCTTGAGTTCTTCGGCCGCTGCCGCCAACCCGCGGTCAGCTGTCAGACCCTTGGCAGCACGAAGATCAGTTATCTCTTGGATCAGACGTCGCCCTGCAAGCCTCTTGGCTATCCGCAGCCAATCCTTGTAGCGCGCCACTTCCCGGGTCGACACCTTCCAGGTTCGCTGCTGTACCGCAGCGGCCTCGATCGGTACGGACGGCACTTTCCGGTTGTGGTGATCAACAATGGAGCGACCAATGGCGAACGCGAGCGGAGGCGGTACCGAATTGGCGAGCATGAGCTGTCTTTGCCGTGCACCGAGGATCATGTCGTCAGGATTCCGGCTGTCGCTAGTCTGGGAACGAAGTGCTCCCCAGTTCCACCCCGCTGGATAGCCGGCTAGTCGTGAAAACTGATCGAAAGAAGGTTGCGCGACCTTTCTCAGGTCCACAGGATCGCCCGCTTGCGGCCGGTAACGATGCGACAGCCCGTCGGTCGATGTCCGGATTAGAGTGGGAGCTGGTCTGTCTGTGCGGTGGATTGCTCCGGAAGCTGGACCGCCCGGCGCACAGTAGTAAAATCGGGTCTCGGGATTTTTCCCCGCGAGCTTTTTCAGGTCCGCTTCGCGGAGACGATATCCCTTATATTCGTCGGAGGCTGCTTCCGTGACGGCATCCGGGCACTCCGCGTCGAGCGTGAAGTCGTCAAAAAGAGTTCCGAACTCGGATCCCAGCACGTCCGTTACATTGATCCGCTGGGCTGATTTGTACTGGTTGAGATAGGCATGAAACCAGCCGTCGGTCTCGTCGAGGCATCCTGCCAAGATCAGCCGTTCGCGCGCTTGGGGTGTTCCGAAAGAGGAAGCGTTTACTACGGCCTCCGATAGGCCGTAGCCAACTCGTCTGAAGATCGCGACAGCTCTCTTGTACGTCAGGGATTTGCGTAACCCCTTGACGTTCTCCATGACGAAATACTTCGGCCGCGCCGCTGCAACGATAATTGCGAACGCTTCGGTGAGCGTCGAACGCGGGTCGTCGTCACCCTCTCCCTTGCCGGCACTTGAAAATGCTTGGCAGGGCGGGCCGCCGAAGATGATATCGGGTTTGTCGTGGGTGACTTCCGGCGCTATGTCGACGATTGCCGTAAGGTCAACAACATGTTGAGTCTTGCGGCTGGTGTGTACTTGGCCCCGCCGGAACTTCCCGGAATCCTCTACCGGAGGCTGTTTGCTGGGTGCCGGCCGAAATGGAAGCCGGTGCTCTACGTGCTTGATGTTCGTCTTGTGGACCTCAATGACCGCTGGGTCATGATCCATGGATCGCACAATCTTAATTCCGGCCTTTTGCATTCCGTGGGCGAAACCACCCGCCCCACAGAAAAGGTCTACTGCTCGTAATACAGTCAATTCCAAACTCCCCGTTGATGACGGTTGCACCGTCGCCTATCGGGAGTTGAAGACTGCTTAATTTGAAACTCAAAAGTGCGCGGCGGCGGTGCCGTGGGGCGGTGTGGAGGCAAGATAGAGTCATCTCACTGCAGGCGACTGCCTACCGAGCCCGCAGCCCGAATGGGCATTTGCAGACGAGTTACCAAATCGCGAGTGGGTCCGCCATTTCCAGGTATTGGCAGAAGGCGTTAGCGAGTTGCATCTGGCGCGGCGACCGGCATTCCGCTTCGAAAATCTGCGGAGAACTCACAAGGATCGAGATGCATTTGGCGCGCGAAATCGCGACATTTAGGCGGTTCAGGCTGTAAAGAAACTCCATCCCTCGAGGCGCGTCGGCATAGCTCGAAGTGGCTGTCGAGTAAATCGCTATGGCCGCTTCCTGTCCTTGGAACTTGTCCACGGTACCCACCCGTGCTCGCGGTAGGTGCTTTTGTATTTCGAACACCTGCGCGTTGTAGGGGGCGATTATCACTATGTCCTCTGATCCGAGTGGCTGTTCGCATCCCTTGTCATCGATCCAGGTTGAACTGGCATCGAGCATTCGGTTGACCAGTTCGGCAACGGCGACGGCCTCCTCCGGCGAGCAATTCTGGTTGCCGACATGCTCCACCGGCAGATAGCGGAGGCCCGAACCGTTGACCGGTCCTGATGACCTGATGACCTGCCTTTCCCGACCTTCCCTGGAGCGAAGCTTTCCCGCGTAGAATGCCTCCGATGTAAACGCACAGATATCCGGGTGCAGCCGCCACGTCTCGTCAAGGAACAACCCTTGATCAGGCGCAATGATCTGGCTTTTACCGAGAATGTGGGCGAGGGCAGAAGTGCCAGTCCCCTCGGGATGGGTTCCCTTCGTTGGCTGGTCCAGTTGCTGCGGGTCACCAAGCAACACCACTGCCTTGGCGGCATTGGAGGCTGCCAGCACGCTGGCCAAGGACATTTGGGCCGCCTCGTCGACGAACAGAACGTCGACGGCCTCGAACGCGTCCTGACGAGCCCATAACCAGGCGGTTCCGCCACCGACGTCTGTGCCGTTGCCGAAAGCAGCTAAAAGGTCTTCCGGCTTCTTGGCGAACGAGAGACGGTGTTGAGCGTCTTCGGCCTCGCCAGCCTTTTGGCAGCACTGAAGATCAACCCCAAGTTCGTCCGCCGCCTTGACCACGGCATCGATCAGGTTGCGGATCACCTTGTGGCTGTTCGCAGTGATGCCGACTTTCTTGCCGCGTCGGACCAACTCGCAAATCATGCGCGCGCCGGTGTAGGTTTTCCCTGCGCCGGGCGGCCCTTGGATAGGAAAGACGCCGTTGCTCAATTCGCCCGCTGCTCGCAACGCGGCATCAAGCGTAGTTTCGCCCTCCCGCCGGACCGCTTCGCCGGAGCTGAGGATAGGCTCTTTGAGCAGCAGGGCACGCGCTGCTTTATATGGGCCGTTCCCGTGAATCCCGTTTGCGACAACGTGCTCTCCTATTCGCGCAAGGGCTTCGGCTAGAACCTCGATGCGAACCGTGCCGTGCTCGAACACCGCGGTCGGGTGGATGTCAGCACTGTCTTGGCGCTTCTTGATGTCGATGGTCAGGTCGTCGAATGAGATATCTGCGACTTTGCCCAAATCATTGCCGCCGAGGTTCTTCAAGTCTTCGCCACCGCGTAGTTCGGTCTCCTGGGGTGGAAACGAATACCGGTGGATTGGCGCACGTGCGGTTCCTCCGGCAGCGTCAACGAATTCCAAGCCGGACAGTCCCGCCTTCTCGTCCATCAAGTCATCTGCTGACAAGGCGGCCAGGCGGAAGTACTCCCACCAGACGGCCTTCTGTTCCCGCCGGTGCCAATCCAGGATATTTGCGAGGATCCAGCGCGCTTGCTGTTCGCCATCCCGATCGGCCGGATCGACAGGGATGCCGGCCGAAAGTGACTCGATCAGTGGTGCAATTCTCGCGAGCCAGTCGGTGATCTTTTCGTCTGGCGCGCCATCGCCGGGAACTGGCCGCGAAATGGCCACTCCTGTCGCGATAACCTCGGCCCTGCGCGCCTCCAGCCAGTCCCGCAACCTGGCCGTCGAAATGCAGTCGTCTTGATTATACCCTAGCACGACCGCCCTTGTTTCTTCGGTGACGGACGGGGCATTCTCCAGCTCGAGACTGGCCGACATTTCGGTAAGTGCCGAGTTTGCGGCGCTGAGCGGCACGCTGCGCTCGAACCCATAGAACGGCTCCAGCCTCTTGATCGAGTAGCTCTCGACGCTTGCGCGCAATCCGTTGCGCACGATTCCGTAGAGGTCCACGAACACGCCGGCGCGCAACAGTCGGTCGATTTCATCTTCGCGGGTTGCGTAGCGTCCCATCAGCGTTTTCAGGGCTGCAGGCTCATATGGTGCGTAGTGGTAGACATGGAGGTCGGGATGGCGGTCCCACCTTGCCATCAGGAAATCTACAAACGTTTCGAAAGCGCGTTTCTCGTCGGCGCGACTGAAAGCCCAGTTGCCGCGGTAACCAAGGTTCCCCACATCGTCGAAGCAGGCATAGCCGAAAAGGTACTCCAGCCCGTGCTCTCCGACGAAGGGATCGCCTTCCAGGTCCAGGAAAACATCGCCGGGCGAGGGTGCCGGGAGAAGGCTGAAGCCAAATCCTGGCTCGACCGGCAACAACTCGAAAATCTTGTCGCCAGTCTTGCGCGCCTCATGCTGGATTCGTGCTTGTTCCCTGATGCGGGTCAGTGCCTGTGCCGAACCGCGGTCCGGCTTCCATTGTAGCGGAACCGGGGTGGCAGCAAGCGCAGCTAGCGTTTTGATGTCGTGATCACCGAGTTCAGAAATCTGCAGTTTCGATATGCCTGCCACAACACAAAGGTGATCGTCATCACGGCGGCGCTGGTCGCACGTCCTCTCCCAGCGGCAGATGTCGCAATGCTCCTGCGGATCAGGGTAGGTGGCTTCATTCGATACAGCCGTTATTGAGGTAGCGAGTCCTCTCTGCACTTTACGAAAATAGGCCGCGTAATCGGAAAACCGGTAACTCTGGGGCACGAAGTCTGACCATGGCCGAACGATGTGCATGAATTCGGGTGCGCATCCCTGAGTTTCTCGAAGGAGATCCGAATAGAGGCAGAGCTGCAGGACCGATCCTGCCTTGGTTTCTCGGGCCAGCTTGGTGTCGACCGGTTCGTAGGACCAATTTCCGAACGCGCTTGGCGTCATTACCCTGAGGAGCACATCTGTCCGGCCTACCCAAATCCCGTGTGCAAGCGCCCCTTGCACAATTGCATCGACTCCATCTCTCATGGCCGAAATGGTTTCTGCGACGGCGTCGGATGAAACGCCGATACCATCAATAGTGACGGTCTGAAGCCCCAGACTTGTCAGGTGCTCCACGTATTTTCGCTCATGTGCCGCCCCGCGCTCCCGCAATATCTCAAGGAGCGGGTCCCATACTTGAGGTTTGGCGGATGTTCCGTCGGCAACGGCCCGGTCAAGCTGCGTCAGATGCCGGCAGCTGAGATGGCCGACGAGGTCGCTGGCGCTGAGTTCGTAAGAGTGGCCCGTGTTCCTGATGACTATCACCGCGACGTATCGAGTGGATATTCTTCTGCCGAGGTTTGTACATCCGGCAACTTGGAGGACTCCGAACCAAATCGTCCAAGCGCCATTCATATCTTGCCGGCAGACACCGTGCTAGCTGTGTCGTGCTCCTCTGGCTACCTCGGCGACGATTTCGTCGACTGTATTCGAAGCCACCACCTTCAATGGCACCGCGCCTACAGCGAGCGCTTTTTCAATGAGTATTTCGCCTCCGTTTGTGGCGAACATCTCCCGAAGCTGAGAAAACTCACCGCACCATGCTGTTTCCATGTCGATATCTCGTCCGGTGTTGCGCTGTGCGCCCCCGTCGAATACAACTGCCCGCATCTGCAAATTGCCTCCCGGATTCCCCCCAACCTCAATCCCGAAGCCGGGGTCGGATGCCTTTCGCATTGTGATGCGGCCGTCCTTCACCCACGCTGTTTCCATTCCCTCCCTGACGTCGTATCCCAATGCGGACAGTCCTTCGAGGACGGCACGGCGGCGTGCGCGAGAGGCCGCTGCGTCAGCCTGCTCCTTTAGGTAAGCCTCTGCACGTTCAATGTGCAAAGGCGCACTGGCCAAGCCTCCTGACCCAAGCACTGCATCAAGTTCTTGGGCTAGGGAACGCGCCCGTTCACTGTCAAATTTTTCCAATTCTTTCCGGAGCGAGGCTAGAGTCGGCCGCAGCTTGATCCTGTCCCGCGCCTGTTTGGTTGCGGCCGCGAGATCGATTAGGAGGCTGTCGGCGAGCAACTGCTTGCGCGAAGATTTTTCGACGGCCACGGCGGCGGCGCGTTCTTCGAAAGCTGCCGCCGCATCCGTCCCGGCGAGCGTCGACAGCTCCGCTAGATGCGTGTCTATCGAGTCCAACAAATCGTCGTCCACAAGCGGCTGAGCGGACGCCCATTCCGAAAACGTCAGCCTTCGTTCGCCTTCTCCGAGACAATTCGCGAGTTCGCGCTGGTGTTCGGAAATTCCGCCCGCCGAATGGGATCCCATTAGCGATTTCATTGCTCCGCTGATGGCTGCTTCCAGCTGCTGCCGAGAAAGGGTTCCCGACTTCAGCACGGCTGCCAACTCTGTTGGGATGTCGCGGCCAGCCCGTCCCAACGCTACTGCGAGCGTCTCGGCGGATTTCTGAAGGCGACGTGCGGACTTCCGCTTTTCTGTTTCCGCATCCGCTGCTTTCACTAGGCGCACCTGGGTGTCAGACGCGAGATAGGAGATCTCAGCGGCGACCTGTTTCTGCAGGTCCATGAACCTGTCCGAGGCCAGCAAATTCTTCAAAGCGCTCCCGCGGGCAGCGACAGCTTCGATGTCACCGTCGTCCACCGTGCCATTACGGCGGCCAATACGCACCCATTCGGCCATCGCCGCTTCAAACTGGGCGAGAAGGCGTTCGCACAGGGCAATCATTTCTTCCCTGGTTATTATACGGACAACCTTTGGACCACTCATCGGCTTGCTCCATGTCCGAGTGCTTCGATAACTGCCGTCCGGAGCCGCGCGCGCTCCTCCGTTTTGTTGTGAAACCACCCGTGGGACGAAACGCGGTGGATGCGGGGAATCGCCCGGCCGAGGACCTTCGGCCGCCATACCTCGCGGGCACGGGCCGTTTCCAAAATCCGGTGGCGGGGAGCGTCGCATTCGATGCCAATACCGAAGAGGCCAGTCCTCGGGTCCTCGATTGCGAAATCGAGCCCGAACGCACCTCCATCGTGTGCCTGCTGAGGACGCCAACCCTGCTCGCGCAGAAAGGACGCGACCGAGTCGGAGAAGCCGTCCTGTTCGGTAGCGACACGTTCCTTCTCGCCTCCGTGTTCCGTTGCGAGACGCAAGAGCAGCGTACGGCCACTTTCGAATTCGCCTGCCGATATGGCGCGAGCGTATTCGAGATAGCCTTGTAGAAAGTCGCGTGGAGCGGAAGGAGGCCTCCGGGAGGATAGCATGTCCGAAATCTCAGCAATGGGTATCGAGGTCACCATCACGACCTTCGATCTTGCCCGGGTGACGGCAACGTTCAGGCGGCGTTGACCGCCTTTCTGACCGAGAACGCCGAAATTGCGCCGGAAAGTGCCTTGTCCGTTCCTCCCGAATGTCGATGAAAACACTATCACGTCCCGCTCGTCACCCTGCACGTTTTCAACGTTTTTGACGAAGAAGCCCATGTCCTCGCCATCCTCGATGCGCTCCCGCTCCCTCGCCAGGGCAACTCGGAAGTCGGCATCGTTCTCAGCCCTTTCTTCGAGGACTTCCTCGATGAGGTCCGCCTGTTTGCGGTTGAAAGTGACGACACCGACCGTTGGCGGCGCGCTGTCGCGGCTCCAAAGCTCAGCAAGGAGCTCAACCACCTTGTCCGCTTCCATCCGGTTGGTCTGGTCGCTGTAAATCCCGTCAACACGGACTAGTTCTATAGGTCTCGCACGCCTGACTTCGTCGTCCGGATGTTTGACGGGAACGTTGAGCCGGTTGCCATAGAACGAGGCGTTGGAGAAGCCTATCAACTCCCGGTATGCGGACCGGTAATGGATCTGGAGCGTGGTTGACGGGAGTACAGTCCTGGCAAGCTGCAGGAGATCGGGACAATCTTTGATCTCGCGCCTGTTCCATGTTTCGGTATAGATGTCCCTATCCTCGTCGCTCGCGTTCTCCTCCAGTTCTTCACCATCGAAGATGTCGGCTTCGTCGTTTTCGACTTTGCTCGAGAAGAACGCCGTCGGGGGCATTTGCTTCTCGTCGCCGCTGACGATGACGATGTCTCCCCGAAATAGTGTGGGGAGTGAATATTCAACCGGCATCTGGGACGATTCATCGTAGATCACGACGTCAAACATTGCGCCCCTGAGAGGCAGGACCCGGCTTGCAACGTCCGGGTTCATCAGCCAGACAGGACGAAGTTCCATCAGTCCGAGATCCGTGCCCCGGTCCAGGAACTCCCGCAGACGTCGTGCCCGCTGCCCGCGCAACCGCGTGATGTCTTCCCACTCCCGAAGCGGGCGGATGCGGCCGACGTCGATGCCTTCAATCAGCAAGTCGCGGTTGGTTCGTCGCATCGCGTGATCTGCTTCGGCAAGAGCCCGGATTTTGCTCTGGATTTCTCCAGTCTCGTATAGGAGGGTCGGGTTATCAGCCTCGATCCGCGCCTTCCAGGCCAAACGCGCTTCGCGGGCAATAATCCTGCGCGTCTCCGATTCCAACTCTGCATCGGGGATCTCTGCCAGCAAGACATCCTTGCTGCGCAACACTCCGAATACCCTCATCGCGGTATCTCCGATCCGCGACGCCCTGATGCGGAAGCGCTGGTAGGAGGCAAGGGCAGGGAGGCTCTCCGCGACTTTCAAAATTGCGTCTGAAGTTGCCCCGTCGGCGTCGATTTCAGCGCGCCGCCCGTCGAGCCACGTTTTCTCAAACCAAGGCGAAAGGTTGTCGAGGGCAGCTCGACTGAACTGCCGGGCTTCGTACCTCTCGAAAGCATGCTCGGCACTAGTCTTGAGGTTCTCGTACGCTTCAAGCGATCCGCTCGAAACGATCGTTTCAAGCCTAAGTGGATCCGGAAACGCCGAAACAGCATCCGCAAGACGCTGGCAAACACCAAGGCTGGCGCTTCGGTGCGATGCGATGTCCGCCAGTTCCCGCGCGGCAGCGTCTCTCGCAACCAAGCCGTCTTCCCTTATCGTGGACAGCAATGACCGAAGGCGGTCGCGGAGCGGACGCCGAATTTGCTCCATCTGTCCGGCCGTTAGAAACGCTGCAATGTCCTCAGGCCCGTCGCCAAGTTTGTGATCTTCCAGAAAACCTCGGAGTTGGCGCTTTCTGTTCCAGCGAAGAGGATTGAACCGGCCGATGCCGGAGACCGGAGCCGTCACCGAAGCTGCCAATTTTACGGACTGCTCTAGGTCTTGGTCCGAAAGGGAGACTGCGACGTGTGAAACCTTGCTAGACACTGGCGAATGCTCGACATTACGGAGCTTCCGTTCAACCTCCAACAGAGTTTGGGCCAAGTTGGTGACGTCGCTTTGCCCTGCGGCATCGCGGCGGGACAGCTGCAACCACCTGGCCAACTCATTTCGAGTCGCAGCCGACATCGACCTGAATTCGCTGTCGTGCTCATTGAACCACTTGCGGTACGGTTCGGGGTCCGAAAGCGGGATCGCGTCCAGCGTCCGCTCCAGGACTTCCGCGCGATAGGATTCGTTGCGCCGAAGCGCTTCGAAGTCATCTGAGAAAGCGCTTGCGGTGGCCGCGTCCGGAGTGAAGGATTTGAGGACGGAAAGTGGGCTGCCCTCGTATTTCGCAGGAAGCCAGTGCTGCACCTGAGCTCCGCAGGTTTCTTCCAGTTCTGCAACTTTGAACGGGTCCAAGTCGGCGAGCAGCCGGCGCAACGCCGTGACTTCCAAAGCCGGTCGTGCACCCACCTCGAGCGCGATCAGTTCTCCTAGAAGGGTGCGGTAGGTTCCGCCAGTAGCTTCATCAACCTGATGCAAAGCTGCGTGATGCTGGTCTAGTTCGGTCTCCAATGCGTGAATTCGGGCGGCGTGCATCTCGCGTTCCCGCTTCCACAGCGGTGCTCCTCCACGAGGTCGGGAAAACAGGGTTTCAAGTTGCTCGCGAACAGCGCGAATGGTCGGCTCACGGTCCCGGTTCATGTCGGAAATCATTACGATCCGCTCGCCCAGCCCTTCTGCCTCCAGCCGTTTCTTGACAACTTCGAGAGCTGCCTGTTTTTGGCAGACGACCAGCAGGCTTTTCTTCCGACCGATCGCATCAGCCACCATGTTCACGATCGTTTGGCTCTTTCCCGTTCCAGGTGGTCCCTCGATCAGCAGCCCCGGTGCCCCTCGCGCCTCCAGTACGGCAGCTTCCTGGGATGGATCGCTGGCCACCGTGAAATAACGGTCGTTCTCCGGAACAGCAGGAATCTCTCGGGCGCTCCAGTCCTGGCTGGTTACCCTGAGTGCGGTTTCGAGAGCCGTACCGGCGGGCGGGATTCCCTTGAGTTGCCTAAGGTCCTCCACGACCGCCTGCCCCATGTACGCCAGATGGAAGAACACCGCCGAGCATTCAACTTCTGGCCTGCCCGGCTCCACCTCCGTTTCACGGCCTGGAACCGGTTTCAGTTCGCGGCTGCGAACCGAGGCAAGCGTCGTTCCAAAGGAATCCATCACGTCTGCAGCGGTAAAACTTGCACGTCCAAGGAGATCGGATGCGGCGTCCAGCCATCGTCGGGACGCTTCGATCCCAATCATGCCCTCGAACGCAGGATTGAGCCGCACTTCGTCACGGTCGCGATCGAATGACACCGACACATGTCCGCGGTTTCCGACCTGCGGACTGATCTTGACCGGCCACAGCAGAACCGGTGCGATACGGGTCCGTGTATTGCCGCGGACGTCCCTCATCAGCAGAATGGGGAATCCTAGATACAAGCCGTCAATGCCAGTATCGCGCTTGTACAGGGTTGAATGGGCGTAGAGTGATCGAAGACGGCGTTCCAGTGTTTCGGGTCCGACAAACACGCTTGGATCGATGTCGATCGTGTGGTCAGTGCGCGCGAGGATTTGGTCCAGTATCGCCGGTGCGGTCCTTCGCTCGCTGCCAAGTTCCATTAGATCGACGCGGGGGGTGGACTTCCCGATCAGCATACGGGTGAGGGGACCTCGCAAGATGCTTCCCGAAATCTTCTTCGCGAAGTAGTCAAGGAGAGTCGAGACATAGGCCTGCTTCGGCGGCTCCACCCAACTCTCTTCGGGAACTGAAAGGAGCGCAAGCGCCCGACCTATGGGCATTCTACGATCGAGCCGGAACTGATCAGCCCATTCGTCGACGCGGGCGATGTTGCAGCGCGCGAAACCTGTCAGCCGTTCATCAATCATCTTGTGGATGTCGCGACGGGAACTGGCCAGCATTTCTTCCGCAGCGTCCACACGAAATGTGGTCACCCCAGCACGTTCGGCGGCATCTCGCGCTTCTTCCAGGATCTCCTGCACCGATCTGAACTGTCCCAAGACCGCGGACAATAAGAGTATAAAATCCTCTTCCGTCGTCTGCCTTCGCTCGATAAGCGAAACGAGACCGGGATGATCGGTATCGGGGAACAGGCGGCGGCGATCATCCCAGAGCGCCGACAGACGAGCCTTGGATGTAGAGAGGAGGTTTATCCGCAAGTCGTCTTCGTTCAGCTCTATCCCGAGTTGCCTTGCTCTGGCCCTGACCGTTGCTACCCTCTCCTTGAGCTTGCCAAGCCACGGTTCAGCGTCAATGCGCTTGAGAAAGTCGGGTGCCGGTCCCGCAATGAGGTTGTAGCCTTCCTCGGGATGATCCAATAGCCAACCAGGCGTGACGATGTTGCCTTTGGCGATCAAGGGCATCGCCGGGTTGAGCACCTTCAGTCCAAGCGAGAGACGCAGATCATCCGATATCTCTTCGATATGTGCTAGCTGGCGGATACCTGAACGGATTTTTGAATCCAGTTCCGCATCCTCAACCCATGTAGCGACTGCCCCCCGTGCAAGCTGATCCCGAGCTTCGTCCCAGTTCACGGCTTCGGCCGCCGCAAGCGCGTATTTCGCGGCCTTGTCGTGGCTCGTGCCTGCCAGTGCGATCGGAACCCGACCGCTGGTCTCATTGACAGAGGCGGCCTCCGTTGGGACAGGAATTTCCTCACCCTCGAGCCAGCCTCTCACTTCTTTCCATTGCCAGCGTTTTCGATGATCGCGGGCCAGCAGGCCGCGCAGCAATACCTCCACTGAAGGATCGAGGTCAGAAGGGATCGGCACGCCGTTCGTCAGGACGTAGATGAGGAAGGCTTGCTGGTTGACCCCTTCGAAGCAAGCGCCCGCCGTGGCTTGCTCCAAAACGATCATTCCAAGACTCCACCAGTCGGAGGCAGCCGCAACTCCCCCTGCAATGGCTTCCGGAGCCATGTACCGCGTAGTCTCCAAAGGAGAGACCACGTCAAGATCGAAGTCCGAAAGACGGGCTGAACCGAATCCGGTGACGACGAGGTCCAGCGGGTTTCTGGTCCTTACGATGATGTTACCCGGATGGAGATCGCGGTGCCGAAGGCCCGAGTTCGAAAATGCGTGCAGCGCTCCTCCAATCTCGGAAACCAAGCGCTGAATTGCATCCAAGCCGGATCCTGTATGGCCGAGTTCAGCCAGGGAACCACCTGTGATTTCTTCCGCAACCTCATAAGCGCGGTCACTCCAGCGGCCGATATCGAGAATTTCCTGCACATGGTCGCGGGGGAGATTGCGGACAACATCATAAACTGCCGGGTCGGGTTCGGCCGCGTCGGCGTAAAGGGTGAGTACCGCGGGTTTGCCGCTTTCTGGTTCTTGCGTAAGGAACCTTTCACTCACAACGTTTGAAGCCGCGAGCTTTCGGATAAGCTGCCATCCGGCTATTTCCGTCACTTCGATTCCGGGGGCCGTTTCGACAATCGCATTGTCCGCCGGCGACAGGGCACTCACTTCGACTGTCAGGTCGGCTGGGAGATCGGTCCCGCAAGTGAAGCAGATGACGTCGCCTTCCTCAACGGGGTGCCCTTGGGAACAGGTCCTTTCTGTTGGAACTGGAACTTCGGCCGTCCCTGACTGCGAGCCTGCGCTGCGGATGGGGGCCGAGGTCAGATCCCAGTTACACGTTGCCCCCTGGCGGCTGCCCTCGCAGAAGATTTCGCTCAGAGGGCGCTCTGTTTCACAGTTCGGACAAAAACGGATCATTGCTTGCCTATATGGATCGCTGTGGACCGCAGGTCCTCGGTAGTGACTACGCCGTGACCCTGTTCTTCCATCAGGGCCGCTAGCTTCCGGAAGTCTCCGCGACCGGGAATGCCGGCCAACCAAACCGCCCCGACCTCATCGACCATGAGGTCGAACGACCTGTCTGATAACTCGGCAGGGCGGTCGTAGGCGGAGAATCTCCGCCGGCCGAGATCCGTGAGGAGATGGAGCCTCTGGTTGTCGCTTCCACGAAGCGCCAATGTCTGCGGTGCGTGCAACTCGAACGGATCTGAGATGAGCGCGTCGATCAAGCCGCTCGACCGGTCGACATGGTCCTCGATCGCTTCGAACGGATGGCCTGAGAACACGAGGATATCTGCGGATGATCGGAGCCGTAGTCTGGTAAGCAGGCCATGCAAAGCTTCAGGCTGGTCAAAAGGCTCGCCGCCAGAAATTGTGAACCCGTCGGCTTCGGTGATCCAGGGATCGATTGCCTCCAGAAGAGACTCGAGCGAGGTTTTCCCGCGCCTGTCGGACCAAGTGTCGGCGGAGATGCATCCGTGACAGCGGATGGAGCATCCCTGGAACCAGATCCCGATCCGCTGCCCCGGTCCGAGGGTAGTCACCGGATAGTGTAGGCGGGAAATTCCGACCACTGTCATGGAGTAGGGAGCTTCGGCGAGAGGACCAGTGTCGTGACCGCGCCTGGAAGGATATCTACGATCTCGAAAGCCCCGCTATCAGAGTCTCGGTCAAACAGGGCGCGAGAGAGCGGGTTCGTCAAGTGCGCCTCGATTTGGTTTCGGATGCCGCGGCCGCCATTGGTCAAGTCCGAAATACAGAGTTTCCGTAAAGTTTCGTTCGCTAGCTGGCTCAGGGTGATTTCGAATCCGATGCTACGTGCGTGTCCCAGTAGATTTCCGACGATATTGTCGAAAATGTCAGAAGCTACGTCATCCCGGATGAAGTCGAAAACTATCACGTTTTCCCCGATCCGGTTCAATATTTCAGGGCGGTTGAGCACCAGTTTGAAATGGTTTTCGATCTCCGATTTAACTTTGGCATCTACCGTTTCATGCCTGTCGGCGGGCGTCACATTCGCAACACGTTGCCCCGTGCCGTCGGTCGAGTAGATGCCAAGATTAGACGTAAAGAGTATGAGGGCTTCCGAAAAGTACACGCGGTCCCCACGCCCTGATGTCAGGACTCCGTCATCAAGTATCTGCAGGAACTTGTCGAGAATCCGGGGATGGGCCTTTTCTATCTCGTCAAAGAGCACAACACTGAATGGCTTCTCGCGGATTGCATTCGTCAGTTCGCCGCCAACGTCGTATCCGACGTAGCCAGGTGGCGCGCCAATCAGCCGTTGGTCGGCATGTTCGGCACTGAACTCCGACATGTCGAAACGAATGTAGGCAGTTTCGTCGCCAAACAGGAGACTGGTGACCGTCTTGGCAAGCTCAGTCTTTCCAACGCCAGTCGGTCCGGCGAGGAAAGCCACGCCTCTGGGATTGCCGCCCCGACCAGATCTGCCGATGCCGGTCACCGCCCGTTTGACGATGTCAAGCATGTGGGTGACCGCGTGTTCCTGGCCTTTCACACGTTGCCGGATGAATTCGCCAGCATCCCGGATTTTTCCGCGATCGATCTTTCGCCACGGGTCCTCCGTAACCCCGATCTTGAAACGACGGACCGCCTCCGCGATCTGGTCGAATTTCACGCCCTCGTTACGTCCCAATTGCGCTACGGCATTGAGGTCGGCGAGGAGAAGGCCCTCCGTGTGATTTGCGAATGCCTCTTCAGCTTTTGCGACAGCTTCCGGAGGTGCCTCTCTGCCTCCACTTAAATTGCGGAGCAGCGTTGCCGCGAGAATCCTACGCGTCGGATAGTCAGGCTTGGTAAGTGGGATATGGCGTATGCGCGGGTTTTCGACGAGGAACCAATCAGGCAGGTCGCCTTCCTTGTCTACGATCCAGATAACGGTATTGAATAAGGGACTGCGGCTTTCGCCGGCGGGACGCGTTCTTGCGGCATGGGCAGCTATGAGGGCCCGCGTAAACAACTGGTGCTCCGCGGGCGAAAGCGCCTCGTTCCGGTTAACGAGCCTTGATGCGTAGTCCACAATCATTGCAGTAGGAGGCCCGTCCAGCCGGACAAAACGTTCGATCGAAGCCCCAAGTAACTCAGCGCCGCCAATGGCCCCTTCCGAAGCGTTGATGCCCATGCGTTCGAGGACAGAACCAGTTTGCCTTGAGCCGTCGGCGTTCAAAATGCGGAAACCGGTTAAGGGTTCGAAGAGCAAGACCTCAGTATAGCCCGCTTCCCGCAGCTCGCTTTCTAGACAATGTGTGAGGGGGACTGGGGCCACCATTCCTTCGGCGACCTGATAAGCCTGCAGGTCCCTGACGTTACCAGACAGAACAAATTGGCTCTTCAGGGGGAGGAAGCGAAGCAGGTCTAGCAACCACCGCGATCTTGTGAATGACTTCTCTACCAACAAAACAACCTTATTTCTTCGTCGCGGAGGACGCGTTTGTCCCAACGATCGGAATCGAGGCGCGGTGACACCATTGCTGCCGGCGCATCATCATTGGCGAACTCGCCTTTGATGCCACGGATAATCGAGAATCTTGCACCAGATTATGTCCCAACACGAATCGTACCGTTTAGAGAAACCCGCCAACCAGCCCGGAATGTCGTCAAACTGCGGTACAGGTCTGTTTACCGCCATGCTGGCGCTCTCCAGCCCGCATCAAGCGCTTCCCGCTCTGAGCAGAACCACCTTTCTCCTTTTTCAAGACTGAGCTTGGTGCGACTGTACCAAGGACTCCACGGCGCATGGTAAATGTGACCGTTGTTTGAAATATTCCCTTTGATCGGGCAGCCGTTCGGAGACGTTTGCTCGGCGACCCTCCACTTGTCGGCTCGATAGTCCCAAGGAGTCTGAGTCACAGCCTGCCAAATTCTCAGCCTTGACGCCCGGGCTTCCGCCTCTTCATTGGCGTAGTCGAAGGAGTATTTCCGGAAGGCCCAAGCATGGCCATCTTTTACCAGCGTCCGGTTTATTTCAATCCCCTCGGAACTCCGGCAAACTGCAAGAAGGCGGTTATAACCGTCGTATTCGGTTCCGACGCACGTAATGTGCCCGGCGATCAGGTCGCCAAGGCCGTCCATCGCGGCGTCGCCGCAGTCCCAGCTCTTCCCAGATGCCGTAACGCACTTTTGTCCGGCCTCAGGAGCGTCGATACCGTGCAGTCGGATCGTCGTTCCGCCAATGCGGATCGTATCGCCGTCTATGACCTTGGCTATTCCCTTGACTTCAGCCGCCGAAGCGCTTGCTGATACAGCCACGAGCCAGACGGCTGCGCCGAGTTTGGGCAAGCATTTCATATGACTGGGCCATCGCTTCCGAACATCGAAGGATTAGATCGCTTAGACGCGACGCCCGGCGAAACGAGCCGCCGCAGTTCCGAAACAAACGGCCCCATTCGTCCTTCGACACTTACTTGGATCAGTTCGTTCAGACCGCTTTTGCTGGAGAAGTGCATTTCTTCGTAAGCGCACACGGGCAATTGCACATTGTTGCTGAAACGCCGATCGGGCCCGCCGTTCTTGTTCGGGTGCCGCCAGGTATGTCCGATGATCTTTGCGTCGGACGGGACACGGCCATCCTCGACGAACCTGATAGGATGCGCGTCCAATCCGAGGTCCGTGTATTCGACAGCCCCAACCTTTGAGCTGTCTACGACAAGAAGCCTGTCGGGGAAGAAATGGAGAACCTGCTTTCCCACCGGAATCGTGGGCACGTCGATGTTCGACTTCACCACCGGAGGACTTGATAACGAAAATTGGATGGCGCTTCGGTTCTGGATGCGCGTAGCCCCGGCGTTCCGTTTCCAGTTGTTGTCGTTTCCCTCAGCGGCCACATGCCAGATCGCGTTTGACCCGCGGAGCCGTTCGAAAGCGTCGACAAAGCCTTGGTATCGAACGAGGAGATCAGGTTCGAAATCATAGAATAGGACGACAGACCGCCGGATCTTATCTATGTACCTCGCTCCAATCACCGCGAATACGGCTACCACTGCCAACATCGTGGCAAGGTCTCTTAGCCCGGCGAAGAATGTTCCGGCCACGACCATTGCGCCAATGACCATAGCTACACTGCTAAGCGTGATCATCGAATGCTTGCTGTTGATCTCGGCCAATAGAGTGGCTGCCGATTCCGGCACCATATCGAGAACCGAACCGCTCTCGATTTCGTGCATCACTACGTTGCCATGTGGATCGGCAGGAATTGAAACGCCGCCTGATGGGGCCGCAGCGGGTCGAAGTGGTGGCTTCGGCGAGGATAGGGTGGAACGATAATAGAAACCGCCCATTCCGGCATGCACGTAATTGCCTCGCGGGCGGCCAGTCCCTATTCTTAATCCCGGGATCCCGACCGACGCTCCAATTCCTGATTTTGACAAATTGAATCGGAACGGTCCGACCGAGACCGATTTCCGGACAGAGAAGCCCATTGCCACACCCCCAAGTTCGCGCCCAATCAAGCACTAGTAGGGCATTTCCGCGGGAGCAATAACTATTTGCCTGCAACGGGCGATGCTTGCGAGCGTGCCACGTTCTACGTGCTAACTTTCAGTTGAGATGCTCCGGCGTCTCCAGCTTGCACGACCGCCGGCGATTGCGGATCAGAACTGGCTTCGAAGAGACGAGAAGATAAAAGTTCGAGTTTAGACCACGTCGCTCGAGGAAACTTGAAATGGCCGGCTGATACCCAAAGGGCTGCCCGTCCCGGGCGGGAACAGCAGCAGAGTGCCATTTGCAAAATTCACCTCGACGCCATGATCGAATCGGCGAATAGCAACGTGATCGGAACTGCTCGGTGAACCTAATGCTTAACAAACAGGAATTCGCAGTCGAAGACGCCAATGAGATGATGCAAATCCTGCAGAGATCGCGATGCATTGCCCGTTACGATCACATAAGCCATGAACTGCTGAGCGAGCTACTTGTTGCCATTGCGACAGGAGGGGAAGTCATCGGCGGCAACAATCTAGGGTCCGACGTTCGGTCTCGGTCCTATGGCCTGATCGAGGTCAAGTCGCGTATCCTGGGAACGGATGGTCCATACCCGCGAGTGTCCTTGAAACAACGAAATTTGGACAAGGCCTCATGGATTGCCGCAATCAGGTGGCATCGTGATTTCACATTGTATGATGCAATTATGCTCCCGAAGGACAGTGCCGTCCGCCTGTTTCAATTTCGGAAACAGGCCGGAGACCTCGCCCACATCAGTTGGAAGGACTGGTCGGCTGATCCTTATGCCAAGAGCATCAAGCAGATCTGCATGACCGCATTGAACGAACTCGCCTAAACTCGCGCTTTCCTATTTTCATCTCTTATTTCGCTGAGCGCCGACAGACTGCCCTCGCTGGCCACCTTCTTCAGCAGTCTCAGGCTGGCGATTGTAGCGGCATACTGATCAGAAGCGGGCGCTCTTGGTCCACAATGGGCGCTCCCAGCCCCGAAGTTGCGACGACTTAATCGGGTATTATCTCAAGGCCCGATCTGCTGCCGTTCGACTCGGGCGGCCGATCTCGCGGGCACCCGAGCTGCAATACCTGTTCCGTGCACTATTCAGCAGCTTCCTGCTCGCTTCATGGCAATCAGGTCGTCGATGCCTTCGTCGTACTCATAGGCAATTCCGTCCAGGGTAGTGCCACCTTCGTCTGGCGGCAGCGCGGCTGCCCCCCTCGCGTGGGCCTCACACGCGACGTACAGCAACCCCCGATCACGAAAGCTTCCCGGTGCACCACAGGTCTCACAACATCGATACGAGCGCGACTCTGCGATAGCCGCGGCCTTGTCGAGCGCGTGGAGAACCTCCGGGGTACTGGGCCCCATGGCCACAGCTTCGATTCTGAGACTCCCGTATTTCTCATAAACCGCATCGAGGCGCAGCCGCGCGTCCCCAGGCAAGGCTAGTGCTACGTCGTAAAGTAGCGATCAAGAACCAGCTCCCAGCCTATTCCGCATCGAAGCTCATGGTTGCCGGAATGAGGTGAGGGTACTTCGCCTTGAGGCGTACAAAACCTGTCATCCGTCTGCGTCTCCCGTGTGACCTCAATGTTCCGGCCGAATGCAGTAGCAAAGAGGAAGTGAAGGTTTCGTTCGTCCTCAGGGATGGCCAAACAGCTCAGCCTCCCGGATGCATAGGCACCGGTATCTATGGCGATCCGCCAGGCTCTCACGTCCGGAAAGTTATCCGACGTGGGGGTATGCCCGTGGACGATGACGTGAGACAGATGCCCGTCGTACCCAAGGAACCTTTCCCTGATCAGCATGAGGTCTTTTGGATCCTGGTCGTCGATTGGGCGGAGCGGATCTATGCCTGCGTGGACAAAGGCGAAGCGATCGTCGACGACAATCCTGCATGAATTCTCGAACGCCTCCAGATGCCGAGGATGGATTGTTCGAAAGCTTTCAGTGGCATGCCGGATGTTCCTCGCTGAAAGGAGCCCGTAGGATTCCATCGTCTGGTATCCACCAAGCCGCATCAGCCATTTCCCAAATCTGTCGTCGTCGACCAGATCGGCCGTCATGAAATCGAGGAAGTAGGAATCGTGATTGCCCCGGATCAGCCGTGAACGCGGCCATCGGGCCAGGGCGTCGCAGACGAGGTCCATAGCTTCCCGGCTGCTAGGGCCGCGGTCGATGATGTCGCCGAGGAATAGCACACGAGGTTCGACACGGGACGCAGATGCGTCGTCTTCGATCGCAAATAACAGTGGCTCCAGAAGGTCGGCACGTCCATGGATATCGCCGATAGCGTACGTGATATGAGGCAAGCGGTACGTCCTTTGTTGGATCAACGCTTACCGGCAGTCCGTTGGCGTTCTATTAAGCGGCGGGTCTACCCCAAGTGAACTCCCTATGTTCAACCATCGGAAATGTAGCTTGGGCAGTTGGTACAAAGTCCGACGGTGCCAAGACCAGCGGAGCTGCTGCCCGTCTATTAAACTATCGCGCCTGCCTTAAGTGTCCTGTCACGATATTTCGCGGCATGATTCGACAGCAGCAATCGAGGGCGTTAAATTCTGGCCGGGGGTGAGGGTGATGGTTCGGCAATCTTTGGCGCTGTTGGTTGCATTGGCCGCATGGATTGTCGTCACTGCGACTGCCCATGCCGGATTGAGCTATCAACCCGAGCAGACGCCTGACGGTCTCCGCTACGTGATGGTTCTCGGCGAGTTTTCCTACGACGACAATCTCGATGAGTTCGCATCCGTGGTGAGGTCGCACAATCCTTCGGTGGTTGGGTTCAATTCGCCCGGCGGAAATGTCATGAAGGCAATGGAGCTGGGTCGGCTCATCCGCTCATACAGGCTCAATACGCTACAACCTAAAGGACCGAATTGCGCTTCGGCTTGCGCCTTGGCTTTCCTTGGCGGAGTTATTCGCTGGTCAGAGCCGGGCGCGATTGGCGTCCACAAATCCTCCTTTAGCGGGAGCCACGCGATCGATACCCAGACGGCCGTTTCTGCTGTCCAACAGCTCACGGCCGATGTGATGACGTATATGATCGAAATGGGCGTTGATCCCGCCTTGCTTCAGCTTTCGCTGCAATATGACAGTGACGACATGCGCTACCTCTCGAACAGCGAGATGAAGCAGTACCGGGTCACAAACCAAGTGGATGTCGGCCAGCCGCAGGTTCCCCTGCCAACGCCAGCCCCTTCCGCCACGCCACAGCCCAACATCGCGGCTCTGCCTTCGCCTTCCATTCAGAGTGGGTCGCCGCTGTCGATCCCCGAGGCTCGCTCCGGCCGTATCAGGCACCCCAAAGGCGCGGCCCCGGTGAAGGCCTTGCCGGATGGAAAGGCGGCCAATGTGGTGAATCTCCGGAACGGAAGCCCGGTCGCCATTCTCGACAGCGCCGATCGCTGGTACCGTGTTCGGTCGAGCGACCAGATCGGCTACATGCACCACACCTGGGTTTTCGTTGACCAGTACGATAGTGGCCCCTTCGGCCAGCGCCATATCCAGATTAAGAGTTTCGACAATTTGCCCGAGGCGGAGTCTTACGTGCGCTCCGCGCCGATCCCGCTTGCGGCCCATCTAGCCACCAATGGTTGGTTCGCAATTACGTTGGAAGACACCTTCAACGAAGATGTGGCCGCCAACC
This sequence comes from Allomesorhizobium camelthorni, assembly GCF_011045125.1. Taxonomy (GTDB): domain Bacteria; phylum Pseudomonadota; class Alphaproteobacteria; order Rhizobiales; family Rhizobiaceae; genus Allomesorhizobium; species Allomesorhizobium camelthorni. Next base: position 247,991 of record NZ_JAAKZF010000003.1, on the reverse strand, counting down.
TGGTGAAGACGCTGAAGGAGAAGGGCTCAATACCGGACGATGCTTTCATGACCTACGGCAACACCTATGTTCGCAAGGTCTGTTGTCGCTAGGTCTGGATACGTGTTGATCTGCACTTGCGCTCTGGGAGTTGCTCAACGTAGTCGCACAGCGCGGTTGTTTTCCGTGATATACTTTTAGTTGCGGAGAGAGTCGGTTGCCTCTCTGCGTAAATTGGGTGGCCAATGGCGACACATGATCCTTGGAAAGTGCTGGAAACGCTGCGCAATCATCTGACGCAGCCAGACGCGAATGTCGCGTTTCTGTTTGGCGCGGGAAGCTCTTGCGCAGTGCGCATTCCGGTCGTTGTCGAAGACTTGGGCACTCAGCCGGAGCAGACCGGCCAAGAGACAATCCCCAAGACGCGGTCGTTGATTCCAAATGTTGCCGAATTGACGAACATTTGCGTGAAAGAGATCCGAAAGCTGGATCCCGAGGGCGCAGATCCGCGGTTCGGAGCCGCCTACGATGCCATCGAAGTTGAGATCCGGCCAAAAGATCGGCCGTCAAACATCGAGGACATCCTGTCCTGCGTCCGACGGAAACTGTACGCTATCGGAGCCGGCGACACGCTCTCCGGGCTGACAGCCGCTGACCTCGCCCAACTTGAAAAGACGATCCGGAGCACGATTGCGGCCCAGGTGAATCCGGATCCCTCAAGCTTCCCTGAAAAGCTGCCGCATGAGGAATTTGTGCGCTGGATCGCGCGTATGCCGCGCGCGCACCCCGTCGAAATTTTCACCACGAATTACGACGTATTGATTGAAACTGCGCTCGAGGCAGAACGTGTTCCTGCTTTCGACGGTTTCGTGGGCTGCAACCGACCTTTCTTTTCTCACGACAGCCTGACGCGCCCGGAAAGTGCGCCGGGTCCAGCCTGGACCAGGCTTTGGAAAATCCACGGTTCTATCAACTGGCGGCTGGACACCGTAAGGGGCCGCCAACGGGTAGTGCGCACAGATCCGCACAACGAGGGGGAGATGATCCTCCCGTCGCACCACAAGTACGATGAATCTCGGAAGCAGCCGTATTCCGCGTTGCTCGACCGGCTCACCCGTGTCCTGGAGCGCGATGATGCAATCCTGTTCGTGTGTGGCTACAGCTTCTCTGACGAGCACATCAACGCGATCATCTTTGACGCGCTTGAGGCAAAGCGCCGCCCCCACGTCATCGCGCTGCAATATTCTGACCCTGAAGAGGATTCGGTGCTCGTGCAGCGGGCTGCTCGCTTCTTGAACCTCATGGCCTTGGGTCCCCGTGTCGCGCATATTGGCGGAAGCCCGGGCAAGTGGCGGCTGCAGGAGGTTCGGAGTGCGCCTCAGATCGAACAGGCTTTCCAACTGGACTCCACTGAAGAAGGAGAACAGCCAAGCGGGTCCGGAACGCTCCTGCTCGGCGACTTCGCTCGCTTCGCCGTGTTTCTCGGCGCACTGACCAGACCGGCATAACATGGCCAGCTCAGACCCAACTTACGTTGGCCAAGTCGCGTCCGTCGCAGGTGGCGTGGTGAGGGTTCGGCTCCGGCGTGATTTGCCCACTACACTCGTCTTGGTCGAAGGCGAGTCATATCGCGTGGGCCAGATTGGTGGATTTTTCAGGGTTCCGGTCGGTTATACCCAGCTTTACGCGGTGTGCTCCCAAGTGGGCGCGGACGCCGTGCCGCCTTCGACAGCTGCTGAACTCGCTGTCCTTGAAAGGGATCCTGCGAAGGACGAAGGACTTGCGGGTTATCGGTGGATGACGATCGTCCTGTTCGGCGAGTCGACCGGCGGACGTTTCGAGCGCGGCGTCGGCCAGTATCCGACGGTGGGCGACGAAGTTCATTTCGTAACTAGCGGGGATCTCTCGATCATTTACGGCCGGGCACCGTTTGCAGGCGGGCTGACAGTCGGGAACGTAGCGTCCACGAGCGGAATCCCGGCATCACTCGACCTGGATCGCTTTGTTAGCCGCCATTGTGCGATCGTCGGCTCTACGGGAGCGGGGAAGTCGAACCTGGTCTCTGTGATCCTGGAGGCGCTCGCGTCGGCGGAGTATCCCTCTGCCCGTGTCTTGGTCATCGACCCCCATGGCGAGTATGCGGGGGTGGCATCCGGGCGCTCGACCGTATTCCGCGTTACCCCCGGTGAAGGCGAGCAGCCGCTTGTGGTGCCTTTCTGGGCGCTTCCCTTCGACGAGCTGTTGTCGATCACCTTCGGTGGCATGTCTCCAACGAATGAAGCGGCTATCCGTGACATGGTCCAAGACATGAAGCGGGCGGCAGCCGTCCATCTTGAAAACCCGCCTCAGGCGGCGGCTGTCACGGCGGACAGTCCTGTGCCTTTCAGCATGCGACAATTGTGGTTCGACCTCGACGATTTTGAGCGTCGCACCTTCCGTACCGTAGGCGGCCAACGGGTCCCGACTCAGGTTGAACAGGCCGGTGATCCGCAGGCGCTAATTTCGAACGTCTACCCCATCCATGCACCAGGTGCGAAGGAGCCATTCAAAAACCCGTCCCCTCGCGGAATTTCGAAGCAGCTGGAACTTGCCCGCAGTCGCCTCACTGATGCGCGCTATGCCTTTCTGTTCGAGCCGAAAGGTGGGTACGCGCCAGATGTTGCCGGAAACGTAGACGCTGACATCGATGGCTTGGTCGCGTCTTGGGTTGGACATGACAAGCCGATCACGATTCTTGACGTCTCGGAGCTGCCGTCGGACGTCGCAAGCGACGTGGTTGGACTGCTCCTGAGGATCGTCTATGACACCCTCTTTTGGGCGGGCTCACTGGAAATCTCCGGCAAGGCGCAGCCTCTGCTGATCATTGTCGACGAGGCGCATCGCTTCCTACCTGAAGGTGGTGACAGCAGCTGCCATCGCATTCTCACTCGGGTTGCCAAAGAGGGCCGTAAGTACGGAGTCGGGCTAACGGTAGTTACACAACGTCCCAGCGAAATCGACGTCACGGTTCTAAGTCAGTGTGGAACAATGATCGCGCTGCGCACCACCAACCCGGGAGACAGGAGTCGCGTCGCAGCCGCTTTTCCGGACGACCTTGGCGGACTGGTAGACCTGTTGCCCTCGCTCAGAACCGGTGAAGGCCTGTTCGTAGGCGAGGCGATGTTTGTTCCCTCGCGCGTCCGCGTGCGCCTGACGCAGTCACCCGAAGGAGGCGCGGAGCCGAAGGTCTCCACACAATGGGAGACGGATCCTAGACCAGATGCGCAATTCTATGGGCAAGCTCTGCGGAATTGGCGGCAGCAGGTAAAGGAATAACCGATGGACCTAATTTACGTCGACTCGTCGACTGTCGATCAGATCGGGTACGACGAATACGAAGGGGAAGCGCATGTGATCTTCAAGACTGGCCGCCATTACATCTATTCCGAGGTTACCCAAGAAGTTTGGGAGCGGTTCCGAGACACTTCTTCGAAGGGCAGGTTCCTGAACGAGGAGTTCAAAGCCAAGGGATATCCCGTCAGGGAAACTTGACCATGTTCATCTGACAGCGTGCCCGTCCGAACGGAACCGTCACAGGATGAATAAACGAAGTCGGAATCGGCAGGAAATGGAAGCAGCTGGCGAGCGTTGCGCCGCAGGAGGAGGCCGTTTTCGAAGCGCGTGCTCAAAGGCTGGAAGCCGCCGCCAATGCCGCAGCGGGGAACCGATGCCCCTTGCGGAAGCGCTGAGAAGAATGCACGCGTTTGATGCGGCCGCGGACCAGGCGAAGCCAGTGCCGCTTACGCCGAAGGCGAATCGTTAATGAGGACCAGTAACTCTCACTGCCTCAGGAGCTAGTTCTACGGCAGGATTGGCCAAGAGTAGTCGGTTCGAAACCCGAAAGCCCCCAAAACGAGGGCTACCGCTGATGAATGTAGGCCGATCCTCGTCCCGAAGGAATGGAACAGAGTAGGGCCGCACGACTGCGACTTCACGGCGTGCTCGCAGCCGCGGGAGCGGGGCAGATCAGGATGCCGCCCGCGTCCCTGCCATACACCGGTGTCGAGCCAGTCTTCGTAGAAGAGCAGCCATTTGATCGTCCATGGGATGATCTTATCGACTATGTACTCGCCCGGGTTCCATTCGTCTTCCGCCGGATCCCAACTGCAAAGTGCCGGAAGCTCTGGCGGATGACCGAAGCTGTAGACATGCGGCGTTCGCTCGCCCGTTCCGCGCGGATCGGGCGCGATGAGGGGATCAATCACTTTCACCGTCACGTACGGGTGCCCTATCGTGACGTGCTCCCAATATCGGTATGGGAAGTAACGAATGCGCACCCGGTAGGCTTGGCAGATCGGCGTCAGATTTCCTTCCCAAACGCCCATCCACCACGTGTCGATGGTCATACGGAAGCTTGGGTTCGCTGCCCGCAGACGTTCGTCCTGCTCTTTGACCGAAAGCGACGCCAATTTCTTCAGTCGCCGAACGGGCTGCTCTTGGGAGTGGCGCGGGCGTAAGCTGGTACGGCGAGCGAACCAAGCGCAGGTACGCTACCTGTGGAAATGATATGGACGGCCATGTTGCTGTCGTTGTCGGCCACATGCCTGTCCATGAATTTGCGCACGGTGTCCTGAGCAGGCCTCTCTCCGAAGAGCCGCTCAAGCGTCTTCCGGATTTCGGACAGTGGCAACCCCCGCTGGAGACGCTCAAGGTCCACCGCCAGGTCGCGCAGCTCGTCGATGAAGACCCGCTGCGTCGAAAGGTTTTCTGGCCAACGGTCAGTCAGCTCGTCGTCGTCGCAGCGGGGGTTCCAGGCGCGGTAAGTACGCCCGGCGCGATCCGCGGTCTCCAAGGCCATGGTGAGGCATGCGACCTGGTGCTGCAGCTCCTCGGACAGTGTGGATGTGCAGTTCGCATTTGAAGCGACCGAATACGCGAGCAAGACAGATGGCGGAAGACGCAAGGCGGAATGCCTGGCGTCGTAGGCAAGGTTCCGCCAGCGCTTGATCAGCTGGAGCGCGATTACAGCACGCGACTTTCGGTAGGCAGGGGCCTGATCTGGCACAGGTTCAGCGTCGGCCTGTCCCCGGGCCTTCAGCATGCGCTCGTAGTCAAGGGACTGGTTCTCGAAGAAGCGACCGAAAGCTCCTTCCGGTGGGGTCATAGAGTTGAACCACTCGGCGAAGCCGAAGGGGTTGGCCAGCAGCCTGTCCTTCTCGTACCCCGACTGACGCTTTTTTGAATGATAGATGTGGCTAATGCGTTCGATAGTTCCCGACGTGCGGACGGCGGGCGTCACGTCCAGGTGCATGCCATCGTAGAGCACCGTCACGCAGCGCGTCTTTCGGTCCGTCTTGTCCCAGTAACGGGTGCCGGGCTCACCCTTGATCGCGTTGTGAAGAAGCGAAAGCACATCCTCAGGGTCGCTGCCCGGATGGACCGCAAGCTGAGCCATTGCGTCGATGTCGAAGTCAGCATTCTCGGCGTGTCTAGCTGTCGTGGAACCGATGGAAAATCCGCCTTGGGCATAGAACAGCTCCACTCGGCCCTTCAGCGGGCTTCCATCACGGTCCAGCCACTCGTGAATGGCATGGTAGTGGCTCTCGGCCAGCTTGTGATCGGTCGGCGTAGGTTGGATACGCACCGCGATTCCAGCGAGAAGCACGTCGAGCGGGGTGTAGCTGGCGATTTCGCGGAGGAACGGATCGGGGTAGTTCATCGGCTGGATTCTCCTATTTCGTGGTTGATATCCAAGGCCGCAAGGAATCCCCCCTTGATCCTATTCTGGTCGTAAATGCGCATCGGAAGGTGCGCCTTCGGCATCCAAACCCGCCCGACCTCCACAGCGGCTGATACCGGAATCGCAGGGAATACATGGACAATCTCGGCGTGGCCGTGGTGGTCCTTGATCGCCTCGAGAGCCCCGCGGAGGCGTTGCCGCCAAAGGCGAAGGTCATCCGGGGAGCGCATGATGTCATTGTGCGCGCCAGCTGCAGTTAGTGACCAGACCGAGACATCATCGCCGAGGACGGAGACGACGCGGCTGTCGTCTATCTAGCCGCTGAGTTCCAGCTTGAGCGCCACCGCCTTTCGAGAACGCTGCGGAATGCCATCATCGAGAGCGAGCCGACCTGGACTGCTGTCCCAAGACCATCCTTTGGGTTCGCGAAGAAGCTGGCGCACCTCGGCATCCGAGATGTCGGAGATCAGTCGTCCAAGCTCGACAAGCAGCGGAATCGGAGCCAGGCCGAACACTGCCAGCCTTCTGATGTCTCCCCGCTCAAGACGACCCCGGACCTTTTCGGCGAATTTTTGTCCAAGCAGTTTCCGGTGAAATTGCCAATAATTGGGATCATGGTCGGGAACGCCGAGGTCTGGCACGTCAAGGTCGATCCAGCCCCCGTCAGCGGGATACCGCTCGGGCAGCAGCGCCGTCTTGATGTGGTCGGCGGCAACAGGCGACTCATTCCTGCCAATGCCTGCGGCAAAGCGAATGACGTGGCAGGCACGGTCTGGATTGATCGCGGTGACGATCGCGATCCGCTGTTCATGGTCTTGTTTCATCGCTTGAAGACGCTCAACAGGATAGTCCCGCCACGTGGTGGTCCCATCAATCTCGCGATGGTGGGCATCGCACATGAGCATCAGATTGTTGGGATCCGTCGTCAGTCGGGGGGAATCAATCTCGTTGCCTCTGGGACCCGTCGGCGAGTCAGAGACGATGTGCGCGATGTACGCTGTGTTCAGCCTTGCATTGCCGGATACCAGGTCACCGATCAGCAACTTGTTACATCCACCGAACTGGCAGCGTCCGGCGGCCCGAGCCCAGACGACCGCCTTTACATTTCCCGGCAGAGTCGGTCGCCTTGCTCGGGCTGGTCCTCCAGCGGGCCGTGCGTCGTCGACCAGTTCATTCTTCATCGCCCAAGCCGCCATTCGCGGTCCCGTTTTGTTCACATGTGGAATTCCGGGCACCGAAGTGCCCGGAATTTTGCCTGTTATGCTGGCTTCGCCAGCTTGAGGCGGACTGTTGCGTCCCGTTGAGGCGATCTTTGGGTCGTTTAGGTCAAACTATGAGCCCAGTGACAGCCAGCCACCGAGGCATCGCCGATCGGGAAGAAACCCGGGCACCGAAGTGCCTGGATTTCTAAGGTTTTTCCCAACTCAAGATGTTGGGACATCGGATGCCTGCGTTTGCGAACATTTCAGGCTGCAGGAGGACAAACCTGGTTCGCCTTCGTATCCAGTTCACGATTTTCCAGTTTCCGTCGTTGTTCCGCAGACCGCGCATTCCTTGCAAGTGCCTGTTTTCATTACGCGCAGGACGGAACTTTGGCTCCTAAGTACAGAACTTTGGGTCTCCCACCAGCTGGTTTACACTCCTCAACTACACCCTGACGTCGCCCCACAAGTGTCGCATTTCTCACAAGTCCCATTCCGCACCATCGTGAAATTGTGGCACTCGGAGCATTCGTTGCCGGTGTAGCCCTGCATCAGCGATTGCTGGCGGCGCTGGGAGGCGAGTTTTTTCGCCTCGGCGGCGGCTTCGGCGGCCTCGTCGGTGAACAGGGCCGAGGCGGAGGCTTCGTCCTCCAGCGCTTCCTGCGTCAGTTCGCGCGCGCGCTCCTCATAGTCGCGCTTGAAGGCCGTCGCCCCTTCGGTGACCAGAGTTGGTTTGGCCGCCAGGCCGGCATTGGCCGAGGCCGAGGACAGCGCCCGCACATTGGAGCCGGAGAAGGCGACCGGGGCCGAGCGCGCCGGCTGCCCGGTTCCCGAACCGGCCTGGCCGCCGGCAAAACCCTTCGGGTCGGGACCCGAAACGCCCTGGCCGGAGACGACCTTGAGCGGCGAGGCTCCGCGGGTCAGGCCCTTGGAGAAGGGCAGGGCCCGGCCTTCCGAAATGCCGCGTCCGAGCGCCGTCTTGTCGAAATCGGACTGGTCGACATGGGCGAGATCGTGGCGGTCGAGGTAGGACACGGCGAGCTCGCGGAACACATAGTCGAGGATCGACGTGGCGTTCTTGATCGCGTCATTGCCCTGGACTATGCCGGCCGGCTCGAACTTGGTGAAGGTGAAGGCGTCGACATATTCGTCGAGCGGCACGCCGTACTGCAGGCCGATCGAGATGGCGATGGCGAAATTGTTCATCATCGCCCGGAAGGCGGCACCCTCCTTGTGCATGTCGATGAAGATCTCGCCGAGGCGGCCGTCGTCGAACTCGCCGGTGCGCAGGTAGACCTTGTGGCCGCCGATCACCGCCTTCTGGGTGTAGCCCTTGCGGCGGTTCGGCAGTTTCTCGCGGTCGCGGTAGAGGCGCTCGACCACGCGCTCGACGATCTTTTCGGTGACCTGCGCGGCGCGCGCGGCGGCGGGGGCGGCGATCAGCGCCTCGACCGCATCATCCTCATCCTCCTCGTCATCGGCGATCAGCGAGGCGTTGAGCGGCTGCGAGAGCTTCGAGCCGTCGCGGTAGAGCGCGTTGGCCTTCAGCGCCAGCTTCCACGACAGCATGTAGGCGTTCTTGCAATCCTCGACCGTCGCCTCGTTGGGCATGTTGATGGTTTTCGAGATCGCGCCGGAGATGAAGGGCTGGGCCGCGGCCATCATCTTGATGTGGCTCTCGACCGAGAGATAGCGCTTGCCGATCTTGCCGCAGGGATTGGCGCAGTCGAACACCGGCAGATGCTCGTCCTTCAGGAAGGGCGCGCCCTCCAGGGTCATCGCGCCGCAAATGTGGATGTTGGCGGCCTCGATCTCCTTGCGCGAGAAGCCGATGGCAGGAAGAATCTCGAAGGAGAAATCGTTGAGCTGCTCGTCGGTGAACCCAAAAGTCTCCTTCACCCAGTCGGCGCCGAGCGTCCACTGGTTGAAGACGAATTTGATGTCGAAGGCCTGGCCGAGCGCGGCGTTGACGGCGGCGATCTTCTCGTCGGTGAAGCCTTTTGCCTTGAGCGAGCCGGGATTGATGCCGGGGGCCTGGTTGAGATTGCCGTGGCCGACCGCATAAGCTTCGATCTCGGCGATCTGCGCTTCGGTGTAGCCCAGCGTGCGCAAGGCTTCGGGTACGGCGCGATTGATGATCTTGAAGTAGCCGCCGCCAGCGAGCTTCTTGAACTTCACCAGCGCGAAGTCGGGCTCGATGCCGGTGGTGTCGCAATCCATGACCAGGCCGATCGTGCCGGTCGGCGCAATCACGGTCGCCTGCGCGTTGCGGTAGCCGTGCTCCTCGCCGAGTTCGATGGCGCGGTCCCAGGCGGCGCGGGCGTGGCTGATGAGCTCGGCCTGCGGGCAGTCGGAAGCGACCAGCGGCACCGGATTGACCGACAGCTTTTCATAGCCGTCGCGGTCGCCATAGGCGGCGCGGCGGTGGTTGCGCATGACGCGCAGCATGTTGGTCGCGTTGCGATCGTAATCCGGGAATGCGCCGAGCTCCGACGCCATTTCGGCGGAGGTGGCATAGGCGATTCCGGTCATGATGGCGGTGAGCGCGCCGCCGATGGCCCGGCCCTCGGCCGAATCATAGGGAATGCCGGAGGTCATCAGCAGGCCGCCAATATTGGCGTAGCCGAGACCCAGCGTGCGGTATTCGTAGGAGAGCTTGGCAATCTCCTTGGACGGAAACTGCGCCATCATGACCGAGATTTCGAGCACGATGGTCCAGAGCCGCACCGTGTGCTCGTAGGCGGCGATGTCGATATTGCCGTCGGCATTGCGGTAGGGCAGCAGGTTGATCGAGGCGAGATTGCAGGCCGTGTCGTCGAGGAACATGTATTCCGAGCACGGGTTGGACGCGCGGATCGCGCCGGCAGACGCGCAGGTGTGCCAATCGTTCATCGTGGTGTTGAAGTGCAGGCCAGGATCGGCGGACGCCCAGGCGGCGTGACCGATCTTTTCCCAGAGATCGCGCGCCTTCAGCGTCTTCATGACCTTTCCGTCCTTGCGGGCGGTCAGGTTCCAGTCGCCGTCGTTTTCGACCGCGCGCAGGAAATCGTCCTTCAGTGAGACGGAATTGTTGGAGTTCTGGCCCGAAACCGTGAGGTAGGCCTCCGAATCCCAATCGGTGTCGTAGGTCTTGAAGTCGATCGAGGTGTAGCCCTGCTTGGCGAACTGGATGACACGCTTGACGTAGTTCTCCGGCACCGAATTCTTCTTCGCCGCCTTGATCTCGCGCTTCAGCGCCGGGTTCTTCAGCGGGTCGAAGCAGTCGCCATTGTCGGCCTCGCAATTGATGCAGGCCGCCATGATGCGGGCGAGGTGCTGCTTGACGATCTTCGAGCCGGTGACCAGCGAGGCGACCTTCTGTTCCTCGTTGACCTTCCAGTCGATATACGCCTCGATGTCGGGGTGGTCGGCATCGACCACCACCATCTTGGCGGCGCGGCGCGTGGTGCCGCCCGACTTGATCGCGCCGGCGGCGCGGTCGCCGATCTTGAGGAAACTCATCAGGCCGGAGGAGCGGCCGCCGCCGGAGAGCTTTTCGCCTTCGCCGCGAAGGTACGAAAAATTCGAGCCGGTGCCGGAGCCGTATTTGAACAGGCGCGCCTCGCGCACCCACAGATCCATGATGCCGCCTTCGTTGACGAGATCGTCGGCGACCGACTGGATGAAGCAGGCATGCGGCTGCGGGTGCTCGTAGGCGGATTTCGACTTGGTGAGCTTGCCGGTGAACGGGTCGACGTAGAAATGGCCCTGGCCGGGGCCGTCAATGCCATAGGCCCAGTGCAAGCCGGTGTTGAACCACTGCGGCGAATTCGGAGCGACACGCTGGGTGGCGAGCATGTAGGACAGTTCGTCCTTGAAGGCGCGGGCGTCTTCCTCGGAAGCGAAATAGCCGCCCTTCCAGCCCCAATAGGTCCAGGTGCCGGCGAGGCGGTCGAAAACCTGGCGGGCGTCGGTCTCGGAGCCGTAGCGTTCCTTCTCGGGCAGTTCGGCGAGGGCTGCCTCGTCGGGCACGGAGCGCCACAGGAAGGAGGGCACGCCGGTCTCCTCGACCTTCTTCAGGCGCGCCGGCACGCCGGCCTTGCGGAAATATTTCTGGGCGAGGATGTCGGCGGCGACCTGGGAGAACTGCGCCGGCACGTCGATATTGTCGAGGCGGAAGACGACCGAGCCGTCCGGGTTCCTGATCTCGGAGAGCGCCTTGCGGAATTCGATCTCCGCATAAGCCGATTGCCCTTGTCTGGTGAAACGCCGCTCGATGCGCATTGGTCTGCCCTTCAGTCCCTATATATAGCACCTATCCACCGGATACCCTCGTGATATCCGCATGAAGGTGCGTGTCCTTCAAATGCCGGCCTTTGTCCGGGCCGGCGTCCCCCAACTCTTCAATCTCCGCCGCAACCGCTTTCCCGCCGATTCCGGCGGCCGGCGGTTCCCCTCCGGCGAAAACCGCAGCGCTTTCTTCGATGCCTGATCGTGAGTCTCCCAATTGGGAAGCTTCACTCTATCTGGTGTTCAAGCATCGCTGCAAACGCTAAATATAGTGTTAACAGACGATTTATTCCAGTGTCACAATTTTATGCCAGACGCGAAAAACGCCCGCAGAAATCCCGTGCGTCGACCCGCCGCCGAAACGGGCCGGTCCGCCAGAACGCATGGGAAATCCGGGAAAAAGACCGGTGCTGTCACCGCCGGCCGCGCCTCATACTCGGAGCGCATGACCCATAAAAGGCGACTCGCTTTCGCCCGTCAAGGGTTCGTTTCTGTAAGTTTTATGACCCCAACATGTTGTGGGCCGTGAATGTGGATAGCGGGGAGAAAAATCAGCGCCGAGCGCCGGTCAGCGGCCGAGCAGGCCGAGACCGAGGAAAACGCCCGCGGCCAGAAGGGCTGCGGCGGGCACGGTGGTGACCCAGGCGGCGACGATGGTGGTGACGTGGGCGCGGCGCACCAGCTTGCGGCGGGCGATTTCCTCGCGCGAGGCCTTGCTGTGTATTTCGCGCGCCTTGCCGACGATCCTTTTCTCGCCGCCGTCCGATCGCCGCTCGGCGACCCAGCGCTGGTTCTTGCGTTCCATATAAGCCTGCCTGCGCCGCGACTTGGCCGTGTACCATTCGCGGAAGAAGCCGACGCCGAATACCGCGCCGACGGCGATATGGGTGGAACTGACTGGCAGGCCGAACCAGGAGGCGACGATGACGGTGAGCGCCGCCGAAAGCGCTACGCAGAAGGCCCGCATCGGATTAAGCTTGGTGATCTGCTCGCCGACCATGCGGATGAGTTTTGGGCCGAACAGCAGCAGGCCGAAAGAGATGCCGAGCGCGCCGATGACCATCACCCATAGCGGGATTTCGACGCTGCCGGAAATCGTGCCGGAATGAGCCGTGTGCACGATCGCGGCGAGCGGGCCGACCGCATTGGCCACGTCATTGGCGCCATGCGCGAACGAAAGCAGGGCCGCCGAGACGATCAGCGGCAGCCTGAACAGCTTGCGTAGCGACTGGTTGCGGTTTTCCATGCCGACCGATGCGCGGTTCACGTAATATTGCGAGAGTCCCCAGAACAGCGCGAAGCTTAAAATGCCGACGGCCGCCAGATCGTAGGCGGAGATGTCGAGGATGCGGCCCAGCCCTTTGGTGCAGAGATAGGCCGCGAAGGAGCCGGCCATCACGCCGATGAGCAGCGGCACCCAGCGCCGGGCGGCCGAAATCTTGTCGTCCTGGTAGATGATGGCGGACTTGATGAAGGCGAGGAAGAGAGCCGCCACCAGGCCGCCGAGGACGGGCGAGATCACCCAGCTTGCCGCAATGGCGCCCATTACCGGCCAGTTGACCGAGGCCAGCCCTGCCGCTGCGATGCCGGCCCCGAAGACACCGCCGACGATAGCATGGGTGGTCGAGACCGGAGCGCCGATCCAGGTCGCGATATGGACCCAGAGCGCCGACGAGATCAGCGCGGCCAGCATCAGGCGCATGAAGGCGGTCGGACCGGCGGCGGCCGCAGGGTCGATGATGCCCTTGGAAATGGTTTCGACAACGTCGCCGCCGGCGATCAGGGCGCCGGCGATCTCGAAGATCGCCGCGATGACCAGCGCGCCGGTCATGGTGAGCGCCTTCGCGCCGACCGCCGGGCCGACATTGTTGGCGACGTCGTTGGCGCCGATGTTGAGCGCCATATAGGCGCCGATCGCCGCCGCGGCGACGATGAAGATCGCGCGCGGCTCGTCGAAGGCATATATGGCGGCCGCGGCCGCCACGGCGGCCATGAACAGCAGCGCGAGGCCGGGCGCGACGAGGCCGCGCGCCACGAAGGTCGCGGCTTCCTCGACATGGCTGAGCTTATCCAGATCCTTGTCGAGGGTCGCCTTGCGGCTTGCTGCTGTTATGTCGGCCATGACCCGTCCTGACGATTCAAACACGCGGCACGGCGATCCCGCGCGCTCTAGCTAGGGGAAAGGTCTGGCTGCGGACAAGTCGGAAGGTACGGACGAGCCTGTTCAGGCAGCAGATTCCCGTGGATTAACGCCGAACGCGGAAATCAGTTCGCCAAGGTCGCGTTCGCGCACCACTGCCGCGGCAGCCTGAGGCGAAAACCACTTGCGCTTGCGCTTCTTCCGCTCGGGCCATTTTTCGGCGACCTGGTCGATCTCCATCGGGAAGACCAGAACCTCGCAGCGCGCCTCCATGCCGGAGGGCTGGCGTTTGCCGTAATAGTAGCGGCCGATCTCGAAGCGCGAGACCGAGCCGGAAAGGCCGGCTTCCTCGGCCGCCTCGCGGGCGGCCGCCTCGTACAGATCCTCCTGGCCTTCGGGCCAGCCTTTCGGAATGACCCAGCGGCCGGTGTCGCGGCTGGTGATGAGCATGACCTCGACGCCCTGGGCGGTCCTGCGCCACGGCAGCGCGGCCACCTGCACACGGCAAGGCATGGCGCCGAACAGGCGTCTTATCCTTTCCGCGAGGTGGTTCCGCTTTTGGTGACTGATGAACATCGAGGCGCCGGGTCCCAGTCCGATTCGTTTGCCGTCTCAAGAATATTACGGCTAAATATGTGTATTAGTAGTGAAAAATAAACCATCCAGACGCCGAAAGGCTGCATCGGCGGGCAAAAAGCCGCATTTTCGCGCGCGGCGATGGTGTTTGGGGGGCGGTTCAGCCGGCGTGGTCGTCGGCGATCGGCTTCTGATAGGTGAAGCCCATGTCCCAGGGGAAGTAGATCCAGGTGTCCTGCGACACTTCGGTAACGAACGTGTCGACCAGCGGCCGACCCTTGGGTTTTGCATAAACGGTGGCGAAATGCGCCTTGGGCATCATGGCGCGGACGATCGCCGCCGTCTTTCCGGTATCGGTCAGGTCGTCGATGATCAGCACGCCTTCGCCGTCGTTTTCGACCAGCGTCGGCGTGACCTCCTTGAGGATGTTGAGCTGACCCTGCGAGGTGTAGTCGTGATACGACGCGACGCAGACCGTCTCGATGACACGGATGCCGAGCTCGCGCGAAATGATGGCGGCGGGAACCAGCCCGCCGCGGGTGATGCAGACGATGGCTTTCCACTGGCCGTTGGCGCCGGCGAGACGCCAGGCAAGCGCCCGCGCGTCGCGGTGAAACTGGTCCCAGGAAACGGGAAAGGCCTTGTCGGGAAGGGACATTTTGTGCGCACTCCGGTGGCGCGCCAGCAAAGCGCGGAAGATCAGGGAATGCGGGCGGAATTAACCGGAAAGGCCGGGTCTTGGCAAGCGCTTCCGCCGGGCGGTGATATGCGGGTGCTCAGGACCGCTCCAGAAACGCGTTCAGCCGCTTCAGAACGAGATGCGGGGCTTCGAGCTGGGGCAAGTGGCCGACGCCAGGCAATGTTTCAAACGAGGCCTGCGGGATCAGCGAATGAAACGCTTTGCCTCGCTCCAGCGGGATCCAGGGATCGTCCTCGCCCCAGATGATTTTGACCGGGCAGCGGATATCCCCGAACATCGGCTCGATCTCGGCGGTATATTTTTCATCGGCTTGCGCGAATTGCCGATAGAAGCTTCCTCGTCCCTCTTCGGAAAGCCAAGGCTCGACAAGCTTTTCAAAATCTCCGGTATCGATGTCGTTGACGATCGCCCCCTTGATATAGGCCTCCACGACCGCTCGGTGGATATGCGGCGGCAGGCCTAGAAAGGCATCCACATGGCGACCGACATGATCGACGAACTCTGATCCCCAGGGGCGCATCGCAACGACATTCATCAGAACATACCGGTCGAAGTCGCAGCCATGCAGCAAATGCGCCCGCAACGTCGTCGCTCCACCCATATCGTGGGCAACGACCATGGGCTGGTCGAGGTCCCAATGCGCAAGCATCTCGGCGAACACTTTCCCTTGAACGTCGAGCGACGTGCGCTGCTCCGCGTCTTTGGCTGATCGCCCGTATCCGGGCATATCGTACCAATGGACGCGATACCGCCTTGCAAGGTCCGGAATGATCCGATGCCATGAGAACGAAGACCACGGCCAGCCGTGGGCGAGCACGAGCGCGGGCCCGCTACCAAGTCGGCCCGCTGCCACCGTACCCGCAGATGTTTGCACGGTCTCATCGAGTTTCCACGACATCGAATGTTCTCCTTAATATTCGGGACAGCCGTCCATACGACCAAGATCGCAACCACACAGTTCGAGACCGCTGGCTAGCGAGCTGTCCCCCGCAAACGTCCTGAACGCACCCGCGCAGCCAGCGATGCGCTGGATCGGCATCGAGCCGCGGGTGCCATAGCTATGCAACCGTGATCTCCGGCATGGGACCGGAAGGGGAAAATTATGCATTCCGGCGCGGGGGTTTCCGGTGTGTCGCTCGGGACGCTGGCGATCAGGTCGGTGGCTCGGGCAAGAGCATCGAATTCAGATTGCAAGTACCCCTGCAAGGCATATCATCGATTGTGGCAACTGGGCCCACACTTCAGGTCCAGGAGCGATGGGCGGCGGCGAATCCTGAAAGAGATGGAGGCACAGATGGTAATGCGCAATATACTTGGCGCCATTCTGCTGGCGGTGGTGGGCACGACTATGTCGTCCGCCGCAAGCGCCCAGGAGGAGAAGCCGAACATCCTCGTCATCTTTGGCGACGACATCGGCGTCGCCAATGTCAGCGCCTACAGCGACGGCCTGATGGGCTACACCACGCCCAACATCGATCGCATCGCCGAGGAGGGCATCCGCTTCCTGCATTATTACGGAGAGCAGAGCTGCACCGCCGGCCGCGCGGCATTCCTGACCGGCCAGCACGGCCTGCGCACCGGCCTGACCAAGGTCGGCTTCCCCGGCGCGCCGATGGGGATCAGCCAACTCGATCCCACGGTCGGCACGGTGATGAAGAGCCTCGGCTACGCCACCGGCCAGTTCGGCAAGAACCATGTCGGCGATCGCAACCCGTCGCTGCCGACGGTCAACGGCTTCGACGAGTTCTTCGGCAACCTCTATCATCTCAACGCCGAGGAAGAGCCCGAGCTGCCGGATTACCCGAAAGACCCGGAATACCTGGCGAAGTTCGGCCCGCGCGGCGTGCTCAGGACCAAGGCCGCCGATGTCGATGACGAAACGGTCGATCCGCGCTTCGGCAAGGTTGGCATGCAGACGATCGAGGACACCGGGCCGCTGACAAAGAAGCGCATGGAGACCGTCGACGACGAGACCTCCGCCGCCGCAATCGACTTCATGAAGCGCCAGAACGAAGCCGGTCAGCCGTTCTTCGTCTGGTACAACTCGACGCGCATGCACCTGCGCACCCATGTGCGCCCGGAGCACCGCGGCCGCTACCAGCACGGCGACAGCGAATACATCGACGGCATGATCGAGCATGACGAAACGGTCGGCTCGCTGCTCGACGCGCTCGACGAGATGGGCGTCGCCGACAACACCATCGTGGTCTACAGCTCCGACAACGGGCCGCACATGAATACCTGGCCGGACGGCGCGATGACTCCGTTCCGCTCGGAGAAGAACACGAACTGGGAAGGCGCCTTCCGGGTGCCGGCGCTGGTGCGTTGGCCCGGCCACATCGCTCCCGGCACGGTCACCAACGAGCTGATGAGCCATAACGACTGGATCCCGACGCTCGCCACGATCGCCGGCAATCCGGACATTGCCGAGCAGTTGAAGGCCGGCGCGACGCTCAACGATACCGACTACAAGGTGCATCTGGACGGCTACGACCAGTCCGAGTTTCTGACGTCGGTCACCGGCACGGTCGGCGACAACAATGGCGTGGAGAGCGCGCGCGACATATTCTGGTACACCGACGATGATATGGAACTCGTGGCCATGCGTCAGGGCGACTACAAGTATGTGTTCGAGGAGCAGCGCAAGGAAGGGACAATGGGCGTCTGGGCGGAGCCCTTCACCAATCTCAGGATGCAGAAAATCTTCAACCTGTTCCAGGACCCCTTCGAGCGCGCCGACATCACGTCCAACACCTTCTGGGACTGGCAGCTCAATCACGTACAGGTGATGTACGGCGTGATGGCCGACGTTGCCGAGTTCGCGGTGACCTTCGACGAGTTCCCGCCGCGCTCGTTCCCGCCATCGTTCAATCCGGCGAACATCTTCGCGGAGAAGATGCGCCTGATCCGGGCGGAGCGCGCGTTGCGCCACGCCTTCCCGATGCTGCCAGCGCCAGCCAAAGGAGTTGCTGACGGCTGGAGGGTAGCCCGCCCTCCAGCCGATTGCCGCTTCCACTCGGCACAGCTCAATTACGTGCCGCAGACCTTCAACGCGACATGAACGTCGCGACGGGCATCGATTGCAGCACGGTGCGGGTTATGCCGCCGAACAGCAATTCGCGTAGCCAGGAATGGCTGTAGGCGCCCATCACCAAGAGGTCGGCGCCGATGGCTCCGACGCGGTCCTGGATCACATCGTCGACCGCGCGGCCGTCGGATTCTTCCATCGCCACGGCGACATTGGCGCCATGGCGCGCAAGCGCGGCCGCAATCTCGGCGCCGCCGGCATCGGCATTGGCTTCGATATCCTCGGGCGGATCGATGACCAGTATCTCGACCTGCTCCGCCTCGACGATGAAGGGCAGAGCGTCGAAGGCGGCGCGCGCCGCCTCGCGGCTGCCGTTCCAGGCGATCAGGATGCGGTTGTAGGAACTGAGCGAAGGCCCGGCATGCGGCACGACCAGCACCGGCCGCCCGGCGTCGTAGAGCAGAGTGTCGATGTCGGTCGACGCATCGGAATCGGCATCGGGATTGCGCTGGGCGGCGACGACCAGATCGGCGCAGCGCGCACTGGAAATGCCCGACAGCGCGCTATCGCCCGAAAAACTCTCCAGCCCGCGCCATTCGAATGACTGGCCCGCAGCCTCGAGGCGAGCCCGGAACAGCCCCTCGAGCTTCTTGGAGCGCTCCTTGTTCATGTCGGCCGTGGCCTGCAGGAACTCGGTGTCGGGAAAACCGATGGTCGAGGCATAGGCGACAGGCAGCGCCTCGGCATGGACGCCGATCACATGGCCCTCGAAACGTGCAGCAAGGGGAACTGCGCAATCGAGCACCCGGTCGGTGTCTTCGGCGCTCTGGATGATGGCGACGATCGTCTTGAACGGCATGGCAGCCTCCTGAAAAGCGATCCGGCCTCTCAGTACAACAATGATAGGTCGCGCGCGGTTCCGCCAGCCCCAATTACTGTCCAGTCTTGGCAAGCCCCGCGACCATGGTCTCGACCTCGGCGCGCGCCGCTTCCAGCGCCGCAGTGTCCCGCGCGCGCACCACCAGTTCGGTCCAGAATTTTCCGTCGAGATATTTCGGATAGGAGCCGATGATGGTGTCCGGGTGCGCCTTCTGGATCTGCGCCAACGGACCGCCGATCGTGCCTTCGCCGAACGGGCACTGGATGGTGGCCGAGAGCAGCTTCGTGCCGGTCCTCAGCATCGGTAGGACATTGTCGAGCATGGCCTGGAAGATCGCCGGCACGCCCGCCATGACATGGACGTTGCCTATCCGGAAACCCGGTGCGATCGAGACCGGATTGTCGATGTGCTCCGCGCCGCGCGGCATGCGCGCCATGCGCTTGCGCGCATCGGTGAAGTCCATGGCGCGCTGGGCGTAGCTCTCCGCCAGCATCGAGTAGGCTTTTGCATCGTATTCGCAGGGCACGCCGAAGGCCTTCGCGACGGCGTCGGCGGTGATGTCGTCATGCGTCGGGCCGATGCCGCCGGTGGTGAAGACGTAAGTGTAACGCGCCCGCAGCGCGTTGATTGCGGCGACGATCTCGTCCTCCTCGTCCGGTACGATGCGGACTTCCTTCAGGTCGATGCCGATGGCCGTCATGATGTCGGCGAGGTGGCCGATATTGCGGTCCTTGGTGCGCCCGGACAGGATCTCGTCGCCGATGACGACCATTGCGGCGGTTACGATTTCGGCCATCGGGTGCTCTCCGGGAAGGGACAACCTGCAGATACAGGCGTCACGCAAACTCGGCAATGGGTACGGAACTGTGAACGATCTGTCGGCATTAGTGACGTTTCCAATGAACGAACGCGCCATTACGTGGTTGTGGCCGCGCTCGTCAGAGCGCCGGTTGAAATTTTCAAAACCACGGAGAATTGCGATGGCGAAGGTACTGGTGCTCTATTACTCGAGCTGGGGCCACATGGAGCAGATGGCGAAGGCGGCGGCCGAGGGCGCGCGCGAAGCCGGCGCAAATGTGACGATCAAGCGGGCGCCGGAACTGGTCCCCGAGGCGGTGGCCAAGGCGGCCTACTACAAGCTCGACCAGGAAGCGCCGATCGCCGACCCGCTGGAACTCGCCGATTACGACGCGATCGTCCTCGGCATCTCCACGCGCTACGGCGCGATGTCGGCGCAGATGAAGAATTTCCTCGACCAGACCGGTCCGCTCTGGATCAAGGGCGCGCTGGTCAACAAGGTCGCTTCCGTGATGTCTTCGACCGCCACCCAGCATGGCGGCGCCGAACTCGCCATCCTGACGGCGCAGGCCTCGCTGCAACACCACGGCATGATCATCGTGCCGCTGTCCTATGCCTATCAGGGCCAGTCGGGCAACGACGTGGTGCGCGGCGGCTCGCCCTACGGCATGACGACGACTTCCGACAGCGACGGCTCGCGCCAGCCCTCGGCGCAAGAGCTGGAAGGAGCGAAATTCCAGGGCAAGCGCGTCGCCGAGATCGCGGCCAGGCTGCACGGCTGATTTTTTCAGCCGGATGAATGATTTGCGGGCGGTTCCTCAGAGCCGCCCGTTTTGCATCATTTGACGGCCGACGGCCGGATGACCGCCAGCTCCTGGAAAGCGGCGGCGGCATGGTCGAGAAACGCCCGGACCTTCGCCGGCATATGCGGGCCGCTGCGCGCGACGAGTTGCACGGGCAAAGGCGGCGGCTCGAACTCGGCGAGCAGGCGCATCAGCGAACCCGCCGCCAGATCGTCGGCGACCTGGTAGGACAGGAAGCGGGCGATACCGCGGCCGGCCCTGGCTGCCAAAAGCTGCGATTCCACATCATTGACCAGCAGCCGCGGCGATAGCCTCACCACTGGGCCGCGCGCCGTCGGGCCGAAGCGCCATTCCTGCGCGCCCGACCGCAGTGAATTGAAGATCGAGTCATGGCGGGCGAGATCTGCCGGCCTTTGCGGCGCGCCGAGCCTTGCCACGTAGTCGGGGCTGGCGACGACCACCCGTCGGACCTCGCCGACCCGCCGCACCAGAAGCGCCGAATCCGACAACGGGCCGATGCGGATCGCAATATCGAGGCCTTCCTCGATCAGGTCGAGATTGCGGTCGTTGAGGACGAGCTCGACCTGGATCTCGGAAAATGCGTCGAGGAATGACGTGACCACCGGGGCGACGTGGCGGCGGCCGAACTGTACCGGGGCGGTGACCCGCAGCAGGCCGCGAAGCGGCGTGCCGGCGATGCCCGACAGCATGCGGTCATAATCGGCGAGCAGAAGGCGGGCGCGCTCGGCAAGCACGCGGCCTGCTTCGGTCGGCGACAGGCGGCGCGTCGTGCGCTCGACGAGGCGCGCGCCGGCACGGTCCTCCAGTGCGGCCAGCGCGCGGCTCACCGCCGGCGGTGAACGGCGCAGCCGGCGCGCGGCGACTGCCAGGCTGCCGCCGTCGATGACCGCGACGAAGATCGCAAGCTCGTCCAGCCGGTCCATGGATTGTTCCGAAATCTGAAATTCTGACTTTCGCAGATACCAGATTGATGCCGGAAGCGGCAAGGATAGAGTGGGCGCGAACGAAGGAGACCGCCCATGAGCCAACCTGCAATCACCCTCCACGGCATCGAACTGTCCGGCCATACGCACCGCGTCGAACTGATGCTTCTGATGCTCGGCCTGCCTTTCCGCTTCGCGCCGGCGCCGGCAGACGTGCGCCGCACCGAAACCTTCCTGAAGCTCAATCCGCTCGGCCAGATCCCGGTGCTCGAGGATGGCGATCTGGTGCTGTGCGACAGCAACGCCATGCTGGTCTATCTGGCCAGGCGCTACGCGCCGGAGAGCAATTGGCTGCCCGACGAACCTGTAGCCGCGGCACAGGTGCAGCGCTGGCTGTCAATCGCGGCCGGCGAATTGCGCTACGGCCCGGCGGCAGCGCGGGTGATGGCGCTGTTCGGCGCGCCCGGCGACCGGGAAGCGTGCCATGCGATCGGCGCGCGCGTGCTGACATTCATGGAGAACCATCTCGCCGGCCGCAAATGGCTGGCGGCGGAGCATCCGACGATCGCCGACCTCGCCTGCTATTCCTATGTCGCGCACGCGCCGGAAGGCGGCATCATGCTGGATCCCTATCCGGCGGTTCGCGAATGGCTGCGCCGGGTCGAGGCGCTGCCGAATTTCAAGCCGCTGCCGGCTTCGCCTATCCTGCAGGTCGCGTGAGGCCGATATGGACCGCTCGCCCTTCCATCCGGACGAACTCGCCGCCCAGGCGCTGGCCGGTGTCGGCGCGGGCGGCGGCGGCATTCGCGGCTTCATGCCCGACCAGCACCGCAGCTTCTTCGAACTGCTGCCCTATTTGTTCGCCGGCGTGGCGGACAAGGAGGGATGGCCGCTGGCGACGATGCTGACCGGCGCGCCGGGCTTTGCCCATTCGCCCGATCCGGTGACGCTGCGCATCGACGCGTTGCCGGACGGCCGGGATCCCGCGGCCGGCGGCTTTGCGGCTGGACGCGACATCGCGATCCTGGGCATCGACCTGTCGACGCGCCGGCGCAACCGCGCCAATGGCAGCATCGCGGAAATGGATTCAGGCGGGCTGACGGTCTCAGTGAGCCAGAGTTTCGGCAATTGCCCGCAATATATACAGGGCCGGGCGGTCGAGGTCGCGGACCGCTGGCCAGCCGACACGGAGCCGCTTTCCGGCCTCGACGGCGAGGCGCGGGCGATGATCGCGCGGGCCGATACATTCTTCGTCGCCTCGCGCTCGCGGCCCGAAGCGGGTGCTGCCGGCGGTCCGGACATATCGCATCGCGGCGGCAGGCCGGGCTTCGTCGATGTCTCGGGCGATGTGCTTACGATCCCGGATTTTCGCGGCAACCGCTATTTCAACACGCTTGGCAATCTTTTGGGCGAGCCCCGCGCCGGACTGCTGTTCATCGACTTCGAGCGCGGCGACCTGCTGCAATTGCAGGGCGTTGCCGAGGTCGACTGGAGCGGCGAGGCCGGCCGGATGATCGAAGGCGCCGAGCGCATGTGGCGTTTCCACGTAGCGCGCGGCTGGCGTCGCCGGGCGGCGACGCCGCTAAAGTGGTCGTTCGTCGACTACTCGCCATTCACCAAGCGGACCGGCGCCTGGCGCAAGGCAGGCTGAGGCGGTCCGCGCGCCTATGCCAGCCATCCGGCGCGCATCGAATATGTGCTGACCGAAAAGGGCAGGAGCTTGGGCCGGTGCTTCTGGCGCTGAAGCGTTGGGGCGAATCGTACACCTGATTGTCCCGGCCTCGGCGGACCGCTAAAGAATCGGGCGGCAACCGGTACGGGGCTGGAATGACGGTGCTTTGGCTTGTCCTTTATCTGGCGCTGGCCGCCGTAGCGCTGGCTGTCGCCTATGTGCTCTACCTCGTCATCGCCACGCAGAGGATCGCGCGCAACGCGGAGCGAACCGTTCCGCCTACGGGAAAGTTTGTCGAAATCGGCGGCAACCGGTTGCATTACGTCGAGGCGGGCGAGGGGCGGCCGATCCTCTTTTTGCACGGGCTCGGCGCGCAGCTTCACCAGTTCCGCCAGCCGCTGTTTGCCGCGCTCGGCCCCGACTACCGGCTCATCGCGGTTGACCGGCCGGGTTCCGGCTATTCGACCCGCGCTCCGGGCGCCACGGGGTGGCTTAACGAGCAGGCGGATGTGATCGCCCGCTTCATCGAGGCGCTCGGCCTGGAAAAGCCGCTGGTCGTCGGCCATTCGCTCGGCGGCGCCGTGGCGCTGGCGCTCGCGCTCAGGCATCCCGACCTGATTTCCGGCCTGGCGCTGCTTTCGCCGCTGACCCATGCCTATGAAACCGTGCCGCCGGCCTTCCAGCCGCTCTACATACGCTCGCGGATGAAGCGGATGATCGTCGCGCACACCGTCGCCGTGCCGGCGGCTTTGAAATATGCGCCGCAGACGCTGGCCTTCATCTTCGGCCCGCAATCCGTGCCGGCAGACTACATGACCGAGGGCGGCGGCATGATCGGCCTGCGGCCCAGCCATTTTTATGCGACCTGCACCGATTTCGTCGCGATGGAACAGGATTTGCGCGAGATCCAGAAGCGCTACGGCGAAATCAGCATGCCGGCGGGCCTGATGTTCGGAACCGCCGACCAGGTGCTCGATCCCGAAATGCAGGGGTGTTCCATGCGCGGCAGGATCGATGGGTTGGAGATTGAAATGGTCGAGGGCATGGGCCACATGCCGCAATATGCCGAGACCGGGCGGGTCATCGCCTTCATCAGGCGGATGGCCGACAGGGCGTTTGCCCTTGCTCCCGGCAGGGCGCTCCTTTAGGCACTGAATCAAGCGGACGTGGCGGAACTGGTAGACGCAAGGGACTTAAAATCCCTCGGGAACTCCCGTCCGGGTTCGATCCCCGGCGTCCGCACCAGCATCATCAACCGGAAATAATCCCGTGGCGGTTGAAGCCGTTCGCCGGCCGCTCGGCCTGCGCGTGCCGCGCCTGTCGGAAGCGTACTATCGGCCCGCAAAACCGGCCAATGCATAAAATCCAACAACCGTCGTCAGCATTTCCTTAAGGAACCGGGCCCTTGCTAAGTCTTGCGCGGGGGGCCTCGTGGGAGGAAAACGTGCGATCGGATTTTGCTGGCGCGCGCCGATATCTTGAGCGCGCATTCGACCTACTTCAAGGCAATGATCGGTTGAGCGTCCAGTCGCGGGAAGCGCTGGGCCTTCTGATCGAAGCGATGGTTGCGGAGGAATGTTCGCGCCGAAGCGCGGCAAAGATCCTGCCGTTTCCTCAGCACCGCTAGTTTCCGTTGATCGGCCTTGGCGGAAAAATATCCTGGTCTGAAGCGGGCGCTGCGGCCGTCAGCGCCCGCAGCAAGTCTAAGCCTTGCGCCGGCGGGCGGGGGCCAGAGGGCGCTCTTCCCAGCGGGCCACCCGATGGATGAGCCTGTAGCGCAGCCGAAAGGGCAGGATTCGCACGATCTTGAGGAGCCAGGTCAGGCGGCGCGGGAAATTCGGCTCGAAGCCGCCGGTCCTGATCGCCTGCGCCATGCGCTTCGAGCAGTCCTCGACCTTCATCAGCGCCGGCATGGCGAACTGGGCCCGTTCCGTCAGCGGGGTGGCGACGAATCCGAGATTCATTATCTGCAAGCGAATGTTGATCTTGTCGAAATCGTGCTTGATCGCTTCGGCGAAATTGTTCAGCGCAGCCTTTGACGAACCATAGGAAGCCGCGGACGGCCAGCCGAAATAAGATGAGGCCGAGCCGACCAGCACGACCTGGCCGCCGCCGCGGCTGCGCATACGGTCGACCACGGGCACCATGCCATAGATGACGCCGAAGAAGTTGATCTCGTAGGTCTTCAATATGTTCAGAACGTCGAGGCGTTCGCCGCGTGTCGGGAAATAGCCGCCGGCGTTGAAGACGGCCAGCACGATCGCGCCGGCCTCCCGCTCGATCGCCGAGACGGTCCTGTCCATGGCGGCCTCGTCGGTGACGTCGCAGGGAAAGGACACGATGCGGCCGGGCAGGCCTTGCGTCTCCTGAACAAGGGTGGCGAGCCGCTCCTCGTCACGCGCAGTCACCGCGACCGTGTAGCCTTCGGCGGCCAGGTCGCGCGCCAGCGAGCGTCCGATGCCCGTGCTGGCGCCGGTGATCCACGCAACGCCGTCTGCCGGGGCAGCCCTGTACAATGCCATACTTCAAGAATCCATCGACCGCATCGGGATGATACCTAACCGCCGCTGGTGGGAAAGAAAAGCGTGGAATCCGGACACTGCGTCGTGGTCTGCCGTGGAGAAAGCGCTCGCAATGCGGGTGGCGAAGACGCGCAAAATCGCTGTGGTTCTCATGTCGCCGGCAAACAATCGAACTACTTTTCAGCCCAGGCAAAGGACGCCAGGTAGAAAATGCGGGCGGTCCAGGCAATTTCCTGCCTTGAAACGCCCGCGCCACATTTCTAGGGTTCCACGGCAATCGCACAAGGAAAATTCCCATGCATCGTTCGGTGATCGACGCCATCGGCAACACGCCGCTGATCCGCCTCAAGCGCGCCTCGGAAGAGACCGGATGCGAGATCCTCGGCAAGGCCGAGTTCATGAATCCGGGCCAGTCGGTCAAGGATCGCGCCGGCCTGTTCATCATCCGCGACGCCGAGGAGAAGGGGCTGCTGAAGCCCGGCGGCGTCATCGTCGAGGGCACGGCCGGCAACACCGGCATCGGCCTGACCGTGGTCGCCAAGGCGCTCGGCTATCGCACCGTGATCGTCATTCCCGACACCCAGAGCCAGGAAAAGAAGGATGCGCTGAGGGTGCTCGGCGCGGAACTGATCGAAGTGCCGGCGGTGCCGTACAAGAACCCGAACAATTACGTGAAAGTGTCGGGTCGACTGGCCGAGCAGCTTGCCAGGACCGAGCCGAACGGGGCGATCTGGGCCAACCAGTTCGACAATATCGCCAACCGCGACGGCCATCTCCGCACCACCGCGCGGGAAATCTGGGAGCAGACCGACGGCAAGGTCGACGGCTTCGTTTCGGCCGTCGGCACGGGCGGCACGCTGGCCGGCGTTGCAATCGGCCTGAAGGAGCGCAAGAGCGGCGTGAAAATCGCGCTCGCCGATCCGCTGGGCGCTGCGCTCTACAGCTTCTACACAGAGGGCGTACTGAAGGCCGAGGGAAGCTCGATCACCGAGGGCATCGGCCAGGGCCGCATCACCGCCAATCTCGAGAGCTTTTCGCCCGATTTCTCCTTCCAGGTGCCGGACGAGGAGGCGCTGCCGATCGTCTTCGACCTGGTGCAGGAGGAGGGGCTCTGCCTGGGCGGCTCGACCGGCATCAACATAGCCGGCGCGATAAGGCTGGCGCGGGAAATCGGGCCGGGCCATACGATCGTGACCATTCTTGCCGACTACGGCACGCGCTATCAGTCGAAGCTGTTCAATCCCGATTTCCTGCGGACCAAAAACCTGCCGGTGCCCGAATGGATGGACGCTGCGCCGCAGATATCCGTGCCTTTCGAGGCGGTGACGTGATGGCGCATGTGACGCAAGCCCTGTTCAGGGACGACGCCTATCTCGGCGAAGCCGGCGCAAAGGTCGTGGGTATCAACGATCGCGGCGGCATCATCCTCGACCGGACAATTTTTTACGCCACTTCGGGCGGGCAGCCGGGCGACACCGGCCTGCTCCGCCTGAATGGCGGCGATGCTATCGCGATCGCGGCGACGATTACCGGCGAGACCAAGGACGAGATCATCCATGTGCCGGCGCTTGGCCAGGCCGTCCCGCAGGCCGGCGACGAAGTCGGGCTTGCCATCGACTGGACGCGCCGGCATCTCCTGATGCGCATGCACACGGCCTGCCATCTTCTGACAGTCATCTGCCCGTTCCCGATCACCGGAGCGTCGGTCGGCGAGGACGACAGCCGCATCGATTTCGACATTCCCGATTCGAGCTTCACCAAGGAGGAGGTGACGAAGCGCCTGATGGAACTGGTCGCGGCCGACCATCCCGTATTCACACGGCTCATCACCGACGAGGAACTCGCCGCCAACCCGGGCCTCGTCAAATCGAAGAATGTGCGCCCGCCGAACGGGACCGGAAAGATCCGCCTGGTCTGCATCGGCGAGAATGCCGTCATCGACAGCCAGCCCTGCGGCGGCACGCATGTGCGCTCGACAGGCGAGGTCGGCGAGATCCATATCGGCAAGATCGAGAAGAAGGGCCGCGAAAACCGCCGCTTCCGCATCCGCTTCGGGCCGATGCCCGCGCAGTGAGCGCGGTTTGAGTTTTGCGCGCGCGGCGATATTTAAGGTGCGCGAACAGGAGCGAGCCAATGCCCGAGACCAGCCCTTTCATCGTCGACGCTGACTGGCTGGAGCAGCGGCTCGGCACACCCGGCCTGTCGATCGTCGACGCCTCCTGGTACCTGCCGGCGCAGAAGCGAAACGCCAAGGCCGAATATGACGCAGCGCATATTCCGGGCGCGATCTTCTTCGACCAGGATGTGGTGGTAGATCCGGATTCGCCGCTGCCCCACACGCTGCCGCGGCCGGAGGTCTTTGCCCAGCATGTCGGCTCGATGGGCATCTCGGCCGACGACACCATCGTCGTCTATGATGGTCCAGGCATGTTCGCCGCGCCGCGCGTCTGGTGGATGTTCAGGGTCATGGGCGTTTTCCAGGTCTATGTGTTGGATGGCGGTTTCGACGGCTGGAAGGCGGAAGGCAGGCCCGTCACAGCCGAGCGGACCAAGATCGCGCCCTGCGTGTTCTTTGCGAATTTCGACGAGGAGCGCGTCGCCGACCTCGCCGACATGCGCCGCATCATCAAGACCGGCGAGAGCCAGATAGCCGACGCACGGCCGGCCGGACGCTTTCAGGGCGTTGAGCCGGAACCACGCGCTGGCGTGCGGTCCGGCCACATGCCGGGCGCCAAGAGCGTGCCGGCGCTCACCCTTTCCGAGAGCGGAAAGCTTTTGCCAGTCAATCGGTTGAAGGAGGTTCTTGAGGATGCCGGCATCGACCTGTCGAAGCCGGTGGTGACCTCCTGCGGTTCGGGCATCACCGCGGCGGCGATCACGCTCGCGCTGGAATCGGTTGGGCATACCGACAACCAGCTCTATGACGGGTCATGGACCGAATGGGGCGGGCGGAGCGACACGCCGGTCGAGACCGGCAAGGATTGAGCTTATGGACAGCGAGGCTGCGGAGACCATTCCGGTCACGGTGACCTTCCTCGAGATGAGCCGGCCGCCGGCCTTCAGCCCGCCGCTGCCGGCGAACCGGCAGATCGCGCTGCTCAGGGCGAGAAACATCCCGCTGCATTTCTATCGTTACCTGATGGACCGGGTCGGGCGGAAGTGGCACTGGGTCAACGTTCTCAGGCTCGACGACGAGGAACTCGCGGCGGGGCTGCACCGCGAGGACCGCGAT
This sequence comes from Allomesorhizobium camelthorni, assembly GCF_011045125.1. Lineage (GTDB taxonomy): Bacteria > Pseudomonadota > Alphaproteobacteria > Rhizobiales > Rhizobiaceae > Allomesorhizobium > Allomesorhizobium camelthorni. Next base: position 219,527 of record NZ_JAAKZF010000003.1, on the reverse strand, counting down.
ATCAGGGTGCTCTATCTCGACGGCTCCCCGGCCGGCTTCTTCGACCTGAAGCCGCATCTGCCGCAGGAGGTGGAACTCTCTTATTTCGGCATGATGGAGCACGCGATGGGGCAGGGGCTCGGCCGCTGGTTCCTGGGAGCGGCGATCGACACGGCCTGGTCGTACAAGCCGCAAAGGGTGACGGTGCAGACCTGCACGCTCGACCATCCCGCGGCGCTGCCGCTCTACCAGAAGCTCGGCTTCTCGCCGGTCGGTCAGAAAAAGGAGAATGTGCGGCCGATGTCGTTCGAGGAGCGCGCGCAGAGCGTGATGCGGGAGTAGAAAAATCCGGCAACTGCCGCGCGTTCACGGGCGCTTGCGCCGGCAGGAATCGGGTGGCTGGCGTAGCCGCAGAACCGTATTTTCATTGCAAGGTTTTCAGCCTGTGATGGAGATGATGTCATGCTTTTACGCTATGTCGCTTTGCCCACCGAAGAAGTCCGCGCGCTGCAGAGGGGCGGGCCTGACGCCTACGGCATGGTTCCCGAAAGGCGCGTCTCCGACGGCGACGGCGTGCCTTGCCGGCACTGCCTGAAGAATGTGGCGGCCGGCAAGGAGTATCTGATCCTTGCCTACCGCCCGTTTCCACAATTGCAGCCTTACGCCGAAACTGGGCCGATCTTCCTCTGCGCCGAGGAATGCGAGCGCGCGCCGGAAACCGACGTCATTCCGTCGATGTTCCGGGCGACGCCGGATTACATCCTGCGCGGCTATGGCAGAGACGACCGCATCGTCTATGGCAGCGGCGGAGTGGTGCCGACCCACATGATCTGCGGCCGGTCGCACGAATTGCTGCAGCGGCCCGACATCGCCTATGTGCACATGCGCTCGGCCCGCAACAATTGCTATCAGTGCCGGATCGAGCGGGCGTGACGGCCCATGCGGGGTGCTTGTCGCACCTCTGTCGCATTCTCGCGGTATAAGATGGCTGTCGATCGATTATCCCGACCGCGGATGAACCGGCGGGAAATCTCGACAGTCGAGGAAGCGGGGTTTGCCCCGCTTTTTTGTTGCCCCGCCTTGCGAAGAAAAAGCCCGCCGGACGGACCGGCGGGCGAGGCTGGAGGAAACTTTCGGGCCTGGAAATATCAGGCGGCGAGGACCGCCTTCGGCTCCGCCATTTCGTAGCCGAGCGCTTCGGCGACGGCACGGTTGGTGATCTTCCCCTTGTGGACGTTGAGGCCGTTGCGCAGATGGTGGTCGTCGAGGATCGCCTTGATGCCCTTGTTGGCGAGCTGCAGGCCATAGTGAAGCGTCGCATTGTTGAGCGCATGCGTCGAGGTGACCGGCACGGCGCCCGGCATGTTGGCGACGCAATAGTGGATGATGCCGTCGACCTCGTAGGTCGGATCGGCGTGGGTGGTGGCGTGCGAGGTCTCGAAGCAGCCGCCCTGGTCGATGGCGACGTCGACCAGCACCGCGCCCTTCTGCATGCCCGACAGCATTTCGCGGGTCACCAGTTTCGGAGCGGCCGCACCCGGGATCAGCACTGCGCCGACGACGATGTCGGCCGAGAAGCATTCGTCCTCGAGCGCCTCCACCGTCGAATAGCGGGTGTGGACGCGGCCGTTGAAAATGTCGTCAAGCTGACGCAAGCGCGGGATCGAGCGGTCGAGGATGGTCACGTCGGCGCCGAGGCCGACGGCCATCTTGGCCGCATGCAGGCCGACCACGCCGCCGCCGATGACGGCAACCTTGCCGGGCAGCACGCCGGGCACGCCGCCGAGCAGAACGCCGCGGCCGCCATTGGCCTTCTGCAGCGCGGTCGCGCCGGCCTGGATCGACAGGCGGCCGGCGACTTCCGACATCGGGGCCAGCAGCGGCAGCCCGCCGCGATCGTCGGTCACGGTCTCGTAGGCGATCGCGGTGACGCCGGAGGCCAGCAGACCCTTGGTCTGCTCCGGATCCGGCGCGAGGTGGAGATAGGTGTAGAGGATCTGGCCCTCGCGCAGCTGCACCCATTCGCTGGGCTGCGGCTCCTTGACCTTGACGATCATGTCCGACTTGGCGAACACGTCGGCGGCGGTCTTGGCGATCACGGCGCCCGCGGCGCGATAGGCATTGTCATCGGCGCCGATGCCGGCCCCAGCGCCGGTCTCGACCAGAACTTCATGGCCATGCGCGGAATATTCGCGCACCGCGCCCGGCGTCAGGCCGACGCGGTACTCGTTATTCTTGATTTCCTTGGGACAACCGACGCGCATTTGTTCCTCCTCGAATTTCTGATTTTGCGGGGTGGACCATAAAACCATAAATAGCGCCGCAAATGTTTGCGAATCCGGTTGTCGCCGGGCGCGGTAATCGCTATTTTTTGCGCCAAAATCCGTTCCATTCGAAGGAAACACGAACAATGTCGCTCGACAGGATCGATATCGCCATTCTGGACTCGCTGCAGAAGGACGGCCGCATCCCTAATGCGGCGCTCGCCGAAAGGGTCGGGCTGTCGCAGTCAGCCTGCTCGCGCCGCCTCGACAATCTTGAGAAAAGCGGCGTCATCCGCGGATACCACGCCCGCCTTTCCAACGCCGCGCTCGGGCACCAACTGACCGCGATCGTGCACATTTCGCTGTCCGGGCAGTTCGAGAAGACGCTGTCGGATTTCGAAGCCGCCATAAAGCGTTGCCCGAACATCTTGTCGTGCCATCTGATGTCGGGCGAATACGATTATATCCTGCGCATCGCCGCCCGGGATCTCGCCGATTACGAGCGCATCCACAAGGAATGGCTCTCGGCCATGCCGCATGTGACCAAGATCAACTCGTCTTTCGCGCTGCGCGAGATCATCGACCGCACGGCAATGGGCATGAAACCGGAGATGGCATGAGAGTCACCCCCCCTGGCCCTCCAAGCGGTTGTTATTGCGCCAACCTGTAATTGAGCGTACCAATATAGGCGGACCAAGTTCGACTGTTGGCGGCTACAGGAGACTTTCCATGACACATGCAATCGACCCTTCCGAAACTATGGGCTCAGGCGCTCCCGAACTGCGCTCGAAGTGGTGGCTTTTTATGCTTCTCGGCGTGGGGCTGCTTGTACTTGGCTTTATTGCGCTTTCGAACATTCTGGTGGCGACCGTTGCTTCCGTCTTCTATGTCGGCGTGGTGATGATGGCGGCGGGCATCGCCGAGGTCATTCATGCCTTCAGCGTGCGAAGCTGGGGCTCGTTCGCGCTGTGGCTGCTGAGCGGCCTTGTCTATGCGGTCGGCGGCTTCCTCGCATTCTACAATCCGCTGCTCGCGGCAACGGTGCTGACGCTGATCCTGGCGGGCACGCTGATCGTGGCCGGCATTTTGCGGTTCTGGGTAGGCTTCCAGTCGCGTCCCGAACAGGGCTGGGGCTGGGTTGTGTTCTCAGGCCTGATCACGCTGCTTGCAGGCATCGTGCTGGCCATTGGCTGGCCCTTCAACACGCTGTGGGTGCTCGGCCTCGTGCTGGCGATCGACCTGACGATGCAGGGCGCCGCATTGGTGGCCTTCGGTTTCGGCCTGAGGCGCGGCGCGCACTAGAACTCACACGGGCGCGGATGCGGTGACGATCCGGTCCATCGGAATGTCGTGCGGCTGCGGATAGATCGTGGCTATCCGCTGCATATTGTAGCCGACCCCGATGACCAGCGGCTTTTTCGGCAGGGCGGCGAGCGTCCGGTCGAAAAAGCCGCCGCCGTAACCGAGGCGGAAATTGGCCGGATCGACGCCGACCAGCGGCGAAATCACCACATCGGGGATGACGCTTTCCCCTTCGGCCGGGATGGGGATGTTCCAGACGCCCTTTTCCAGCCGGTCGCCTGGCCTGTAGGCGCGGAAGACCAGAGGATGCGCCTTCTCGACGACGACCGGCAGGGCGGCCCTGCCGCCGCGCTCGATGATGGAAGCCATCCATGGCCTCAGATCCGGCTCGCCGCGAAACGGCCAATAGAGGCTGACGGTCTTTCCGCCGACATCGCCGATCTCGGCATCCAGCCCTTCGGCGATTTTTATCGCCATCGCCGCCCGGATTTCCGCCGGGATCGCCAGCCGCGCTTCGATCAGGCGCGCCCGCTCGGCCTTGCGCCAGCGCGCGACATCCGCCCAGGCGACAGGATCGGCATGGACTCCGCCTGCGCTGTAGCCAGGCTGCAATTCGTGCAGGAAACACGGTGGGGAAGCGTATTGCACCGGGCCGTCGCCGTCGGGATCATGATCCATCGGTCACCTCAATTCGTTGCTCTCGAAGCTAGACCGGGCATCGGCAAGCGGCATGTGTATTCGCGACATGGGACGACCAGGCATGAATGACAAGGGAGGATGCGGCTGCCTCTCATTGTCGCGGTTGCGGGTGCGGGGTTGTGCCGGATGGCGCCACGCCCCATCATCGAGTCGGCACCGCCTTCGAATTTGCAAAGCATGATCATGCACCATGTCGTTGTCGTCGGCGCCGGTTTCGGCGGCCTGGAGTTCACGCGGGCGCTGGCCGGCGCGCCGGTCCGGGTCACGATCATAGACCGGCGCAATCACCATCTATTCCAGCCGCTGCTCTACCAGGTCGCCACCACCTCGCTCGCGACGTCGGAAATCGCCTGGCCGGTGCGCTATCTCCTGCGCACGCGCAAGGAGGTGACGACGCTGCTAGGCACGGTCGTCGGCGTCGACGCCGAAGCGAAGCGCGTCCTGCTGGAGGGCGGAGATGCCATTGCCTACGACACGCTGGTGCTGGCGACGGGCGCGCGGCACGCCTATTTCGGACATGACGAGTGGGAACCTTTCGCGCCGGGCCTGAAGACGCTGGAGGATGCGACCACGATCCGCCGGCGCATCCTGCTCGGTTTCGAACAGGCCGAGCGCGAGAGCGACCCGGAAAAGCGCCGCGCACTGATGACGCTCGTCATCATCGGTGGAGGGCCGACCGGGGTGGAGTTGGCCGGCACGATCGCCGAACTGGCGCGCGACACGCTTAAAGGTGAGTTCCGCAATATCGATACGCGCGACGCAAAGGTCGTGCTGGTCGAGGCCGGCGAGCGTCTGCTGCCGGGTTTCAAGCCGGAACTCTCCGCCTACGCGAAGGATGCGCTGCAACGGCTGGGCGTCACGGTCGAGCTTGGCCGACCGGTTTCGGAATGCAATGCCGATGGCGTGGTGTTCGGCGGGGTGCATCTGCCGGCAAAGACGATCATCTGGGCGGCGGGCGTCGCTGCCTCGCCCGCGGCCGAATGGCTGGGCGTTGCCGCCGATCGCGTCGGCCGGATCATCGTCGAGCCGGATCTGACGGTGCCCGGACATCCCGAGATCTTCGCCGTTGGCGACACCGCCCATGTTGCGTGGACCGGCGGCAGGCTTGTGCCGGGCGTGGCGCCCGCCGCCAAGCAGCAGGGCAGGCACGTCGCGGAGACCGTCCGAAAACGTCTTGCGGGAGATGCCGCGCCGCGACCGTTCACCTACAAGCACGATGGCGATCTTGCGACGATCGGAAAACGCGCCGCCGTTATCGATTTCGGGCGAATCAAGCTCACCGGCTGGATCGCCTGGTGGATATGGGGCATCGCCCACATCTATTTCCTGATCGGGCTCAGGAACCGGCTGACAGTTTCACTGAGCTGGCTATGGATCTATTCGACCGGGCAACGCAGCGCCCGCCTGATCACGCAGGGTGCGCAGGGCGGCGATGACGAGGCCGATCTGCCGGCCGGTCCGCATGACGCCAGATCTTTGCGATAGTCATCAGCCTGTCATCCGATCCTGCTGGACTTGCAAAAATTTCGGCGCGAAACTTGCAGTTTCGGCGTCGATTTTTTTCGAGCTTCAGTTCCAGGAGGAAGAACACAATGTCCCATATGCTTCACCCGATTTCGCGCCGCTCCTTTCTGGCCGGCACGGCTGCCAGCGGCGCGCTGGTGATGCTGCATCCGTTTTCGGCGCGCGCCCAGGCAAATCAGGCGCATCTGCGGATCATGGAAACGACGGACCTGCACGTTCACGTCTTCCCCTACGATTATTATGCCGACAAGCCGAACGACACGATGGGCGTGGCGCGCACCGCCTCCATCATCGACACCATCCGCGCCGAGGCCACCAATTCGATCCTGGTCGACAATGGCGACTTCCTGCAGGGCAACCCGATGGGCGACTACATCGCCTATGAGCGCGGCATGAAGGATGGCGACATCCATCCGATCATCAAGGCGATGAACACGCTGGGCTATGATTGCTCGACCATGGGCAATCACGAGTTCAATTACGGGCTCGACTTCCTGTTCAAGGTGCTCAACGGCGCGAACTTCCCGTTCGTCTGCGCCAATCTGACCAAGGGCCAGCTCGCCGCCGACGCGACCAAGGACGAGCTGTTCCTGAAGCCCTATGTGATCCTCGACAAGAAGATCAAGGACGGCGCCGGCGCCGAGCATCCGATCCGCATCGGCCTGATCGGCTTTGTGCCGCCGCAGATCATGACCTGGGATTCGCGCCACTTGCAGGGCAAGGCGATGACGCGCGATATCGTCAAGGCCGCTGGGGCCTGGGTGCCGCAGATGAAGGACGAGGGCGCGGAGCTCATCATCGCGCTGTCGCATTCCGGCATCGGACCGGCGCAGTATGCCGAGAATCTCGAAAACGCCTCGCTGCTGCTGGCCGGCGTTGACGGCATCGACGCGATCGTGACCGGCCACAGCCATCTCGATTTCCCCGGGACCAAGTTCGACGGGGTGGAAGGCGTCGACAACGCCAAGGGCACGATCGGCGGCAAGCCAGGCGTTATGGGCGGCTTCTGGGGTTCGCATCTCGGCCTGATCGACCTGATGCTGGAGCGCGACGGCAATGCCTGGAAGGTTGCAGGCTCGACATCCGAAGCGCGGCCGATCTTCAAGCGCGTCGACAAGAAAGTGGTGCCGGAGGTCGAAAGCAAGGCCGAGGTGGAAGCGGCGGTCAAGGAAGACCACGAGGCGACGCTGAAATATGTTCGCACGCCTGTCGGCAAGACTTCCGCGCCGCTGCATTCCTATTTCGCGCTGGTCGCCGACGATCCGTCCGTGCAGATCGTCAGCCAGGCGCAGGTCTGGTACATCAAGGACATGCTGAAGGACACCGAGCACAAGGACCTGCCGGTGCTTTCGGCGGCCGCGCCCTTCAAGTCGGGCGGCCGCGGCGGCGCGGACTACTATACCGACGTGCCGGCTGGGGCCGTTGCGATCAAGAATGTCGCCGACCTTTATCTGTACCCGAATACGGTGCAGGCGGTCGCGATCACCGGTGCGCAGGTCAAGGAATGGCTGGAAATGTCGGCCGGCATCTTCAACGCCATCGAGCCGGGCAAAGCCGACCAGCCGCTGATCAATCCGGATTTCCCGTCCTACAATTTCGACGTCATTGACGGCGTGACCTACAGGATCGATCTTGGGCAGCCGCCGAAATACGATCCCAAGGGCGCGGTGCTCAACGCCAGCTCCAACCGCATCGTCGACCTGATGTTCGACGGCAAACCGATTGATCCGGCGCAGAAATTCGTGGTCGCCTCCAACAATTACCGCGCCGGCGGCGGCGGCAATTTCCCGGAGATCAATGCCTCCAAGCTCGTCTTCGAAGCGCCGGACACCAACCGCGACGTGATCGTGCGCTACATCGTCGAGCAGGGCACGATCAATCCGTCCGCCGACGCCAACTGGTCGTTCGCGCCGATGGAAGGCACGTCGGTGATCTTCGAGACCGGGCCCAAGGCAAAGGACTTTATCGCGGACGTGAAGAGCGTGAAGATCGAGCCGGCCGGCGACGGGGCGGAAGGGTTCTCGAAGTACCGGATCACGCTTTAGGGGAGAGACCGGAAAGGCGGTCCGCCCCTGGCGACCGCCTTTCCGCAACAGCAAAGCTAATCCACACCCGGTGATCGGATTGCGCCCGATCGGCGGCCGGGCGACAGGTTGCCGGGAGAAGACGACAAACCGCCGGAGGAAAGCGCGTCGCGATTTCCTGTGCCCAGGGGATCGTTCGGAACGATCAGGGGCGGCATTCCCTCAGGCGCTCCGGGAAGGGTGGATGTCGCTCCGCCGATGGAGTTGCCTGGCTGAAGGCCGGGCGAACCTGCATCGGGGATGGCGGATGTCGTCGACCTGTCGACGTCATTGCAGACGTCGTCGAGTTGCGGGGTGGGGTCGATGCCGATGTCGCCGCAACCGGGCGAGGTCTGAGCCGTTGCGGCCAGCGTGCTTGCAAGCATCATGCCGGCGGCCGTCAGGAACCGTTTCATCTTGGCCTCCTTAATCCTTTGAGACGCTCGCGCTGAACGTGTCCTAAAGCAGTCGTTTGCGAGCGCTGGATGAAACGGAACGCGCTTCCACGGCCATGGTTTCATCTTCCGTCGACCTGGTTTGGTAGATACCGCATTGAGGCGGGCTTGGTTCTGAGTTCGCCGGCATCGGGAACCATTTGGCCGGGCTCGATTTGAGCGGCATGTCTCTCGACTTCGCATCCTTTCCCCTCTTGCTGAACCTGGCGATCTTCGGCGTCTGTGCCGCGGTCGTCTGGTGGGCCGGCGTAAAACTGGCGACTTATGCCGATGCGATCGCCAATCTGACCGCGCTCGGATCGGCGCTGATCGGTATGGTGGTCCTGGGCGGCATCACCTCGCTGCCCGAAATTGCTGTGACCGTGAGCGCCGGCCTGAGCGGCGCGGCGGCGCTGGCCACAAACAATCTGCTTGGCGGGGTCGCATTGCAGGTGGTCATCCTGGCCATCGGCGATTACGTGCTCGGCGCACGGGCGCTCTCATTCGTGATGGGACGGCCGACGGTGCTGCTTCAGGGCGTCTGCTGCTGTCTGCTGCTGGCGATCGTCGCCATGGCAATCGGCGTCGGCGACGTGGCCATCTTCGGGGTCGGCGCGTGGTCCACAGCGGTCCTTTTCGCAGCCGGCGGCCTGCTCTGGCTGATCGCGAGGGAGAAGGAGAATGGGACCTGGCGTCCGACCAACCTTCCCGATCTCGGGCAGCGTATGGATGTGGAAGACATACTGTATAATCTGCGCAGCGCGATCCTGCTGACAGTGGGCGCAGGAGCGGTGATTTTCGTCGCCGGCTTCGCTCTGGCCCGCACCAGCGAGGTGCTCGCTGAACAAACGGGGCTCGGCGCGAATTTTTTCGGCGCGACGCTGGTCGGCGCCGCAACCTCGCTGCCCGAAATTTCGACAGTCCTGGCCGCCGTCCGACTCAAACGCTACTCGATGGCCTTTTCCGACATATTCGGGACCAACATCATCGACGTCTCGCTGATCTTTCTGATCGACGCGGTCTATGCGGGAGGCCCGATCATCAACGAAGTCGGCGGCTTCTCACAGATGGCGGCGCTGCTCGGCATAATGCTCACGCTGTTGTACCTGTCCGGCCTTATCGAGCGGCGGGACCGGACGCTGGGGCGGCTGGGCATAGACAGCTGGGCAGTGCTGATCGTCTATGCCGGCGGCCTGGCGCTGCTCTATGCCATGAGGTGAGATGAGATATGGGTTGCGCGCAATCAGGAGGCAGCGTCGTCGCTTCTGTCCTTTGAAGCCGGGCGATGGGCGATTTCCGGTACGATGAGGTCGAGCGCGTCGGTGGATATGCCGCCGGAATAGCCGGCCGGAAGGTTTTTGATCAACTCCGGGTCGTCCAGACCTTCCGAGAAGCCGCCGCCGGCATAGGGGCCGAGCAGGAATATTTGCGTTCCGGCCCCGTCCATGCGGTCGAGAAAGCGGTCCGGCCAGCCCCACAACCATCCGGCGACGTTGATCGGGATCAGCAGCGTCGTGTCGCGGCACTGCTCCGGCACATAGCCGCTCCAGCCAAGGGCTGCGTATTGCAGGATGCAGCGGGTCAGCGTGCGGCGGGAAAGCGTGCGTATATCCGGCAGAGCCTGCTTCACCGCTGCGACGGGTTCGTTGCCGCCATAGACGGTCAGCAGCGCGCGGCGGGGCGGCTGGATATCCGCCAGATAGGCCGCCAGCTTCTCGCCTTCCGCGGCGTCGCTGCTTTTGACGTTGATGTGAAATCGCCGATCGGGAAAACGGGCGAGCACCTCGTCTAGCGAGGGCATCAGGCCGACGCCTTGCCCGCGAAACGGGAACGTCTTGCCGCCGTCCGCAGTATAGCCATAACCGACATCCAGCTTTTTCAGTTCGGCCATCGAGCGGTCGCGCGTCCTGCCGGCGCCGTCGGCGCGGCAGTCGAGCGTCCAGTCATGGAAGACGGCGAATTTGCCGTCGGTCGTGGGGTGAACGTCGAGTTCCAGCACATCCGCACCGAGCGCGAAAGCTGCCTCCATCGAACGGATGGTGTTTTCCAGATAGTCGTGGCGCGGCCGCAGCATCTTCTCGGCGGTGCAGGTTTCGCCGGTGAGGCCGGTCCGGTCGTACGACTGGGCAAGGCCGCGATGGGCGAGGATTACCGGCTCGCCCGCCGGGCGGCTTGAGAGAAGCGACGTGTTGTTGATGTAGATCGCTGCGCCGGCGGCAATCAGAACGAGCAGGATTGTCGTGCGTTTCTTCATGTGTTGCCCGGCCAGATTCAGTGAATCAGCAACCTAGCCGGGGATAAGGCGCTTTCAGGGCGAAACCCCCGCAATCACGCCTTGTAGACCACCTGCCTGACGTCGATATATTCGGCGCGGAAGCCGGCCTCGCAGTAGTGGAGATAAAACTCCCACAGCTTCTTGAAGCGGTCGTCGAAGCCGAGCGGCACGATCTTTTCCCATGATTCCCAGAAGCGCAGCCGCCATTCGGCGAGCGTGCGGGCATAATCCTGCGCAAAGACCCGCTCGCGCAGGAAGGACAAGCCCTGCTCGGCGCCGAGCGATTTCAGGATCGCCGGCGTCGGCAGCATGCCGCCCGGAAATACGTAGCGCTGGATGAAATCCGGGCGCTTGCGGTAGAGCCCGTAGGCCGCCTCGTTGATGGTGATGATCTGCAATCCGGCCGTGCCGCCCGCCCTGAGGCAATCCTTCACCTTGCCGAAGAATACCGGCCAGTATTTTTCGCCGACTGCCTCGAACATCTCGATCGAGGCGATGCGGTCGTATTTGCCTTTTTCGTCGCGATAGTCCTGCAGCCTGATCTCGACCTTGTCGGAAAGCCCTGCCTTGGCGATGCGCTCGGCGGCGAAGTCATGCTGCTCGCGGCTGATGGTCAGGCCGGTGACGCGGCAGCCGATCTCGCGCGCGGCGAATTCGGCGAATCCGCCCCAGCCGCAGCCGATTTCCAGCACGTGGTCGCGCTCGCCGATCCCGATATCCCTGGCCAGCGCGCGGTATTTCGCCACCTGCGCGCTTTCGAGATCGTTGGCGCCGGCCGAAAACAGCGCCGAGGAATAGGTCATGCTCGGATCGAGCCACTGCCTGTAGAAGGCGTTGCCGAGATCGTAATGGGCGGAAATGTTCTTCTTCGAACCGGTGCGGGTGTTTTGGTTGAGCCAGTGGCGCAGCCGCTGGACGGTTGTGAGCAGCCGGCTCGCGCCGCCGGCGACCTTCTCCCCGGCCTCGGTGTTGACCACGAACAGTTCGAGAAAACTCGTCACGTCCGGGCTTTCCCAGTCGCCGTCCATGTATGATTCGGCCACCCCGATCGTGCCGCCGGTAAAGGCGCGGCTTGGCAGCCGCCAATTCTTCAGGATGATCTGCGCCGAAGGACCGGGCGACTTGCCGCCAACGACGACCGCACGGCCGTCGGGCATGGTGATCTTCAGCGTGCCGCGGGCAAGCTCCATCGCCGCCGAAAGCACCATGCGCGCCTTGGCCGGCAACCCTCTTGCGATTTCGGCGAAATTTCCCGCGTGGAGGCGGATCGCCCCGTCCGAAGCAGTCTCCTCGATGCCGTCCCTTTTCATCGCACAGCTCTGATTAGATGATGTATTGCAATGCTTTGCTGACCTACGCTGTCCCGCATCATGATACTGTCGGGCGAAATCCGCAACTTCCGGTTATTCGCCGGCTTGGCTCCTGGTGCAGCGCCGCGAGCTTCATTGCCGCCGAAGCGAAGTTCAAGAGACAGGAGACCGACGCCGCTGTGCCACGCGGGCTCGTCCGCCGAGCATTGCTATGCCGCGGCCCTTGGATATGCCTGCGCGAGAATCAAAACGGTGTCGCGCAACCTGCCGGGCCTTGCGGTTTCGGCGGCAATCACCAAAGTGGGCGCACGGCAAGCATCGTGCGGCGATGAAACGTCCGCCTCGGGGGTAGGGCATGCGCTATGTAATCGGGATTTGCCTCGTCACCGGCTTCCTGATCTGGGACGGCGGCTACAATGAGGGCCGGTACCTGGATTCGGGAGTCCGCGAGCTGAGGCATATGCTGAGCTTCATAACCGGCTGAGCGGTTCGGGCAGCGTCAGTTCAGCACATCCAGCCCGGATGCGGTTGACGGCGGAACGCCGCCGACCGAAAACGCCTCGCATATTTTCGCGGAGGCGCTCTTGATCCGGCACATCGTGTTTTTCAGCGCAAAGCGGCGCGAGGATGTGGAAGCCATTCGAGCCGGCCTTTCCCAGCTCGGCGCCATTCCTCATTCCAGCCGCTTCGAGGTTTCGCTCAACACCAAGGTCGATCCGCTCTCCGACGAGGTGGATGTCGTCGTCTATGCCGAGTTCGCGAACGCCGAAGCGCTTGCCGCCTACAAGGCCGATCCGATCTACGCCGAGGCCACGCGTCTGGTGCGGCCGCTGCGCGAATTGCGCTATTCCGCGGATATCGTGGCGCAGTCCGGCTGATCGGGTAAGCTTGTTTGACTTTTGTCAGCCCTCGTGAATAATGTCGAGAGGGAGGCGTGATGGCAATCCGACCGGCAGAACAGATCATTCACAAGGCCGCCTGGCTTTATTACGCGCATGGCCTGCGGCAGGACGAGGTGGCGAAGCAGCTCGATATTTCGCGGGCTTCCGTCGCCATGTACCTGCGCAAGGCGCGCGAGACCGGCATCGTCAACATCTCGACGTCGACGCAGCTTTTCGCCGAAGATGTGCTGGCGCGCCAACTCGAGGATGCACTGAAGCTCGACGCCGTCTGGATCGCGCCTCAGAACGAGCAGGCCGCCGATCCCACGGCCGACGTGCCGGTGCTGGCGGCGAGCGTGTTCCTCGAACTGGTCCGGAAGGGCGATCGCATCGGCGTCGCCTGGGGCAGGACGGTCTATGCGATCGCCGACATCATGTCCTATGCCGATCTGCAGGATGTGACGGTGGTGCAGCTCTGCGGCAATCTCGGCGCGCCGTACTCCTATCGCCCCGACCAGTGCACGATGGAGATCGCCCGCCGGCTGAACGCCCAAGGCATCAATTTTTATGCGCCGCTGGTGCTGAGCACGGAGGCGCTGGCGCGCGATCTGCGCGCCGAACCGGTGATCCGCGAGCAGCTCGCCAGCATTTCGGACTGCGATCTCGCGCTTTATTCGGTCGGCACGGTCGACGTCGACAGCCATGTGGTCAAATGCGGGGCGCTCAGCCCCAACGAAATGGACGCCTTGCGCCAGAGGGGTGCTGCGGGCGTCATTGCCGGGCAGATCATCGACGTCAGGGGCGCGGCGCTCGAGTGCAGCTATAACCGCCGGGTCATCTCGGCCGATTTGAAATCGCTCGCCGCCATACCGAAACGGCTGATGGTGGTCCAGGAAGACAAGAAATTCGAGCCGCTGATCGCGGCCATCGCCGGCGGGCTTTGCTCGCATCTGGTGGTCGGAGCAGGCATGGCGCAGCGGTTGCTGGATCACGCGAAGGCCGTTGCGGGATGATACGCGGACGGACTTGCACGGGACCGTCATCGGCGCGTCACAGCATTCCTGTCTCAACAAACAAACGAAGAAACCGGACCTAGCATTATGAAAAACCTGTGGGATGACGGCGAAGCCGAACGCCTTGTTGCCGATTACGCGAAGAAGGGCGTCACGCGCGACCTGGCGCTTCGCTTCTATACCACCCGGCTGCTCGGCGGTGAACCTCGGCTGGTGCTGCATGGCGGCGGCAACACGTCGTGCAAGACGAAGGTGACAGATCTCGTCGGGGACGAGTGGGACGTGCTCTGCGTCAAGGGCAGCGGCTGGGACATGGGCGTGATCGAGCCGGCCGGCCTGCCGGCGGTAAAGCTGGCGCCGCTGCTCAAGGCGCGGTCACTGGGCAGGCTTTCCGACGAGGATATGGTGGCGCTGCAGCGCGCCAATCTCATCGATCCGGCATCGCCCAATCCGTCGGTCGAGACGCTGCTGCACGCCTTCCTGCCGCACAAATTCGTCGACCATACGCATTCGACGGCCATTCTGGCCATCGTCGACCAGGCCGACAGCGAGGCGCTTTGCAAAAAAGTGTTCGGCGTGAAACTGGGCTTCGTGCCGTACATCAAGCCGGGCTTCGACCTCGCCAAGGCGGCTGCCGAAATCTACGACGCCGATCCGTCGGTCGAGGGCCTTATCCTCGACAAGCACGGCATCTTCACCTTCGGAGACGACGCCAGGCAGGCCTACGGCCGCATGATCCACTATGTCACAGTGGCCGAGGACTACGTCGCCGCCAACGGCAAGCCGCCGGCAGCCAGAGCGGTGCTGCCGCGAAAGCTCGCCAAGCCCGAGGACATCGCGCCGGCGCTGCGCGGAGCGGTGGCGGTGTCGCGCGGCGAAGGCCGCTTCGACCGCATGATCAGCGATTTCCGCACCTCTGAAGCCATCCTCGACTTCATCGCTTCCGAAAAAATAGCCGACTATGCCGAGCGCGGCGTCTCGACGCCCGATCTGTCGATCCGCATCAAGACCGGCCCGATGGCGCTGCCGGCGCCTGACGCGGAAAGCGAATACAAGTCCGTCATCAGGCAGCACGTCGAGAAGTTCGCGGCCGACTATCGCGCCTATTTCGAGACCAATGACGCGCTGGACGATGTGGCGCGCACCATGCTCGATCCGATGCCGCGGCTGACGCTGGTTCCGGGGCTCGGCATGTTCGGGCATGGCCGCACGGTGAAGGACGCGAAGATCGCCTCCGATGTCGGCGAGATGTGGATCGAAGCCGTGCGCGGTGCCGAAGCGATCGGCGATTTCCGGCCGCTCGCCAAATCCGACCTCTTCCCGCTCGAATACTGGTCTCTGGAACAGGCCAAGCTTGCTTCCAACAAGCCGAAGCCGCTGACCGGCCAGGTGATGCTGGTGACCGGCGGCGCAGGCGCAATCGGCGCCGCAACGGCAAAGCTGTTCGCCGCCAATGGCGCGCATGTTGTCGTCGTCGACCTCGATGCGGACAAGGCCGCCGACGCGGCGAAGAAGGCCGGCAACAATTCGATTGGCGTCGGCGCCGACATCACCGACCCGGCACAGGTGCGCGCCGCCTTCGACAAGGCCGTCGCGACCTATGGCGGCGTCGACATCCTCGTTTCCAACGCGGGCGCTGCCTGGGAAGGCCGTATCGGCGAACTTGACGACGCGATCCTGCGCAAGAGTTTTGAGCTCAATTTCTTCGCCCACCAGTCGGTGGCGCAGAACGCCGTGCGTATCATGCTGGAGCAGGGTACCGGTGGCGTGCTCCTGTTCAACGCCTCGAAGCAGGCGGTCAATCCCGGCGCGAAATTCGGCGCCTACGGCCTGCCCAAGGCCGCGACCCTGTTCCTGTCGCGGCAATATGCGCTGGAATACGGCGCGGAAGGCATTCGCTCCAACGCCGTCAACGCCGACCGTATCCGCTCGGGGCTGTTGACCGACGCGATGATCGCCAGCCGTTCCGGCGCGCGCGGGGTTTCGGAAAAAGAATACATGTCCGGCAATCTGCTCGGCCAGGAGGTCACCGCCGAGGACGTGGCGCAGGCCTTCCTGCACCAGGCGCTGGCCGAACGGACGACGGCCGACGTGACCACGGTCGACGGCGGCAACATCGCGGCTGCGCTGAGATAGACCATGATCAGGCAGGTTGAATGGTCCTGCCGGAAAAACCAGCCTGATCATGACCTGGCATTCCCGGTTTCGGGAATCGTGGTTTTCGGGTAGATGGTGTGGCGCGGATCGACGCTATGGCGATCCGGCGGAGAAGTGACGATGCGGCTCTTTCTGGTTCTTGCAATGCTGGCGGCGGCGCTTTCGGCTTCCGGCTGCCTCGGCCCGGACTCCACCCAGACATACCGCTGGGCGTGCACGGACCGGCCATATGACGCCGGATTCTGCGAGAAACCGACCAATTGGCGCCTGTTCGGACCGCGTACAGGGCCATTCATCGGCCTTTAGTAGGCGCGTTCACACCCATACAATTGACGCACGCCGCCCAACGGCCTTTACTCCGTTTGTGACAGCGGAGATCGGCCGGTGGGGAACCGTTTCAAATTTTTGGGGTGCGCAGCGGCCGCCAGTCTTTTGTTCTTCGGCGCGGCGAATGCCTCTGTCGACGCCCTGAAAATCCGCTGGAGCGAACTGCGGCCGGGGGGCGGAGAGGTTCCGGCGACGACTGGCTCCGGCCAGGGCGAAATGCTTTCGTGGGATCTCCAGGGCAAGACGATCGAACTTACCGGGTACCTGCTGCCCGTCGACCGCGAAGGCGATCTTGTCTACGAGTTCATGCTGCTGCCATGGGGCGGCCTTTGCGCCCACGTGCCGCCGCCTCCGCCCAACCAGACGGTCCACGTCACCTCCGAGCGACCCTACAAACTGAGCGAGATCTATGAGCCCGTGTCGATATCGGGTGTATTGAAGCCGGGCCTCGAAACGACGCAACTGTTCGTGCTGGACGGCGTGACGGTGATTGAGTCGGGCTACAGCGTCGGCCGCGCACAGGTCGCCAGAGCCGGCGACGCCGCAACGCCCCGCAAGGCGACGCCGTGGAATTTCCTGAAAAAGTGACGGGACTGCTGAAGCGGATCGGGCGCGTCAGGCCGGCTGCGGCCGCGTCGTCCTTCCCGCCAGATTGAGCAGATTGCCGGTGAGGATCAGCGCCGCGCCGAGCGCGGTAAGCGCGTCGATCTGCTCGGAATAGAGCAGCCAGCCGACGGCTGCCGTCGCCGGCACGCGCAGGAAATCCATTGGCATCACCACGGTGGCGTCGGCATGCACCATGGCGCGCGCCATGCAGTAATGCGCGAAAGAGCCGGCGAAGGCGATGACCAGGATCCACGGCCAGACTTCGGCCGAAGGCTGCCGCCAGACATAGATTGCCGGAACGAGGCCGATGATCGACTGTATGACCAGCATCCAGAAGATGATCGCCACGACGGTTTCGGTTCGCGTCAGCGATTTCACCATGGCAAACGAGATGGCGAAGGCGAAAGCGGCGGCGAGCACGATCAACTGGCCGGGATCGAACGCGTCCACGCCGGGCCGCACGATGATCATTACCCCGACCAGGCCCAGCACGATCGCGGTGGTCTTCCAGATATTCATACGTTCGCCGAGGAAGCTGACGGCGAGCAGCGCGGTCCAGATCGGCGCGGTGAATTCGATGGCGATAAGCTGCGCCAGCGGAATCATCGTCAGCGCCAGCAGCCAGCCGAACTGGCCGGCATAGTGGGCGATGTTGCGGCCGACATGCTGCCATGGCCGCCGTGTGCGCATGGCGCGAAAGCCGCCGGCAAGCCGGATCAGCGGATAGAGCATGAACAGCCCGATGACGGAGCGCATCTCCATCACCTGGAACACGTCAAGTTCGCGCGTGGTCTCGCGGCCGGCAATGGTCATCAAGAGCATGCAGGCCAGCGAACAGGCCATCCAGAATGCCGCGAGAAGGTTCGATTGCCGGTTCATGCCGGCGGTTTCGCAGCCAAGCGGCGGCGCCGCAACGGCTACTAGCGTCAATCGAATGGTCCAACGGCTTTTCGGCTGCGACTCCCATCTTTTGCCGGGGTGCTATAGGTGAGCCGTTTCGGCAGGAGACTTAGGGTTTGCAGACTTTCGATGTGGTGGTGATCGGCGCGGGCGCGGCAGGCATGATGTGCGCTGCCGAAGCGGGCAAGCGCGGCCGGTCGGTGCTGATCGTAGAGCATGCCGCATCGCCCGGCGAAAAGATCCGCATCTCCGGCGGCGGCCGCTGCAACTTCACCAATCTCCACTCCAGCCCGAAGAATTTCCTGTCGCAGAACCCGCATTTCTGCATCTCGGCGCTGAGCCGCTATACGCAGCGCGGCTTCATCGCCATGGTCGAACGGCACGGCATCGCCTGGCACGAAAAGACGCTCGGACAGCTCTTCTGCGACGGCTCGGCCAAGCAGATCATCGATATGATGGTCGGCGAGATGAAACACCACGGCGCCGAGCTACGCCTTTCGACGCGGGTGGAAAGCATCGAGAAAATGGACGGTGGGTTTGCGCTGGCGCTGAACGACGGCGCGGTCCGCACAAAGTCGCTGGTGGTGGCGAGCGGCGGCAAGTCGATCCCGAAAATGGGCGCCAGCGGCTTCGGCTACGATGTAGCCGCTCGATTCGGCTTGCGGATCATCGAGACCCGCCCGGCGCTGGTGCCGCTGACCTTCGACCAGAACACGCTGGCGCGGCTGGCGCCGCTTTCCGGCGTCGCCGTCGACGCGGTCGTGTCCAGCGGCAAGACGAAGTTTTCGGAAGCCATGCTGTTCACGCATCGCGGGCTCAGCGGCCCGGCAATCCTGCAGATCTCGTCCTACTGGCGCGAGGGCGAGGAGATCGCCATCTCGATGCTGCCCGAAACCGACATGTTTGCAGCATTGCGCCAGGCTCGCGCCGAGAATGGCCGCCAGGCGGCGCAGACAGCACTTGCGGCCTTCTTGCCGAAGAAGCTGGCGCAGACGATCGCCGAACAGGCGAACGCCGCGGGCAACCTCGCCGATTTCTCGGACAAGGCGTTGCGCAAGCTCGAGGCGGCTGTGAATGGCTGGCGAGTGAAGCCGGCCGGCTCGGAAGGCTACCGCACGGCGGAAGTGACGCTGGGCGGCGTCGACACGCACGACCTCGATTCGAAGACGATGGAGGCGAAGTCGGTTCCCGGACTCTATTTTATCGGCGAGGTGGTCGACGTGACCGGCTGGCTCGGCGGCTACAATTTCCAGTGGGCGTGGTCGTCCGGCTGGTGCGCGGGGCAGGCGGCATGAGTTCCTTTATCACAATGGCCGGGCCGGACCGCGATCACGATTTCATCCCGCGGCCGCACCAGATCGAGGCAAAGCAGGCGATCCTCGCGGCGCGGAAAGAGGGTCGGCCGGGCTTCCTGCTCGGCGATCTCACCGGGCTCGGCAAGACGCTGTCTGCCTGGCTGGCGATCTCGGCCATGCCGGAAAAGGACGTGCTGGTGATCTGCCCGAAGGGTGCGATCCCGCAATGGCGGCGCACCATCGCGCATTCGCCCGACGCTGGCAAACGCGTCACCATCATGAATTTCGAGCGGACCAAATCGCTGATGGCGCCGCCGGCCGTCAGCACCAAGCGCTCGACGCGGGCGAAGAACAATGAGCTTGCCCGGCTCGGCACGCCGAAGCGCGTCTGGCCGATCGTCGTCATCGACGAGAGCCACCGCATCCGCAACCCCAACGCACAGCAGGGCCTGGTCTGCCGGCAGATGGCCGCGGCCGCGGAGTTCACCATCTACATGAGCGCGACGGCGGGGCAGTCGCCGCACGAACTCTCCTATCTCGGCAAGCTTCTGGCCTACGCCACCGGCGGCTCCAGCGGCGAGCTCGACGAGTTCCGCAAGCTGATGAAGCGGCTCGGCATCGGCCGGGCGAAAGGCCGCTGGAAGAACTGGTCATGGGAGCCCAACGAGCGCGACCGCAAGCTGATGTCGGACCTGCTCTATAAGGGCCGCAACGCTATCGGCATGCGCCGCCGCCCCGAAGACATTGCCGGCTGGCCGGAGGTGCAGCGCGAGCTTGCGCCGGTGGCGCTCGATGCCCCCGGGAAAAAGCTCTACGACGCAACATGGCGAGAATTCCGCCGCGAGTTAGGGCTCGCAGGCGGCAGCACGCGCAAGCCGGCAGGCTGGGCCGCCGATCTGCGCTTCCGCCAGAAAGCGAGCCTGATTCGGATCTCGGGCACGGCCGAATTCGTCGAGGATCTGCTGGCAAACGGCCAGCAGGTGGCGATTTCCGTCGCCTTCCTCGAAACCAGCGCGATGCTGACGGAAAAGCTGCGCGCTCGCGGCTGGTCGGCCGACGAGATCAATGGCGAGCGCTCCGGCGAGGTCAATGAAGCGACGCGGGTCGCGTTCCAGACCGGCCGGCTCGATGCCGTCGTCTTCACCGTCACCGAATCGATCTCGCTGCACCAGGGCGAAATGCCGGGCGGCCAGCGCGAGCGCTCGCTTGTGGTGCACGACCTACGCCACAGCGCTATCCAGCTGCAGCAGATCGAAGGCCGCGCCCACCGCGACGGCCGCCGCGCGATCATCTACTACGCCTATGCCGAGGGAACGGTGGAGGAAAGGATCGGCGCGACCGTGGTTTCGCGGATGATGTCGATGGATGGCATGGCCGGCGACGACACGCGGCTTCTTGAGGAAATCGCCGAGGTGATGGGGGCGGAGGCTCTATAGGCGGCCACGTTGCCGCTTGTCTCCTCTCCCCCGTCCTGAGCTTGTCGAAGGATACGGGGAGAGGATGCCGCCCATTCGACTACGCGCAGGAGGCAGGTGAGGGGCGGCGCTGAGTCGGCAAGGGAGCACTGGCGCGCAGAAAAATCCCCCGTGGCGCTGCCAAACCAGGACAATCCAGCCAAGACTAGCCTGCACACGCCCCACATACGGGCAAAATTGGAATGCGGCAGACATGAATCCAGCATTCGGCGCGCATGCCGCCTCCGACATCGATGGCGCCTATGCCTGGCGGCGGCTGGCAATCTCGACGCTGCTGTCGACGCTCGGCGGCGTCGGCATGTGGGCGGTCGTGGTGGTGTTGCCCGTGGTGCAGGCCGAGTTCGGCGTCGACCGCGGCGACGCCTCGCTGCCCTACACGCTTACGATGATCGGCTTTGCGCTCGGCAATCTCGTCGTCGGCCGCTTCATCGACCGCTTCGGCTTCATGTGGCCCGGCATCATCGCCGCAGTGGTGATGGGGTTAGGCTTCATCCTCGCGGCGCTCACCACCTCCGTCACCCAGTTCGCGCTCATCCAGGGCGTCCTGATCGGCGCGGGATCCTCGGCGACGTTCGGACCGCTGATCGCCGACATCTCGCACTGGTTCGACCGCCGCCGCGGCGTCGCCGTCGGCGTGGCGGCAAGCGGCAACTATATCGCCGGCGCGGTATGGCCGATCGGCATGCAGGGGTTCATCATCTCCGACAGCTGGCGCGCCACCTATATCGGCATCGGAATCATCTGCATCGCGGCGATGATCCCGCTGCTGCTCCTGCTGCGGCGCAGGCTGCCCGAAGACGGGCACGGGCATGCGCAGGGTGCGCCGTCCCGGGCGCGCGTTCAGCCGATCACGGTGTCGCCGCCGGTGCTGCAGGCGCTGCTGGTCATCGCCGGCGTCGCCTGCTGCGTGGCGATGTCGATGCCGCAGGTGCACATCGTTGCCTACTGCATGGATCTGGGCTACGGCGTGGCGCGGGGCGCCGAGATGCTGTCGCTGATGCTGGCGGCGGGCATCGTCAGCCGGCTGGGTTCCGGCTTTCTCGCCGACCGCATCGGCGGCATCAAAACGCTGCTCATCGGCTCGGTGCTGCAGGGCCTCGCGCTTCTATTCTACATCCCGTTCGACGGACTCGCCTCGCTCTATGTCGTTTCCTTCATCTTCGGCCTGTCGCAGGGCGGCATCGTGCCGTGCTATGCCATCATCGTTCGCGAATACATGCCGGCGGCGGAAGCCGGGCGGCGCGTCGGCGTGGTCGTCATGGCCACGATCGTCGGCATGGCGCTCGGCGGCTGGATGTCGGGCTGGATCTACGACCTGACCGGCTCCTATGCGGCCGCGTTCCTCAACGGCATCGCCTGGAACCTGCTCAACGTTTCGGTGATGGTATTTTTGCTGTGGCGCTCGCGCGGCTTCATGCGAGCGCCGTCAACCGCGTTTTAAGGACCTTGCCGGCATCATTGCCGGCATGGCTGGATTCGCGCTCCCGAAACTCAGATGGCTGCTTGTCGGCGCGGCGGCCGCCGGCTTTTGGGCGATGACGCAGGAGCCGCCGAGCCGGCGCGGCGCGGATGTCGCGCACCGGCCGGCGAAGCCGGTTGAGCGCAAGGCAGCTTTGCCGGCAATGCCGAAGAAGGCGGTCGCGCCTCAGGCGCGCCCATCGCAAATGGCCACCGGCTCGATCCCGCGCCCGGAAAAGCCGGTCGGCAGGAACCCAGCCAAGGCGTCTTCGCTGTTCACGACCTCGCGCGTTCACCTGCGCGCCAAGGCGAACACCTCCGCCGCGATCGTCTCGACGCTGAAACCCGGCCAGAAGGTCGGGGTGCTGGCGCGCGACCGCAAATGGCGGCTGGTTCTGGTCGCCGGTCAAAAGGGCTGGGTCCATGGCGACTATCTCGGCGCGCAATCCACTGCGCCCAAGCCCGCTGTCGCCGAAGGGCCGAGGCCGGCGCTGCCGGTGCAAAGCCGTCCGGCGGGCTCCAAGCCGTGGGGCTCGCTTCTCGGCGGCCGCCATCCGGCGCGTGCGCCGCAAGGCGGCAACTGCCAATGCCCCTTCGATCTCATGCTGAATGGCAAGCAATGCGGCGAGCACAGCGCCTACGCCCGCCAGGGGAACCGCGGCGTCGAGTGCTATTTGTAGGGCAGGCTATCGACGGATCCGGTGCAGCGGTGCGTCCTTCGACGCTCGCTGCGCTCGCACATCAGGATGAGGAATGTTTTCGCTATCCGCGCTAGCCACTGGACGGGTTTACTCCGTCCGCTCACTCGGCATCTATGCCGTGGTCACCGGCTCCCACTGACTTGCGTCAGTAGACGGGGCATCCCCGCTCGCGGCCGAAAGTCAGATAGACGCGCTCACCATCGCGCGATCGACCGCGCACTTCGGGTTTCAGCAGATCAAAGCTCCCCTCGCGATTGCCACATTGATGTGGATCAAGCAGTATGTATTGCGACCCTTCGGAACCAGTGTCCGACGGTTCTCCAGGGACCTGCCGACTGCGGTTCGATAGGATTTTCAAGGGCTTCGCCGACGGCCTGCCGCCCGGTCATTGTGTCGATGCGAATCCTATAGAACAGGTGGCGCGATTCATACGCCAGCGGCGAAGGCTCCGGACTGAGCGCACCCGGCTCCCACCAATTGGCATGACGGCTCAGCAAAGCCCAGGCGCGCTCACGTTCCTCGGCGCATTTGGGAACCTCGGAAAGTTCCTCGTAGGCGCCGCTCACGATCACGCATCGCCATCCCCGATGATCCCCATGCTTGTCGATCTCGACGCACACACGCGGATTGCCGCGCATCCAGTCGATCTTCCGGCCCGGCATGGAGAAGCTGTAGAGGTAGTCGCCTGCAAACCCGATATAGATTGGCACGATGTAGGGCTGTCCGTCTCTGGCGCAAGCCAACCGGGCCAGATGGCTCTCCGAAAGGAGCTCGGTGCATTCGTTTCGCGTCATTTCCCGAACGAACATGCTGTGTTCCTTGGCTTTCTCACCTTCGCCGCAGCGGCGACCGCCAATGGGTTTAGTCCGGCGCCGCCGGACTCGACGATTTCTAGGAATTGCCGGCGCATCCGTGGTTCCCAGAACTTGTTGAGGTGGTTGGCGATCCCCGCGACCGCCGCGTCGTGTGCCCATCGCGTTGCCGAAGAAAGCGGCGATCTGGTCATATGGGACAGTTTGTCTTTGCCCTTGAGGGTTTCGCTTTGATGCGGCATGGGTAGCAGCCCCGCGATCTCGAAAAACGGGGACCTGCGGCCCTCTACCCTCCATCTCCGAAGGGGCCCTTCAGAGTCGCCCGGATAGCGCCGCAGGTCCGTCCATCATGTTTCACTGGCAGCCTGGTCCCGCCTCTTTGGATTCCCGTCCGCTTGGACGGTTCGCCATCGTGCTTGCCATTCTGTCTCCGCATGATGATGTCAAACCATGCCCGACTGCGCGCTTTGCCGCTTTGACCTGGATCAACTCGTCGATACCGTTTGGAGAGATCGCTAAGAAAAAGCGCGTGTTGGCGTGCCTGACGGGACTGTCTATCAAGCCAATGATGCGCAGCCGTCATGTGCAGGACTGCAGCAAGAACGCTAGGGTATTCACGCGTTTTCCAGCGACTATTGAGTTGGTTCCGCGACGGGATTTGCAACCTGATCCCTAAAGACGGAGTTGTCGGTGGGACCGTCCACCTCCAGCGCGCCGACCAGCCCGCGTTCGACGCGGGAGAGTGCGTGGTCGACCAGCATGAACTCGCCCGGTACTTCAAGTTTCATCTCGACCACGGTCGAGCCGCCGGCCGGCACGCTGACGGTCTGCACGTCGTGGAGCGGCGCCGTGCTCAGCGAACCCAAATTGTAGACCTTGTCAAAAATCTCGCCGATCACGTGAAAAGAGGACGTGTAGTTCGGGCCACCCACGCCGAAAAAGATACGCACCGTTTCGCCGACCTTGGCCTTTAGCGGCTTCTCAGTGCTCAGCGCGTCGACCGCGCCGTTGAAGACGAAATATTCCGGCCGCTCGTTCATCAGCTTGTCGTAGCTCCAGGTCAGTTCGCCTGTCGCTCCGAGCATCTCTTCGGTATAGATCTCGCCCTGCATCACGTAGAACTCGCGGTCGACCCTGGGCAATCCGCCTTCCGGCTCGACCAGAATTAGTCCGTACATGCCATTGGTGATGTGTTGTGCGGCCATCGGCACTGCGCAATGATAGACGTAAAGCCCTGGATTGAGCGCGGTAAATTCGAAGCCGTGCGTTTCACCTGGAGCGGCCGTGGTTGCCTTGGCGCCACCGCCAGGCCCGGTAACCGCGTGGAAATCGACATTGTGCATCAGCGCGCTGTCGTCGTGGTTTTTCAGGCGCACCTCGACCCTATCCCCACACGAACGCGGATGAACGGTCCCGGAACTTTCTGATTGAAGGTCCAGTAGTGATAGGTCGCACCATCGGCAAGCCTGGCCGTCACCTCGACGGTTTCCAGATCAACGCGCAGACGCCGCGAGCCGTGCCTCCAGATTGGCGGCGGCAGGTCCGTGGGGTCGCGGACCACCGAGATTGGGCCGTCGGTGTCGGCGCTTGCCGTCACGTTGTGCGCATGCGGCACTGCCTCGGACACCGAGCTTGTGTTGACCTTGTTCACGCCGAGCGCCGACTGACCAACGTTGGCATCCGAGGCTGCGAGTTTGACCGCGGTAACCGCGCCAAGGCCGATCAGGAGGCCGACGGCGCTCATCAGCGCCATGTTCATCTTGGTGCGGGTGGGTTGCATGGATTTGCCCTTCGCCAGTTGCCAATATCGACAACAGGCTACTGGCTGGGCTTCCGCCGTCATTGATCTGGGTCAAATGGCCTCATGCACAAAACAGCCGCCCGTAGTGTTGTTGCTTACGCAGGTGATCGATCGCGATGACCGTCAGACAAGACATCCACAATTCGAGTGCCCCTGTCCTTTGTCAGGCATGCGAGGCGCGCCACCGCGGCATCTGCGGAGCGCTCGACCCGGACCAACTGGTCGGGCTGGCAAAAACATCATTGCGGCGACGTATCCGTGCCGGGGCTGAACTGGTCGGCGACGCGGAGGCGGTTGACAGCTATGCGAACATCCTTTCCGGCGTCGTCAAGTTGACGAAAACTCTTTCCGACGGTCGTCAGCAGGTCGTCGGGCTGCAGTTTGCTCCAGATTTTCTTGGCAGGCCATTCAAGGCCGAAAGCACGATCAGCGCGGAGGCCGCGACCGACCTGTCGCTGTGCTCTTTTCCTAAGGCCGCCCTGGAACGGATGATGAAGGAACAGCCCGGCCTCGAGCACCGTCTGCTCAGGCAGACGCTCAGGGAGCTCGACGAAGCCCGCGAATGGATGGTGACGCTCGGACGGAAGACGGCTGCGGAGAAGATCGCGAGCTTCCTCCTGCTCATCGCGAAAAACATCGATCCGGCTCGCGACCCGAACGCGCGCATGGCGGTCTTCGATCTTCCGCTGTCACGCGGCGATATTGCCGATTTTCTCGGGCTGACGATCGAGACCGTCAGCCGGCAACTGACAAAACTGCGCGCCGATGGCGTCATCCAGATCGAGAACAACCGTCACTTCGTCGTCGAGAACATCGCTCGTCTGGAAGCGCGCTCAGGTTCCTAGCCGGTACTGGCGGCAGCCAGATGTTGCGAGCCATTCGACGCTATAGGAGCGCCCTGCACCCGATTCAGCCGCACGGCCGATGGTCGGCTTTCGACGCCAATACGGAATTTGAAATGCCAATCGTCGGAGGTCGCCAAGGGGTCCAAGACCTTCCCTTGGTCTGCACCGGGTCCGTGAGCCGAAATTCAAACCGAGGCACTACCCGTTCGCGCAACCGTCCTCATCCTGAGGCGCGACCCTGAGCTTGTCGAAGGGGAGCCTCGAAGGACGCACCGAATTAGAGCGAATCACCGCCGGGCTAGCAGGCCGAGCAGCAGGCCAAGAACCGCCACGCCGACCACCGCGGTCGCGACGGGATTGTCGTGCGCGGCCTTCTGGACGGCGCGCGACTGCCTCTTGATGTCCGGCATGGCGTCGCTGATGCGGGAGAGAACGTCCTCGTAAAGATCGGCGGCGCGTTCGCTGGTATCTTCATAGGCAGCCGCGCCGCGCTTGCTCAGCGTCTTCTTGAGCGAGGCCACTTCGCGGCTCAACCTGGCGATCTGCGCCTCCAGATCGTCGCCCGCATCGCTGTGATGTCTCCATAAATTGGCAACCATGGTGAAAATCCCTTCGCCTCGAACGGTCGAGACAAAAACGGCTGCCGTTATCATTGGTTCCCGCCCCGATCGGGAGCGGCGGGCATCGCGGACAAAGGAGCGCGCTGCCGGTCGCGGCCCATCGAGCCGGCTACTTCTCCGACACGCCGGCCTCGGCAAAACTCGCCATGCCGGTGTGGCAGGCAAGCGCCGAGCGCACGATGTTGACGGCGAGGCATGCGCCCGAGCCTTCGCCGAGCCGCATGCCCATTTCGAGCAGCGGCGGCAGCTCCAGCGCCGCGAGCAGGCCGCGATGGCCGGCTTCAGCCGAGACATGGCCGGCTAGCGCATGGGCGAGGCCGGTTGGATGCAGCCTTGCCAAGGGCGCGGCAGCGGCGGTGGAGACAAAGCCGTCGAGCAGGACCGGAATGCCAAGCTGGCGCGCGGCGAGCGTCGCGCCAAAGATCGCGGCAAGCTCGCGCCCGCCGACGGCGGCGGCGGCCTTCAGCGGGTTGCCGAGGATTTCGGCATGCAGTTCGAGCGCCTTTTCGATTACCGCGATCTTGCGCTGCAGGCCGGAATCATCGACGCCGGTGCCGCGCCCCGTCCATCTTTCTGCCTTGCCGCCGAACAGCGCCGCTGCAATCGCGGCGGCGGTCGTGGTGTTGCCGATGCCCATTTCGCCGAAGCAGACGAGGTCGAGATCTCCCGCGACGGACGCGTGGCCGATCGAGACGGCGTCGAGGAATTCCGCCTCGGTCATCGCGGGACCTTGCGTAAAATCGCCGGTCGGCCGGTCGATCGTCAGCGGAATCACGTCGAGTTCGGCCCCGGCGGCGCGGGCGAGTTGGTTGATGGCGGCGCCGCCTCCGGCGAAATTCGCGACCATCTGCGCGGTTACTTCAGCGGGGTAGGCCGAGACGCCCTGCGCGGTCACGCCGTGCGAACCGGCAAAGACAATGACCTTGACCTTGTCCAGCCGGGGCGTGTCGCGGCCCTGCCAGCGCGCCAGCCAGGCGACGATGGTTTCGAGCCGGCCGAGGCTGCCCTGCGGCTTGGTCAGCGTGTCCTGGCGGGCTGCGACTGCGGCCGCCGCGCGGTCGTTTCCGGCCGGCAGGTCCTGGCAGGCGGCACGCAGTTCATCGAAGGATTTGAAAGGCATGGGGGCAATTTCTCCGGAAAAGAGTCAAATGAAGACGGCGGAAGCGACGAGAAGCACGGTGATTTCGCCGGCCTGCTGCAACGCGCCGGTCGTATCGCCGGTCTGGCCGCCGATCTGGCTGAGGCAGAGAGCGCGGAACAGGAAGAAAACGATGCCGAGGCAGAGTGCGGCTGCGACCGCGCCGGATAGCCCAAGCGCCAGCAGCGCCAGCGCGCCGAGCGCGGCCGCGGCAATCGCCGTGTCGGACGAGATCGCGCCGACGCCGGCCGACAGCCCGTCGGTGCGGGCAGGCGGCAGCATCTGCATGAAGGCGGGAAGCAGCGCCCGCGACGCGGCGTGCGCGGCGATCAGCCCGCAAAAGACCGCGATGGGGCTGCCAAGTTCGGAAATCGCGCTCCAGCGCAGCAGCACCGAAAAGACCAGCGCGCATGCGCCATAGGCGCCGATGCGGCTGTCGCGCATGATTTCCAGCTTTTTCTCACGGTCCTTGCCGCCGCCAAAACCGTCGGCGGTGTCGGACAGCCCGTCCTCGTGCAGGCTGCCGGTGGCGGCCATCGCCGCGGCAAGCGCCAGCGCGGCGGCCGGGCCGGCGGCAAGACCGAGGAATGCGGCTAGGGCGTAGACGACCCCGCCGATCAGCGCGACGGCCAGGCCAACGACAGGCGCGGCCCAGATCGCACGCGCGAAAACGCTGTCCTTTGTCTCGAAATGCGGCAGCGGCAGCCGCGTGAAGAAGACGAGGCAGAGCGCGATGTCGCTGACAAGTTTTTGCAGGGACGGCATGCGTCAGCCCCTTGCTATCGCGTGGAAGAAGGTGCCGGTGACGTGGCCGCGCCGGCCGCCGAACGCGCCGAGCGGGTTGCCTTGCCCGTCGGCGAGTTCGGCCAGCCTGTCGTCGCTTCCCGGCGCGGTCATCTGCGCGTAATGGAACTCGTGGCCGCGCACCACCGCGCCCGCCGGCCCGAGCGGGCAATCCGCCAGCAATCTCGCCTGGCGGTACCCGAGGTTCATCTTGCGCTTCGCGAAGCTTGTGGAATGGCCGAGCAGGCCGAGCATTTCATGCGTTTCGCCCTCTGCGTCCTCCAGCGCCTCGCCCAGCACCATGAAGCCGCCGCACTCGCCATGAATGGGTTTCGTCTCGGCGAATCTTTTCAACCCGGCGCGGAAATTCTCTGCGGCCGCAAGCTTACCCGCATGCAGTTCGGGATAGCCGCCGGGCAGCCAGCAAACGTCGCAATCCTCGCGCGGCGCTTCGTCGGCGAGCGGCGAGAACGGCACGATCTCCGCACCGGCACCCCGCCAATGCGCCGCCAGATGCGGATAGAGGAAGGTGAAAGCCGCGTCCTGCGCCAGCGCGATGCGCTGGCCGGGCGGCGGCAGAGCGCCTGAAAAATCCGCCGCCGCCGAAGGCATCGGCGCAGCCAGCGCCATGATCGCGTCGAGGTCGAGCGAGCGCTCGACCATGTCGGCGAGGCGGTCGAGATGCGTCATCAGGTCAGCATGCTCTTCCGCCTGCACCAGGCCGAGATGGCGTTCGGGCAAATTGAGCGTCGGGTCGCGCAGGATCGCGCCGACCACCGGCATGCCGAGCGCCTCGACTGCGTCGCCGGCAAGGCGGCGATGGCGCTCGCTGCCCAGCCGGTTCAGCACCACGCCGGCGATGCGCACCTCCGGATCGTAAGCGGCAAAGCCCTTCGCCACCGCGGCCGCCGTCTGCGATTGCCCGGAAACGTCGAGCACCAAGAGCACCGGCAGGCCGTAGAGCCGGGCAAGGTCGGCGGCCGAGCCGGAGCGGCCCGGCTCGCCGGGTATGCCGTCGAACAGGCCCATGGCGCTTTCGAGGAACACCAGTTCCGCGTCGCGGGCGGCCTCCGAGGCCAGCGAATTGAGCAGCGCAGGCGGCATCGCCCAACTGTCGAGATTGACGCCGGGCCGGCCGGTGGCGGCGGCATGAAAGCCGGGGTCGATATAGTCCGGTCCGGATTTGGCGCCGCGCACGGCGATACCGCGCCGCGTCAGCGCGCGCAGAATGCCTATAGTGACGCTGGTTTTTCCCGAGCCGGAGCGCGGCGCGCCGATGATGAGGCCGCGGGCAGTCATCGCAGCTTCTCGCGCAGGGCGACAATGCCGCCGATGACGATCAGCGCCGGGGAGATCACGTTTTCCCGCGCCGCCGTCTCGACCAGCGTGCCCAGCGTCGCGACAATCGTGCGTTCATGCGGCAGCGTCGCGTTCTCCACGAACGCCGCCGGCATATCGTCCGGCAATCCGCCGGCGCGCAAGGCCTCGACCGTGTCCGCCATATGGGTCAATCCCATATAGATGATGATCGGCTGGCCGGTGCGGGCCAGCGCTGCCCAATCCGGGCGGTCGTCGCTCACCGCGGCAAATCCCGTGGCGAGGATGATCGCGCCGTTGACGCCGCGCATCGTCGCCGGGATACCCGCCGAGGCGAGCCCGCCGAAAGCCGACGTCACGCCGGAGAGGACGCGAAACGGAATGTTTTGCGCCGCCAGCGCCAATGCCTCTTCGCCCCCGCGCGCAAACACCAGCGGATGGCCGCCCTTCAGCCGGACGACCCTGCGGCCTTCCGTGGCCAGGCGAATGAGGATCGCGTTGATCTCGTCCTGCGGGATGGACAGCCTGCCGCCGCGCTTGCCGACATAGAATTTCTCCGCCTGCTCGGCGACGGCGATGATCTCCTCCGACACCAGCGCGTCGTGCACCAGCGCGTCGGCCTGGTCCAGCGCCGACAGCACGTCGAGCGTCAGGCAGCCGGGATCGCCGGGGCCGGCGCCGGCCAGCCAGACATGGCCGGGCTCGAGCACCGGTTGGGCGTGGTTCAGGCGGGCAATGGCTTTTTCGAGACTCATGGATGCCGCTTTCGACGATGACGGGCGGCTTCGGCAAGCCTATAGATCGCGCCATGGAAACTGAAGATCGCCCGCTGAAGCGCGGCTGGACCACCGGAGCCTGCGCCACCGCCGCGACCAAGGCGGCCTGCGCGGCCCTTCTCGCCGGCAGATTTCCCGACCCGGTCGAGATCACGCTGCCCGGCGGTCGGCGCGTGGCCTTTGCCCTGGCGACGTCCCATGCAGGAGACGGCGAGGCGATGGCCGGCATCGTCAAGGACGCCGGCGACGACCCCGACGTCACCCACGGCGCGCTTGTCAAAAGCACGGTGCGGCCGGGCGCGAAGGGTTCCGGCGTCACATTCCGGCGCGGCGAGGGCGTCGGCCTGGTGACGCGGCCGGGCCTGCCGATCCCGCCGGGCGAGCCGGCGATCAATCCGGTGCCGCGCAAGATGATCGCAGCCGCGATTGCCGAAGTGGCGGGCGAGAGGGCCGATTTCGAGGTCGAGATTTCCGTGCCAGACGGCGAGAAGATGGCCGAGCGGACGCTGAACCCGCGTCTCGGCATTCTCGGCGGCATTTCCATCCTTGGAACGACCGGCATCGTCATCCCCTATTCCTGCTCGTCGTGGATCCACTCGATCCATCGCGGCATCGACGTCGCCCGCGCCATGGGCTTTACCCACGTTTCCGGCGCCACCGGCAACGCGTCCGAGATTGCCGCCCGCGATTTTCACGAGCTGCACGAGGTGCAGTTGATCGACATGGGTGACTTTGCCGGCGGCATGCTGAAATATCTGCGCGATCATCCCGTGCCGCGCGTGACGATCGCCGGCGGCGTGGCAAAAATGACCAAGCTGGCGCAAGGCATGCTCGACCTGCACTCCAAGCGAGGCGCCGCCGACCTCGACGCGCTGGCGGCGGCCGCGCTGCAAGCCGGCGCATCCGTTGAGCTGGCCGGAAAAATCCGTACCGCCAACACCGTCGCCGAAGCCTTCGCCGAGGCGACGGCGGCCGGAGTTCCGATCGGCGAGGCGATCGCCGCCGGCGCCTGGCGCACGGCTGCGGCGGTGCTGAAGGACCCGGGAATCGAACTCGAAATCCTGATCTTCAATCGTGAGGGGGAGTTGATGGGGCACAAGCCGTTTGCTCCCACCGGAGATCGGGAATAGCCCCAATTGTTCGGGGCGTTGATTTATGCGGCAG
The DNA here is from genome assembly GCF_011045125.1 of Allomesorhizobium camelthorni. Lineage (GTDB taxonomy): Bacteria > Pseudomonadota > Alphaproteobacteria > Rhizobiales > Rhizobiaceae > Allomesorhizobium > Allomesorhizobium camelthorni. The sequence goes on along the minus strand of NZ_JAAKZF010000003.1, from coordinate 187,608 downwards.
TGCGTCCTTCGAGGCTCGCTGCGCTCGCGCCTCAGGATAAGGGACGTTGTGCGCCTGCCTCTCTGACTCGGGAATGCGAGCGCTTTGAGACGAAAAACGCCGGCAAAAGCCTCTTTAGAAAAATCGATGCCGGCCAGAGCCCCCTCAGGAATAGCTGCGCAGGCCAAAGTCTCTTCAGGAAAAGGAACGCGGGCAAAAACCTCCCTCATCCTGAGGTGCGAGCGAAGCGAGCCTCGAAGGACGCACTTCGTCCCCATCGCGGCAACGGCCGCCAACGAGTGGCAAAACCCGCGATGAAGGCGCCCCTCTCCCCGTTCACGGCAGGGCAATCGCATATAGTTGGAATGAGGCGCTGACGACACCCTCCCCTTTGAGGGGAGGGATAGAGGGTGGGGGTATGAAGGCAGCTTTCTTGTCCGATTTGACTCAAAAAGAGGGTGGTTCGGAGGCGATCGGCGTGGTTTCCACCCCCACCCTTTATCCCTCCCCTCACGGGGAGAGGATGCCGGGAGGCGGGGCGGCGCTGAACCGGCAAGGAGGGCGATGTCGAACATTGGCATCATAGCCCCTCCCGGCCCCGGAAACGGCGCTGATAATACGCATCGTAAAGCGAGCTCTCGCGAAAGCCCTCCGCCGCCAGCGATTTGCCGACAAAAATGATTGCCGTTCGCTCGATCGGATCTTTCTCCAGTTCGGCCGCGATTGTCGCCAGCGTCCCGCGCACGACCCGCTCGTCCGGCCATGATGCGTGGAACACGACCGCCACCGGGCAGTCCTCGCCATGGAACGGCGTCAGTTCCGCGACCACGCGGTCGATCGCATGAATGGCAAGGTGGATCGCCAGCGTCGCACCGGTCGCGCCGAAGGCTGCAAGCGTCTCGCCCGAGGGCATCGGCGAGGCGCGCCCCGATACGCGCGTCAGCACCAGGCTTTGCGCAACTTCGGGGATGGTCAGCTCGCGGCCGAGCGCTGCCGCGGCGGCGGCGAAGGCGGGGACGCCGGGCGTCATTGTATAGGGGATGCCGTGCTTTTCCAGCCGGCGGATCTGTTCGGCCACCGCGCTCCACACGGAAAGATCGCCCGAATGCAGGCGCGCCACATCGTGGCCGGCCTGATGCGCGGCCACATACTCGGCCTCGATCTCGTCGAGCGACATCGGCGCGGTGTCGACCAGCTTCGCCCCGGCCGCGCAATAGTCCAGCAACTCCCGTGAGACGATCGAGCCTGCATAGAGGCAGACCGGGCAGCGTTCCAGCAGTCTGCTGCCGCGAACGGTGATGAGGTCGGCCGCGCCCGGACCGGCGCCGATGAAATGGACCGTCATGCCGCATCTCCCGATGTTGCGAGCGCGCAGGTGACTTGGCCGACGACGATGCGCGGGCCTAGCAAACGCGCCCCTTCGCCGGCGGCGGCCAGCGCGGCGGCTTCGGAGACGGAGGGCGAGCCGGCCACAGCCTGGGAACGTGCGGAGTGGGTGAGGGTGCTGATGCCCTCATTCTTCCTGCCGGGGGCACGGCTATCGCACTGATCGTAGAGCGCAGCGTCGATGCCTCCCTCCCCCTTGAGGGGAGGGATAGAGGGTGGGGGTATGAAGGCCGGGTCCGGTCTTCGCAAAGGGACGTCCCCTCGCCGACGATTGGAGCGTTGTTGACCCCCACCCTCTATCCCTCCCCTCAAGGGGGAGGGAGTCGTCAGCGTCTCGCTTGAATCACTTGCGATGGCGCGTGGCGAAGGAGTCTGGCTTTGGCCTCCGTGCTGAACTTGCAACGTCGGCGATTGGAGAAATCCGTCATGCAGGCTCTCCTCTCCGTCCTGAGCTTGTCGAAGGATACGGGGAGAGGATGCCGGCAGGCAGGTGAGGGGCGGCGCTGCCGCATCGAGCAAGAGCGCTTCATCCTCCACCACAAACACCGGCAGCCCAAGCTCGCGTCCTGCAGCAAATATCGCCTCCTCGTCCCGCTTGAACGCAGTGGTCGCCAGCGACGACAGGGCACTCACGGCGAGCCCATGCGCTTCCAGCGCCGCTTCCACGGCGGCAATCACCTCCGCCGTGCTCACGCCTTTGCGGCATCCGATCCCCGCAACGATCATGGCTTCACCCACGACCATTGCGTGACCGGCATGGCTGGCCGCCAGCCTTGCATGGAGCCGACCGGCGCCGCGCGCGACACGGAAATGCGTGTAAGCTCGCCGCCGAGCTCGGCCTGGCGCGCCAGCAGCAGCGCTTCCATTTCGAGCGTGACCGCATTGGCCACCAGCCGGCCGCCGGAGGGCAGGGCGGCGATCGCCGCTTCCATGACGCCCGGTCCGGTTCCGCCGCCGCCGATGAAGATCGCGTCGGGCGTTTCCAGCCCGGCCAGCGCCGCCGGCGCGCGGCCCTCGACGATGCTCAGGCCGGGAACGCCGCATGCGCTTGCATTGCGGCGGATGCGGGCGGCGCGATCCTGATTGGCTTCGATGGCGATGGCGCGCAGGGAAGGGTGCGCGAGCATCCATTCTATCGAGATTGAACCCGAACCCGCGCCGATGTCCCACAGCAATTCGCTGCGCCGAGGGGCCAGCGCCGCCAGCGTCATCGCGCGGACTTCGCGCTTGGTGATCTGGCCGTCATGCTCGAACAGATCGTCGGCCATGCCCGGCGTCAGAGGCAGGAGTGTCGCATCGCGCGACGAATCAATTTCCAGCGCCAACACATTGAGCGGATTTATTTCTTCCAGATCGAACGCATCGGCCTGCATGGAGCGCAGCCGCTCGTTCGGACCGCCGAGAGCTTCCAGCACGGTCAGGCGCGTCGCGCCGAAGCCCAGTTGCGTGAGCAGCTTTGCAATCGCCGCCGGGCCATCGGCGTCGGAGGTCAAGGCCAGGATGCGCGTTTTCGGATGCAGGAGCGGGCGTATCAGATCGATCGGGTGGCCATGCAACGATACGGTCTCGATGTCCGGCAGCGGCCAGCCGAGCCGGCTTGCGGCCAGCGAAAAGGCCGACGGCGCTGGAATGACCCGCATCTCGTCGACAGGGACATGACGCGCCAGCGTCGCGCCGACGCCATGGAAAAAAGGATCGCCGGAAGCCAGCACGCAGACTTTCCGGCCGCGCAACGCCAGCACATCGCGCATTTCCGGATCGAACGGCGTCGGCCACGCGCGGGCTTCGCCCTTCACCAACGGAGCCGCCAATGCAAGGTGCCGCCTGCCGCCAAAGACGATCTCCGCATCAGCAATGCAGCGCTTGGCCTCGTCGCCAAGACCTTCCACGCCATCCTCGCCGATACCGACGATGGTGAGCCATTTGGATGTGGCTGGTGAGTTTGTCATCTCAGGCCCCAACCTGTCGGAAAGCTACGGCTCCGGGTATCGGCTGTTCTTCGCCGGTTTTGATGCAGCCAACGTCGAGGCATTCATTCCCGACACTCTCCGCTCGTTCCTCGCTCACGAGGTCGGGAATGACGGCTGCATGGGGCGCTTCCGCAAATCGATTGGCGAAGGCTTCCGCAAATCGCCAGCGGTGAAGATTGGCGGAGGCTTCAGCAAATCGCCGGGGTTGGAGATTGGCGGAGGCATAAACGCAACTCGTCATTCCCGACCTCGTGAGCGAGGAACGAGCGGAGAGTGTCGGGAATCCATGCCTCGACGGTGGTGAAATCAGAGTCGGGTCAGAATGGCCGCTCTTGAAGGCCGCCGGTGCTAGACACTCGTCTCCATCCGATTTCGCTGACGCGGCGATCGGGAGAGGGTAAAGGTGAGGGGCAGATTCCATTGGGCGCGGCGCAACTTGGCCAAAAAAATCCTCATCCTCGGCGGAACCACCGAAGCCCGGCAACTGGCCGGCAAGCTTGCGCAGCGCGGCGATCTCGCTGTCACCCTGTCTCTTGCCGGGCGCACGGAAAGTCCAGTCGCGCAGGGCGTGCCGACGCGCAGCGGCGGCTTTGGCGGGGTGGAAGGACTGGCCGCTTATCTGCGCGAGGAGCAAATAGATCTGCTGATCGACGCGACGCATCCCTATGCGGCGAACATTTCGCGCAACGCCGCCGAGGCGGCGGAGATTGCTGGTGTCCCGATATTCGCGCTGCGCCGTCCGGCATGGGAGCGGGTCGAAGGCGACCGCTGGACGCTGGTCGCCGATGCGGCGGAGGCCGTGAAAGCCCTCGGACCTGAGCCGCGAAAAGTCTTCCTGGCGCTCGGCCGGCAGGAGATCGCCGAATTCGCCTCCGCCCCGCAGCACGCCTATGTCATACGCAGCGTCGACCCGGTCGAGCCGCCGCTCGACGTGCCCGACGCGACCTACATTCTGGCGCGCGGGCCGTTCGCCGAGGCGGACGAACTGGAACTGCTGAAAACCCACCGCGTCGACGCGATCGTCGCCAAGAACAGCGGCGGCAGCGCAACCTACGGCAAGATCGCCGCGGCGCGAAAGCTTGGCATCGAAGTGATGCTGTTCCGCAGGCCGATGCTGCCGGACGTACCGGCCGCGGCGAGCGTCGAGGAGCTTCTGGAAAAGGTCGATCATTGGCTGGGACCGGCCGAGAAGCGCGGCGTATAGACCAAAGCGGGTCGCTCGCCGCGTTCGATGATTTTTGTCTCGGGCGAGCCGATAATGACGCAGGTCGCCATGTCAGCCTTTTCCGGATCGGCTTTCGAAAGCGGAAACACTTCTATCCGCTCGTCGGGGCGTCCGGCGGCACGGCCGAAGATGACGGGTGTGTCGCCGGGCAGGATTGCGCTCACACATTCGAAGGCGCGGCCGAGTTGCCAGGGGCGTGCCTTGCTGATCGGGTTGTAGAGCGCGATGACGAAGCCGGCGCCCGCGGCAGCCTGCAGCCGCTCCTCGATCAGATTCCACGGCTTCAGATTGTCGGACAGCGAGATGGCGCAGAAATCATGGCCGAGCGGCGCGCCGATGCGGGCGGCGACCGCGAGCATGGCGGTGACGCCGGGCACCACAATCAGGTCGATGTCCCGCCATTCCTTTGGGCCGGCCTCGATCGCCTCGCACACGGCTGCGGCCATGGCGAACACGCCGGGATCGCCGCCGGAGACGACAGCGACCTTCGCGCCTTCGGCCGCTTTCTCCAGCGCGGCCTTGGCTCGCGAAAGCTCCTCGCGATTGTCGGAAGCAATCCGCGTCTGGTCAGGCCGAAGCTCCAGCCGGCTGACATAGGGTCCGTAGCCGAAGAAGAACTCGGCTTCCGCAGCCGCCCGGCTCGCCTGGGGCGTGATCTGATCGGCATTGCCGGGGCCGAGCCCGACGACAAGGATCTTTCCGCTCACGGCCGCCCCACCCAGCCGGCCACCAGCACGATCGAGAAATAGGGCGCGTCGTCGTCCGCCTTGTCGGCCAGCGGCATCGACGCGGTGTTCGCCATCGTGCCGCGCTCGACATAGACCGCGCGGGCGAGCTTGCCCGTTGCTTCGAGCGCCCGGCGGATCTTCGGCAGGTTGCGGCCGACCTTCATGATGACCGCCGCGTCCGTGTCGGCAAGCCGGCGCGTCAGCTCGAATTCGCTCATCGTGCCCGGCAGGACGGAGAGCACGTCGTCGCCCTGGACGATCGGCAGGCCGGCCTGCGACCAGCAGCCCGACATCGCGGTGACGCCGGGAATGACCTCTGTCGGGAAGCGGTCTGCGAGGCGCACATGGAGATGCATGTACGACCCGTAGAAAAGCGGGTCGCCTTCGGACAGAACCGCGACCATTCTGCCGGCTTCGAGGTGTTCCGCGACTTTGTGAACAGATTCTTCGTAGAAATCGGCTATCGCGGAGCGGTAGTCATTGTGATCCTTATCTATTTCCGTTGTGACGGGATAGACGAGCGGCAATTCTATGCACACGGGCCGCAGATGCGCGCCGACGATGGCGCGCGCATTGCCGTTGCTGCCGCGCTTGGAAAAATGCGCGACCACGTCGGCTTCGGCCAGCGCGCGCACGGCTTTCAGGGTTAGCAATTCAGGATCGCCGGGTCCGGTGCCGACGCCCACCAGGCGGCCTTTTGCGTGCATATTCAAAGGCCTGGCCTCCCTAGTGCATTGACGGCTGCAGCCGTGATGGCGCTGCCGCCGAGGCGGCCGCGCACGATGGCATAGGGCACGCCGTAGGAGTTTTCGGCCAGCGCATCCTTGGATTCGGCAGCGCCTACGAACCCAACCGGCATGCCGATGATCGCCGCCGGCTTCGGCGCGCCGTCGCGCAGCATTTCCAGCAGATAGAACAAGGCGGTCGGCGCATTGCCGATCGCCACCACCGAGCCCGCCATGCGCTCGCCCCAAAGCCGCATCGCGGCTGCTGATCGAGTATTTCCGATTTCCATTGCGATTTCAGCAGTTTGCGGGTCGCGCAGGGTGCAGATAACTTCGTTATCGGCCGGCAGACGCGCGCGGGTTATGCCACGCACGACCATTTCGGCATCGCAGAATATCGGCGCACCGGCAAGCAGGGCATTTCGCGCCGCCGCGACAAAACCTTCAGAGAAAACAAAGTGTTGCGCCGCCTCGACGAGCCCACAGGCATGCACCATGCGCACCGCGACATCGGCCTCGGCCTCTGAAAACCGGCTGAGATCGGCTTCGGCGCGGATGATCGCAAAGGAGCGCTCATAGATCGCCGTACCGTCGTGAATATAGTCGTAAGACATTGTTATCCTTGGTGAAAAGCCGCTGCGATCCGGGTTTCGCCCAGCCGCGCAAGACAGGACGCGGTGGTTTCTCCCGGCCTGCGCTGATTTCGTAGAAGCTTGGCAACCCGGCCGAAGCCGCGCGCGGCTTCATAGCCCGGCGTGTAGGCCGCCGGAAGCCCCTTGGCCGTTCCCGAAACGACAAGTCCGGCTCCTTTTTCGCCGCCGGTCAGCGTCAGCGATGCTTCAGCCGGATAGGCGCAACCCTTGGCGCAGCCTGAAACGTGGAGGGAGAAAGTTGGGTCAAAAATGTCGCCGGCCTCTTTGGCGATCTCTTCGGCTATTTTTCGTGTTGCGATGTGGCCGGACGCGCAGGCCGGCGCGCCGGGGCAGGCGGCGATTTTGGTGCGTGGGTCGGCGGGATCGGTGACGAAGCCAAGTGATGCGGCGGCGCTCCGGAGTTCGGCGCAGGCGGGTTCGGAAAGGCCGAGGACGAGCAAAGTGCGGCGCGGGGCGAAGCGGATTTCTGAAGCGCCGAGCGAGGCAGCCGCGTTTGCCAGCGCGATGAGGGTTTCGGCCGGCATGCTGCCAAAGGGCAGGGCGATGGTGAGGGCGTATTGGCTTTCGGCAAGGGGGAAGATGCCGAGAGGTACAGAGGAGCGATCTTGCGAACCATTCGACGCCAGCGCCAAGCTGGCCAATCGCTCTGGCGTCAGGTCTCGCGCCCGCCCCTCCCGTCCGAGCGCTGCGATGGCAGCGAGGATGGCAAGCGTGGCGTCGGCGGCGGCTAGTTCGGGCAACGATGCGAGCGGGCTGGTTGTGCCGTCGCCGCCAACCGCCAGTCGCCAGAAAACTTCGGCACCCTGCCGTTCCGCTACCAGCCTGACGTCCGCGAGCACCGTGTCCATGCTCAGCCGCCCGCCGCCATCAATGACGACGGAAACCTTCGGGCCGAGGCGGTTTCCCAGGTCGGCAGCCTTGACGCCTGCCCGGATACGCTCCGCCAGCGGGCGCGGGTCGGCGATCTCCTGCGGGTCGAGCCCCGCAAGCGGCCCGGTCTCGACCGGAATGCCAGTCCGGACCACAATGCCGAGCCGATCCACTTCGGCGGCCAGAAGCGGTGCGGATTCGGCGGTCAGGCCGCGCAACTGCAGGCTGCCGCGGGCGGTGACTTCCATGATGCCGTTGCCGTGGCGCGCGGCCGATTCGCACAGACCGATCAGTGCGTTGGGCGAAACGCCTCCAGCAACGGGGTTGAGCCGGACGAGCAGGCCGTCGCCGGTCTGCATCGGCGCGGACAGTGCTGGGCAGGCGCCGCGGCGGGAGAAGGTCATGCCGCCCCCAGTGCTCGCGCCTCGGCGATCAGGGCCGCGAGGTCATCGTCGACGGAGTTGCGCAGCGGGTGCCACAGGCCGCGCCGGCGCGCCGAGGCGAACCGCTCGGCGATGACTTTTGCGGCCGCCGGGTTTTCGCGGAGAAGAAAGGCGCGGACTTCTTCGTTGCCGAGATAGGCGTCGTGGACCGCCTCGATCAGCGCGCCGGGAATGGCGTTGGTGGTCTCGGCGAAGCCGACGAGCCGGTCGACGGTCTCGGCGAATTCGGATGCGCCGCGCGGGCCGTGCCGCATCTGGCCGTCGATGAAGCGCGGGTTGGTGGCGCGGGCGCGAACGACGCGGCTTACCGCTTCAGTGATTGAGCGGGGGCGGGGGCGCGCCGGGTCGGTCGTGTCGAGTACGACGACATCGGCATTCCTGCCCAACGCCGCTAGTGCCGCCGAAAAGCCGCCGATGAAGGCGACATCGGCTGAGCCTTCGAGAATGTCACGGCCAGGGTCGTCGCCGGTGTGCACCAGCAGGTCGGCCTCGGCGATGCGGGCCGCGAATGCGCCGGGCGCCGAAACGCCTTCGCCGCTGGCTCCGCCATAGGCGTGCGACGTGGCTTCCAGATAGGCGCTGCCGATTTCCTCGCGCGTCTGCCAATCGCCGCGCGCCAGCAGATCCTCGGTGCCGGCGCCGTATGTGCCGGGGGAGGAGCCGAAAATGCGCGAGGGCGTCTTTCCGGTGCCGCGGGCTTCGGCGGCGAGCGGGTTTTCGGAAGCCTCCTCGTCTCGCGCGGCGACGGCGGCAGCGGCTGCGTCGATCAGCGCGATCTGGGTCGGGAACATGTCGCGGAACAGGCCGGAAATGCGCCAGGTGACGTCGACGCGAGGCCGGCCGACCGCGGCTGGCGGCAGCACTTCGATGCCGGTGACACGGCCGGTCGAAGCATCCCATTGCGGTCGGCAGCCCATGAGGAACAGGCCTTGGGCGATTTCTTCGCCGCCGGTGCGCAGCGAGGCGCTGCCCCACAGGTCGATGACCAGCGAGCGCGGCCAGTCGCCGTGATCCTGCAGATAGCGGAGCAGCATCTCCTCGGCGGCGGCGCGGCCGAGATCGAAGGCGGTCGGCGTCGGCATTGTGCGCGGGTCGGCGGTGAACAGATTTCGGCCGGTCGGCAGGACGTCGGTGCGGCCACGCGCCGGCGCGCCTGCCGGGCCGGCGGTGATGTGGCGGCCGTCGAGCGCGGCGATCAGCGCATCGCGTTCGGCAGCGGCGCTCTGGCGGCGGATTGCGTCGGCCTCGCCATCGGGAGCGCGGCCATAGACATGCAGGCCATCCTTGATGGCAAAGTCCTTGAGGTCGCAGAGCCAGGAATCGATGCGGCGCAGCGCCTCGTCGGGCGCGTCGGTTTTCGCCACGCCGGCTTCCATGGCGAGGCCGGTCTTGGCGGCGGTTTCGACGATCAGCTTGGCGAGGCGGTCGCGGCGGCGGCGGTCGAGGCCGTCGGCCTGCGCGTACTCGTCGACCAGCCGTTCCAGCGTCCGCTGGTTGTCGTCGAGACCGGCCTCGGCGAGCGGGGGTGGCAAATGGCCGATAGTGATGGCCGCTATGCGTCGCTTGGCCTGCGCCGCTTCACCGGGGTTGCTGACGATGAAAGGATAGATGACGGGCAGGGAGCCAGTGACGATTTCGGGAAAGCAGGCGCTGCTCAACGCCACGGTCTTGCCCGGTAGCCATTCCAGCGTGCCGTGAGCGCCGACATGGACAACGGCGTGGATGCCGAGCGATTTGCGCAGCCAGAGGCCGAAGGCGAGCAGCGCGTGGCTCGGAGGCAAGGTGGGGTCGTGATAGTCGGCGCGGCGGTCGACCGAACGCCCGCGATCGGGGGCGAGGGTCACGGTGACGTTGCCGAAGGTGGCGGCGCGGAAGGGAAAGGCTGGCTTGCTCCTGTCAGGGTCGCATGGCCCAGCTTTTGGACTGAGCTCCCGCCCCTCACCCTTACCCTCTCCCCGTAAGGACGGGGAGAGGGGGGCGTCGGCGTTGGAGCTTCCCCTTCTCCCCGTCCTTACGGGGAGAAGGTCCCGGCAGGGGGATGAGGGGCGGTGCGGTACATCAGCTTTGACCATCCCAGCCTCTGCCTTGCCCCAGGCGGCTTCGACGGACTTGCGCGCTTCGGAGGGTAAATCGGCGGAGAGGGCAACATAGTCTTCCAGGCGTAAGGCGTGATCGCCGCCTTCAAGCAGCTTCAGAAGCGCGCGCGGCGATTCGAGAATCTTCTCAACGTGATAGCCCTGTTGCTTCAGATCGTGCAGCATGGCGAGCACGCTTGCGGGCACGTCGAGGCCGACGGCGTAGCCGGTGCGGCCGGGCGCGCTGGGGTAGTCCGGGATCAGCACCGCGATCTTCCGCTCCGCGCGCGGCGTGCGCTGCAGGCGGATGAAGGCGGCGATGCGGTCGGCGACCTGCGCCACCCGGTCCGGCTCGGGGCGGTTGGCGAAAGCCCTGAAGGCGAGCGCTGCATCGGCTTCGGTCTCGGCCTTGAAGGCGATGGCTCCGGCGAGGATGCGGCCGTCGAGTTCGGGCATAACGACATGCATGGCGAGATCGGCCGGAGCGAGGCCGCGCTGGCTTTCCGCCCAGGCCTCGCGCCGGGTGGTTGCGACAATGACCTGGAACACCGGCACGCCGGCGCGGTCGAACAGGGTTTCGACGCCGGGCTCGGCGCCGGTCGCGAAGGCGGTTGCGGTGACGATGGCCGAGGGCGCGAGATCGGCGAGGGCGGTTTCGACGAAGGCGACGGAAGCCGGGTCTTTCAGGCTTGAGACGAAGATCGGGACGGGGGCCATGCCTCGCTCGCGCAGTGCGGCGAACAGCGCGTCGATGGGGGCGACGTCGGCGGCAAGCAGCATGGAACGGTAGAAGAGGATGGGGATGATGGGGGCAGTCTTATGTCCATCGCCGCGCCCGGTTCTGTACCGACCCCCCTCTGTCCTGCCGGACATCTCCCCCTCAAGGGGGGAGATTGGGCCTTCATTGGCGCTTTCGCCAATCTTTGACGTGTGCGGCGCATCTTCCGGAGAAAAGAAGGAGCCGACATAGCGGCCAGCCAATCTCCCCCCTTGAGGGGGAGATGTCGGGCAGGACAGGGGGGGGTGCGAAGGAGCGCCTTCGGCGAAGAAGGCATCCACTTTATCGACGACGGCTTTTCCCGGATCATAAAACCCGGCCTTCGGCACTGAAACCGGCGCTGATGCTGCCGTCTCGCGGCCTGCGAGCGCCGAAAGCCGGTGCACAAGGCCACGCATGTTTTCCGGGCCGCCTTCGCGAAAATAGCCGAGCAGGGCGTCGAGCTCGGCGCGCGGCAGGGTCGAGCATTCGATGAGGCGCAGATCCTCGTCACGGCATTCGCCGGGCAGCAGCGCCAGCTTGACGCCGTTTTCACGGGCGATCGCAGAAAGCCGGTCGCAGCCGTAGCGCCACCAGTCGTAGCCGCCGAGAATGCGCACTAGGATGACTTTCGCGTGGGCGGCGACGCTGTCGATCCAGAGATCGACGGACATGGGATGGCGCAGGTCGCGCAGCGCCGCCAGCCGCATCGAAGGCAGGCTTGCAGCGTCGGCTTTCCACGCTGCCGCCAGCCCGGCCAGATCGCTGTCCGTAAAAGACAACGCCACGATATCCGCGGGCGTCTGCCGCAGATCGACAGGCTCGACCAGATCGTCGAGCGAGGCGGATGTCGTGGTCAGGATGTGCATGGCCGAGCTTTTATCCCACCAAAATCTGCTCGATGGCGGGTCTGTTCAGGCCCTTCAGCCCGATCACCACCAGCCGCGAACGGCGGTCGTCATCGGCGGTCCAGGCGCGGTCGTAGTAATGATTGACGCGCGGACCGACGGCCTGGACCAGGAGCCGCATCGGCTTGCCCCCGACATCGACAAAGCCTTTTACCCGCAGCACGTTCTCCTCGTCGGCAGCGGCAGCGACGCGTTTTGCGAGGTCGTCAGGGTTGGAGACCGCCTGAAGCTCGACAATAAAACTGTCGAAGTCGTCGTGCTCGTGGTCGAGTTCGCCGTCGTGGTTGGTCTTGCGGTTCTCGATGTCGTCCTCGACGGCCAGCCCCATGCCGAGCAGAACCGACGGATCGACCTTGCCCTGCGAGGTCGGGACGATCTTGACCGAGCGCGCGAGGTGTTCGCCGATCACGGCGTGAGCGCGCGCGCTGCCGACGTCGTCGAGCAGGTCGCTCTTGGAAAGAATGACGAGATCGGCGCAGGCGATCTGGTCCTCGAACACCTCCTCGACCGGATCGTCATGGTCGAGGGAATCGTCGCTCACGCGCTGTGCCTGCAGGGCGTCGAGGTCGGATGCGACCTTGCCGGCGGCCAGTGCCGGGCCGTCGACCACGGCGACGACGCCATCGACGGTGACGCGGCTCTTCACTGACGGCCACTGGAACGCCTGGACCAGCGGCTTCGGCAGAGCGAGGCCGGAGGTCTCGATGATGATGTGGTCGACCTTCGGCTCCAGCGCCAGGATCTGGTCGAGCGCCGGCACGAAATCGTCGGCGACGGCGCAGCAGAGGCAGCCATTGGCCAGTTCGACGATGTTTTCTTCCGGGCAGGCGTCGATGCCGCAGCCTTTGAGTATCTCGCCGTCGATGCCGATGTCGCCGAATTCGTTGACGATGATGGCCAGCCGCCTTCCGTTGGCGTTTTCGAGAATGTGGCGGATCAGCGTGGTCTTGCCGGCGCCGAGGAAGCCGGTGACGACGGTGCAGGGAACGCGGGCGGCGGAAGCGGTCATGAATTTTCCTTCAGGAGGTCGAGGGGAGGGATGCGTGCGACGAGGCCGCGCTTGAGGCTGTCGGGGCGGCCGCGCCAGGGCAGGATGCCGTCCGTCGAGGTGGCGAAGAGTTTTGCGCCGGTGATCAGGTCCGGGCCGCTTTCCGGCGTCAGGTCGCCGAAGACATAGCTCCACGAGCCGTCGCGCAGAATGGCGGCGCTCAGGCGGCGCTTGCAATTGCCGAGGCATTCTATCTGTTTAACGCTGATATCGGTGTCTTCTGCCGCGATGCGCGTTGCGTCGCCCAAAACTTCGCCGGCGCGCGGGCGGGCGTCGGAGCCGGTCTCGTCGCGGCAGGACGAGCAGACGACGACCGTGATGCCGGCATGGCCGTCATCGCCTGCGTCCCCGCCCTGTTGCGGAAAAATGCCGTCGACCTTCAAGTCATCATGCTCCTTGCCCGGGACACCCGCCAGGCGGTCGGATATTTCGTCAGACGGCAGGTCTCCTGGCTCGCGAGTCGTCGCCTTGGCCGCCTTCCCGGGAACATCCCAGTGGTTTTCGGCCTTCGGCTCTTCGCTTACAGTTGCGGGGACAGCTGCGGAGTTGGCCGGAAAAGCCGCGCCGCATTCCCTCTTAGCCTCCCCCTTTGCGGGAGGAGGACCGTCTGGCCGGGAATTTAGGCGTCCGGGCTCGTTGCTGTCAACGCGGCGTTACGGCGGATCGTGTCGTGGTTGTTGTAGGGGCCAGGCGAGCAAGCCGAATGCATGGTTAGAGGGGACGCGATAAGTCGACAATTTTAATGGCCCGTTCAATGCAACCTTAGGCTGTTTCCAGTATGTTCGATGCAGCGTTCCCCGGGGGAGTTCAATGCTGAGAATTTTTGCAACCATCCTTCTTGCGATGTGGCTGACGGTTTCAGTCAAAGGCCAAGCCGTTGCATCGGAAAAGGAGTTCCTTGGCGTTTGGCGGCAAGTCTTCTCGACCGGCGGCCATTGCGACGATTGCACGATTTCCATAAGCCGCAAGGAACAAGGGTTCTGGGTTAACGCCAGCAACGGCTGGTCTGCGCCTCTTACCCAAATACTCACCGAGGGCGACGACGCCCTTGTCGGTTCTGGAAAATGGACCCGATCCAAATCCGGGCAGGTTGTGGCGCGCGAGGTGGCCACAGGTTTTAAGATGCGTCGGGGGCGTCTGATTCTGATGATGCATATCGTGGAAAGCGACGGCAGCAAAATGCGCGTGAAGGCCATCTTCGAACGATCGTCGCCGGCTGAGCAGCCGAACCCATCGGCAATCAACTTAAGTGACTAGCTTCGGCTATATCCGCCAGCGCCGGTCCGAGGTCGCCCGCAGGCACAATCTCGATACGCTCGAGCTTAAGCCAGTTCATCATCAGGCGCAGCTCCTCGGCGAGTTCGGCGGCGGTGTGCGGCGGCGCGCCGGGCTCGGCATAGGCGGCAAGCACCCGCAAGACGCCGGCCGGCCGGTCCGCCTTGAGGTCGACGCGGGCGGCGATGGTGTCGCCGAGCAGGAACGGCAGGACGTAGTAGCCGAAGCGGCGTTTTTCGGCGGGCGTGTAGATCTCGATGCGATAGTGGAAGTCGAACAGCCGCTCGGCGCGTGAGCGCTCGAACACCAGCGGGTCGAATGGCGCAAGCAAAGCGCGTGCGGAAACCTTCCTGGGGACGCGGGCGTCCTTATGAAGATAGGCCTGCTGCTTCCAGCCTTTGACTCTGACCGGCAGCAACTCGCCTGATTCGACAAGTTCCGGGACGCGGTCCTTCACGTCGGCGGGCGAGAGCCTGAAATAGTCGCGCAGGTCGCCGACGGTGGCGATGCCCAGCGCCCTGGCCGAGATGCGCAGCAATTCGCGATGGGCGTCGGCTGGTTCGGGGGCAGGGCTCTCGAATATGGCTGCCGGGATCACGCGCTCCGGAAGATCGTACAGCCGCTCGAAGCCGCGGCGCGAGGCGGTGGTGATGCGGCCGGCCCAGAACAGCCATTCGAAGGCGTGTTTTTCGTCGCTCCAGCCCCACCAGCCGCCGGAGCCCTTGGCGCCGTCGATGTCGGATGCGGCGACCGGGCCGTCGGCGGCCACTTTGCGGTAGGTTTGCTCAATCAGATCGGCGCGCTCGCGGCCGAATTGGGCGAGGCGGCCGTATATGCCCTCATTATTGGCTGCGCGGTCCATGCGCCAGCGCATCAGCGGCCAGGTTTCGACTGGCAGAAGGGAGGCTTCATGCGCCCAGTATTCGAACAGCATCCGCTTCCTGCCGGAAGCCGCTCCGTCAAGCAGGTCGCGATCATACGGACCGAGCCGTGAAAACAGCGGCATGTAATGCGCCCGGACGACGACGCTGACGGAATCGATCTGCAACAGGCCGATGCGGCCTTGAATCTTGGCGAGATGCCGCCGAGCGATGGCGGTTGCCGGCCGCGGTTCGGCGAAACCTTGCGCGGCAAGCGCGATGCGCCGCGCCATCGCAACGGATATCGTTTCCTTCATTCTTCGGCAGTCCGGAAAAACATCGAACAGGGCTGTCCAGCATCAACGGGAATCGGTCGATCAGGTCCAGCCTAGCAGCGTTTCAGCAAGATTTATGTCAGGAGAAAAAGTGGAGTAGAATAGGAAGGAAATCAAACCGGCGCTCCTGCACTTAGATTCGCCGAAAAGCGATCGACGCCGCCCCGATTCGGCCAACGTTTGACTTGCTTCACATGTGTGCGTGCGCTAACCCTCGCCGCAATGCAGCATGGTTTCAGGCGCGGCTTCACCCGGTCAAGCTGTCGCGGTTTCACGATAGGACTAAGTGCTATAATCAGGTCGAACGGCCGGGAGCGGAAAGCGAACGGCCGCCAACGGAAAGTCGGAGCATGAACACGCTTCTCGGTTCATACCTTCCCATCGTCATCTTTATTGGCGTTGCCCTGGCCGTGGCGCTGGCGCTGGTCGCGGCGCCGTTCCTGGTGGCCTACCGCAACCCCGATCCGGAAAAGCTGTCGGCCTATGAATGCGGCTTCAACTCGTTCGACGACGCGCGCATGAAGTTCGATGTCCGCTTTTACCTGGTTTCCATCCTGTTCATCATTTTCGATCTCGAAGTCGCGTTCCTGTTTCCTTGGGCGGTCTCGTTCGGCCAGATCGGCATGCTGGGCTTCTGGTCGATGATGGTGTTCCTGGCCGTGCTGACCATCGGGTTTGTCTATGAGTGGAAGAAGGGAGCGCTGGAATGGAATTGAACAGTAGTTCCGCGCTGGTAGCACCCAGGCCGAAAGGCATCATCGACCCGAACACGGGAAAGCCGGTCGGGTCGGACGACGCGTTTTTCGGCGACCTCAACAATGAGCTGTCCGACAAGGGATTTCTCGTCACCTCGTCGGAAGCGCTGATCACCTGGGCGCGCACCGGCTCGCTGATGTGGATGACGTTCGGTCTCGCCTGCTGCGCCGTCGAGATGATGCATATCTCCATGCCGCGCTATGACGCCGAGCGCTTCGGCATCGCGCCGCGCGCATCGCCGCGCCAGTCGGACGTGATGATCGTCGCCGGCACGCTGACCAACAAGATGGCGCCGGCGCTCCGCAAGGTCTACGACCAGATGCCCGAGCCGCGTTACGTCATCTCGATGGGCTCCTGCGCCAATGGCGGCGGCTATTATCACTATTCCTATTCGGTGGTGCGCGGCTGCGACCGCGTCGTGCCGGTCGATATCTACGTCCCCGGCTGTCCGCCTACTGCCGAGGCGCTGCTCTATGGCATCCTTCTGCTCCAGAAGAAGATCCGCCGCACCGGCACGATCGAGCGGTGAGCCGACATGAATGAAGCCCTCAACGATCTCGCGGCCTATATCCGCGAAAAGCTGGATGGCCAGATCGGCGATGCCGTAGTCGCTTACGGCGAACTCACGCTTTCGGTCGAACCGGCCGATATCGTCGCGGTGCTGAATTTTCTGCGCCGCGACGTGCAGTGCCAGTTCATCTCGATCATCGATATTTGCGGCGTCGATTATCCGTCCCGCGCAAAGCGTTTCGACGTGGTCTATCATCTGCTGTCGCCGCGCCAGAATCAGCGCATCCGCGTCAAGGTGATGGCTGACGAGGACACGCTGGTGCCTTCGGTGACGGAAGTGTTTCCGGGCGCAGACTGGTTCGAGCGCGAAGCCTACGATCTTTACGGCATTCTGTTCTCCGGACATCCGGATTTGCGCCGCATCCTTACCGACTATGGATTCGAGGGTCATCCGTTGCGCAAGGATTTCCCGCTGACCGGCTTCGTCCAGGTTCGCTACGACGACGAGGTCAAGCGCGTGGTGTACGAGCCTGTCGAACTGCGCCAGGAATTCCGCAATTTCGATTTTTTGTCGCCATGGGAAGGCACGGATTACGTGCTGCCCGGCGACGAAAAAGCCAAGCAGTGAACGCGCCCATGGCTGAAACAAACGTCCGCAACTTCAACATCAACTTCGGCCCGCAACATCCGGCCGCGCATGGCGTTTTGCGTCTTGTGCTTGAGCTGGACGGCGAGGTCGTCGAACGCGTCGATCCGCATATAGGCTTGCTGCACCGCGGCACCGAAAAGCTGATCGAAGCGAAAACATACCTGCAGGCGATCCCCTATTTCGACCGGCTCGACTATGTCGCGCCGATGAATCAGGAACATGCGTTTTCGCTGGCGGTCGAGCGGCTGCTCGGCATCGACGTGCCGCGCCGCGGCCAGATAATCCGGGTGCTCTATTCCGAGATCGGCCGTATCCTGTCCCATCTCCTCAACGTCACCACGCAGGCGATGGACGTCGGCGCGCTGACGCCGCCGCTCTGGGGTTTTGAGGAGCGCGAAAAGCTGATGGTATTTTACGAGCGGGCCTCCGGCGCGCGCATGCATGCTGCCTATTTCAGGCCGGGCGGCGTGCACCAGGACCTGCCGCTGAAGCTCGTGGAAGACATCGGCAAATGGATTGATCCGTTCCTGCAGACGGTGGCGAAGCTCGATGAGCTTCTGACCGAAAACCGCATCTTCAAGCAGCGCAACGTCGATATCGGCGTGGTCTCGCTGGATGACGCCTGGGCGTGGGGTTTTTCAGGCGTGATGGTGCGCGGTTCGGGTGCGGCCTGGGATCTGCGCAAGTCGCAGCCCTACGAATGTTATCCGGAGATGGAATTCGACATTCCGGTCGGCAAGAACGGCGACTGTTACGACCGCTATCTCATCCGCATGGAGGAGATGCGCCAGTCGGCCAAGATCATGCGCCAGTGCGTCAACCTGCTGCTGAGCAAGGATGGCGCGGGGCCGGTATCGAACCTCGACGGCAAGGTCGTGCCGCCGAACCGCGCCGCCATGAAGCGGTCGATGGAAGCGCTGATCCATCATTTCAAGCTCTACACCGAAGGCTACCGCGTACCGGCCGGCGAGGTCTATGCCGCCGTCGAGGCGCCTAAGGGCGAGTTCGGCGTCTATCTCGTCTCCGACGGCACCAACAAGCCCTACCGCTGCAAGCTGCGCGCGCCCGGTTTCGCGCATCTGCAGGCGATGGATTTCCTCTGCCGCGGTCACATGCTGGCCGACGTCTCCGCCGTTCTCGGCTCAATCGATATCGTTTTCGGGGAGGTGGATCGGTGATACCGGATACACCCCTTCCGCTAAGGCTGGAAATAATCGCAGTGTCGTTCGGTCCTGCGGCCGCGATCTTGCTGATCGGGACTACTTTCGTGCTCTGGTTCCGCCCATGGAGTATTCAATCAGAAATCGCAGGCATCGCTAAGTTTGTCGCGTGCGGCGTTGGTGTCGTCGCAACACTGATATCCGCACACGTCGCTCTGGTCTTTGGACATCTGTCGTTGATCGACAATCCAAAATACTCCCACTATGTCATTTGTGAGCCTTGCTTCTAATGTCCGTCCGCCGTCTCGCAGAGCCAGCCGTCCAGCCAGCAGCCTTCGCTTTCAACAAGGCGAATTCTGCGGCGGTCAAACAATGGCTCAAGAAATATCCGAAGGGCCGAGAGCAGTCGGCGGTAATCCCGCTGCTGATGATCGCTCAAGAGCAGGAAGGCTGGGTCACCAAGCCGGCCATCGAGCACGTCGCCGATATGCTCGACATGCCCTATATTCGCGCGCTTGAAGTCGCGACCTTCTACACGCAATTTCAGCTTAAGCCGGTCGGCACCCGCGCGCATGTGCAGGTCTGCGGGACGACGCCGTGCATGCTGCGCGGTTCGGAAGCGCTGATGGATGTGTGCCGCTCGAAGATCCATCACGAGCAGTTTCACACCAATCAGGCCGGCACACTCTCCTGGGAAGAGGTCGAATGCCTCGGCGCCTGCGTAAACGCGCCGATGGTGATGATCTTCAAGGATACGTTCGAGGATCTGACGCCCGAACGGCTCGGCGAAATCATCGACGCGTTCGAAGCGGGCAAGGGCGCATCAGTGACGCCTGGGCCGCAGAACGGCCGGATCTATTCCGCGCCGATGTCCGGGCTGACGACGCTGAAAGATGAGAGCGCGGTGCTGAAAGCATCCCGCGACCAGGTAGCCAAGACCGCCGCGAAGGAAGCAAAGGCTGCGGGTGCATCGATTCCGCCGTCGAAGGCGGCAAAGCCCAAGACTTATGCTGCCGAAACCAACAACACGGTGAAATCGCCATCGCCGGTCAAGACGAGCCCGAAGGCCGAGGCCGCCGTCAGTGCGAGCACGCCACGGCCCGACCCTGTAGTCGCCAACAAGGCCGCCGAATCGGTCGAAAAGGCGATGAAGCAGCGGAAGCATCCGATCGCCATCGCGGGGCCCGCGGCGGCGTTCAAGTCGCCTGAATTGCTGCACGGAGAGCCGATCGGCGTAGTGGGCAAGGAAGTCGACGCAGCGCCAGTGCGCGCACCTGGGTCAAAACCATCGCTCGATGACAAGAACCGGCCGGCGGGCATCGAAAAACCGGCGGCGGTCGACGATCTCAAGCTGATTTCCGGCGTCGGCCCCAAGATCGAAGCCACCTTGCATTCGCTCGGCATCTACACGTTCGGCCAGATCGCCGCGTGGAAGAAGGCCGAGCGCGAATGGGTCGACGGCTACTTGAATTTCAAGGGCCGCATCGAGCGCGACGACTGGGTCAGGCAAGCCAAGGCGCTGGCCAAGGGCGGCGTCGCCGAATACATCCGCGTCTTCGGCAAGAAGCCGGTCTGATAGCTTAGAGGAAGGGCGATGACGGTATTCGGCAAGCGAGGACAGGAGGGCGCACAGCGCTTTCAAGCTGCGCGGCCGCTCGCCAGCAGCGCCGGCGCGCCCTTGCAGAAGCAGGCTTCGCCGCATGTCATCTACCGAGAGGGCGAGACCGAGCGGCCGACATTCCATGGCTCTCATATCGAGGTGCACTGGCCAAAATACGGCGCCGCGATCGCTGTCTTGCTCGCGCTCGGCTATCTGATCTACGACGGCAAGCGTGACGTATTTGGATTGATGCTTGCCCCCGTCCTGTTCGGCGCTTTCAGCTATCTCGCCATGAACGGCCTGCGGAAGTCGCTCAACAATGTGCACACCTTGCGCACGCAACTCTTTCGCTCGCCGGCCTTCCTTATCGGCTCTGCCATCGGCCTGTGTTATTTCGTCTACTCCACCTTCATCAGCCCGCAAATGGTCATGGGCGCAGAATGGGGTGTTCAGACCGCTTTCAAGGACGGCTTTCAGCAACAGGACTTCAGCGCCGTTGCCGTGCTTCTGCTCAAAGGTGCAGGCTACATGGTCGGCGGCGGGATCATTGTCGAATTCATCGCCAGGAAGCTGCTTGGCGCAAACGATGCCGGGGGCCAGAAATGATGCTAGGCGACAAGGACCGCATCTTTACCAACATTTACGGCCGGTTCGACCGGTCTCTCAAGGGCGCGATGGCGCGCGGGCACTGGGACGGCACCGCCGGGATCATCGCCAAGGGGCGCGACTGGATCGTCAATGAGATGAAGGCGTCCGGCCTGCGCGGGCGCGGCGGCGCGGGCTTCCCGACCGGGCTGAAATGGTCTTTCATGCCCAAGCAGAGCGACGGGCGGCCCTCCTATCTCGTCGTCAACGCGGATGAGTCCGAGCCCGGCACCTGCAAGGACCGCGATATTTTGCGGCACGATCCGCACACGCTGGTCGAAGGCTGCCTGATCGCCGGCTTCGCCATGGGTGCGGTGGCAGCCTACATCTACGTGCGCGGCGAGTTCGTCCGCGAGCGCGAGGCGCTGCAGCGGGCGATCGACGAAGCCTACGACGCCGGCCTGATCGGCAAGGACAACAAGAACGGCTACGATTTCGAGATCTACGTCCATCACGGCGCCGGCGCCTACATCTGCGGCGAGGAGACTGCGCTGCTCGAAAGCCTCGAGGGCAAGAAGGGCCAGCCGCGGCTGAAGCCGCCATTCCCGGCCAATGTCGGCCTCTATGGCTGCCCGACGACGGTCAACAATGTCGAATCCATCGCTGTCGCGCCGACCATCCTGCGCCGCGGGGCGTCATGGTTCTCATCCTTCGGCCGGCCCAACAATGTCGGCACGAAGCTCTTTTGCATCTCCGGCCACGTCAACAATCCGTGCACCGTGGAAGAAGCGATGTCGATCCCGTTCCGGGAATTGATCGACCGCCATTGCGGCGGCATTCGCGGCGGCTGGGACAATCTTTTGGCGGTCATTCCCGGAGGCGCCTCGGTGCCGCTGGTGCCGGCCGAGCAGATCATGGATGCGCCGATGGATTTCGACGCGCTGCGCGACCTGAAATCGGGCCTCGGCACTGCGGCTGTCATCGTCATGGACAAATCGACCGATATCGTGAAGGCGATCGCCAGGCTTTCCTATTTCTACAAGCACGAGAGCTGCGGCCAATGCACGCCGTGCCGCGAGGGCACCGGCTGGATGTGGCGGGTGATGGAGCGGCTGGTGCGCGGCGAGGCGCAGAAGCGCGAGATCGACATGCTGCTCGATGTGACCAAGCAGGTGGAAGGCCACACCATCTGCGCGCTCGGCGACGCGGCGGCCTGGCCGATCCAGGGTTTGATCCGGCATTTCCGGCCGGAGATCGAGCGGCGCATCGACGAATTCACACGGCATGCGCACCGGGCCGAGCCGGTGCTGGTTGCGGCGGAATAGAACGACTTAGAAAGTGCGGGCCGAAGGTCCGATCAGAGAAATACCAAGGACGGGACGAACGGAAAAACGGCGAAGGAGCCCACCGATGTCGACACCTTCCATACCCGAACATGCCGGTCCCGATGCGGATCGCGAAAAGATGAACGAATACATGGCTGTCATCATGCCGAAGGATTTTGCCGGCGCCGTCAATCTGATGGCGCATCCGCTTGCTGGCGCTGCGGCTTTCTCGGCGCTTGGCTTGGGGCTGGTCAGCCAGGCGTACGGGTTGTGGGCGGGCACCGTTTCGGGCACCGTCGAGGCGGCGCAGCGCCTCTGGATGCCGGTCCTGGAAGACCTCGCGCCGAACGTCGACGATTTTGTCGAGAAGCCGAAGTCGCCTACGGTTCGCGCAAAGGCGGCAACCGAAGTGCTGATCGACGAAGCGCGGTCTGTGGCCAGGGAGACGACAGAGGCTAGCCAGCCGCCTGCCGACGATGCCGGCGCCGCCGGTGTGGCGGACGCCCGCCAGAGCGCGGTTGCCGATGCAGTCGCCGAACTGATGCCGGAGGATTTCCGGCAGCCCAAGGCGATTGCGAAGCCGGAAGAGCCCGACGATCTCAAGCTGATCTCGGGCGTCGGCCCGAAGCTGGAGCAGGTGCTGAACGGGCTTGGCGTCTGGACCTACGGCCAGATCGCGAGCTGGAGCAGGGAAGAGATCGCCTGGGTCGACGATTATCTGTCGTTCAAGGGCCGGATCGGCCGCGACAACTGGATCGGGCAGGCCGCGAAGCTGGCGCGCGACAACAAGAGCTGAGTGGGCCAATGGAGATACACGGAAAACGCGATGTTCTCGATGTGCGCGACGCCACGGTGGCGAATTCGCGCTTCGACGACGTCAATCTGTCGAACACGCATTTTCTCAATGTGAATCTCTCCGCGACGAAATTCGACAAAGTGCTGCTGAGCAACGCGCGGTTCGTCGATGCAAACCTGTCTGGCGCGTTCTTCTCGGGCGTGAACATGAGCAATGTGAAGATCGAAAATGCGCAAGTCGCGGGCATGTCCATCAACGGCGTGGCGTTGAACGATCTTCTGAAAGCATACGAAGCGGCGACAGCCGCCGGGGGCAAGTGATGGCGAAACTGAAAGTCGACGGCAAAGAGATCGAGGTTCCCGATCACTACACGCTGCTGCAGGCGGCCGAAGAGGCGGGCGCGGAAGTACCGCGCTTCTGCTTTCATGAGCGCCTGTCGATCGCTGGCAATTGCCGCATGTGCCTGATCGAGGTGAAGGGCGGGCCGCCCAAGCCCGCCGCTTCCTGCGCCATGGGCGTGCGCGATCTGCGTCCTGGACCGAACGGCGAGACGCCGGAAATTTTCACCAACACGCCGATGGTCAAGAAGGCCCGCGAAGGCGTGATGGAGTTCTTGCTGATCAACCATCCGCTCGACTGTCCGATCTGCGACCAGGGCGGCGAGTGCGACCTGCAGGACCAGGCGATGGCGTTTGGCGTCGATTCGTCGCGCTACCAGGAAAACAAGCGCGCGGTCGAAGACAAATATATCGGCCCGCTGGTCAAGACGATCATGAACCGCTGCATCCACTGCACGCGGTGCGTCCGCTTCACCACGGAAGTCGCCGGCATTTCGGAACTCGGCCTGATCGGCCGCGGCGAGGATGCCGAAATAACCACCTATCTCGAACAGGCGATGACCTCCGAGCTCCAGGGCAACGTCATCGATCTCTGCCCGGTCGGCGCGCTGACCTCCAAGCCCTACGCCTTCCAGGCGCGGCCGTGGGAACTGACCAAGACCGAATCGATCGACGTCATGGACGCCGTAGGCTCGGCGATCCGCGTCGATTCGCGCGGCCGCGAGGTGATGCGCATCATGCCGCGCGTCAACGAGCAGGTGAATGAGGAGTGGATCTCCGACAAGACGCGATTCATCTGGGATGGCCTCAGGACCCAGCGCCTCGACCGGCCCTATGTGCGCCGCGACGGCAAGCTGAAGGCGGCTAGCTGGAGCGAAGCCTTCGCCGCGATCAACGAAGCGGTGGCGAAAAGCTCGGGCGACAGGATCGGCGCGATTGCCGGCGACCTCGCCGCTGTCGAGGAGATGTATGCGCTGAAGCTGCTCATGCAGTCGCTGGTCTCCCCGAACATCGACTGCCGGCAGGACGGCGCAAAGCTCAATCCGGCGCTCGGCCGCGCCAGCTACATCTTCAACCCCACCATCGAGGGTATCGAACAGGCGGATGCGGTGCTGATCATCGGCGCCAATCCGCGCTTCGAGGCTTCCGTGCTCAATGCCCGCATCAGGAAGCGCTGGAAGGTCGGCAATCTGCCGGTCGGCGCCATCGGCGAGATCGGCGATCTTCGCTACGAGTATGAGATGCTGGGGGCCGGTTCCGAATCGCTGAACGAACTGGCCGGCGGCAAGGGCAAGTTCTTCTCGGTGCTGAAGAACGCCAAGCGGCCGCTGATCATTGTCGGGCAGGGCGCATTGGCGCGTTCCGACGGCGCGGCCGTGCTCGGGCTGGCCGCCAAGCTGGCGCTCGCGGTCGATGCGGTCGGTGAGGAATGGAACGGCTTTGCCGTGCTCCATACTGCGGCTGCGCGGGTCGGCGGTCTCGATATCGGCTTCGTGCCAGGCGAGGGCGGCAAGAGCGCCGCTGAAATGATGTCCACAATGGAGGTGCTGTTCCTGCTCGGCGCGGACGAGATCGACATGACCGGCACGGGCGGGGCTTTCGTCGTCTATATCGGCACGCATGGCGATGCCGGCGCACACCGCGCCAACGTCATCCTGCCGGGTGCGGCCTACACCGAAAAATCCGGTACCTATGTCAACACCGAGGGCCGCGTGCAGCAGACCAACCGCGCCGGCTTCGCGCCGGGCGAGGCGAGGGAAGACTGGGCGATCCTTCGGGCGCTTTCGGATGTCCTCGGCCACAGGCTGCCATTCGATTCGCTGCCGCAATTGCGCGCGAAGTTGACCGCCGAATATCCGCACCTGGCCGAAATCGACGAGATCGCTGCTGGCGATCCGGCCGATATTCAGCGCGCGGCGCAGATCGCCGGGCCGCTTGCCAAGGGCGCGTTTGCATCGCCGGTCAAAGACTTCTATCTGACGAACCCGATCGCGCGGGCCTCCGCCGTCATGGCCGAATGTTCGGCCCTGGCGAAGGGTGGGTTCAAACAGGCGGCCGAGTAGGGGCGGTTATGGATTCCTTTTTCTCTTTCTACGTCTGGCCCGGCCTGATCATCCTGCTTCAATCGGTGGCGCTGATCGTCATCCTTCTGATATTCGTCGCCTATCTGCTCTATGCCGACCGCAAGATCTGGGCGGCGGTGCAGATTCGGCGGGGCCCCAACGTCGTCGGCCCATGGGGGCTGCTGCAATCCTTCGCGGATCTGCTGAAGTTCGTGTTCAAGGAGCCGGTGATACCGTCCGGCGCCAACAAGGGCGTGTTTCTGCTCGCGCCAGTGGTCTCGGCCGTTCTGGCGCTCGCCGCCTGGGCGGTCATCCCAATCAGCGAAGGCTGGGCGATCGCCAACATCAATGTCGGCATCCTCTATGTTTTCGCCATCTCCTCGCTCGAGGTTTATGGCGTCATCATGGGCGGGTGGGCGTCGAACTCGAAATATCCGTTTCTCGGCGCGCTGCGCTCGGCGGCGCAGATGGTCTCGTACGAGGTTTCGATCGGCTTCGTCATCGTCACCGTGCTGCTCGCTGTCGGCTCGCTGAACCTGTCCGATATCGTGCTTTCGCAGAGCGACGGCATCGGCACGCGGCTCGGCCTGCCCAACACGTTCCTCGACTGGCACTGGCTGGCGCTGTTCCCGATGTTCATCATCTTCTTCATTTCGGCGCTGGCCGAGACGAACCGTCCGCCCTTCGATCTGGTCGAGGCCGAATCGGAGCTCGTCGCCGGCCACATGATCGAATATTCGTCGACGCCGTTCCTGCTGTTCTTCCTCGGCGAATATGTCGCGATCGTGCTGATGTGCGCGCTCACAACCATCCTGTTCCTCGGCGGATGGTTGCCGCCCTTCGATTTCGCGCCATTTACCTGGGTGCCCGGCGTCGTCTGGTTCGTTCTGAAGGTCTGCCTCTGCTTCTTCATGTTCGCCATGGTGAAGGCCTTCGTGCCGCGCTACCGCTACGACCAGTTGATGCGGCTCGGCTGGAAGGTGTTCCTGCCGATCTCGCTGGCTATGGTTGTGATTACGGCGGCGTTCCTGAAACTGACGGGAATGGCCTGATGTCGGCCGGGCTTGTCGGGGCGCTGATCGGGCTGGCTGTGGCTGTCGTGGATTACTTCGCGCTGCGCCTGCTTGCCTCGCGCGTTGACCTGCCCGAGACCAAGCGCGTCCTCAACATAACCGGTTTGAGCCAGTTCGTGCTCTTGCCGGTCATAGGCTACTTCGTAGCCCCTCTGTTTACCGGAGACTGATCATGACGGCACTTGCACAAGCCGCCAAATCGCTGCTGCTCAAGGAGTTCGTCGGAGCGTTCTTCCTGTCGATGCGCCAGTTCTTTGCGCCGAAGCCGACGCTGAACTACCCGTTCGAGAAAGGCCCGCTCAGCCCGCGCTTTCGCGGCGAGCACGCGCTGCGCCGCTACCCGAACGGCGAGGAGCGCTGCATCGCCTGCAAACTGTGCGAGGCGATCTGCCCGGCGCAGGCCATAACCATCGAGGCAGGTCCGCGCCGCAATGACGGCACGCGCCGCACGGTGCGCTACGACATCGACATGGTGAAATGCATTTATTGCGGCTTCTGCCAGGAAGCCTGTCCGGTCGACGCGATCGTGGAAGGGCCGAATTTCGAGTTCTCGACCGAGACGCGCGAGGAGCTCTACTACGACAAGGAAAAGCTGCTCGCCAACGGCGACCGCTGGGAGCGGGAGCTGGCGCGCAACATCGCTCTGGATGCGCCCTACAGGTGAAGATTGAATGATGGACGGGCCGGAATTGCTCGTCTAAGGAACACGCGGATTTGCCGCCCGGAGGCGGGCGCAAAACCGGAAACGGGTGGGCGCGGCTTGTGCTCCGTCCGATACGGAAACCCCGGGGGAACCCATGCTGATTGGACTTGAAGCGGTATTTTTCTACCTCTTCGCCTTCATCGCGGTCGCGGCGGCCTTCATGGTCATTTCCGCGCGCAATCCCGTGCACTCGGTTCTCTACCTGATCCTGACCTTCTTCAACGCGGCCGGGCTGTTCTTGCTGACCGGGGCCGAGTTCCTGGCGATGATCATGCTCGTCGTCTATGTCGGCGCGGTCGCCGTGCTGTTCCTGTTCGTCGTGATGATGCTCGACGTCGATTTCGCCGAACTGAAGTCGGGGGCACTGCAATACGCGCCCATCGGCGCCATGGTCGGGCTGATCCTGGCGGCCGAACTGGTGGTCGTGCTCGGCGGCTACACATTCGCGCCTGAATTGGCATCGACCGTCGCCATGCCGACGCCCGAGATCGCGACGCGGCACAATACGGCGGCGCTCGGCGACATTCTCTATACCGACTACATCTACTTCTTCCAAGTGGCCGGCCTGATCCTGCTGGTGGCGATGATCGGCGCGATCGTGCTGACGCTCAGACATCGGGAAGGCGTGAAGCGCCAGGACGTTTCCGCGCAGGTCGCCCGCAACCCGGCAACCGCGATCGAGATCAAAAAAGTCGAGACGGGCAAGGGCATCTGACTGTGTTCGATTTCATAACAAAGCGGTTATTCGCAGAGCAGGTGTGGTCCACTCCGGTCCCAGGCGGTGTCGAGGCAGAGGTCTACATTTGGAAGCGCAAAGAACGATACACGCTGCGCATTTGGTCTAAACGCGGATCTTATGCCAGAGGAGCGGCTGGAAACTGGACGGCGCTGTGGTTTGAACCATCCGAGGTGCAGGCTCTGATCGATGCTATCGGCCGGGCCAACGCACAGATGAACATGTTGATGCAAAAGGGCATCTGACGATGGAAATAGGCATCGCGCATTTTCTCACCGTTTCGGCGATCCTGTTCACGCTCGGCGTGTTCGGCATCTTCCTGAACCGCAAAAACGTCATCGTCATCCTGATGTCGATCGAACTTATCCTCTTGGCGGTGAACATCAATTTCGTGGCGTTTTCCGCCGCGCTCGGCGATCTGGTCGGTCAGGTCTTCGCGCTTTTCGTGCTGACGGTCGCGGCCGCCGAAGCGGCGATCGGCCTTGCCATACTGGTGGTGTTCTTCCGCAACCGCGGCTCGATCGCGGTCGAAGACGTGAACATGATGAAGGGTTGACGGTAAGACCATGTATCAAGCCATCGTCTTCCTGCCGCTGCTCGGCTTCCTGATCGTCGGCCTTTTCGGCACGTCGCTGGGCGCGAAAGCATCGGAATACATCACCTCCGGCTTCCTGGTGATTTCGGCCGTCCTGTCCTGGATCGCCTTCTTCGCGGTCGGATTCGGCGACACGGAAGTCTTTACGGTTCCGGTGCTGCGCTTCATCGAGTCCGGCAGCCTGCAGGCCGACTGGGCGCTGCGAATCGATACGCTGACTGTGGTCATGCTGGTGGTGGTCAACACCGTATCGGCGTTGGTGCACATCTACTCGATCGGCTACATGCACCACGATCCGCACCGGCCGCGCTTCTTCGCCTATCTGTCGCTATTCACCTTCGCCATGCTGATGCTGGTGACGGCGGACAATCTGGTGCAGATGTTCTTCGGCTGGGAAGGGGTGGGCCTCGCCTCCTATCTGCTGATCGGCTTCTGGTACAAGAAGCCGTCGGCCAACGCCGCGGCGATCAAGGCCTTCATAGTCAACCGTGTCGGTGACTTCGGCTTCATCCTCGGCATTTTCGGCGTGTTCGTGCTGTTCGGCTCGGTCAATTTCGACACGATCTTCGCCAACGCTGCATCCGTGGCCTCTGCTGGGCACGGCGCGGAAGCGGGCGCGCCTGGTGAGACCGTGCTGAATTTTCTCGGCTACGCGCTCGACATGCAAAGCGCGCTGACGGCCGTCTGCCTGCTGCTCTTCATGGGCGCGATGGGCAAGTCGGCGCAGGTGCCGCTGCACACCTGGCTGCCCGACGCCATGGAAGGCCCGACGCCGGTGTCGGCGCTCATCCATGCGGCGACCATGGTCACTGCCGGCGTGTTCATGCTGGCGCGGCTGTCGCCGATCTTCGAGCTGTCGCACACGGCGCTGACCGTCGTCACTTTCGTCGGAGCGTTCACCGCCTTCTTTGCCGCCACCGTCGGCCTGGTGCAGAACGACATCAAGCGCGTCATCGCCTATTCGACCTGCTCGCAGCTCGGCTACATGTTCGTGGCGCTCGGCCTCGGTTTCTACTCGGCCGCGATCTTCCACCTGTTCACGCACGCCTTCTTCAAGGCGCTGCTGTTTCTCGGCTCGGGCTCCGTCATCCATGCCGTTTCCGACGAGCAGGACATGCGCAAGATGGGCGGGCTGCGCACGCTGATCCCCACCACCTACTGGATGATGGTGATCGGCACACTGGCGCTCACCGGCGTTGGCATTCCGGCGACGATCATCGGTACGGCCGGTTTCTTCTCCAAGGACGCCATCATCGAAGGCGCCTTCGTCGGCCACAACGCCATGGCTGGCTTCGCTTTCATCGCGCTTACGCTCGCGGCGGTCATGACCAGCTTCTATTCCTGGCGGCTGATCT
The DNA here is from genome assembly GCF_011045125.1 of Allomesorhizobium camelthorni. Lineage (GTDB taxonomy): Bacteria > Pseudomonadota > Alphaproteobacteria > Rhizobiales > Rhizobiaceae > Allomesorhizobium > Allomesorhizobium camelthorni. Next base: position 158,127 of record NZ_JAAKZF010000003.1, on the reverse strand, counting down.
TCATGACCTTCCACGGCCGGCCGCGCGCAACCGCCGATGTCATGCACCATGTCCACGAATCGCCGCCGGTGATGCTCGTGCCACTGGCCGTGCTCGCCGCCGGCTCGCTGTTTGCCGGCGTCATCTTCCACGAATATTTCATCGGCCACGACTATGAGCCTTTCTGGAAGGCGGCGCTGTTCGTCCTGCCGGACAACCATATCCTGCACGATTTCCACGAAGTGCCGCTCTGGGTAAAGCTCGCGCCCTTCGTGGCGATGCTGACCGGCTTCGGGGTAGCGTACCAGTTCTACATCCGCTCGCCGGAGATGCCGGGGGAACTGGCCGGTCGTCACCGCGGGCTCTACGCCTTCCTGCTCAACAAATGGTATTTCGACGAGTTCTACGACTTCCTGCTCGTCAACCCGGCCAAGCGCCTCGGCCGCTTCCTGTGGAAGACCGGCGATGGACGCATCATCGACGGCTTCGGGCCGGACGGCGTATCGGCGCGCGTCATCGACGTGACGCGCAGCGTCGTCAGGCTGCAGACCGGATATCTCTATCACTACGCATTCGTCATGCTGATCGGCGTCGCAGCCCTCGTCACCTGGATGATGCTCGGGAGCTCGTTTTAGACCATGACGGACTGGCCTATTCTTTCCACGGTCACCTTCCTGCCGCTGGTCGGCGCCTTCCTGATCCTGCTGATCCGGGACGAGGGCGACAGCGCGCGCCGCAACATCCGCAATGTCGCGCTGCTGACGACGGTGTTCACCTTCGTGCTGTCGCTGTTCATCTGGGCCGGCTTCGACTATGCCGACACCGGGTTCCAGATGGTCGAAAAGACCGAATGGCTGGATTCGGGCATCTCCTACCACATGGGCGTCGACGGCATTTCGATGCTGTTCGTGATCCTGACTACTTTCCTGATGCCGCTCTGCATCCTGGCCAGCTGGGAATCGGTGGAAAAGCGCGTCAAGGAATACATGATCGCGTTCCTGATCCTGGAAACGCTGATGATCGGCGTGTTCACGGCGCTCGACATCGTCCTGTTCTACGTGTTCTTCGAGGCCGGTCTGATCCCGATGTTCATCATCATCGGCGTGTGGGGCGGAAAGCGGCGCGTCTATGCCTCGTTCAAGTTCTTCCTCTACACCCTGCTCGGCTCGGTGCTGATGCTGCTCGCTATCATGGCGATGTTCTTCCAGTCCGGCACGACGGACATCCCGACGCTGCTTGGACACGATTTCCCGGCCGGGATGCAGACATGGCTGTGGCTTGCCTTCTTCGCTTCTTTCGCGGTGAAGATGCCTATGTGGCCGGTCCACACCTGGTTGCCGGATGCACATGTCGAGGCGCCGACAGCGGGCTCGGTCATCCTGGCCGCCATCCTGTTGAAGATGGGCGGCTATGGCTTCCTGCGGTTCTCGCTGCCGATGTTTCCGGATGCGTCGCTCTACTTCCAGCCGCTGATCTTTGCCCTTTCCGTGGTGGCGATCATCTACACCTCGCTGGTGGCGCTGATGCAGGAGGACATGAAGAAGCTGATCGCCTATTCGTCGGTCGCCCACATGGGCTTCGTGACCATGGGCATCTTCGCGATGAACCAGGAAGGCATCCAGGGCTCGATCTTCCAGATGCTGTCGCACGGGCTGGTGTCGGGCGCGCTGTTCCTCTGCGTCGGCGTCATCTACGACCGCATGCACACCCGCGAGATCGCTGCTTATGGCGGGCTGGTAAACAACATGCCGAAATATGCCGCGGTGTTCATGATCTTCACCATGGCCAATGTCGGCCTGCCCGGCACAAGCGGCTTCGTCGGCGAATTCCTGACGCTGCTCGGCGTGTTCAGGGTCAACACCTGGGTGGCGCTGTTCGCCGCCACCGGCGTCATCCTTTCGGCGGCCTATGCGCTGTGGCTCTACCGCAAGGTGATCTTCGGCGTGCTGTCGAAGGAAAGCCTGAAGGGCCTGCTCGACCTCTCGACGCGCGAGAAGGTGGTGATCTATCCGCTGGTGGTGCTGGTCATCTTCTTCGGCGTCTATCCGGCGCCAATATTCGACGCGACGGCCGCTTCCGTGCAGGCCCTCGTGAACAACGTTACAGTATCGCTCGACGCGGTGCCGCAGCCGCAGCCTGCCATTGTGCAGCCGGCAGCGGCTGCGCCGGCCGCAGCGCATTGACAGGGGCGGGCTTATGACGCCGGAACTATATTCGAGCCTGACGCTGGCCACGCCTGAACTGATCATCGCGTTTGGCGCGCTGGCGCTGCTGATGGTCGGGGTCTATTCGGGACCGCGCGCCAATGCCACTGTCACAGGGCTGGCAGTCGCCATACTGATCGGCGCCGGCGCCTGGATGCTGCTGTTCGGGGGCGAGGGCAAGGCGTTCGGCAATTCCTTCGTCAGCGATCCGTTCGCCCGCTTCATGAAATTCCTGACGCTGACCGGATCGGTGGTGACGCTGATCATATCGGTCGGCTTCGCCAAGGCGGAAAAGTTCGACAAGTTCGAATATCCGGTGCTGATCATGCTGGCGACGCTCGGCATGATGCTGATGATCTCCGCCAACGACATGATCGCGCTCTATCTCGGCTTCGAACTGCAGTCGCTGGCGCTCTACGTCGTGGCCGCCATCAACCGCGACAGCCTGCGCTCGACCGAAGCCGGCCTCAAATATTTCGTCCTCGGGGCGCTGTCGTCGGGCATGATGCTCTACGGCATCTCGCTGGTTTACGGCTATACCGGCAATACCGATTTCGATGCGATCGCGGCCGCGCTCGCCGGCGGCGAGAGACAACTCGGGCTGGTGTTCGGGCTGGTGTTCGTCATGGCTGGCCTTGCCTTCAAGATCTCGGCCGTGCCGTTCCACATGTGGACCCCGGACGTCTACGAAGGCGCCCCGACGCCGGTCACCGCTTTCTTCGCCGCGGCGCCGAAGATGGCTGCTATGGCACTGATGGTGCGCGTCACCGTCGGCGCGTTCGAACCTATAGCGGCCGATTGGCAGCAGATCGTCGTCTTCGTCTCCATCGCCTCGATGGCGCTGGGGTCGTTCGCGGCGATCGGCCAGACCAACATCAAGCGGCTGATGGCCTATTCTTCGATCGGCAATGTCGGCTTCGCGCTGGTCGGGCTTGCGGCCAATTCCGAGACCGGCGTGCGCGGCGTCATCATCTACATGGCGATCTATCTGGTGATGACGCTCGGCACCTTCGCGTTCATCCTCGCCATGCGGCGCAAGGACGGCAATGTCGAGCAGATCGGCGACCTTGCCGGCCTTTCCTCGACCAATCCGATGATGGCGACGATCCTGACCATCCTGATGTTCTCGCTGGCCGGCATTCCGCCGCTCGCCGGCTTCTGGGCCAAATGGTACGTCTTCCTGGCGGCCATCGACGCCGGGCTTTACGCGCTGGCGATCATCGGCGTGCTCGCCTCCGTGGTCGGCGCTTATTATTATCTGCGCATCATCAAGATCATGTGGTTCGACGAACCGGTCGGCGGCTTCATGCCGATGGCCGGCGAGCTGCGGCTCGTGCTCGGTGCGTCCGGGGCGTTCGTGCTGTTCTACGTCTTGATCGGCGGACCGATCGGGCGAGTTGCGCAAGCCGCCGCCAAGACGTTCTTCTAGATGGGATTCGTACTCGCGCCGACTTGTGTCTCCGAGGGCTTCCGGCTCGAAGCCCACGACAAAGTCGGCTCGACGAACGCGCTGGCGCTGGAGCGCGCCCGCGACGGCGATCCCGGCCGGCTTTGGATCGTATCCAAGCAGCAGGAAAGCGGCCGGGGCCGACGCGGCCGGGCCTGGGCGACGCCGCCCGGCAATCTCGCCGCAACGCTGCTCCTCATCACCGGCGGTGATCTTCGCACCGCCGCCACCCTCGGCTTCGTTGCCGGCCTAGCGCTCGCCGATGCACTCAATGCCGTGGTTCCGAACGGCCGCTTCGCGATCGCGCCGGATGGCGGCAGCGGTGCTGGCCGCAACCGCTTCGAGCTGAAATGGCCGAACGACGTGCTGGCGGAAGGCGCCAAGCTCGCGGGCATCCTTCTGGAATCCTCGGTGCTGGGGCAGGATCGCTGCGCGATCGCGGTTGGTATCGGCGTCAACGTCATCGCTTATCCCGACGATTTGCCCTATCCGGCCACGTCATTGAAGGCGCTTGGCGCGAGATGTGACGCCGAAACTCTATTCCTCGCGCTGTCGGACGCCTGGAGCGAGAATGCGCGGCTCTGGAACGAGGGCCGCGGCCTCACCGAAATCCGCCGGCGCTGGCTTTCCCGCGCGGCGGGGCTAGGTAGTCAGGTCGCGGTGCGCGTCGACGGCAATGTCGTGCGCGGCGTGTTCGAGACGATCGATGAGGATTGCCGTTTTGTGATCCGCGACGATCGCGGTGATGTGTTGAAGATAGCCGCGGGCGACGTGCATTTCGGCGCGGTCGCCTCCGCCGGCGCTGCCTGAGGGCAGGAGAGGGATAAGAATGGCGACGAACCACAATGCTGAACTCGTCTTCGTGCCGCTCGGCGGCGTCGGCGAGATCGGGATGAATTTCGCACTCTACGGTTACGGCCCAGCCCTGAACCGCGAGTGGATCGTGGTCGATGTCGGGGTGACATTTCCCGGCCCCGACCTGCCGGGCGTCGACCTGGTGCTGCCCGACACGCGCTTCATAGAGACCGAGGTCAACAATCTGCGCGGCATCGTCATCACCCATGCGCATGAGGACCATTACGGAGCGCTGCTCGAGCTCTGGCCGCGCCTCAAGGCGCCGGTCTGGATGACGCCGTTCGCGGCCGGCCTGCTTGAGGCGAAGCGGCAGGGGGAAAACGGCGCGCCGAAGGTGCCCGTGACGGTCTATCGCGCCGGCGAAACTTTCACCGTCGGTCCTTTCAGCATCGAGGCGATCCCGGTCAGCCATTCGATACCCGAGCCGATGTCGCTCGCTATCACCTCGCCGCTCGGCACGGTGATCCATACGGGCGACTGGAAGCTCGATCCCGCGCCCGAGATCGGCCCTATGACCGATGAGGCGCAGTTCCGCGCTCTCGGCGAGAAAGGCGTACTGGCGCTGATCTGCGATTCCACCAATGCCATGCGCGAAGGTGAATCGCCCTCGGAGCAGGCTGTCGGGCAGGGGCTGCGCGGCGTCATCGAAAAGGCGCCGGGCCGTGTCGCCGTCACCACCTTCTCGTCCAACGTCGGCCGCGTCCGCTCAATCGCCGAAGCCGCCCGCGACACCGGCCGCCAGGTGCTGGTGCTCGGCCGTTCGCTTAAGCGGATGATCGATGTCGCCAGCGAGCTCGGCTATATGGAAGGCCTGCCGGAATTCATCGCGGAGGAGGATTACGGCTTCATCCCGCGCGAAAACCTTGTCATCATCTGCACCGGCAGCCAGGGCGAGCCGCGCGCCGCGCTCGCCAAGCTGGCGCGCGACGAGATGAAGACCGTGGCGCTGTCTCCGGGCGACATCGTCGTATTTTCGTCGCGAACGATTCCCGGCAACGAGAAGGCCATCCTCGAGATCAAGAACCAGCTGATAGAGCAGGGCGTCAGGATCATCGAGGACAATGAGGCGCTGGTCCATGTTTCGGGCCATCCGCGCCGCAACGAGTTGCGCAAGATGTACGAATGGACGCGGCCGCGCATCGGTGTCCCGGTGCATGGCGAAGCCGCCCACCTCGTCGCGCAAGGAGTGCTGATGACGCAGTCGGGCATTCCCGAAGTCGCGCAGGCGCGCAATGGCGATATGCTGCGGCTGGCGCCCGGCGCTGCCGAGATCATCGACCAGGTGCCGTTCGGCCGCGTCTACAAGGATGGCAAGCTGATCGGCGACGACGAGGCGATGGGCATTCGCGACCGGCGCAAGCTCTCCTTCGCCGGCCATGTGGCGGTCAATGTCGTGCTCGACGAGCGGTACGAACTCGCAGGCGACCCGGATCTGGTCGCCATCGGCGTAGCGCTTGCCGATCGCGGCGGCGAGGATCTGGAGGAGATCATGCTGGATGCGGCGATCGGCGCCGTGGACTCCATACCGCGCCAGCGGCGAAAAGACCTCGACCTGGTGCAGGAATCGGTGCGCCGGGCCGTGCGCTCGGCCGCCAACGAAGCCTGGGGCAAGAAACCGCTGGTGACGGTGTTTGTCACGAGATGAGGCAGTGGGGAATGGGCAGTAGGCAGTAGGAAACGGAAGATCGGCGAGCAGAATCGGTTTTCGCTATCGATCTACCCTACTGCCCATTCCCCACTGCCTGGTCAAAGTTTGCCTCACGCATTTTCATGGAGCCCCCATGCTCGGCCGCCTGAACCATGTAGCCATTGCCGTGCCGGATCTTGCCGCGGCAAGCGCCGTCTATCGCGACACGCTGGGCGCCACGCTTACCGAGCCGCAGGCATTGCCCGAGCACGGCGTGACCGTGGTGTTCATCGATACCGGCAACACCAAGGTGGAATTGCTCGAGCCGCTGGGCGAAAACTCGCCGATCGCAGCCTTTCTGGAGAAGAACCCGGCTGGCGGCATGCATCACATCTGCTATGAGGTCGACGATATCATCGCCGCGCGCGACCGGCTGAAAGCGGCCGGCGCGCGGGTGCTCGGCGATGGCAACCCCACGATCGGCGCGCACGGCAAGCCGGTGCTGTTCCTGCATCCCAAGGATTTCCTCGGCACGCTGGTGGAACTGGAACAAGCATGAGCTGGATTTCCGTCGCCGCCATCTACTTCATCATCTGGTGGCTGGTGTTGTTCGCCACGCTGCCGTTCAGCCTGAAGACCCAGGACGATGAGGGCGAGACGGTGCTCGGCACCGTTTCGAGCGCGCCGCAGGGCCCGCATATGCTGCGCGCCGTGCTCCGCACCACCGTCGTTTCGCTGCTGATCTTCGGAGCGCTTTACATTTTGACCAAGGTGGTCGGCCTCGGCATAGACGATATCCCGCGTTTCATTCCGGAATACAACTGAGTCACGCTTCGCGCGGTTTCTCAGCAAGGGGTCACAAGTTTTTCCGATTGCTCAAAAAAAATGCAAGGCACAAGGCCTTGCAATTGAACGCGTCCGATCTGTTTTCCGGTATTCCGGCGGCTGCGAATTACCGCGCCTAGATCGCATCCTCCCAAGACTTTGACCGCGTAGGAAGGCAGATTTTGCTCCGCCCTCTCAGTTATCGGGGCACATTAGACCAACCTGCAACAAAATGTCACTAGAAATATTGCGCTGAAACAGCCCTTGATGTGCTGCACTGCACAATAGTTCGGCAGGCCATGCTTGCGAAACGCACAGCGCCCGGCTGGGCTTCGACGCGCGGGTTTCCATCCGGCCTTGAAATGGCTATGAAGCGCATGCAAGCACCGGCCTTGCCGCCGATTCCGGCGTCATTTCTTCACTTCACGGAACCCTCATGCGGCTGTCGCGCTACTTCCTGCCCATACTCAAAGAAAACCCGCGCGAAGCGGAGATCGTTTCGCACCGGCTGATGCTGCGCGCCGGCATGATCCGGCAGCAGGGGGCGGGCAGTTTTTCCTGGCTGCCGCTCGGCAAGAAGGTGCTCGACAAGGTCTGCCGCATCATCCGCGAAGAGCAGGATCGCGCCGGCGCACTCGAAATCCTGATGCCGACAATTCAGTCGGCCGATCTGTGGCGCGAGAGCGGCCGCTACGAGGATTACGGCAAGGAGATGCTGCGCATCAAGGACAGGCACGAACGCGACATGCTGTTCGGTCCGACCAACGAGGAAATGGTCACGGAGATCTTCCGCTCCTACATCAAATCCTACAAGGACCTGCCGCTGAACCTTTACCACATACAGTGGAAGTTCCGCGACGAGGTGCGGCCGCGCTTCGGCGTGATGCGCTCCCGCGAATTCCTGATGAAGGACGCCTATTCCTTCGACCTCGATTTCGAAGGCGCCAAGGCCGCCTACAACCGCATGTTCGTGTCCTACCTCCGCACCTTTACCCGCATGGGCCTGAAGGCTATCCCGATGCGCGCCGACACCGGCCCGATCGGCGGCGATCTCAGCCACGAGTTCATCATCCTTGCCGATACCGGCGAAAGCGAGGTCTTTTGCCACCGTGACTACCTCGACTTGAAGGTTCCCGGCGAGGCGACGGATTTCACAAACGACGATGAGATCGCCGGCATCGTGCGCGACTGGACGACGCCTTACGCGGCGACCGACGAGATGCACGACGAGGCGGCGTGGGACAAGATCGCCGAGGGCGACCGGCTTTCGGCGCGCGGCATCGAGGTCGGCCACATCTTCCATTTCGGCGACAAATATTCGAAGCCGATGGGCGCCAAGGTGACCGGTCCCGACGGCAAGGACCACAACGTCTCGATGGGCTCCTACGGCATCGGGCCGACCCGGCTGATCGCGGCGATCATCGAGGCCAGTCACGACGAGAACGGCATCATCTGGCCGGAATCTGTCGCGCCGTTCGATGTCGGCATCATCAACATGAAGGCCGGCGACGCCGAATGCGACCGCGTCTGCGACGAACTCTACAGCAAGCTTACCGCGGCGGGCAGGGACGTGCTCTACGACGACACCGACCAGCGGCCCGGCGGCAAGTTCGCCACCGCCGACCTGATCGGTCTGCCGTGGCAGATGATCGTCGGACCGCGCGGCGTGGCGGCCGGCGAGATCGAGATCAAGAACCGCCGCACCGGTGAACGCGAGACGCTGCCGATCGAGGCGGCGACCAAACGGCTCGGCGCTGCATGAGCGAGACGGTCGCGACAGCAAAACCCGCCGGCGCCGGACCGTTCTCGCCATTCGAGCGCATGGTCGCCTGGCGCTATCTGCGCTCCAGGCGCAAGGAGACGGTGATCTCGGTCATCGCCTCGATCTCCTTCGTCGGCATCATGCTGGGTGTCGCGACGCTGATCATCGTCATGGCGGTCATGAACGGCTTTCGCGCCGAGCTGCTGACCCGCATCCTCGGCATCAACGGCCATCTGATCGTCCAGCCAGTCGACATGCCGCTCGAGGATTTTGCCGAAGTTGCCGGCCGCATCAACGGCGTCCCGGGTGTCAAATACGCGATCCCGCTGATCGACGGACAGGTGCTGACATCGGGCGACGCCGGACCTGGAACCGGCGCCTTGGTGCGCGGCATTCGCGGGGAGGATTTGGGTAAGGTCGCGCTGGTGGCAAACAACATCCGCCAGGGCTCCATCGTCGGCTTCGACACCAGCGAGGGCGTGGCGATCGGCCAGCGCATGGCCGATAATCTCGGCCTGGCGCTCGGCGATTCCATCACGCTGGTCTCGCCCGACGGCGACGTTACGCCATTCGGCACCACACCGCGCGTGAAAGCCTATCCCGTCACCGCGATCTTCGAAGTCGGCATGTCGGAGTATGACGCCTCGATCATCTTCATGCCGCTTGCCGAGGCACAGCTCTATTTCAATATGGAGGGGCGCGCCCAGTCGATCGAGATTTTTGTCGACAATCCCGACAATGTCGACGCTCTGAAGGCGCCGGTAGAGGAAGCGGCACAGCGGCAGATATTCCTGTCCGACTGGCGCCAGCGCAACCAGACCTTCTTTTCGGCGCTGCAGGTCGAACGCAATGTCATGTTCATGATCCTGACGCTGATCGTTCTGGTGGCGGCGCTCAACATCATTTCCGGCCTCATCATGCTGGTGAAGGACAAGAGTCACGACATCGCCATCCTGCGCACAATGGGTGCGTCGCGCGGTGCGGTGATGCGGATATTTCTTATGACGGGGGCGGCGATCGGCGTCACGGGCACCATCGCCGGCGTCATCCTCGGCGTCGTCATCTGCCTCAACGTCGAATCGATCCGCCAGTTCTTCTCCTGGATGTCGGGCACGGTGCTGTTCAATCCCGAGCTTTATTTCCTGAGCAAGCTGCCGGCCAAGATGGATCCGGGCGAGACATTTTCCGTCATATTGATGGCGCTGGTCCTGTCGTTCCTGGCGACGCTGTTTCCTGCGTGGCGCGCGGCCAAGCTCGATCCCGTCGAGGCGCTGCGTTACGAATGACAAGCGGCAATCGCTCCGGCGACATCATCATCGAGCTGAAAGGCGTCGAGCGGCACTATGTGCAGGGCCCGCGCAAGCTCACCATCCTGAACGGCGTGGATTTTGCGCTGAGGCGCGGCGAGATGGTGGCGTTGGTCGCCCCGTCGGGCACCGGCAAGTCGACGCTGCTGCACACGGCCGGCCTTTTGGAGCGTCCAGACGCCGGCGACGTCATCCTGTCCGGCAAGGCCTGCGGCCGCCTGTCGGACGACGACCGCACGGCGATCCGCCGCAACGACATCGGTTTCGTCTACCAGTTCCATCATCTGCTGCCGGAGTTCTCAGCGCTCGAAAACATCATGATGCCACAACTGGTCAAAGGGCTTCCGGCGTCGGAAGCGAGAGAGAGGGCCAGCCAACTGCTCGACTATATGCAGATCGGCAATCGCGGCCACCACCGCCCGGCGGAACTGTCGGGGGGCGAACAGCAGCGCGTGGCGATCGCCCGCGCCGTAGCCAATGCGCCGCTGGTGCTGCTCGCCGACGAGCCGACTGGCAATCTAGACCCGGTTACGGCCTCCTATGTGTTCGAGGCCCTGGCAGCGCTTGTCCGGCAGTCCGGCCTCGCCGCGCTGATCGCCACGCACAATCACGAGCTTGCGCGGCGCATGGACCGGCGTGTCACCCTGAGTGAGGGCAAAGTCGTCCCCCTCTGAGGAATTTTGCCGGGGTTCTCCCGGGCGTTCTACTGCCCTTTACCTTTCATTTACCCTCGCGCTTCTCGGCGTGTGCAGGCGTTTGACATTTGAATAAAGAGAGAACAAACTACGAACATACTGAAAACAGGAGGGAATCATGACCGATTTGGTGCAAGACGTGGTCTCGCTGGTTTGCATGAGCACATTTCTGATTTCGATGGCCGTATGGATCGGCGCGCTCTGAGAATGGCGGGCGGCGACTGTCGGGTCGCCGCCGCATGTTGCTCCGGCGCTCAGTCGCCGAGGGCGACGCCTTCGCGGCGCGGATCGGCTCCGCCGGTCAATCCCGAAGGCTGGATAGCGACGCCGTGCAGGCCGGAATTCAGGTCCTTCACTGCGACCTTGTAGCCCAGCGCTTCGAGGTCGGCGGCCAGTCCTTCGGCGGCAGTCCCTTTTTCGAGGTCGTAGGGGCCGAACCTGTTGACGAGATGCGGCATGGAGATTGCAGCCTGCATGTCCATCTTCCAGTCGATCAGCCCGATCAGCGTAGTGGCGACATAGGAGATGATGCTTGAGCCGCCCGGCGAGCCGAGCGCGAAGACCGGCTTGCCGTCCTTGAGCACGATGGTCGGCGACATTGACGAGCGTGGCCGCTTGCCGGGCTCGACGCGGTTGGCGACGTTGTCGCCATCCTCTACGGGCGCAAAGGAGAAGTCGGTAAGCTCGTTGTTGAGCAGGAAGCCGCCCGTCATCAGGCGTGCGCCAAAACCGTTCTCGATCGTCGTGGTCATCGAGGCGATGTTGCCTGCCGCGTCGACGATCACGAAATGCGATGTCGACGGCATTTCGAAGGAGATGCCGTCGATGCGGAGTTCGGCTTTCTGCCATGCCGGTTCGCCGGCCTTGGCCTCGTCCTCGCCCAGCGCCGTCGGACGGCGGAGCAATTCGGAACGCGCCTTGAGATAGGCCGGATCGAGCAAGCCCTCGGGCATCGAGACGAAATCGCTGTCGGCGACGTAGCGGCCACGGTCGGCGAAGGCGAGACGAGTGGCGTCGCCGATCAGCCGCCAGGCTTCCGGGTCGTCCTTGCCCAACGTGGCTATGTCGAACGGCTCGAGCAGGCCGAGTATCTGCCCGACGGCGATCGCGCCGGAGGAGGGCGGTCCCATGCCGCAGACCTCGTGGCCGCGATAGGGCGCACAGACGGCGGGCCTCTCCTTGACCTTGTAGACGGCTAGATCATCCAGCGTCAGCAGGCCGGGATTGGTCGGGTGCGAACGCACCGTTTCGACGATCTTTGCCGCGATCGGTCCGTTGTAGAAGGCGTCCGCACCCTCCGCAGCCACGGCCCGGAGCGTCGTGGCATAGTCCGGATTGCGCAGGAGGTGCCCGGCGGGCAGAGGCGATCCGTCCGGCGCGAAGAAATAAGCGCGCGCGCCGGGGTCCTCGTCGAGCTTCTCGCCCTCATTGGCGACGAGCGCGGCAAGGCGAGGGGAGATGGCGAAACCCTGGTCGGCCAGCTTGATCGCCGGCTCGAACAGCGACTGCCAGGGTCGCGTACCATAACGGCGGTGCACGGTTTCGAGGAGCCGCGGCACGCCGGGAACGCCGACCGAGCGGCCGCCGACCACGGCGTCCATGAATTCCAGAGGCTTGCCGTCCTCGCCCAGGAAGAGATCCGGCGTGGCCGCGGCGGGCGCAGTCTCCCGACCATCGAAGGTGGTGAGTTCGCCGCTCTTGCCGTCGTACCAGACTAGGAAAGCGCCGCCGCCCATGCCGGAGGACTGCGGCTCGACCAGACCCAGCACCGTCTGTACCGCCACGAGCGCATCGGCCGCGTTGCCGCCGGCGCGCAGCACTTCGATGCCTGCGTCGGCAGCCAGCGGGTTGGCGGCGACAACCATCTGGCGCTCGGCCTGAATGGCTGGCTTCGATTCGATCGCGGTCTTTGCCTCCGGCGCGACTGTGTCGGCCGCCTGCTGCGCCGGGGCCGGCCCGGCCAGCAGCAAGGTCAGGGCCAGCGCCCGCCACAAGGCGCCGCTCCCGAAAACTCCTCCGTTCATGTCATGCGCTCCTTCTGTGCTGCGCCCCCGCAACATCCAGAACCTGCCCGAACACCTTGATGAAGGCGGACTTCAGCGCCAAATCGAGGTCGGCCATGGTCACCGGCAGGCCGAGATCGACGAGGCTTGTCACGCCGTGGTCGGCCACGCCGCAAGGCACGATGCCGGTGAAATGCGAAAGATCGGGTTCGACATTGATGGCGATGCCGTGGAAGCTGACCCAGCGCCGAAGTCTGATGCCGATCGCGGCAATCTTCTCCTCGGCCGCCGAACCGTCCGGCATGGGCGGCCGCTCGGGCCGCACCACCCAGACGCCGACGCGGTCCTCTCGGCGCTCCCCGCGCACGTTGAATGCCGCGAGCGCAGCAATGATCCAGTCCTCCAGCGCCGCGACGAAGGCGCGCACGTCCTCGCGCCGCCGCTTGAGGTCGAGCATGACATAGGCGACCCGCTGGCCGGGGCCGTGATATGTGTATTCGCCGCCGCGGCCGGCATTGAACACCGGAAACCGGTCGGGTTCGACAAGATCCTCGATGCGGGCCGATGTTCCGGCTGTATAAAGTGGCGGATGTTCGACGAGCCAGACCAGTTCGCACTCCGTGCCGTCGCGAATAGCGCCGGCGCGGGCTTCCATCACCGCAAGCGCTTCCTCGTATCCAGTCAGGCCGGGCTCGATTCGCCACTCGACCGGCGCGGAACCGGGCGCGGGCAGGAACGATCCGGCTATCTGGCTGCGTTCTGACATGGGGCTCTCTCTTGGCTCCCATCATATGATGGCAAGCATTGAAAAGGTCCAGTTTTGTTGTGGGCCAAGGCAGTGGGCGAAGTGCTTCGACACCGCGCTTTTCTGCGCCGAATAATGCCTCTGACGCACTTGTTTCGCCGGAAACGATTTGCTACATGCCGCTGGCCGGTTCCGACCGGTTCTTTCGTGACGTGCGGTCGTGGCGGAATTGGTAGACGCGCAGCGTTGAGGTCGCTGTGGGGCAACCCGTGGAAGTTCGAGTCTTCTCGACCGCACCAACGAATTTTTTAGCCTTTGAAATCATTATGTTTTTTCTACTTTGCCCCGTACCGCCATCTTTGGTGCGGGCGTTGCGCGTCCCGTTTTTGTTCCCGGCCAGTAACGATGCGAGTTGGCTATCTGCCTGAAAAGCTCCTCGCCCCAATCCAGTAGCATTGCGTTCACTGCGTAGATCACCAGCCTGACGTTACCCTTTGTGTAGCCGAGCTTAGGCCTGATACGGTCGATTGACGGTGTGTAGGGATTGACCCGGCTGTCGCCAGGCCGCTCCGTAAGGAACTCGATCCCCGTCAGGGCGCAGCGGAAATCTTGCTTGACAGCCATTTCGAGGAGGAAATCCAAGTCGAGGTCAAACGCGACATCCTTCTGCCGACCGCGTGTCCTGGCGGAGCGGAACGCACCACGAAGGACAGCTTCCGTTCCCTGCTTCCGGCGATCGACCGGTGTGACCGGCATGAACCGGATATGAGGTAGCGGCTTGCCCTCCGCCGCTGCTTGGTAGGCTGCTTGGAATTCCGCTGAAGCGATATCATCGGGAAGCCTGAACCGCGGTCCTTTACCTCGCCTGAAATAGGTCCGCATCCTACCGTGTCGTGATTTCGCGACTTCGACATGCGGATAGTCATTAGCTCGCATCGTTCGTTCTCTTGATCTGCGGGCGATGGATGTTCCCGATCTTTTCCGATGCCTGTCTCGCGAGCCGCTTCCGATCGGCGGTCTTCGTGTAGAGCGAAGCCATCGCGCCGCCGGTCCAGCCGAACAGCGCCTCGAGCTCGGCAACAGTGGCGCCGGCTTCGGCCGCCCTGGTCGCTCCAATCTTGCGAACGCCGTGCGCCGATTTCTTGACATCGGCTTCGTTACAGGCCTTCCGAAACATATTGCCGAAGGATTCCTTGGTGAGTGGTTCTCCGCGTTCGCCGACGATGAACGCCAGGTCACCGGTCGGCCCGATCTCCAGCGTCTGGTTTAGCACTGGTAGGATCGGGATTGAGACTTCGGTGTTTGTCTTTTCGGTCCGGAGCGTCGCCACGCCATCGCGGACATGCTGCCGTCCGACGATGACGGCATCACCGCGGCGCAGCCCTGTGTAGAGCAGGACGTGAAGCCAGACCCGCTCTTTCGTTCCTGCCGGCCATCGTTCCTCATACGCCACGACGTCATCTTCGGTCCAGGCAGCGAAGCCCTCGCCGCCCTTCGGTTTCGCCGGGTTCTTCACGCCGGCAGTCGGATCGACGTTGACGTGCTCGGCCTCGAGCGCCCAGCGAAATAGGCCGCGCATGGCGTCGAGGAAGTTTCGGGCCTGGGCCGGCGTGCCGGATCTGCGTTCGCGACCGTCGACGATCGTCTTGCGCGTGATCGCGCGAAAGGCCGCATCGCCGGCGCTCTCGAGCACGCCCTTGAAGATGTTGTCGCGCTGCCGGCGTGTGGCCGGGGAAAGCGCCAGATATGCGCCGGTCTCGCGATAGCGGGCGACAAGCCATTTCAGGCTGCTGGCATTGGCAACTGCACGTTTCTGGGGGATCGAGCCGGCGAGAGCCGCCTGGTAGGCCTCGTCGAAATCCTTCGCTCCCAGCGCCGGAAGGCGAATACGCGGCCCTTTGCCCTTGCGGAAATAGAAGACGACCGTGTTGTGGCGAGTGGTCTCGCGCATGACAAAGGGCGGCAGCTTCCGAGGCATATCGCCATTCAAAGACGTATCTCCTCGATTTCGTCAATAGTGCCCCTTCTTTCCTGGGCCGCATGTTCTGCCGGGACAAGGCGCACAACCACGTCGCCGATCTTGACCTCCGGAACAAAGCCGGCCTTCTCGGCGCCCTTGCAGAGGGCCGTTACCTGGCGGGCCGAGAGGGCTAGGGCTCGGCTCATCCCCGGTTTCCCCTTTCCGGCGCGTTCGCAATGTTGAGCAGCACGTCGGCGTGGCAGGGCTTGCCGTCGAGCGCGCACCAGCAGGCGAGGTTCTTTCCGCGCAGCCGGTCGATCCCGGCGATGACGCGCAGGCGCGCGGCCAGCAGCTCGCCGTGGTGCGCGCTCTTGCCGAGCGGGATCATGCCGGCGAGCAGGGCCTTGTAGAGGTCGACGCAATAGGGCCGGTCGCCATCTTTGCCGACGATGAAGGGATTTCCCCAAACGCCTGGCCGGGCGACGTTCACCGCCTCGAGGCCATTGACCTGGTGCGAATGCGCCTGCAAGTCGAAGCCGCGCCGGCGGGAGAGGCGGAGGCGAACAGGGGCGGTCATTGGCCCGCACTCCGGGGAGATGCAGGCAGGTGCCGCCAATGAGTTGGGCGCCCAAACAGGCCGTGCCACGTCCAGCCGCCGCCGTTGTGATCGATCCATTCCGCGATGACAGCAGCCTCCCATCCCTCCTCGACGGGGTGCTTGCTATACTTCGCGTTGTCATGAACCATCCAAAGCAGGATCCGCGTCCCATCCTTCGGCGCGGTGTCCATGGTCTGCCAGCCCGGCTGCGGCGCTGGGACGGCGAGGGCTGCAACGATGCGTTGCGCCGTTGGTCGCCATTCTTCATTCGTCAGGAGCCGCGGACGGCGGGCGATGCAGCGGTTGCCGAATTGCCAACACCTCTCAGCGATAAGCATGTCGTCGTCGCGTTCTTGAATGAAGAACTCGCCCAGCGGCTTAACTTCCAGTCCAGTCTGCTCAGCCATCGTCCTGCTCCTCCGCCTGCGGGCAGTTGGTGGCGAAGCCGAAGAAGGGATGGTCGATCAGGTCGCAGGCGACGGCCGTGCCGCAGGCTTGGCACTCCTCCATGTGAGACATCAGCGTCTGGACGCAGCGCGTCTCTCCGCCCTTGCAGGCGCGGGTTTCCGGTTCGGTCATTGCTTGACGCCTCCGATAGTGATGACCTGCACCTTGCCGTTGTCGCGCGTCATCGCTTCGGCAAGGGCGCGCGGCCGTGCACGTTCCATCGCCTGGCGCAGCGCCTTGCGGTGCCGTGGGTCGGGGATCGCGGCCAGCATCGCAGCTTCAACATTGACCAGCGCGCCCGCGACCGCGTTCAGCATCGGGGCGCGGCCTTCGGCGGCTATCGCGATCCCGTCGTCCTGGATCGCCTTCTGGATGATGTCGCCCAGGCGCTGAGCCTGCGCGCGCTCCTCGGCCTGCCATGCGGTGTCGCCCTTCACAGCAGCGTTCCTTTCCTCGGCGACGGCGCGGCGCAATCGGGGCAGCTATGCTCCCACTCTCCGGCGACCTTCTGGACCTTCCAGCCGTCGGCCTTGGCCTCGGTGATCATGATGGTGAAGTCGTCGGCGGCGTAGACCTTGTGGGACGCACCGCAGTCGCAGACGAGTTGCTGCTTGCCGGAGTCACGCTCGATCATAGCCGCGCCTCGGCTACGGCTTCGAAGTCCCATGCAAAAACGCGCGAGACATGGTCAGCAGCTTCGGGCGTAAGCGGTGGTGGTGGCGTGGCGGTCGTCTGGTTGTGGCGATCGAGGGCAATGAACAATTGCGCCGCCAGGTCGCCAACCTTTTCGTATGGAACGATCTCTGTCCCGAGGTCGGGCCGCAGATAGACGAATTGGCTTTTTCGATTTTCCGGCAGCGGATGCCGAACCGTGAACTGCGGCCAATAGCGTCCGCGCCCGGCGGAATCGTATGGACTGGTAAAGACTGTCTGGTTTTGAGTGAGCCACTCGCAGAACGGCCGTTTAGCGCTGTCGCGCATTGACGCCACGTAGGCAGGGTCGTGATCGCCGGCAAAATTGCGCATGAACTTGTACAGGCTCCAGAGCCGCTCCACCGGATGGCGAACGACCCCGACCCTGCGCCAGCGATCGTATCCGGCTGGCACGCCGTCCGCCTCCATATGGCGATAGATCAGAACCGACTGCGGGTAGGCCGCTGCAATTGCGCGCCGCAGGGATCCAGAGCCGGTGCGGGGAACAAGAATCAGGACTGTGCTAATTTCTGGAATCAGGATCATGAGTTCCTCCGGTCGAGGCCGCAGGCCTTCAGCGCGCGATAGAGCAGATCGTAGACGCCGCGCTGGGTGCGGTGATGGCCTTGGGCGAGGGCGGTTATGGTCTCCTCATCCTCGCCGGCCATGACGCTGTTGATGACGCCATGCTCAGCGGTGAGCTTGCCCTTCTTCCACGCCGCTTCGAGCGCGCCGGAGAAGGGCGGCGTCTTCTTCAGGATAACCGCATAGTCGGCCGTGCCGTCGAGGTAGCAGGCGATGTTGGCTATCTCCATGATGCCGATGGTGCGGGCCTTGTCGGCATTGCCGCGGGGCAGCATTTCGAAGGTGACGCGGATCATGCCGCCCTCCGATCGAAACGAATATGAGCGCCGTCCGGGCACACCATTTCGAGTTCATGAGGGACGCGCTTGCATTCAGCTTCCGCCTCTTCACGGGTGTATTTGCCGGCGCTGATCCGGTCCGTCGTGTAGCCGGCATATTGGGATCGATAGTAGGCGTTGTGGTCGCGGGCCCAGATCATGAACGTCGGCTCGCCGCCGAACAGGATCATCTTGAGCGTGTGAGCGCGCTGGAAGTCCATTCGCCCAGCCGCCAGCGCCAGTTCCTTCTCCAGCCGTGAACGCCGCGCGCGATCGTTTCGTTTGATGCGGAGATCTGACGGCGGTGCGGTGAACAGCGAATGGCTGCCCTCGTTCAAAAGCTGCCCGCCGGCCACTACCCACCACATATTGTTGAGGTTGTAGTAAGCGGCGCCTCTGACGACGCGGCCCTTGCGGTCGGGCAGCCATACTGTTTGGCCGTGCACGAGCAGGCTCCCGTCCTGCGACTTTCGCTGGGAATCGCTGCTCCACGTCGGGCGCCCTAGCACCTTGTCTCGGTGCCAGCTTTCGGCATAGTCCTTCTCGATGCGCTCGATCGGGGCCATGTCACGCTCGGCAGACCGCCTGACCTTCGCCGTCGCCAACGTTTCGAGCCAGGTGATGAAGCGTCGGAACTCCAACTCCACACGTAGCCGGTCGATATGGCGCATGCGCTGCATCCGGTCGAAGTCGTGCCGCCGTCCGTTGCTATTGCAGATCGGCCAGGTCACCGCCCAAAAGTCGACCTCGACGACGCGGCCGGAAACCCTGATCGCGCAGCGGAGCGTACCGCGTGCGCCGAGGCGATGGTCTGGGCTCAAGATGCGATGGCGATGGCGGACGCCCGGCTCGGAGCGGATCGACCAGCCACGATCGCGCATCTGGCGGATGAGCCCACCATAGACTTCTCGTCTGAAGCTCGGATCCTGGGCGTTGTCCTGCCAGATGCCGATGTGCGCATCGTGGATACGAATTTCGACTGGCTGTCTCATGCTATCACCTTGGGGAAACCGTTGTGCTCAACACCGTCGAGCAGCCGGCCGGTGGCCTTCTTGCCGAGGTGGAATGTCATGCGGCCATCAGCCGTCGAAGCGAACTCGACGCCGCGCTCGGCAAAGGCGTGTTTCGGCGCCTGCTTAGGTGTGCCGCCGTAGTGCAGCTTCATCCGGCCCGGCTTAACCGCCGTCGCGCCATGGACCTTCCCGTAACCGGGCAGGATTTGGCCGACAGGTAAATACTCGCCCCACTGCTTGAACAGGAACGGCACGCCGGCTGCGGCGCATTGGTCGCGAACGGCGCGGAACCAGTTCGGGTGCGGGGGCTGATCGGCATTGCGGCCGGACATGCCGCCGGCGATCAGCCAGGCCTTGCGGCCAAGCCGCAGGAAGTCGGCCGGCAGGACGATCGGGCCGATCGCCGGCTCGTAGGAGCAGAAGACCGTGTGACCCATGGCCGCGATCTCGCGCATCGCGGGCCAGCGCTCGTCGAACTCACGCTGACGCTCAGCGGAGAAGCCGAACCAGATGTTGAAAGGCCCAGCCCAGCCAGCGATGCCGCCGGCCCAGTCATAGAACGGGTATGCGCACCCGGGCGGTGGATCGCCCATGGTGTCGAGCATGTCGGCAAAGAGGCGCGCCCGGCCGGCCTTGTGTGCGGCGCGCATCGCCTCGGGACCGCTGGCGAGCTTCGGTTCCCATTCGTCCGGCGTGCCGAGATCGTGCCAGAGTTTCAGGAATTCCAGCATCCGTTCCGGCCGCTTGGTGAGTAGCTGCAGGATGTGGCTGGAGCGCATGCCGATCTCGAACACCCGCATCGCGTAGCCGAGCGAGCGATCCTCGTGGAAGAGGTCGCTCATGTCGCCGACGAAGATCAGCGAGCGGGCGTTCGGGCCCATCACCGGGTTCTTCGCACCACGCCAGCTCAGCGGGAAGGTCCAGACCGGATGATCAGTCGGCGCTGCAGTCAGGTGCCCGTTGAAGACCGGCTTGCCCTTTACGAGCGTAGTGGTGCCCGCATAGAGGGGATGATGCTTCAGGCGCGTGCCGGCGAGCTGCTGTGCGTAGCAGGGCGCGCAACCGGCTGACTTGATGGAGCAGCCGCCGATCGGATTCCACGTGGCGTCTGTCCATTCTATGCTGGTGTTATCGGCCATCAGAATTCGCTCGCCGCCCGGCCGTCCGACTGTTTGATGGTATCCGGTTGATACGGTGCGTTCGTTTGCGCCTTCCACCACAAACGGAAGTCATCCGTATCGGCAGGTTCACTCATGATCATCATCAGGCTAGGTGCCAGCGGGCCTCCAAAGTGCAGCAATTCCAGATAGAGGTCTGCGCCATCCGCGATGGCCTTTCGCTGAGCATCGGTGAAGTGAAACCGGGAAATGGCGCTGGTGCCGTTTCGGGCCGGCAACGTGCGCAACGGCCGATACTGCGGTTGGTCTTTGGCATAGACCGTTTCGAATTTCTCAAGCCCGACTACAACGGGTCCGCTATGTGGTTCCACGAAATCAAACATGTTCAACTCCTAAGTGCTGTTGGGTAGCGGCGGACCATTCGATCGCGGTGTTATCGGCCACGTCAGGCGCTTCGCTCTTGCCGGAACGGATGTTTGGAGGCGAGCATCCGGAAATGATCGTGAATCTCTTCGGTGACGATTTCGACCGTGGGTTGGTCGCCGTTCCCGACGATCTCCTTGGCCAGTTCGTCCGCAGCGCCCGCCGGGCCTAGCGGCCCGAGGATCGGATGGTCCTTCATTTGATACTGACCACGATCCCAGCTTTCGCTGACGCGCTTCCTCGCGCTCACCAGCGCCTTGTCCATCGTCAGGTCGACGAAGATGCGCATGCCGATCGGCGGCACGAAGTTCGGCACGAACACATCCTCACGCCAATCGGCGTGGTTCATGATGCCGCCGCCGGAACCGGTCGATACGCCGAACGGCGACACGCCGTCGCGGCTATTCCAAAGCCATTCGACTTCACCGGCTTTGCCTGCGTACTTCATCAGCATGAAGGCCTCGGCGAAACGGCGGGTCAGGACGCGATCATTCATCACTGCATCTCCAGCTTGAAGCCGCCGCAGGTGTTGACCGCGAGCACGATCCACATGGCGATCTGCTCGACCTGGTCGTCTGGCCGCTCGTTATTGACGTCGACCACGAAGACCGTTTCGCCGTCAGCATCGAAGACAACGCCCGGCTCATCCTCGCTCACGCCGAGCGGCAGCTTGACCATCTGCTCGGCGAGCGCCGCGACGAACGCTTCGGTGGTTTTCGGGTTTTCCACGCGGAGGTCGCCCATCAGATCGCGCCCCAGCTGTAGCCGGCGGCGAATGCGAAGACCCCGAGCAGGATGATCGAACCGATCAGGATTTTTTCGACCGTGCCGTAGATCGCGCCTTCCGGTTGCCTGTAGGAGGCCGGGACGTGGTCGAGGGGAGGGCCGTCCTGCCGATCACTCGGCCGGAAGGCGGTTTCGCGCTCCGGTTCGGCGGCGCGCTCGCGATGGAAGTCGACGAGGCGATCTAGCGAGTTCATTTAATCCTCCTTGCGTGCAGCGAGAGCGGTGCGGGCGCGTCGGGTTTCTCTGTCCGGCGCGTTCTGGCATGGGCAGTAGTCGTCAACGCCTTGGCAGCCGCAGCGCGCGCCCTGGGCCTTCTTCTCGGCGCCTGACAGGATGGGCTCAACGGCATTTGACGTTCCGGAGAGGGCAGCGTCGCAAAGGTCGGCGGTCGATTGCGCCAGGTCGGGCGCGCTGTTGCCGTACTGGTAGGATCGCCGCGCGTGGGATGCGGCCGTGAGCGCCTTCTTCATCTCTTTGAAGGCGTTGACAGCCTTGACGATGAAATCGGCGTCGGCCGCGTTTTCCATAGGGGTGCGATCCATGACGTGCGCGATTGAAAACCCATCCGCACCCATGACGACGCGCGAGTCACCGCCGGCCCCGGCCTCAAAGCCGGAAACGTACCAAGGCGTCGGCGTCTTTGCTTCGGTCATGACGGGCGAGCCTCCGACAGGGCAGCGCGGCCCTTTTCGGTCAGCACATGCCAGGCCGTCCGCGGGCCGTCCTTCGGGCCGGGTACGTTGCGCGGCCTGCCGGGTGCATGTGGTATCTCTTGCGAGGTGTCGAGCAATCCCATTTCGGACAGAGCGCAGACGTCGCCGTCCCAGCTTCCGGGATGGTCAGGCAGCGCCGGCTGCGGGTAGATCCCGCCTTCATCTGCCGCCTTCTTCAGCAGCATCCATTGCCGATCTGTGAGAACACCTTCCCGGGCTGCTTGAACATGCTGCGGCGCTGGCGGGGAGGCAGGGACGAGACGATCAAGGTCTACATCGCCGACGCAACCCGAAGCCTCCCACACCACCGCTGCGGTGCCTTCTTCGTCTATGGAATCGATAACGCCATAGTCAGTGCAGGAAACGCGGTCGCCTTCCTTGAGACTACCCCAGCCACTCGCCGCAGGCTGGGGCGAGGCGAGAGCGGAGAGTTCTGAATCGCTTAGGCGCTCTAGATGTTTTGGTCCAGTGAGCGGAACGCGGGCATCCCATCCCGCATCTCGTCTGCGCGCCAATTCGTTGCGTGCTTCTTCTGCCGCAACCGTAAGGGCGGAGGGGGAGAGACCAGCGCTGTCGCGAAGATCGTGCAAAGTGCAGTCTATGCAGTCGATTAGGTCGCGATAGGATCGCCAGTTCGGAAACCGCTCTTCTATCTGGCCAATGATCTGATCGGCGACCGCCGCAGGTTGGGCGCATGCGGCTTGAAGTTCCGCATACTCAACCGGCGTCAGAATGTTTTCAGATGTCGAGGTTGGCCCCTCGATTGTTATCTTGATCCGATTACCGAGTTCATTGGTGAACGCGCGAGTAACTGCCTCCTGTGCGCGAAGGGCAGACTCGACCTTTTCGAAACGGGCTATCCAGTCGTGGCAATGATCGCGCCACGTATCCAGTTCCGCCTGCTTCTCGCGAAGGGCGGCAGCGGCGACTTCCTTCTGATGGTGAAGAACCGCGATTGTCTGCTCTTGGACCTCGAAAGCGTCGGCCTTTGCCTGCCAGCGCTGCTTCCATTTCTCCGCCTCCAGGGATGCGGCGGTAACGGCATCGGCGGCTTTCGCCATTGTCGTTTCTGCGGCATCGATGTCGTAGAGTTCGGCCCCGCTTGATGTTTCGCCGCAAACGGCGACACCCGCCCGCAATTCGTCCACCAGATCGGCTATGTCGCTGCCATATGGCTGACATGCGCACCGCTTTTCAGTCTGGTAGGTTTCTCCAGTTCCGCCGCAGTCGGTGCAGGTCAGGTCTTGTTTCGCTGCTTCGGTCATGATGGGCGCGCCTCCGCCTTGGCGATGGCAGCATCAGCGGCGCGAAGAAGAGGGCCGACGATCTCGCATTCCTCGCATTCCGGCGAGCTATAGGCGCGTGTTTCGGAGACGAAATCCCTTAGCACCGCCAGCATGTCGGGAGCGGCCGCGATCAGGCGCGCGTATTCCTCACTGAGGCTCGGGTAGACTATGATCTCGTCACCAGCCTCGACCATTGCCGGATCGTCGGTCTGGACGCCCCATTCGCCCTTAAACCCGGCGCTCTCGTATGCGGTCCAAGTTCCCGGCGTATGTTTCGCTGCTTCGGTCATGACGAGGCGGGCCTCGGCTTCACGATCCTGCCAAGCCCATTCGGCGTCGTTCAGGGCTGCGAAAGGTGGCGTGTTCGGTTCAACGAAACAGAAGGAATTGCTACACCCGATGCGGAACTGCATGTCGGTGTCGCTCCCTGCTAGCCGCACCTGTTGGACAGGCTTGGTCGCGCAAAAAGGACACGTCTTGAGGTCATCGCGCTGTTTCGTTCCGGTCCATTTGGCGGACTTGGTCATCTCTGCTCCAGTTCGGTAAGGAATGGGGGTCAGCCGCAGCGGCCCTTGAGCAGGGCAATTTCCTGCTTGTGATCGGCACCGCCGACCATCGACCCTACAGGGAGGCCAACGAGGAAGACCCCGACCGCATCGTTGGTGGCGGTCGCGGCCTGGACCTTGGAGATCTCGGCCAGCCGGGTACGGTCTTGGGAAGTGCAGGGGGCCGCGTTGGCGATCGGTTTGATCCGGTTCGGCGGGGTCGCGCAGGCGGAGACGGCGAGTAGAGCAGTGAGAACGATGTGTTTCATGATGGCGTTTCCTTGTGGGTGGATCATTGCAGGGTGAAGCCGCACGCCATGACGACGTACATGACGATGACAGCGAAGATGATCGAGGTGAGGGTGTCGCCCTGTGGTTCGACAAGCTCACCATGAGGGGCGCTGTGGGCGTTTTTGCCCTGGAAGGTTCCGAGGTGGCGCATCAGCTTCTCTCCCTCTGTTGAAAGCAGGGACGGGTTTTCTGGAATGGTCGCGATTGCAGGCGGGCGTTGCCGACGGGTTTCGGCCAGCAGCCGCGGTGCTTGGCGTGGATGCGCTCGGCCTTATTGATCGCCGGCCTGTCATGCCTGTGCGTCTTCACGCGGTGGCATTTGACGTGGGCGGGGCGAAGATTGCTGTCGCTGTCGTCGCACGTCAGCGCCCAGGCAATGACGTGCTCAACTTCCCAAGCCTGGCCGATGGCGATCGGACGGCTGCATAGATGGCAGCGGCCGTGATTTGCATCGAGGATCCGTTCCCGGTCTTTGCGGGAGAAACGCTTGCGGGCCATCGTCAGACCCTGCGCTTTGTGACAGCGGCTTTCGCCTCATCCGGCGCGATGTGGAATATCTCGACAGAGACGGGCCCATTGCGCATGTCACCAGTCATGACGCCGTGCAGCGCGCGGCGATCGGCTGAGCTTAGGTTCTTCCACTTTGCAATGTCGTAGAGGCCGAACAGAATCCCTCGCGGAGCGCCACGCTGCATGCGTCCGACAGAGAATCCTCTCTTCTCAAGAAAGGAGACGGCGCATCTCTTAGATGCGAAATCACCACCTTCTGCCGAGAAGGTAAGGCGAATGGTCGGCGGATATTCGATCAAGAGCGTTTGCATCCCGTCCTCTCATGTCGGATGAGCGGATAATATGCGCAAACGGATAACAGTCAAGAAAGAAAATGCGTAAACGGATAGGACGCTTTGCGCAAGCGGATAACCGCGATGCCGTCTGGAGCTACTGCTTGAAAGCGATTCCGCTGGCGATGATTGCTGACCAGCAATTCATCAAGACTGACGCGGGATCCGACTACCCCGTCCCGCCTTTGTCGAGGATGGACAAGGCATCGGTCAACAGCCGCACCGCTTTCGAGCGGTCTTCGTCATCTGGCGAGAAAGACCTTTCCAGCCTGGCGGCGATCTCGGCATTGATGCTGCGCTCATTCTCAGCTGCGGCCACGCGAATGCGCTTGCGCAGGGCAGGGGTCAACCGGAGATGAAAGCTGGGCTTGTCGGGCTGTGGCATGGTCCCCGACTTATGGCGGAAACCTTAATCCTCGGGAATCGTCCCTCAGTTGGCGCGCATGCCCCACCACTGGTACCATTTACCCCCGCTATTCACAGGCAAATGCTACAGATTGAAATATTCTGTTAATCAAACACCAAGGCTTGTACGTTTCAAAATGGGACATTGGGCGGCATGGAAACCGTTGTTGACATGGCGGCAGGAAATTGTTCCTATTTCAAGGGCGTCCAAGGGCTTGGGAGTGAGATGAATTGATCCAGTTTTTGCCGCGCGACAAAACGCGGAACGAGGAAGCGTTAGACAAACTGAGGGGCATGGCTACGGGTCTTTGGCGAGCGACCGACCCGGCAAAGCAGATTGAAGAGGGCGCCGCTTCAATCGCTACTGCGATGGCGTCGATTCACGGCGGGCAATGGCGGGTTCTTGTCGATCACCAGCATCAGCTTGTTCTGATCCGGCCCTGTTAGCCTTCAAAGCGTTGGAAATCACAGTGAAAGCCACGTCGATGTCGATCGTCGAGAGACCGTCGATACGCCGAAGCATCGCCAGGATTTCCTGATCACCGCGAATTTTGTCGTCTGTCGACGGTGCGTCGTCTTTGACGTGTTCGGCGTAAGCCGCATTAATTGCGTCTCTGCGGTGGCCTTCCGGCTCGGCCCCTCGAAGCCATCGGTTGACCGTGGATTGAGACACCCCAAAGGTGACGGCCAGCTTCTGTTGTTTCCATCCGGTCGCCCTCATGATCGCCCGGATTTTCTGCTCTATGGTCATGACGCGGACGCTGCCACTTCTCGCGGATAAACGAAAATCCGCTTGCGCATAATTTTCCACTTGTAAACTATCCGTTTGCGCATAATATCCGCCAACATGAGTGCAATTCGATTCATCCGGCGAGAGATATTCCAAGTCACGCAGGCAGAGTTCGCCGCGCTGGCGGGCGTAACGCAGGCCAGCGTTTCCCGCTGGGAAGCCGGCGGAGCACCGTCCCTCGACGAGATGCAGGCTATCCGGAAGGCGGCGTCTGACCGAGCGATTGAGTGGAACGACACTTGGTTCTTCGATGCTCCGGTGGCTGTCCCTAGCGAGGCCGCAGAATGAGCGTCCGTCGCGTTTTCGCAAAACCGGCCAGCCAATGCGACTTGGCCGATAGGCGTACAGCGGTCCAGTCCGATGAAGGCGGCAGCCGAATGAGCGCCGCTTCCTTCACCGGCCGGCTCGTGCCGCGAACCGTTTCCGCGCAGGCTCCCCAAGCGCCCGACCGCGGTGTTGCCGCCGACGCCACCGATTTCCGGGCGTCGGCGGCATTTTCCCATTCCTGTCTCGGTCCCCGACCCGAGACCGCCGCCATGGACGTTGCAGCGTCCATGGTGGCACCCCACTCCTGTCCGGACCCCACTCACGGACAGGCTGCCGCCATGGATGCGCCGCCCGCATCCGTGACGGACGAAACCGCGCCGGGATTCGGTCACACGCTTGCCGGCGCGGCTTTCACCATTTCCCTTTCGCCGGCCGTGGCGCTCATCCTGCGCCTGGTCGAGACGGCAAGGGCCGACCTTTCTCGTGACGAGATCTTCGCCCGCGCGATCGGCGTCTACGCCACGCAGCTGGGCGTGCCCGCACTTGCCCGCGATGCCCAGGACCTGGCCGATCTGCCGGAGTTCGAGCGTGCGCCAATCAATCGGTTCGCGCGAGGTGGCAAATGAAGGCGTTACTGCCGCGCGGCATTCGGCGTCAGCGCCGCGATGAGGCGCATCGAATAGTCGCGGAGAAAGTCCACCGCGTCCACCGCCGCCTGCGACTGGCCTGCGGTGGCGCTTTGCTTCGCCATGCGGAACGTCTCCTCGACGTGAAGCATGAGCGACTGGACGAATTCCTTGGGGTCGCCCGATCGAGCTGCGGTTGTAAGCAGAAGCTGTGTCTGGATTGCCTCGAGGACGCGATAGCGCGCGTAAAGTTCGCGAATATCCACGTCCCGGTCTGTCTCGGTCGTCATCTCGATAATCCTCCATCCACCTTTCCGGGATGGCGACACGTAGAACTCCCGGATTTCGGAAGCTACTGCACTCAATCAACGAAGAGCAAACAGGCATGCGGACCCCCGTGAGGACTTTCACGACCGCACTTTGAATCCATTCCTTGCCTGCCGGCACGGGAATCTTTTGCGAAAAAGATTCCTTGACCGGCGGAGCCTTGCCCAGCGGACGCCGTCAAATGAAGCTTCCCCGACCGACATCAGACTCCGAACGCATGGAACTCAAGGCCTCGACCAGGCGCGCGCTGGATATGGCATGCGCCGCCAAGTTCGCGATGATCACCCGCGTCCTGCCGCCGGCGCTCTCCAACTATGGCAACCCGGGCATTCCGGACAGCTTCATGCCGATCGATGTCGTCGTCGATCTCTGCCGCGACATCGGATCGCCGCTCATTCTAGCCGACATGGCTGCGCAGCTGGGCTACCGGCTCGTGCCTCTCGAACCGGAGGAAGGCGAGCCGATCGGCTACGAAGACATCGCCCGCGTCAGCAAGGAAGGCGGCGACGTGGTGACCTCACTGGCGCACGCACTCGCCGATGGGAAGGTCGACCTGGCCGAGAAGCGCGAAGTCCGCTCGCAGATCGCCGAGAACATCGCTGTCCTGCACCGGCTCGACCGCAAAGTGGCGGTAGCGTGATGGGTAGCCCGACGCTTGCCGAACTCGACTGGAACGAATGCCGCCGGCCGGTGAACAATGCCGCGCCAGGCGAGCCGCACCAGTTCTGCGCTGGGCCTCGTGTTCCCGGCAAGCCTTATTGCGCCGGCCATTGTGAGCGCGCAGGGGCTGGCTACCAGCTCGGCCGTTCCCTGATGAGGGCGGCGTGATGGCGGCGAACGACGTCTCCATTACCATCAAGGTGCCGCCGAAGGCGCATCAGCGCCTGCATGAGATCGGCAAGACCAAAGGCTACTCCGCCTCGGCCTACGCCCAGATGCTGTTCGACGCCGGCTTCGCCGCCCGCCTCGGACAGCTGCGTGGGGATCCTGTCTCCGACGCCGAACTCGACGAGCAGGTGAAGCTGGTCTTCGCCTTGGCGGGGCAGGGCGATGCCGCAGCGATCTCCAAGGCAACCGGCGTCAAGGAAGTGCTGGTCACCAAGATTCTCAACGCATGGAAGAAAGCAGGGGAAGCGCTCATGAACTGGCTTTCGCGAATATTCCAGCGCGCCGACAGGCTTGCCGACGCGTTCGACAGGTTGGACACCGAGATGGATGCGGCGCTGGCCCTGCCTGCGCCGACGCTGATCGAGGTCGAGCGTCGAAAATCCGATGAACTGATGGACGAGCTGCGCGGCCGGGAGATCGCGCTCGAAACGCAGATCGCCGCGCTCACGATAGAACTCAACCATGTGTGCCAGGTCATCAAGGCCGAGACAGTGCGCGCACGGGTGCTGTTCACCGACGACGACTATTCGCCGGAGGCCGATGCGCTCGGCTCGCATAACGACATGCTCGCGGCCAAGAGGGCGCGCGGCGACAAGCATTTCAGGAAGCCGGCGAAGGCCGAGCCAGCGCGTGAGGCGGCAGAGTGATCCGCGCCGGGCTCATCCTCGCAGCGCTGACGGTTTCAGCCCACGCACACGACGCTATGCCGACCGCTGCGCAGCCGCAGGGTTGGTCATATCCGTTCTCGTGCTGCTCCGGCTACGACTGCCGCACCGTGCCGGCAGACTGGGTGAAGGAAAGCCCGGAAGGCTTTCGCATCGTCATCACCGGCGAGGTCGTCGCCTATTCCGACGCACGGCTGAAGCACTCGCCGGACGGCGACACGCACTGGTGCAGCGTCGCCGGGGCCAATGACGGCCGCACCATCTGCCTGTTCGTTCCGCCGAGGTCGTTCTGATGTCGGCGCTTTCCTTTTCACAATCATCGGGGGTCGAGCATGTCCAAGCGTGAAGCCACGGCCGTGGGCCGCAATACCATTTCCGGCCGCATCCTCATGGCCTTCATCGAACGCATCGAGCGCATCCGCGACCAGAAGAAGCAGCTGGCCGAAGACGAGAAGCTGGTGTTCGCCGAAAGCGCGGCTACCGGATTCGACAACAAGACCATTCGCAACGTTCTGCGCCGCCGCGCCGCCAAGCCCGCCGATGTCGAAGAGGCGGAATCGATGCTCGACCTTTATTTGCACGCGATCGGCATGGCGACGGAAACGCCGCTGTTTCGCTCTGTCGGAAACATGAGCGTCGATCTCGCCGCTCGCGACGAAGTGATCGAGGCGTTCAAGCAGCTGGTGCCGACCGAAGGCGAGATTATCGTCAAGATCGGCAAGCAGCCGGTTCGGTTGTTCCGCGACGAAAACGGCGTGGCGCAGGCGGAAGACATCATCGAGAAGCCGACTGCGGCGTCCAAACCGGCGTCGGCCGTGACTAGCAGGCCGAAGCGTGACGTGCCCGATGTCGACCGGCTTGGCGCTCGCGCGCTCGGCGCCACGGCCTACCGCGAAAACCAGCCGATCACCTCCAATCCATTTCCCTGGGATGACGAGAGGCGGCAGGAGTTCGACGGCGGCTGGCGCGAGGCGTCCGGCACGGACGGCATGGGACCGGAGGACGATTGATGCGGCATCCGCTCGAAGCCTTCGGGCCGGTGCTGATGCCAGACGCGGCGATGGAGCCTATCCTGGCCAAGCCGGTGCGCGCGGCGCTGCTGGAATGGCTGGAAGAGATCTGGGCCAAGGCCGAACTTGAAGAGGTCGGCCTGAATGCGCGTATGCGTGCGATCTTCACCGGCCCTCCCGGTACCGGCAAGACGACGCTGGCGCACCATCTGGCAGCGCGGCTCGGACTTCCGCTGCTGATCGTGCGGCCGGAAAAGATCAACTGCCGGTACATGAACGCGTCGGCCGAAGCGGTCGGCAAGCTGTTCGACATGGTGGCGGCGCAGCCGGAACCGATCTTCCTGTTCTTCGACGAGTTCGATTCGATCGCTGCAAAACGCATGGGCAGCGGCGTCAACGAGACGATCGAGCAGGATCACAACGTCACCATCAATGCGCTGCTCGCGGCCATGGACCGGTTCGAGGGCTTCATCGTTGCCGCGACCAACCTTGGCAGCCGCGTCGACGAGGCGGTCTGGCGCCGGTTCGAAATCCAGATCGGCATCGATCTTCCGGGGCCTCACGAACGGCAGCGGATCGTCGAGCGATACATTGCACCGTTCGTGATTCCGAAGGCGGCGCTTGCCGCACTGGCTCACTCGCTTGAGACAGCGTCTCCGGCGCTGATCCGATCCTTCTGCGAGCATATCAAGCGGCAGATTGTCGTCGGCCCGAAAGCCGGCTGGCCGATGGACCGCAACGCCGTCATCGAGCGGGTGATAGCCACAGTGAAGCCACATCCGGACATAGGCCTGCCGCGGCTCTGGAGCCTTGGCCTGAAAGACAAGGCCGTCCCTCAGTTCCCTTGGCCGCTGGAGCGTGACCTTGCCGCCTATCCGGTAGACGAACCCGTGTCGGCCGGTGGCGATGTCGTACCGCTGCGCCGCGGGAGGAGCGCATGAGCGACAAGGCGCTCTGGGCGAAATGCAAAGAGTGTTCGCACGTCTGGGCTGTCGCGTATTTGCCGATGGAACTGGAGAAGGTGGCGAAGCTAGCTCTTGCGGCGCGTTGCCCGAAATGCGCCAGCGCCAGCATCGCCGTCGCCAGCAAGGCTGACGTTCCAGCCGATGGAGCGCCGGCATGATCAAGATGCGCGCCACCGAGATTGCCACTTCCGATCGGAACTCACTTCCGGCGCTTATCCGCCAGGCGGCCGACGCGTTGGCCGGCGCGCAAACGGCGGCGGAGGTTCTCGACGCCCGCGACAAGGCGAGCCTCGCCTATGACGCGGCCAAGCGCGCCAGCCGCATGCAGCGAGCCAAGCGGGCGCATGACGACATCATCGCCGCCACGCATCGCGCCCAGGCCGATGCGCTGGAGATCGAGGCGGCGGCAAAGCGTCGGCTGGCCGACGAATATGACGGGGCGCAGTCTCGCGGCGAGGTGGCCAAGGGCCGCCCGAAATCTCTTCCCGGCGGGAATAGTTCTGCCACTGCTGGCGAGATCGGCATTTCATCGAAAGAGGTTTTCGAGGCGCGGCAGGTGCGCGATGCGATCGTCCGCGATCCCGGCATCGTCCGGGCCGCGCTCGACGAGCTGATCGCCAGCGGCGACGAGCCGACGCGCACTGCGCTCAAGCGCGCGATCGCGCCGGTGGCCAAGTCCATCCGGGCCGACGAGCAGGCTGAGAAGAAGGAACGCCGCGGCGTTCGCGAGATCGAACTCGCCGGGAAACAGGCGGCGCTTCCGACCAAGAAATACGGCGTGATCTATGCCGACCCGGAGTGGAAGTTCGAGCCCTACAGCGAAGAGACCGGCATGGACCGGGCGCCGGACAACCACTATCCGACAAGCGATCTTCTCACCCTGATGCAACGCGATGTCGGCGCGATCGCCGCCAAGGATTGCGTCCTGTTCCTTTGGGCCACGGCGCCGATGCTTGTCGAGGCGATCTGCCTGCTCGACGCGTGGGGCTTCGCCTGGATCGACCGCGACCCGACGACCGGCTTCCTGTCCCCTAACAAGGCCCGCTGCCGCTATGTCAGCCATTGGGCCTGGCTGAAGCAGAAGATCGCGCCGGGATACTGGAACCGCGGCAAGCACGAGATCCTTCTGATCGCGACGCGCGGCAACCCGGTGGCGCCAGCGATGGGCGACCAGCTCGCCAGCTGGCAGGACGACATGGCCGTCGAGGCTGACGCGACCAAACATTCGAAGAAGCCGGACGTCTTTGCCGAGTGGATCGAAAAGCACTGGCCGAACACCGCCAAGATCGAACTCAATGCGCGCTGCGGCCGGCCGGGCTGGGACGTGTGGGGGAATGAATCGGCAAACGAGCCGGATGCGCCACCAGCTGAGCCCTCGCGGCCAAGACTGCCGCCGGCGCCGACGACGCAGTCGATTGAATACACGGTCGGCGGCATGCGCAAGACCGCAACGGCGTCGTTCGGTGTTTCCCCGCTGGCCGGCGGCATCTTCGCAACCTTCGGCCGCTACGAGGTCCCGGGGCTGGAGGGCGGAAGCTTCGGGCCGGAAGGGGAATTCGACAGTTTTCAAGCGGCGCTGCGGGCTGGGCTCATCTCCCTTCGTCTGAGGCTTCTAGAGGTCCAGTGCAACGGCGACTTGTCGGCCAAGCAGAGGCGAGCGCTGGGCTTTGGCTGCCTGTGGATTGAAGGCCAAGCCACCGAGTGGGGCCTCGATCTTCGGGAGGGCGCAGCATGAACCTCGCTGTCGCCCGCGAAGTAGATGGTATCCGCGAACTGCTCGACAGCAACCCAATGGTCGGAGCAAGGCGCGACGGCTCACGGCGCTTCTGGACCGGGCGGGAAGAAAAACTGCTGCGTGAGAACTATCCTGGCGGCGGGGTTTCAGCCTGCCTTGCTGTGCTTCCGGGGCGCTCCGCCAAATCGATCTACATGCGCGCCGGAACGCTGGGGCTGCTCAGGCCAGGACCCGACGGCAAGGTGCACGAGCGCCAAGCTTGGGAAAGCAGCGAGCAGATCGACCTGATCATCCGCCGCACCTATCAGAAATCGCCTTCCAAGGGAGACATCCAAAAGTGCGCCGCCACATGCGGCAGGCCGCGTTGGTGGGTTTCGAAACGCGCCGTCAAGCTCGGCCTCGTTGTGCCCCGGTTCAAGGAGCCTGCCTGGTCGGAAGTCGAGATCGAGATCGTCACAGAAAATGCCCACAAGGCACCCGCCACGCTGCAGAAGATGCTGCGGTCGAAGGGATTCCACCGCACCGAGACAGCAATCTTCGTCAAGCTGAAGCGCATCGGTGCCGATCGCACTGATCCCAACCACCTGAATGCTAACCAGCTGGCCGGGGTGATGGGGGTCGACCGCAAGACGGTCAGCGGCTGGATTGCGAAGGGCTGGCTGAAAGCGACCCGACGGGAGGCCACGGCGACAGATGACTTCTGGTGGATTCACCGGAGGGATGTTGCCCGCTTCATCGTCGAGAACGTCGCTGCGGTCGACCTGCGCAAGGTCGACAAGTTCTGGTTCGTGGACCTCCTGGTGCATGAGGGCGCTTCGCCGCACGCCAAGGCGGAATCAAAGCAGGCCGCGATCCTGGCGCTGGCTGCCGCCCGGCCAGATCTCAATAACACGCAACTGGCGGCCATGACGGATTCCACGGCTACGGCGGTTGCCGTCGTCAAAAGCAAGGCTCGACACCGCAAGGCGGTGCCGGCATGAACCGCCTTCTACTCGGCAGCGCTGTCGATGTCCTGCGACGTGAGATCACCACCGGCTCGGTGGATATGGTTTATTCCGACCCGCCTTTCGGCAATGAACAAGTCTGGGCCGGCAAGGCAGGATCGTTCGACGATCGGTGGGAGTGGTCAGCGGCATCGGCCCAAGGCTGGGAGGCTCTCAACCGCCATTCCGCCGCCGCCGCGGCCTTGCTGGCGGCCGTGGCGCGAACCGCTCCCGCGCGCGCATATCTCGGCGTCATGGCCGGCATCGTCACCGAACTGCGGCGCGTCCTGAAGCTGACCGGCACGCTGTGGCTGCACTTCGACGACACCATGGGCGCGGAGTTGCGCCTGCTTTGCACGGCGATCTTTGGACCCGGACTCGAGGCCGGGACACTGGTCTGGAAGCGGACGCTCGGCGGCCATGCCAACGCTAAGTCTTTCGGCCGCGTCCACGATACCATCGCCTGCTATGCGCGCAGCCCGGCGGCGCTGTGGCGGCTATGGCGTCTCGGCACCATCGGCGGCGATCCCTGCTCGCCGGGTTGGGAATATCGTTTCGACACCTTCGCTGAGGCGGCGCCGCTCGCCCAGGGCGACAAAGAGCGCGTCGGCTATCCCACGCAGAAGCCGGTTGCCCTCATTGAGGAACTGATCCGCGCTGCGACCCTGCGCGGCAACATGGTCTTGGACCCTACCTGCGGGAGCGGGACAGCCTTGGTCGCGGCGCAGCGGCTTAACCGCAACTGGACTGGCATTGACCTCTCGCCCGATGCCATCGCGACAGCCGAAAAGCGACTGGAGATCGCCCGACCGAAACAGGCGGCATTCGATTTCGGAGAGGTCGCATGAGAGCGCCCTCCCGTCCCGTTCTTCGCTGGCATGGCGGCAAATGGCTGCTTGCGCCCTGGATCATCTCGCATTTTCCGCCGCACCGGATCTATGTCGAGCCGTTCGGCGGCGCGGCCTCGGTGCTGCTGCGCAAGCCTAGCGCCTACGCCGAGGTCTACAACGATCTCGACGGCGACGTGGTCAATCTGTTCCGGGTGCTCCAGGACCCGGCCGGGGGGGGCAGGCTCATGCAGCTGCTTGAGCTTACGCCCTTCGCCCGTGCCGAGTTTGAGCTTGGCTGGGATCCGACCGACGATGCTGTCGAGCGCGCCCGCCGGCTGATCATCCGCGCCTTCATGGGATTCGGGTCGAACGCCCATTCCGACATAGGGCGCGGGCATCGCACTACAGGATTTCGCGCCAACTCCTCCAGATCGGGCACCACGCCGGCGCATGACTGGGCTGGCTATCCGGAAACGCTCGAGGCGGTGGTGCGGCGCTTTCGCGGCGTTACTATCGAGAACCGCCCGGCGCTGGCAGTGATGGCCGCGCACGATCGCACCGACACGCTTCACTATGTCGATCCGCCCTATGTGCACGCGACCCGCAACCGCAAGAATCCCTACGATGCCAAGCATCAATACCGCCATGAAATGAGCGACGCCGATCATGCGGCGATGCTCGAGGCGCTGCGCGCCCTCGCCGGCATGGTTGTCCTCTCTGGCTATCCGCATCCGCTCTATGACGACGCGCTGGCGGGCTGGACGCGGTTCGAGAGGGAAGCGCTGGCCGATGGCGCACGCCCGCGTACTGAAGTGCTGTGGCTGAATCCTGCCTGCGCGGCGGCGCTGGAAGTCCGAGCGGCCGGGCAGGGCACACCGCTTTTCGGGGCGGTCGCATGAGCGCCGACGCCGGCATCACGCGCGCCATGGCGCGGCTGCGCAAGGCGCTGGAGCGGCGCATGCGCCTCGACGATCGCGCCGAAGAGCTGGCGACGCGGGAAGGCCGGCCGATCAGGGCCGGAACGCTCGCCGCCTACGATACGGCCGCGCTCGGCCGGAAGCTGCGGCCCATGCTGGAATTCGACGGGCGCGGCTGGCGCGTGCTGGCGGCCGAGATCGGCGTCACCTCGCCGGACCTCTCACGCATCATGGCCGGGCAGGACATCTCGGCGGCAAAGGTGTTCGCCATCTGCGACTGGGCCGGGCTCGACGCGCGCAAATTCTACCGCGCCCCGGCTGGCACGCCGCCGGCGCGCAAGCGGCCACGCCCGGCGCTGAAGCCGGCGCGGGCGAAAAGGTTTCACGGGAAAAGCACTGAAACAGTGGGGGCGAAGGGATGACCATGTCTCGCGCAGTTGCCGACATCGTGGCGGAACGGCAGCGGCAGATTGATGCTGAAGGCTGGACGCCGGAGCACGACGACAAGCACAAGAAGGGCGAGATCCTGCTCGCGGCGAAGGCATACTTCGCCCATGCAACGCGCCGTGCGCTATCGCCATCGGGCGGAGACCGTGCGGGTATCCCGTACGATTGGCCGTGGGACGCAAAATGGTGGAAACCGAAGGCACCTCGCCAAGACCTTGTCCGCGCGGGGGCTCTCGCGCTTGCGGAGAAAGACCGTATCCACCGGGTCTTTGCAAAGAGAGCCGATCATCGCGACCTTGATGCGGAGGCGTATTACACGCTGATCCTCACCGAGATCGAGCGGCTCGATAGAGCAGGCGCATGACCGATACCATGCTGCCCATACTGCGCGAGATGATCGATGCCGACGGCGATGCTCCTCGGGCTGACGTGCTGCTCCGGGTACCGGACAGCATCCTGTTCACCTATCCCGACATCTTTGCCCGCTGCTGCCGCGATGCTCGTTTCGAGGCCGGCAACGCCTTCATCACGATGCGCGTCGCGTCGCTGATGGCGGTACGGGGGAGCAATGGGCTGTTGCCGGCCAACCTCGACGAGCGCCTGACATCCATCCGCGCCGCCCTGGCGCAGTTTTCCGCAGGAGGGGCGACATGACCGCGCAGATCGACCCGCGCGTACTCAAGCTCGCCGAGCGCCTCGATCACCTCGTCGTCGAGGAGGCGCGTCTGATTCAGGCGCGCGCCGATCACGTCGCCAAGGCAGAGCGTGCGGACAGCGAAATCATGGCCGCATGCCAGGCTGTCGGCGAAGCGAGCGACGCGATCGCGCAAGCAAAGTTTGCCGGGGCTCCTGAACTGCCGGCGAGGCGGAGGCTGGAACGCGCGGCGGCGCTTCTCGCCAAGGTGATGCGCAAGCATGGGCGGGGGCCGAAATGATGCTGGACGGGGGAAACAGGCCGCTGATCGTCGACAGCTTTGCCGGCGGCGGCGGGGCCTCGACGGGCATCGAACTGGCGCTGGGGCGCTCGCCCGACATCGCCATCAACCATTCTGCCGACGCGCTTGCCATGCACGCGATGAACCATCCCGACACCGTGCACCTCGATTCCAACATCTGGGACGTCTCGCCTTCGGAAGTGTGCAAGGGGCGGCATGTCGGCCTGCTCTGGGCCTCGCCCGACTGCAAGCATTTCTCCAAGGCCAAGGGCGGCAAGCCGCTCGACCGCAACATTCGCGATCTGGCCTGGGTGGTTGTGCGCTGGGCGGAAGAGGTGCGCCCCGACGTCATCCTGCTCGAAAACGTCGAGGAGTTCCGCACCTGGGGGCCGATCTACGAGGACGGCACGGCCATCGCCCAGCTGCGCGGGCAGACGTTTCAGGACTGGGTGAAGCGGCTGAAAAAGGCCGGCTACAAGGTTCAGCACCGCGAGCTGCGCGCCTGCGACTATGGCGCGCCGACGATACGCAAGCGGCTCTTTCTCATTGCGCGCCGCGACGGGGGAAAAATCGTCTGGCCGAAGCCGACCCATGGCAAGCCGGACGATCCCGATGTGATCAAGGGGCGGAAGAAGCCTTGGCGGACAGCGGCGGAGATCATCGACTGGTCGATCCCGTGCCCGTCGATCTTCGACAGCGCCGAGGAGATCATGGCCAAGCACGGCGTGCGCGCGATCCGCCCGCTCGCCGACGCCACCATGCGGCGCATCGCGCGCGGCGTAGTGCGCTACGTGCTGGAAGCGAAGAAGCCGTTCATCGTGCGCACCGACATGGCGAGCGCGGCAAACCGCAACGGCGTCCAAGATGTCGATGCGCCGCTTAACACCCTGACGACGGCAGGATCCTTCGCGATCGTCTCCCCGGTGATGACCGCCGCGCAGCATGGCGGCTCCGTGCGCGGTGCGGACGAACCGCTGCACACCATCACCGCGAGCCGGAAGGACCAGAATGCCGTCATCGTTCCGACCTTCGTCGGTTGCGGCGGCAGGGCAGGGCAGAGCGCGCCACGTGGCGGAGACGAGCCGCTGGGGACGCTGACCGCCAAGGCGGACGGATGCGTCGTGGCGCCCGTCCTCGTCGAGACTGCGCATGGCGAGATTTCGCTGAGCGGGGTCAAGCGCTGGGGCCTCGGCATCAAGCGCGCCGACGAGCCTACGGGTACCGGCACGATCAGCGGCAACCATGCTCTGGCCGCTGTGCACCTGTCGCGGTTCACCCAGAACGGCGTCGGGCATGGCGCAGACGAACCGCTCGACACGGTGATGGCGGGCGCGCCGAAGTTCGGCGTGGTGGCGGCGTTCCTTGCCCAGCACAATAACGACAGCAGGCGCATTGGCGGGGTCAATCCGGGTCGCCCTGCGGATGAGCCATTGGCGACGCTGACGGCCGCCGGCGCGCAGCAGCAGGTCGTTACGGCCCACATGATGCGCCAGTTCGGCACGTCGGTCGGGCATTCGCTCGACGAGCCGACCCACACCGACACCGCCCGGGTCAACAAGTCGGCGCTGATCGCGCCGTTCCTGACCAAGTATTACGGGCAGGGCGACGGGGCGGCCGTGGACGGGCCGCTGCACACGGACACGACCAAGGACCGGTTCGGACTGGTGACGGTCGAGATCGACGGGCAGACCTATGCCATCGCCGATATCGGCATGCGCATGCTGACGCCGCGCGAGCGATTCCGCGCGCAGGGCTTTCCCGACAGCTACATCATCGACCGCAGGACTGACGGCTCTGCGATCACACAGACGGTGCAGGGCTCGTGCTGCGGCAATAGCGTCTCGCCGCCGCTGGCCGAGGCGCTTGCAGCGGCCAACTGCAGCCACCTGGTGGAATTTCGGGAGGCGGCGGAGTGAAAAGCGCGCTGCATCGCCTCCCGGCTTTGATGCTATTTGGCGGCCCCGCCGTCGGTTTCATCCTTTACCTGGATCATCCACGGCTGCGGAGGCGCGTCTTCAAGGATACGGGACATCTTCGCGAAGCTTTCGAAAGCGCGGCGGGCATTGTCGACCGGAAGCAGACCCGCTGCTGCGCGGTAGCATGCTTTGAGCGCGGTCTCGTGGACCGTGCCGTTGACCGGAGCCCGCAAAGCTTCAAGAAAATCGATTGCGTCCTCCAGGCAGGCAATTTCACGGATGATCCGCGACCCGTCTACGACATAGACAGGGGTGGCAAAGCGCTCGTCCATTCCTTCCTCCATCTGCGCAAATGGGTTGAACGTCGGCACCGGGATGTGGCGCCGTCGCAAAATATGATCTCGGACTTTTTCGGGTTCAAGTGGTCTGGCGCGCACTCAGCGCCTGCGCTTCACGATCTTGCCCGGCTTGGGGACACGATCCACGTCGCCGATGAAAATGCCGGCTTCGTGCGCCGCCGCGCGGAACGCCTGGCGGGCATCGGCCGTTTCGCCCCTGCTCTCAAGCGCCGCCAAGCACGCCTGGCGCGCGGCGCGGGCCTTGTCGCTGTCTATCGTCTCTGCCGGCCATTCGTAGAGCAGCCATTCGGCGGCCTCCCGCGCGCTGCCGACGTTCTGCACCTGACCGGCGCGCGCGCCGTGCACGCACACCGCCTGGTCGAAGGGTTTATCCTCAAGCGTCGCCATACTCAAAACCCTGCACTCGCACCGCGGCGCAACGCTACAGCAGCCGTCCGGTTCCCGGCAAGGGAGGCGCTTCGGTGAAGGACGGCGCGCGCCTCGCACGGATCCGCGATCTCGTCGCCGGCATCGCGCCGGGCGAGTGGACGCGCGTGCACGATTCCGAAGGCTGCTTCATCGAGGCGAGGACAAAGACCGGCATGCTGCTGCCGATCGCGCGCTTCGACCCGGGCGCCAGCGAGGACGAGATCGCCTTCGTCTGCGACGCGGCCGGCTCGGTGCAGTTCCTGCTGGAGCTGATCGACAGGGCGATTGCCAAGACGAAGGCGCTGCAGCCTGACCGGCAGGGACAGCCGCCAGCCGGGCCCGTGGCGGACGTGCGGAAAAACTATGCCGCCGAAGCGACGATGAAGTGCTCGGAGTGGCGATTCCTCGAATTCCTGGCGGCGCGGCACGGGCTCCAAGAACCGCTGACGACGGCACGCGGCATCCAGAAGCTGCGCTCTCTGCTCGGCATTAACAGCCGCAAGGAACTCAACATGGACGATCAGGCGGCTGCGCGCTGGAAGGCGATGCGCGGCGATTTCGAGAACTGGAAGAGGACGGGGAATTGAAGCATTCGCGCTCATCTGCGGAGGTCGAGATACGCGATGCGGTCGTCAAACGATTCCGCGAGCTGTGGCCCAACGCCCGCATCATCCATGAGATGAATGTCGAGCACGGTTCAAGCCGCGCGGACGTCGTCGCAGTTCAGCCTGACAGGCTCTGGATTTGCGAGATCAAGAGTGAGCGCGACAAGCTCGACCGGCTGGCCGGCCAGATCGCGGATTTCGGGCCGACATGCCACGGCCTGATCGTGGCCGCGCATGAGAAGTGGACCAAGTCGCCCGGTATGGAGACAGTGAAGCATGGCGTCATAAGGCAACTTCCATCACCGCTGACCCTTGCGCTGGCTGGCGCACGCAGATGCTACGACA
This sequence comes from Allomesorhizobium camelthorni, assembly GCF_011045125.1. Lineage (GTDB taxonomy): Bacteria > Pseudomonadota > Alphaproteobacteria > Rhizobiales > Rhizobiaceae > Allomesorhizobium > Allomesorhizobium camelthorni. Next base: position 117,638 of record NZ_JAAKZF010000003.1, on the reverse strand, counting down.
TCTGGTCCTACCCGAATAGCGAAAGCCGCAGGCGCGATTGGTCAGCGCCCTACCGAGCCGAAGTTCCTTGGTATCACCGGATGCTGCTGCTCCTATGGGCTGACGAGCTCCGTGCTGTCGCGGCAGACCATCGGATCGCTTGCACCAGCCGGACGCCGGGCAACAAGCTCGTTCCCGAGCTGTCGCGGATGATGACCGGGTCCGAGATCGAGAAGGCCGTCTGCAAGCATCTCCGCGCCCGCACCTTCGTCGAGGCCGATCCGCCGATCCTGCCGGAGCGCAAGGCCTTCGCAGCGCACCCCGCTTCAGGCCGGCAGGAGGCGCTGCTGTGAGCGCCTTCCTCCTCGGCACCGGCTTTCGCGCCGACATGGGCACATGCATCCGCAAGCTGGTGCTGCTGAAGCTGATCGACGCCTGCGAGGATGATGGCAGCCGCATCTTCCCGGCGATCGCCACGGTGGCGCGCGCGGCGCAGTGCTCCGACCGCCAGGTGCAGCGCGAGATCAAGGGTTTCCTCGACATCGGGCTGTTGTCGCTGGTGCGAGCCGGCGGGCAGGGCAGGCGCTCGACCAACGAATATGCGCTCGATCTCGACGTGCTTTCGGCCATCAGCAAGGCCGGCTGGGACGCCTATGCGGCCGGGCGCGGCTTCAATCCTAAGGGTGACACCCAGTCACCCTTAGACGAAGCCGCCAAGGGTGACAAAACCGGCCCCGATAGGGTGACACCGGAGACGCCTAAGGGTGACACTGGGAGTCCACCAACCCCTCCAGACCCCTCCCTTGATCCCTCCATTGAGAGAGAGCGCGAGCGCGAGGCCGATGAAGGAAAACGGGCAGAAAGCCGTGAGACCCTGGAGCGTCGGTTCTGGAAGATGGCTCGGGGCCATCCGCAGTCGTCGGGGATGCCGAAACAGGGCTGGCTCGTCGAATGGCTGAAGCTCGATCCCGACGAGCGAGACCGCGCCGAGCGGCGCTATCCGGCCTGGCTGGCGCTGCTGAAGGCGCAGGCGAAATCGCACATCCCGGCGCTTTCCACCTATTTCGGGCAGAAGCTGTTCGACGAGGTGGCTGATCCGCAAGAGCCGGAAAAGCCGCTGTTCGTCGATGCCGCGCCGTTCGGGCCGATGTGGCAGGTGGCGCGGCTGAAGCAGCTGATGCAGCCGCCGGCGCCGCTTCCTCCGCCTCCTTCGGGCTTCCTGCGGCAGATGCTGGAGAGGCAGGACGAGACGGGCGAGGCGGCGAGGCGGGAGCGTCAGGCCAAGCTCGGATGGCCTCGCGTCAATGTCATGCACGATCGGGCGGCAAGCCGGCAGGGCGTCACGGTGGCGACTGCGCTGGAGCCGCTGGCGGCGATGATGGAGGCCGTGCCTGTCGGCTCCGAGACGTTCGAGGCGTGGAAGCTGGAGCACGAGCTGCGCGGCTGGCCATGGCTGCCGGATCCGGGGCGACAGCCCGTTGTGTATTTCCCGGCTGGCGGACCGGGTGCGTTGAGTGCGTTCGAACAGGCGGTGAAGCAGGGCAACGAGGGAAACACCGATGATGGCGGTCAACGGCAAGCGGCTGAGTGAGAGCGAACGCGTCTGGCTCGACCGCAAGGGCGATCCGATCAACATCGATCGCGCCTGGCAGAAGAGCGACCAGCGAATCGCACTGACGCGCAGGGAGCAGGCGATGCTCGCCGCGGCGGGCATGGATGGGCCTGAAGCGCGTTGGTATGTGCTGCGCGTCGAGGATCGAGCGGACATTGCTGTGGATAAGTCGCTTGAGGAAGCGAATGTCGAGCGCTGGATGGCGGTCAAGGAAGTCGAGCCGAAGCGGCGCGGCAAGCGCAAATGGCAGTCGCTGGAGCCCTGCATGCTGCCCGCACTGCCGGGTTATCTGTTCGTCAAGGTAGTATCCTGCGCGGTCACTTGGGCAGGGCTGAAGACGGTCAAAGGCGTGGTCGACGTGCTCGGCGGAGCCGACAATCCAAAGCCGGTGAACGAGCAGGAAATCGTTAAGCTGCAAGCGTTTATCGAGAAAGACCCGAAGGCGATCGAGATCCTGACCAATGCCCTGAAGGTGGGCGACAGGGTGACGATCGACAACGGCCCTCTCGCATCGTTCCAGGCTGTCGTTCTGATGCTGGGCGACAGCGAGCGGATCAAGGTTGAGACGCATCTGTTCGGGCGCGCGTCGTTCGTCGACCTCGACCTTGCGCAAGTCACCAAACTGGACTAGCGAATCTCACCTAGGACGAGCCGAAAGAGTCGCACGCCGCAAGGTGGACCGCGCCATCGGCCCCAGGTGAAGGCGGACAGCCTCACCGCAATGGAAGCGATTCCTCCCTCTTAAAAGCGAACAATGGCCAAGCTCCGGATGATGCGGCCGTCCATCAAGACGATGGACACACGGACCGTGAAGGTCGTGCCGAAGACAGCCGAACCGTTCTACCTGTCGCCTGAGTGGCGAAAGCTGATGGCTGAGGTCATCGCGGAACGGGGCAGGCGGTGCGAGGATTGCGGTCGGACCAATACGCGCATCTTCGGTGACCATATCGTCGAGGTGAAGGACGGCGGCGCGCTGCTCGACAAGCGCAACGTCAAATGCCTTTGCGGCTCATGTCACACGAAGAAGACGGCGGCGGCGCGAGCGAAGAGGATGGCGGAGAGGTACTGATGGGTGAGCAGATGGATCGGGCCAAGCAACTGATCGATGGCCTACCCGACGAAGGTGCAGTCATCATCGTGGCCAGGAGTGACATCGGCCGTTGGCTGAAACAGGGCATCTTCGAACGTCGAGGCAAGCTTGTAGCTGACTGCTGCAGGACGATCACGGTCGAGCACAGATCCGATGTCATCAAGCGCAGCGGGCTCGGTGGCCACGTCGTCATCGACGACAGCTTCACGAACGGCAACATCAGGCCTGAGGTGAAAGCCCTCGTCGAGCGAGAGGTCGCAGTCATCCGAGCGATGCAGCCCGCCTGACCCCCAAGGGGGTGGGGGGGGGTCGGATCTCTGGGGCCTTTGGGGCCCCTAACCGCATTGGGTGCATTCAGAGGTTTTTTTTCGATGAGTGAGATTTTTGACCTCTTTGGAGAGCCAGTTCCGGCGAACTGGGGTGAGCGCGGGCGACCGCAGCACATCGCCAGCCAGAAAAACCGGAATCGAGTCAGCATGTTAGTGTCGCTCGGCTGGTCCAATGCGCGGATTGCCTCGGCGTTGTTCGTGACGCTCCCGACTTTGCGGAAGCATTATTTTTCCGAGCTCAAATTCCGGGATGTCGCCCGAGACCGCCTCAACGCCACCATGGCGACCAAGCTGTGGGAACTGTTCATGGCGGGCAACGTCGCGGCCGGTAAGGAATTCCGCGACTTCCTCGAGAAGAATGACCTCATGCTGTACGGGCAGACGGGCCAGCCGGAAAAGCCTCAAAAGGCCGCCAAGCTCGGCAAGAAGGAAGCGGCTGTTGTAGCGGCTCACCAGCCAGATCGCGGCAACCGCCTTGGCGACCTGATGGCGCGCCGGCAGGGTCCAGCGAACTGATGCGTCGCCAATGTGGGATCTGAGCTGCCTGGACTGGGAAGAGCGGATCCGTACAGGCCGTTCCCTCATCCCGGATCTGCCGCTGATCCAATCCGAGGCCGAAATGGGCCTCGCATTTTACGATGAGCTGAGGCTTCCGGACGTTCCTGGCAAGCCACGGCTCGCCGATGCCACGGGACAATGGTTCCGCGACATTGTTGCGACGTCGTTTGGATCGTGGGATCCGGTTTCGCAGCAGAATTTTATCCGGGACATCTTTGTCCTGGCGCCGAAGGGATCATCGAAGACGTCATATGGTGCCGGCCTGGCGCTGTCAGTGATGCTGATGAACACACGCCCACGTGCAGAGGCATTGTTCATCGGTCCCACACAGGCGATTTCTGATCGCGCCTATGAGCAAGCGGTCGGCATGATCGAGGAATCGACGGATCTCAAACGCCGCTTTCGGCCTCGCGATCACCTCAAGACGATCGAGGATCTGGTCAACCAGTCGGAGATGAAGGTCAAAACCTTTGATCTCAAGATCCTGACCGGCGGCATTCTGATATTCGCGCATCTTGACGAGGTGCATCTGCTCGGAAAGACGCACTACGCCGCCAAGGTCATCCGCCAAATTCGCGGCGGCATCGACAAGACGCCCGAGGGCAAGTTCCTCATCACAACCACGCAGAGCGACGATATACCTGCCGGTGCGTTCAAGGACGAATTGCACAACGCCCGTCGGCATCGCGATGGTGCCTTCCGAGGAAAGAACGCGCGACCGACGCTGTCGGTGATGTTCGAATTTCCACAGGACATCGCGAAAGAGCCAGCGGCTTGGAGGGACACTTCAAATTGGCCGATGGTTATGCCGAACCTCGGCCGCTCGGTTCATCTCGCCACGCTTGTTCCTGACTGGAATTCCGAAAAGGAAAAAGGCGACCAGGCCATCCGCGTGTGGGCGTCCCAATATCTCAATATCGAGATGGGCGTCGGCATGAAAACCGACGGCTGGCCTGGCGCTGAATTCTGGGCCTCCTCTGAAGATGCCGATCTAACTCTCGATGCCATCATCGAACGCTCCGAGGCGATCGTCGTAGGAGCCGATGGCGGCGGCCTTGACGATCTATTCGGCGCCAACGTGCTTGGCCGGGAGACCGGATCCAAGACCTGGCTCAGCTGGTCGCACGCCTGGTGTCATGAAGGTGTGCTGAAGCGACGGCAGACTATCGCCGCCCGGCTTCAGGATTTCGCCCAGGCGAGCGCCCTGACGATCATCGACGATGAGTTCGTCGACGTCGCTCCGCTGGTGAAACTGCTTGAGCCAGTGGAAGAGCTGCTGCTGCCTAAGGACGTTGCCGGTTTTCTAATACTAATCGATCGCATCAATCGGGCGAGCTTACTCGCCGCCGTCGCGCTCGATGTCGAAGGCCCATATGGCGAGCTCACCGACGCTTTGGCGCTGATTGGTGTTACCCAGGAGAGCGGTCACGTGGTCGGCGTGGGCCAAGGCTACAAGCTGATGAACGCACTGAAGACATCGGAGCGCAAGCTGGCCAATCGCACGATGAAGCATTGCCCCAGCACACTGATGGATTGGTGCGTCGGGAACATTAAGATCGAGCCGACGGCTACCGCGATCCGGGCCACCAAGCAAAACGCCGGAGACGCCAAGATCGACCCCGCCATGGCCATGTTCGATTCAGTCAGCGTGATGGTGCTGAATCCCGAGCCGATAATTGTCGACGGCGGTTCCTACCTCGAAGAAGAAGATTTGATGGTGATTTGATGATCGACGATATCGGTGCTCGGTCCATTCCGGCCGGCAAGCGCTTCGCGCGAGCCATACCTTCCGCCATTCGCGACGGGATCGGCCTCGCGGCCGTCGGGCTGATCTCCTACGGGGCATGGCTGATTCATCCATCGGCGGGTTTCATCACCGCCGGTACGCTGCTGCTGGCCGGGGTTATTTTGGTCAGCACGAAAAAGCCGAAGGCTGACTGATGTCGGGATTGTTCGGCGCGATCGCGGAAGGCCTGCAGATCAAGGCCGAGAACTCGACCACGATAGGCGATGTCGAGGCGATCTGGGCCGGTCTATTTGGCGGCGGTCCGGCGAAATCCGGAGCCACTGTGAATTGGAAGACCGCGCTCCAGTGCACGACGGTAGTTGCGTGCGCCCGCCGCATCGCCGAGGCGCTCATGGTGCCGCGCAAGGTGTACCGCCGAGATCCCAACTCGACGACAAGGCAGGAGGATCGCGATCATCCGCTTTACAGCGTGGTTGAAGATGCTCCGAACCAATGGCAGAGCGGTCTCGAATATTTCGAGACGATCGGCCTGCACCTTGCGCTGACCTTCAACCACTATTCCTACATCGGGCGCGTCAGGGGGCAAATCAATGAGCTTATCCCCCTCGATCCTGATGGTGCCACGCCGCAACTTCAGCGCGACGGCCGGCTGACTTACCGGGTCAGGCTCTTCGACAACACCTACTCGACCTTCGAGGCCGACGAAATCTGGCATATCCGCGGGCCGTCATGGAACGGCAGTGTTGGCATGGACGCCATCAAGCTGATGCGCGAGGCCATCGGCCTTTCGATCGCGACCGAGGAGACCCATTCCCGGCTTCACGCCAACGGCGCCCAGCCGGGCGGTATCCTGACGACCGAGAAGGAGCTGAAAGGGCCAGCCAGGGCACGGCTGAAAGAGCAGTGGGCGCAGAATCAGGTCGGCCTCGCCAACAAGTTCCGCACCGCGGTTCTGGACAACGGACTGACGTGGCAGCCGCTTGCCATGTCGGGCGTCGACTCTCAGCACATCGAGGTCCGGCAGTTTCAGGTCGAGGAAATCTGCCGCGCGATGTGCGTGATGCCGATCATGGTCGGCTTCTCCGGCGACAAGGCACCAACCTACGCGTCGGCCGAGCAGCTCTTCCTGGCGCATCTCGTGCACACAGTCAGGCCTTGGCATGACCGAGTGGCTTCATCCGCAAAGCGGTGGCTGCTCACGCCCCAGGAGCGGAAAGCCGGATACTACCTCGCTTTCACGGAACAGGCCTTCCTCAGCCCGGCCATGAAGGACAAAGCAGAATACTTCAAGGTTGCCCTTGGCGGAGGCGGCAACCCGGGATGGGTGACGCCCGACGAGGTCCGCGGCTTCGATGAAATGCCGCCTCTGCCGGGCGGCAACCGCCTTTACGTGCCGGTCAACGTCACGCCGATCGACGATGACGGTTACCCCCGACCCACGAAACAGCCGGCAGCCAACAAGGAGCCCGCCGATGGATAGGTATCAGGCCGACTTCGAGTTCAAGTTTGCCACCGGAGCGAAGGACGGCACCTTCTCCGGCTACGGAGCCATCTTCGGCAATGTCGACAGCTACGGCGACGTCATCGAACGCGGCGCCTTCAAGGAATCCCTCCGTACCTGGGAGAGCAAGGGCAAGCTGCCGCCGATGTTGCTCCAGCATGGCGGTTTCTTCGGGCCCGTCGACGACATGCTGCCGGTTGGGAAGTGGACCTCAATGGAGGAGAACACCAAGGGTTTGAAGGTCGAGGGCGAACTGTTCGCGCTCAGCACCGATCGCGGCCAGCTGATCTATGAAGGCATGAAGGCCGGGTCGCTCGATGGTCTTTCCATCGGCTACCGTGCCAAGAAATTCACGGTCGGGACGAAACCGACCGATCCGACTCGCACACTGCATGAGGTCGAACTCCGCGAACTCAGCATCGTGACGTTCCCAGCAAATGACAAGGCGGTCGTTGGCGCGGTGAAATCCGCCGACATCGATGCGCTTAACACCATCTCCGACTTTGAGGATTTCCTGCGCGAGGCAGGCGGTCCTGCATGGTCGAAGAAGACGGTTCGCGATTTCGTGAGCCGTTTCAAGAAGGTCGTACGGCGCGAGGCTGGGGACGATCAAGACGTAGCAGCCGGCTTGCTGGAGAGCATCCGCTCGACCCGCAAGCTCATAATCCCCAACCGCTAAGGAGGCTTCAATGCCTGAGATCAAAGACGTGCTGGACGATGTCCAGCGCGAGGTGAAGAAGTTCGGTGAAGATGTCACCGGCCTGAAAACCTCTATGGAAAAGGACCTCAAGGAGGTCCGTGACCTTGCCGAGAAGGCCGGCAAGAACGCCGGCGAAGGCACCCAGCTCAAGAAGGACCTCGAGGCGCTGACGACCGGCGTCACCGAGAAGCATGCCGCCATCGAAGCTGCGGTCAAGAAGATCCAGGACGAGTCGATCAAGGCCGCCCAGGACCGCATGGACGAGCTCGAGAAGAAGCTCAACCGCGCCCGTTTGAATGGTGGTGGCGGCGGCGATGACGAGTTCAAGCAGGCCCGCGAGTTCGCCGAGATCAAGTCGGCGCTTCACAAGACGCTGAAAAGCGGCGTCCGCATGCCCGACGACGCGGTGAACGTCGACGAGTTCAAAGGCTACGAAGCGGCGTTCAATCGCGTCATTTCGAACCGCCAGGGCGAAGACGGTCTCTCGCCGGAAGAGCGTAAGGACATGTCTGTCGGCTCCGATCCCGACGGCGGTTACCTGCTGGTCCCCAAGGTGTCTTCCCGCACCATGATGATCGTCAGGGAATCTTCGCCGCTTCGCGAGATCGCCACCATCGAGACGATCTCGACAAGCGAACTCGAAATCCCGATCGACGAGGATGAAGCCGGTGCGAGCTGGGCCGGCGAAACTGCCGACCGGCCGAAGACCGACACGCCTCAGGTCGGCAAGCAGACCATCGTCGCCCATGAGATGTATGCCTTTCCGAAGGCGACGCAGAAGTTCGTCGAAGACGCCGGCATCGATGTCGGCGCCTGGCTGGGTCGCAAAATCGGCGAGAAATTCGGTCGCACCGAGGCGACCGCCTTCGTCGCCGGCAATGGGGTCGGCAAGCCTCGCGGCTTTCTGACCTATGCCAGCGGTACCTCCCGCGGCCAAATCGAGCAGGTCGTCTCCGGAGCCGCCACGGCGGTAACGTTCGACGGTCTTATCAATCTGACCGCGGCTTTGAAGGGCTTCTACAAGGCCAACGCCAACTTCCTGATGAAGCGCACCACGGTCGGCGCCGTGATGCTCCTGAAGGACGGCAACGGCCAGTATCTGTGGCGCCCGAACAACCAGGTGGGGCAGCCTTCGCTTCTGCTCGGCTACGCCGTGCGCGAGGCTGAGGATATGGTCGCGGTCGACGCCGGCACGCTGTCTATCGCGTTCGGCGACTTCAAGGCCGGCTACACCATCGTCGATCGCATGGGTATCTCGGTCCTGGTCGACCCGTACACCGCGAAGCCGTTCGTCGGGTACTACACCCGCCGGCGCGTTGGCGGCGACGTCACCAACTTCGAGGCGATCAAGCTGCAGAAGATCTCCGCCTGATCTTTGGTCAACGAAGGATGAACCATCGCCGCGCCACTCAGGCGCGGCTTTCGTAACCCCGAATTCACGGAGCGATCCAATGCGCGATCTCCACAACAACATCAACATTATCCGTGCCGTGTCGCCGGTGGCGATCGGCACCACGGGTACCGGAAAGACGTCCGGCGCCATCGACCTGCAGGGCTATGATGCCGCTGAGGTCGAAATCTCCTACGGCACCGTCACGGCGACGAATGCGGTTTTCACTGCGCTCATCACCGAGTGCGACACCGCGACCGGCACGTTCACCAGCGTAGCCGATGCCGATCTGCTCGGCACGGAGGCGGATGCCGGCCTTGCCGCCGCTGCTACCCGTACATCCGGCACGACCAAGAACGTCTCGAAGCGCGTCGGCTATATCGGAACCAAGCGCTACATCAAGGCCAAGGTGTCATCGACAGTGACCGCCGGAACGCCGATCGGCGTCAACGTGATCCGCGGCCGCCCCCATCGGCGCCCGACCACCTGATTGATACAACTTTGAACGCGCCGGGGTCCGCTCGGCGCGTCTCCTTAACCCTGTCCGACAACAGGAAATCTCCGGCAATGACTGATCTCGCCAACGGGGAGCGCCAGGTCGCGCCCTCGATCGAAGGAATCCGCCGCGATCACGTCGCGCGGTACGAATTTGCAGCAAATCTGCTCGGTGAACAGAAGCGCGTCGTCGATCTCGCATGTGGTATCGGCTACGGCTCGGCACTGCTTGCCGATGCCGGCCACACGGTCATCGGCATAGATCGATGCCAGGGCGCGGTCGATTACGGCAAGACGCATTTCCATCGATATCGGGTCGTACTTTGCGCCGGCGATATCATGGAAGTTGCCGGATACGAGCGCGATGCGTTCGATGCCGCGGTGTGTTTCGAGACGATCGAACACCTCGAAGACCCGCTTCCTATGCTGAAGGCGCTCAGCGTTGCGGCTCCCGTCCTGGTCGCCAGTGTGCCCAACGAAGCCGTCTTCCCGCATGGTGGCAGGATTAAGTTCCATCACCGCCACTACACCCGCGACGAATTCAAGGGCCTTCTGGAAAGCGCTGGGTACGAAATCACCGGCTGGTACGGTCAGATCGGACCGCAGTCCGAGGTCGAGCCTGACGTTGAAGGCCGCACGATCGTCGTGACGGCCGCCCGGGTCGCGGATGGCGTCAGGCCGGCGTCGGCCGAGATGCAGCCAGACAAGAAGGGCGCGCCACGCCGCGTTGTGATCCTGGGCCTCGGCCCCTCGCTGGAGATGTATTCCGACCACGTCAAGCGACTCGGCGGGCGTAAGGCCTTCGCCGATGAGGTTTGGGCGATCAACGCGCTGGGGGACCTCTACCAGTGCGACCGCATCTTCCACATGGATGATCTCCGGATCCAGGAAGCCCGCGCGAAAGCCGTCCCGGGGTCAAACATCGCTTGCATGGTGGAGTGGCTCAAGCGCCATCCCGGCCCAGTCTACACGAGCCAGATCGTCGACGGCTATCCCGGCCTGGTGGCGTTCCCGCTCGAGGAAGTCATAAACTCGACCGGGCAGGCCTACTTCAATTCCACCGCGGCATATGCCGTCGCCTACGCGGTTCATATTGGCGTCGAGGAAATCAATCTCTTCGGGATCGACTTCTCCTACCCGAACGCACATCAGGCCGAGAAGGGCAGGGCCTGTGTCGAGTTCTGGCTCGGCATGGCGTCGGCTCGCGGCATCCGCGTCGGCGTCCCGGAAAACACGTCGCTGCTCGACACGATCGAGGGGCATGACGCCCATTTCTATGGCTACGACGCGGTGAAGGTGAAGCTCGATACGGTTGAGGACGTGACGAAGGTCACCTTCGAGCCGCGCGAGCTGCCCTCGGCGGCGGCGATCGAGGCCCGCTACGACCACACAAAGCACCCCAACCCGCATGTGAGCGGTCAAGCCAAAGGAGCATGAGCATGTCGAACATTAAGGTGTACAGGCGCCAGGGCGGTGACGCGCAAGTCATTGCGGCGGGCGGGAAACTGGTTGTTCAAACCGGCGGCCAGATCGTCCCGAATTCGGAGACGCAGGCGGCCAATATCGCCGACGTCTCCACCGCAACAATCGCGTGGACGACGGGCGACAAGGCGAAGGTGAACAGCGTCTTCGCCGCCCTCAAGGGCGTCGGCGTGCTGGCGACGAGCTGATCCGATGCACGTCATCCGGAAAGTCGTCGACATCCTGACGGCCACCGACGGCGGCGCGACGGAATATTCGCCCCCGCTGACCGGCCGCTTGGTCGAGGTCATCTACACCAAGGACGCCAGCAACGCCCTGGCGAGCACCGCCGATTTTACCGTGACGACCGAGCGCGACGGCCAGGCGGTGTGGAACGGCGTCAACGTCAATGCGAGCACATCAGTTCGTCCGGTTCGTGCCGGCTCGACTGTCTCCGGCGCTGCCTCAACGCTGACCGAAGTGCCGCTTCACCTTGCCGACGACCGGGTCAAGTTCGTCGTCGCGCAGGGCGGTAATGCAAAGGCGGGCCGGTTTACGGTCATCACCATCTAGGAGCTAGTTCAATGCACCAAGTCCTGAAAGCATTCCCGTGCTCGTTCGACGGCATCAAGAGCGAACCCTTGAAGCCCGGAGACGAGCGCGATTTCGGTTCGATGGCCGACGGTCTCAAGAGGTCCGGCCTCATCGGTGACATCCCGGAGAAAAGGCAGAGTGATCCTGCGCTCGGCGACGATGGACCCACCGTCGCCGAATACGTGGCTGCTGGCTATCTGGCATCGAAATATCCTCCGGAAGGCTACGCATCGCGCAGCACGCCAGAAGAGGTCGCAGCGGCCGTGGCAGCGGAGGATGCCGCCAAGGCCATTGAGGCGATGCGCGCCGATCTCACCAAGATGACGAACGCGCAACTGCATGAGCTCGCCGGCGCCGAGAAGATCGCGGTGGAAACCGACGACAACAAGGCCACCATGGTCGACAAGATCATGGCTGCCCGCACCGCACCAGCTGCTGCATAAACGGGGCCTCCGGTGCGCTCCATCCTCACAGTCACGACGCCGGCCGCCGATCGCAACTTGCTTTCGGTCGCCGAGCTGCGCGCCGCAGTCGGCGTCTCGGACAGCAGCCGCGACGCCGAGCTGGCGATTGTTGGCGCCAGGGTGGCCGCGACGATCGCGCGCATCTGCAGGGTTGCTACGGCAGGAGCGACACCGGCGACGCTGCGCGAGGAGGTTTTGAGCGAAACCTTCCGCCTGGACCGGTCTGCCGATTGCCTCATCCTTTCGAGGCTTCCGGTTTCATCTGTCGCGTCTGTGACCGAGGACGGCACCGCGGTTGTCGCCGCCGATTATGAGATCGACGCCTCGCCGGGGATGCTTCGCCGGCTTTCCGGCGACGATCCGGCATGCTGGCCATGCGGCAAGATCGTGGTTGCCTATACCGCCGGCTGGGTGACGGTTCCCGATGATCTCAAGGACGCCGCTGCGCGCATGGTCCGCATCTTCTCGGCCGATGCGACACAGGAACCTGGACTGAAGCGCGAGAACATTCCGGGAGTCATCGAGAAGGAATGGTGGGTTGCGCCGGCCGATGATCCTCTCGCTCCCGCCGATGTCATCGAACTCCTCGGCCCCTATATCCAGCACTGGATCTGATCCATGGAACGTCCCGGCATCTACGATTTGGGCACCGCCACCATCACGGCGGCGGTGACCGATTCCGTCATCACCGAAGGCGTCTCAGCCGCTGGGGTCGCCCAGGAGCTGATCGACCGCCTGGAAGGCATGGCGTCGGCCACGCTGTATTGCGAGTTCGTCTATGGCTCGGGCGGCACGACATGCGCCGTCATCGTCCAGACGAGCATCAACCAGGGCAGCGACTGGATCGACGTCTGCCGGTTCGACTTCACGACCGCGAACGCTTCGAAGACTGCCAACCTGTCAGCCGAGGCTGCGGCGGCCGTCGCCGCGGTTGCCGCCCTGTCGGTCGAAGGCAAGGTCGACGGCGTTCTCGGCGATCGGCTGCGGGCCAAGGTGACCTCAACGGGCACCTATGCCGGCAATACAAGCGTTTCCGTTCGCGCGGCGGTGCGGTGATGGCGATCCGCCTTCGCGATGTCGGCGGCATCCGTGTCGCGCTTTGTGCGGCAGAAACCGATGCCAAGCCCGGTGACGTCTATCTCGATGACGCCGACCACTATGCACTGGCGGCAAAGTTCGCTTCCGATTGGGAAGGGCGTTCGGTCGACTGGCAATACCCCCGGGAATGGGCCGCGATGGCGACCCAGAAGCTGCGCGACGGCGAAACGGAACTAAACCGCTGGCTTGCGGAGCAGGCGGCATGACCCCTGATGGCATCAAGGCGAGCTATCGCCGCGCCCTCGGCGCGTTCGAAGAGATCGTCATCCGTCGGTACACGGGGGCGGGGGCCAATCGCCCATACTTTGATGCGCCTGTGATGGCTCGCGTGACGGGGTACGAGCCTCACGAACTCGTCGGCACGATCCAGCAGGGCGACCGCAAGCTGATCGTGCTCGCCGACAATCTCATTGCCGCACAGGTGCCGCTCGATCTCAAGAAGGGCGACAAGGCCGTGGTCCGCGGCAAGGAACTCAACATCGAGGCCGCCGACGACAGCACCAGACGCGTCGCTGGCGTCCTGATTGCCTATGAATTGCAGGTCCGCGGTTGATGGCCCGCATCCAGGCAACATCGGAGAGCTTCCGGATCGCGACCCAGAACACGATAGAGGCCACGCAAAAGCTCCTGGTCCGGGTCGCGAAGCGGGAACACGCCCGCGTCATGGCAACTGACCCGCTTCCGGCGTCGTTCACCCGCTTCGTCGATGGCCGGCAGGGGGCGCCGGAGGAAGCTGCGAAGGCAAACGGGGTCATCATCTACCAATATCCGCGCCTCGATGTCGTGGCGCAGTTTGCCATGGAGACGCTGTTCGATCTCTCGCCGGTTCTGTCCGGGGAATACCGCATCAGGCACACTCTCTTCCTGAACGGCGTCGCGGTGGCGAACCTGGCGGGATGGAACCCTGGCGACGAGGTCTCGATCAGCAACCTGGTGCCGTATTCCCGCAAGATCGAGATCGGGAAGATGACAATGCGGGTACCGGGCAGCTCGCGGGTCTATCAGCAGGCCCGCAGGATCATCATGGCCAGATACGGCAATGTCGCCGGCATCGAGTTCACCTACCGCGGAATTGCTTCCGGCGCGGTCATTGCTGGTCGCGCCGGCAACAAGGCCGATCTCCGGTTTCCCGTTCTTGTGATCCGGGAGCGCTGACGATGCCTGACTATGCTGGCGCCAAAGCGGCGATCCGGTCTCGCCTCGAGACGAACTGGACGACAACGCGCATCACCTACCAGAACGAGACCCCAGCCGATCCATGGCCTCCGGTCGACGGCAGCGGCGTCCTCCAGCCTTGGGCCAACCTGGAGATCGTGGGCTCCGGCAGCAGGATCGTCGGGCAGGGGACGCCCGGAAACCATGTCTGGCGATACGACGGCATCATCTATGTCCACGTTTTCACGCCGGTAGGTGCCGGCATCGAACTCGGCGATCAATACGCGGTAGCGATCGGCGAGATATTCCGCGCCGCCAAGTTCTACGACGCGACGCCCGGCTTCGGCGTTCGCACCTTGGCGCCAAGCATCGATGACGCCGACAGCGGAGACGATGACGGCAACTGGTCGCGCACGACCATGCACTGCGACTTCACCTACTGGCACCGCGGCTAAGTCGTAAACAGCCGCTCAGCTGGTTTTCTTTGCTTGAACAGGAGAAAAGGCAATGTATTCAGAGAATTGGAACGGATATATCGCCTTCAAGGCGCAGTCGGCCAAGGGCTCGCAGGCGAGCGGGGCTGACGCCCAGATCCTGCCGACATCGGGCGGCGCCGGTGGCCTGCTGACGAAGCAGGCGGTCGAGAGCCAGATTGTCCGACGCGACGCCCAGCAGCTGCGCGGCCGTCACGGTTCTCGCCGCACCGCCGGCTCCTACACCTCCGAGCTCGGCATAGGCCGCGCCGATCCGATCTGGGAAGCGCTGATGCGCAGTGCATGGTCGTCGGCCGATCTCGCCATCACTGAGGCGACCGCAGGCCTGACCAGCATCACCACGACTGCGAACACGATCGTTGCCGCGGCAGGCTCCTGGATCACGGCCGGCGTCCGCGTCGGTGATGTCTGGCGGCTAACCAACCACGCCACGGCGGCGAACAATGGCCGCAATCTTCGCATCACGGGCGTCACCGCGCTCACGCTGACGGTTGCGGATACGCTCGTCGAGGATGCGGTCGCCGACACCGCCTTCACGATGACGCGACCTGGACGGGTGCTGATCAATGGTGCAGCCGGCGCGCTGTCCAAGAGCTACTTCACGATCGAAGAGCACGAATACGACCTCGACGCCTCCGAGCTCTATACCGACTGCCGCTGGTCGCGCGGCATGATCTCGATGCAGCCGGACGGCATGCTCAACACCGAATTCGGCTGGACCGGCACCGGCCAAGCCGCGGTGGTGGAGAGCGGTGCGGCTCCGCACTTCACGTCGCCCGCCGAGCCGACCGCACTCTCGCTGGCGGCGCTCGAGGCTGTGGTGCGGTTCGGGACCGAGGACGTCGCCGACTTGACCTCCTTCGACTTCACCATGGATCTGCAGCCGGTCTCACCGGCAGTCATCAGCGCAACCGGCTATGCGCCGGACGTGTTCCTCGGCGTCTTCCTCGCCTCGCTGAACATGACCTTCCTGCGCCAGGACCTTCAGGCGCTTGCCGACTTCGATGACGAGACGCAGCTCTCCCTGCATCTTCTCGCCTCCGAAAACGAGACGGCGCCGGCGGATTTCTTCTCGCTTTACGTGCCGAACTTCTCGCTCGGCGGCGTCGCCAAATCGGCCCTGTCGAAGGCCGGCGGTGCTCGCACTGCCACGCTCTCCGTGCCGTCTTCGCTGGTCGGCAAGGATACTCGCGGCGGCGCCTTCGACGCCACAACCTGCAAGATCCAAGTAAGCAACGCCACTTAGGAGACAGAAATGAAGAAGCATGAACAGGCCGTCCGCGATGCCGCGACGGCACTGCACGAGGCGATCAGCGATGCGTGTACCGCCGGCTTGGTCGTCGGATGGCCGCTTCGCGTCGACGGGCTCACCACAATGGCGATCAGCGAGACCGCCAAAGCCAATCGGCCTGCCGTTACCCATCTGGACGGTTCTCCGGTTGAGCGTGACAACGATGGCTTGGTCGCCGGTGAGCCTCTGAACCTGACCGACGAAGAACGGGCGGCACTGCCGCGCCTCGACCCGAACGCGTCGAACGACCCCGCCGGATTTGTGCACGGAACCGCCAAGAAGCGGAAGTGACCCGAGGTTCCGGCCGGCACCGGAATGAGTTCTGCGCAGAAACGGCGGGCGGCTTGTCGGAGCCGTCCGCCACCCTTCCGACAAAGGACAGACAGATGAAGACCGATAACGATGCCGTCGATCTCGACAGCTTTCTCCCCACCGAGGACTCAGTCCTCGAAATCATGTCGCAGGATGGCCGGCCCACAGGCTGGAAGATCACGCTTGCCGGCCCATCTCACACGAAGGTAATCGCCTTCGCGGATGCCCAGACCCGTCGCAATCTCCACAAGGCGAAGCTCATCGAGCAAGCCCAGGTCAACGGCAAAAAGTATCAGGCCGAAGAAAAGACGCCCGATGAGCAGCGCCGTGAAAATACACGGTGGGTCATAGCGAGGATCCTTGAGTGGACGCCGGTCAAAATCGGCGGCGTCGTCCATGAGTTTTCCGACAAAGCCGCCGAGGACCTGCTAATCAAGCCGGAAATGGGCTGGGCATACCTCCAGATCGCGGAGGCAATCAACGAGGACAAGCGTTTTACCAAACCCTCCGCGAAGCCCTGATCGAGCACGCGGAGCGGCAATTCGCACTCGATGTGCCGGACGAAGAGGGCATCTCGCACCGCCGATGCATCGAAGGTCTGCTGAAGCGGGCGAGAAAGCCTGAAAAGATCGCCGAATACGAGGCGGAACTCGCGGTTCCACCATTCCCGGTTCCTCTTGCCTACCTTTGGCGCGCTTTCTGGCGACTTCGTCGCCGCAAAGGCGCTGGAATGTCGGGCCGGGAACCGATCGAGTGGGCCGATCTAGTCGCCTATCTCGCGCTTACCAAAACCACGCTGACGCCATGGGAAATCGAGGTCATCGAAGACCTCGATGATCTCTATCGCGCAGCAACCCCAACCATTGGCGGCGGAGAGGAATAGTTCAATGAACGAACGCGTCGTCACAGAACTGGTCATTGATGGCAGGGGCGCGGAAACCGGTTCCGCGACCTACATCCACGCGATGAACGCCGCGCAGGCGGCTGTGGATCGTCTTATCGACCGGCAGAAAGCCATGGATACCGCCGTTGCGAGCGGCGGAACCGTTCTGGTTGGGTCGGCAGCATCGACTACCGCCGCTGCGCGGGCATTCGACCGGCTGAAGGCATCCATCGATCCGACATTTGCCTCCGCCAAGGCTCTGGAGCGCGATCTCATCACACTCGATCGCGCCGTCATGCGTTTGGGCACCAGCGAAAGCGAAGCCGGCCGCATGCTGGATGCTGTTCGGCTGAAGCACGATGCCGTAGCGCAGGCGGCCAAGCGGCAGGCTGACGAGTATATGCGGCTTGCCGCCGCCGGACGGCAGGCGTTCGCTGCGGATCGAGAGCAGGGGCGGATAAACACCACGCTGGGCATCAGGGGCGATGAGCCGGCATCGGCCCGAGCCTCAGCGTCGGTATTCTCCACTGAACTCGACCGCATGGACATGGTCGCCGGACTCAAGGCGCGCCAGATTGGCCAAACATTCAGCGAGGACCTGAACCGGAGCTTGATCGCCGGTGTATCGAGCTCGGCGCGCGATGCCGCGCAAGTGTTTGAGGCTGAGTTCGACCGGCTCGACACCATCGCACAGCTGCGAGCACAGCAGATCGGCGCCAATTTCGCAGCTGACCTGAACGCACGGATGGGGATCGGCCAAACAGCGGGGTCAGCCCGGGACTCCGCATCTGTTTTCGCCACCTCTGGAGGTAAAAGTCTGAACTCAAACCAATTGCAGGGGCTGTCATACCAGGCGAACGACGTGATCACGATGGCGCTGCTGGGCGCGCCGGTGTCGCAGATCGCGGCCTCGCAGGGCGGCCAGATATTCCAGCTGCTCCAGCAGGGTGACGGCGGTGTCAAGGGTTCCTTAGCTGCGATCAAGCAGTCGGCCGTCGATGCGGCGTCATCCGTAGCGCAGATGCTAGGCCCGATCAGCCTTGTCAGTGCCGGCCTCGGCGTCGCTGCGGCGGCTGCAGGCGGTTTGTACCTGTTGATGCGTGACGAGGGCAGGACCGCGCAGGAGGTGTTGGAAAGGCATGCCAAACTCGTCGACGCCATCGCCAAATCCTATCCTGACGCCGCGCGGGCAGCGAAGGACTATCTGGATGCCGCGCAACGCATGCCGGCTTCCGTCGTGGCGGCTGATGCGCAGAAGCAGCAGACCGAGAACCTGGTTGCCTACCGTAGCGCGCTCGGTGACATCATCGCAGACCTGCGTGTCGCGGCCGGCGCTCAATCCCAATACGGCGATGTGGCAAGCGCCTACTTCGCCCAGGTGGCGACGGCACTGGAAACCGACCAACTCCAGGCGACTGATCTTGTCGACATCTTGGGAAAGATTCGCATCCAGGAGGGGCCGATCAACAACGCGAAGCGGCTCGCCGAGATGCTGCAGGATGCAGCGAACGAGGCAGCGAAGCTGCAGGGCAGCGTACAGGGTCTAGATGCATTGGGGGCTGTCGCCAGAGGTGGCCCCCTCGGCGCTCGTTACGAGGCGGGTCAGGAGCAGGCGCGGATCGCGCAGGAGAACGCGAGCTCTCTGTTTTATGACCGGCGTCAGCTCGATCTCGACATGAGCGAGATCGGCGCTCGGTCACCACAGGATAGGGCTGCCCTCGCGAGAGCTCGCGAGGCGGCCCGTCCGGTCAATGGCGAGGATGGTGTTGAGCTACGCCGTTTCCGCGAAGATGCTGCGGCGGCGCTCGAACTGGCGCGCGCCAACCATTCGCTTGCCGAGGCTCAGCGGGAGCGCTTCCGTTCCCTCGATGCCACCCTATCGGCTCAGCGCCTCGATCTCGATGTCATCGGCAAGACGGTGGGTGAGGTCGAGCGTCTTCGGATGGAGTTCGACCTCACCCAGCGGGTGCGCGAGGAGGCAGCCCGCAACGGCGTCGCCGCCGACGAAAAGGAACTGGCGTTGATCCGGGAGAAGGCGGCCGAGTATGGCCGCGTAGCCGACCAGATCGCGCGCACCAACCTGAACCGGGACCTCGCCTTCGAACGGGACCAGCTGTTCCGGACCGCTGGTGAACAGCAGATTGCCACCCGCCTTCGTGGCACCGGCATCGGGCTGGACAGCCCTGAGGCGCAGCAAATGCGCGCCATGCAGGAGTTCACAGAGCTCCGGGACGGCTTCAAGGGCTTCTTCACCGACTTCAAGTCCGAAGTGGTCAAGAGCGGCGGTGACATCGGAGAGGCGCTGGGCAACTCGCTCCTCAGTGCGCTCAACAAGCAGCTCGACAAGGAACTGGACCGCCTGTTCGAGCAGCTGGCTAACTCGCTGTCGAGCTGGCTTCTCGGTGGATCGAGCAGCGCTGCTGGCAGCGGTGTCGCCGGCGCCGGCGGGATCGTTGGCGCTGTACTTGGCGGTCCAGCCAACGACAACTTCTCCGCTCCCGTGGGCGCTGTCTCGCGCGGCGCGGGAGGTGCGGTCGATCTGGCGTCCAACCTTTTGGGTTTCAGTGAAAAAAGCCCCGGCCAAATAAATTCATTCCTCAAGGCAGGCGGCGTCGACATCAACGCAGCGCAAACGGCATGGTGCGCGGCCTTCGTTAATTCGTCGCTGAAGCAGATCGGCGTCGACGGCACCGGTAGCCTCAGCGCCAATTCGTTCCTCAATTGGGGAACCAAGATCGACCCCACGAAGGTCCTGCAGGGCGACGTACTGGTGAAGCCAAACGGCTTCGGCATCGGTCAGACCGGCGGACATGTCGGACTCGCGACTGGTGCCTCCCGCATGGGCGCTAGCGGCCTCCAGCTAGAGATGCTCTCCGGAAATACCGGAGGCCCAGGCCTCGGGACCGGAGGTGTCGGCCTGGACTGGGTAGACGCTGCCAAGCTCGATGTAAGGCGCGCCGCTCAGGATATCTCGCAACTGGGCGGGACCGCTGCCGCGGCCACCAAGGGCATCGGAATGTTTGGTGGCGGCTTGAGTGAGCTCGGCAACGCGCTGATTAGCGTTGGCGGTGGCGCCGGCGGCAGTGGTTGGTTCTCAGGGCTGATGAGCATGTTCGGTGGAGTCGGTGGCGCAACGAACTGGATGAACAGCATCTCGCCGTTGGCGACATCGTTCATCGCCGGCGGTGGCGTCGGGCTTTTCCATCAGGGCGGCATTGCCGGCTTCCCGACTTCGATGCGCTATGGCGTGGACCCGCGCGTGTTCATCGGGGCACCGCGCTACCACAATGGAGGCGTCGCCGGCGACGAGGTTCCCGCAATCCTGAAGCGCGGCGAGCCGGTGTTCCGGTCAATGCAGCACGCTCGCGACGTGGTCGGAAACAACAATCAGCCTCGCGCCGCAAACATCAACATCACCGTCAAAGGGGCACGCGGGAACGCCGAGATCCAGTCGATGGTGAGTGCCGGCGTGCAACAGGGCCTCTCCGAATACGACAAGGTGCTGCCGGGTCGTATCGGCGAGGTGATGGAGCGCAACGGATGATTGTCGACTGGCCGATCCATGCGCTGCCACCCGGCGACGTTGCTATTGCGACCGATTATCTGAACCGGCCGGACCAGGAAGCCACCAACGGCATGGCGCGGACGATCGGGCAGAGTGGGGCGCGCTTCAGGGTCTCTCTGATCGACCTTCCGGTCTATGACGCCGCCACTGTAAGAACGCTACGGGCACTCCTGGGCCTGGCCGAGGGGCGCACAAATCTGATTCGATTTCGGTTGCCGGATCTCTACGGTATCGATGGTCCGTTCTCGCAGGCGACTGCCGATCTGCATGCGCAGTATCCTGACGGAGTACCGTTCTCGACTGGAGTCCTCTTTTCCACCGGGGTCGGCTTCAAAGTGGCCGACCTCAAGGGCACGATCGGAGTGGCCGCGGCTCTCAACGCGCGCGAACTCTATCTCGGGGAAGCTGCGCCGCAGGAACTCGGCGGCTCCTACGTTTCGATACAGGACTTCTGCTACACCGTTACCGGCTCGTGGTCTGAGGACAATCGGATCAAGATTTCGCCGGTTCTGCGCCGAGCCATAACGGCCGGAACGCTCATCCAATATGCCCCTCGCTTCGTCGGACGGATGGTGACCGACAGCCCCGGCTACGAGGCGCTAAAGCAAGGCATGTTCGGGCTTCACACCGTCGAGTTCGTCGAAGACCTGACGCGGGCGCGCCTCCCCTACGCGCCGAACGGATAGTCGCCATGTTTTCAGAGACCATCAGGGCGCGGACGCGCGGGCACTTCGTCGGGCTGGAGGCATTGTTTGAACTGCGCTTTCTTTCGAAAACCTTCTACCTCCACAATGGCGGGGGACAGTTGAAGTCGAAGGATGGCCAGGAATGGACTGGGCTCGACGGGGCAGGGCGAGTTTCCGGGCTCGGCGCTTCGTCGATCGGCAATTCGCGGATGGTCCAGATCGGGCTTGATGCCGAGGACGCGGACATCAAGACTTTGTTCCAGGATCAGCGGACGGAAGTTGAAGGTCGCAAAATCGTCGTCTGGGGCCAGTTCTACGATGAAGACCTGACGCCGCTTGATCCGAAATTCCACCACTACACCGGCTATGGCGACCGGTTGCAGATGCAGAAGCGGGGCCCTCGATCCCGTTCCATGGATCTGAAGATCGAAGACTTCTTCGCACGTCGCCGGCGCTCGGCCCATGCCGTCGTAAGCCATGCCGATCAGCAGATGCGCGACCCGACCGCGACCGGCTTCATCTATCAGCCCGAGATGGTCGACAAGATCCTGAATCTGTTCGATGCGCGGGACTGACGCTCTGGACCGTTACCTCGCCGAGGAGCGGCAACATGCTTTCGAGTGGGGCGCACGCAACCGCGATTGCATGCTGTTCCTCGTAGGATGGACGTTCATCGTGACCCAGGTCGATCACGGTGCCGACTGGCGCGGGTTCTATTCGGACGAGACGGGCGCAAGGGCGCTCATATGTGAGCGCGGCGGTCTTGTGGCGGTGATGGACGGCGCATGCGGCCCTCGGGCTTCCTTGCCGGCCAGACGCGGCGACATCGGGCTATTTCAGACGCCGGAAGGTGAGATGGGCATGATCTGCACCGGCAAGCTCTGGGCGGCGAAGCCGAAGCGCGGCGGCGTCGCGCTGGCGAGGTTTCAGCCGTTCGCGCATTGGGCGCTCGGATTCGCATGAGACCTCGCCTTTCCGATGCCGTCATGTGGGACGGCAATGATCCGCGCCGGCTGAAGCACGCGCGCACCGGCTTCATCGAGGGCTGGATTTTCTATGCGTTGGTGGCGACGCTGCCTGGACTCTCCAATGCGGCGCTCGGCTTTCTGGCGACTGGGCTAACCACACTGGCCACCACCGGGCTCAGCATAGCGGTGAACCTGGCTTTCCAGCAGAAGCCGCCGACGCCGAAGGCGCAGGACATTCAATCAAACATCCGACAGGCGCTCGCCGCTCGTCGCCGTCACTATGGCCGGACAAAAGTCGGCTCGGTCATCGTGTTCGGCTTCCGGCGGTCGGATAAGCTCTACATCCTGCACTATATCGGCGAAGGACCGATCGCGGGTTTCGTATCCTATTTCCTCGACAGGAAACCCGTCACGCTCGATGTCAACGGCTTCGTCCAGGAAAGCCAGTACGAGGTCAACGACAAGAAGCGCGTCCAGATAATGACGAAGCTCGGCACGATGGCGGATGAGCCGTTCGACGAGCTGATCGCTGCCTTCCCGGAGCTCGACCGACCGCTGAAACCTTTCCGGCATCGCGGCTGCGCGATGCTGCTGCAGATCGTCGAGGAGGTCGGGCAGGAGGACATAACCGACGTTTACCCAAACAACCTGCCCTCACTGGAGGTCATCATCGATGGGTTGAAACCCTTTGAGCCGCGCACCGCGGTGGAAGCGTTCTCCGATAATGCCGGTGTCTGCCTTCTCGCCGAGATAATGAATGTCTATGGACTGACCTCCACCAGCGCCGACGATATTGATTTCGACGCCTTTGCCGATTTCGCCGATCATTCTGACGAGGCGGTTGCGCTGAAGGCCGGCGGCACTGAGAAGCGGTATCGCTGCGCCGGGACGATCCTGATGGATGCCGAGAACGAAGCGCGAATCAAGACGATCGCCAATATCTGCAATGCGGACGTCTACATGAACCCGGAAGGTAAGATCTCGGTTCGCAAGCGAGTGTCGTCGACGCCCTCGATCGCCCTGAAAGCCGAGGACGGCGATCACCTGTCGATTTCCCTCGAAAGCGGACGGCGGGAGCAGAAGAAGTTCAATGCAGTCAAGGTCCTCTACCGCGAGGCGCTGCTCAACTGGAAAGAGAACGAGGCCTACTACCGGAACGCCGCGGCCAAGCTCGTCGACGGAAAGGAACTGGTCGAGCCGCTGGAGGCTGGTCTGTGCCCTAGCGGGACCCAGGCGCAGCGCTTAGGCAAACTGTTCTTCCATGAGAACAATCCGGACACTGTCGGCACGATGGTTTCCGGCGCGCAGTCACTGGAGCTGGTCGTCGATCCCGTGTTTACGCTGGACCTGGCTCCGGAAGACGACCTCGAATTCGTCGCCCGCGCCGGCGGCATCGAATTCGACGCCAACACGCAAACCGTCAGTTTCCAGCTCCAGTCTGTCGATCCTGATGCCGAGGCGTGGAATCCCGCGACCGAGGAGCAGAATGTGGTGGAACTGCCGCCGGCGCTACCATCGCAAGTCGAGGACCAAATCCTGGACGTGACGGCGACGGTTGGCCTGCTTTCCAATTCCGCCCCGGTAATCAACTTCTCGTGGGTGCTCGACGGCAGCGGCAATCCTGTGCCGGATACCTATTCGCAGCAGGTCCAGGTGTCGGTCGCGGGCCTTGGCGAATGGGAATCTGCGACCGTCAATCAGGACGAGGACACCGCGCGTTTCGGCCCGGTGGCGGACGGAGCGGCATACGACTGGCGGATCCGCAACATCCGCGGCGGCCGGCAATTCGACTGGCAGCAAAGCGCTGTGCCGGTGACGGTTACCGTGGACACCGTTGCGCCATTGGCGCTGCTGACGTTTTCCGCGTCGGACGGAACCGGGCAGTTCGTCGCCAATTTCGGGACGCAGAACGATAGCCATCTGGCGACAGTCGCCGTCTACAAGGTTCCAACCGGCGGCGTTCTCGACAGGCCGACGCACCTCGTTGCCCCGCGCTACGCGGTAGCGCCAGGCATCTCCTACAGCCTGCCAATCACATCAGCGGTGGGCACTTTCGACATCTACGTCGAACCGTTCAACCGGTCGAGCATTGCCGGGCCATTGGCCGGGCCGGACGCCGCCATCGTCACCTGAACTTTTCTTCCAAATTTATTGAGGCATTCACATGGGTGAGATCAAGACGGCCGCGGACGCCGCGTTTCGGGACTACAACACGGATGGCGTTCCCGCATCGGGCTTCTTTAGCCCGCCCCCGCCCGACATCCGTGGCGTCTTCGATCTGATCGACGTCAAGCTTAATTTTGCGACCGATTCTCTCGTCGTCCTTGTCTCCGGTCAATCAAACACGGTGCTCGAACGCACCGGTACTTGGTCACCGCCCTCAAATCTGTTCGTGTGGAATTGGAGCAATGCTGCCCCCACGACTCCCGGTTCTGCGTTCATAGCTTGGCCTTCCAGCCGGATCACGAACTTCGCCTATGTAGGGAAGCAGCTCGCCGACGCGTACCCGACGCGCAAGATCTACATGATCATCCTCGGAGTTGGTGGGCTCGACATCTCGCATTGGCTGCCGACGCCAACCGGCACCGATATGTACGACATTATCGATACGAACGTGCCGCTTGCGCTGACGGCGCTCAGCCGTTCGACGATCGACCTCTTCTTCTGGTGGCAGGGCGAACAGGACGCGACAATCTCGAACTGGGATTACGCGATCGACTATGCGGTTTTCGAGGCACGCATAAAGGCGGAAACCTATTTCCCAACCACCACGCCGCAGGTGCTGACCAAACTCAATCGCGAAGCCAACGATGGCCTCGCCGGCTACGACGCCATCAACACACTCCTGGAAAAGATCGTCGCTGGCGACATGATCTATAAGCGCCTGGTCGACACCAGCTCGCTCGCCTTCTCGACCGACGGCATCCACTCGGATCTCGCTGACATGCCGCTCTATGGCAAGATTGCCGTGGACGCTCTGACCGTTGGTTCAAAGGTCAAATTGCGCCCCGGCAGGCGCCTAAACCCGAATGGAGACATGTCGTTCTGGCAGGTGGCTACGCCGCAATCCTCCATTGGGGCTGCCGGCAAGAGGTTCGGCCCAGAACTGTATTGGGCTTTTAACCGGGGCGTCGATGGCGGCGTCAGCATTGCTCGCACAGCCCACAATACGGGGCAGGGCCAGACCTATGCCCGGTATTATTCGCTGATCGCCAAGACATCAGGAGCGGCGGCTGAATTTGGCATCGCCTACAATCTTCCAAACGATATTCTGCAACGCTATCGCGGTCAGCGCATCACTTGCTCGGCGCTTATACGCCGCGGTTCCAGCGTGCTGACCAACAATGTTACGCTGCGCGCGTCGCTATGGACAACCGAGGTTCGTGACGGAACCGTGGCCTCGGCGCGCACCGAAACCTTTGCGCCCTCGCTGTTCAATTCGTCGCGCTTCATCCGGTGCTCGGTAACGTTGAGCATCCCGGAGGCGACAACCGGCTTAACAGTTCAGTTCGAGGTTGTTGGCAATGAGGTGGGCGACGCCAACATGGCTTTGCACGTTTCAGAGATCCAGATCGAGCCCGGCGATACCGCGACACCCTACGAGCCACGCGATGCATCCCAGGAAGTAGAAGAGTGCCAGCGCTTCTATCAGGACATCTTTATGGTCCTGAACGGCTCAGCGACGGCGGGATCGCAGACTGAGGTCGCCATGGGACATGTGATCTTCCCAACTCCGATGCGCTCGGCTGCACCGACCATCACGTACGCCGCGCCGACGCGCGTGAACTGCACGGTAGATCCCGCGGTCATCACGGCTATGTCGAATGAGAACGGCGCTATGTTCCGGAACCCAGCGTCAACGGCGGCCGGCAATGTGGTCTGGCGCGGGCACGTCTATTTCGATGCGAGGATCAACTGAGGGCGGGGCAATCAAAAAGGCCGACGAAGCACGACCAAATCCTGCCACTTGGGATCTGCGTCTGCCACAAAATCCACCACTTCGAAAAGCCTGGACCATTCCCGACGGACGTAATCCCTCGAAATGAAAGCCATGCCAAAAGTCTCGATATCAATACCGTTCTGGCGCGCTTCTTCCGGGTAGGCGCGCCAGTATGAAAAGCCGGTGCGGCGATATTCTTCAGTCACCGCATCATAGTCTGCTCCGCGAGCAACCATGCGTTCTACGAGCTTCGCCTCGGTTCCGTATCTCCCCACCAGCGCATCGTTGTGGACCGTGACCAGGACGAGACCGCCGGGTCGAGTGATGCGCCAAAGTTCCTCTAGCCACGCCACATGCAGCCGCTCGTTGAAGTGAGTGAAAATAGACCACCCATAGACGACATCGAAGGATGCATCGGCGTAAGAACTTGGCGGTGAAGCATGTATGGCCGAGAAGGATGCCGGCGCGAAGGTCTCGTTGAGCCAATCGACGCTGGCCATATTCACGTCGCAGCCGGCGTACCGGTGTTGCGGCAGAAATAGCAGAAGGTAGCGTAGAAGCCGCCCGGCACCGCAGCCGAAGTCCAGAACGTCAAGCGACTGATCCGGCGCGTGTTTCGCCAGCGCCCTCGCAATGACATTCGCATGCCAAATGCCGCCGAGGAAGTAGTCAACGCCGGCGCCATTGAATGCTGAAACAGAGCCTGGCGAATGGAGCGGATATTTTAGGAGGGCGTCGCGGTGTTCCGGGTGCTGCTTCGTTAGATCAAAGTACGTCTTGAGTGCAGATGGTCCGTTGCTGATGTCGAGTCCGACCAGGAACTGGCTCCCTATCGCTTCGCGAATGTGCGAAACCACTAAGTCCGCATTTAGCATCCGTCATCCTTTTTAAGTCACCAGGCCCAAGAGCTTTCAAAATCCGAAAGTTCGTCGGCGGTCATATAGCGGTATTCCCACGCGCCCTTGACTTTGCGGCGCATGACAGGGCCACGGGCTCTCCGGCCATCGATCACCGGGATCTGCCAACCGCCATGGTATTCGTGCCATTGCGAGACATCCGTCTTCGGCCGCGTGATGCCGAAGGCGAAAAATCCGAACCCAGCGATGCTCACCAACAATGCGAGCCAGTAGTAGCCGAACATCGTAAAATCCCCCAAGCCGGCTGCATTTATCCCACCGTTCACGGAAGATTTCAATCTGCAATTCCGGAGCCGGCGCTGACGATCTGCGCAACTGGCTCAGTAAGTAAAACCTCCCTCACGAAAGGAACTGCCATGAAACTTCTCGCCAACTGGCGCGATGTGCTTTCGCGCGCATGGAGCGTGCGCCTCATCATCCTCGCCGCCATCCTGTCCGGGGCCGAAGTCACACTTTCCATGCTCGATGGCGTGCTCGACATCCCGGCCGGCGTCTTTGCGGCGCTTTCCGGCCTGGTCGGCGCCGCTGCCCTGTTCGCCCGCGTGGTGGCGCAGGAGGGCTTGTCCGATGAGTAAGCGAGCCAGGAATGCCCTGATCGGCGCCACAGGTGTCGTCGCCCTGTCGATCGCCGTGCTGATCCAGCCGTGGGAAGGCCGCAAGAACAAGGCCTACCGCGACATCGTCGGCGTCTGGACGATCTGCGATGGCGAGACCAAGGGCGTGAAGCCCGGCATGGTCAAGACCGACGCCGAGTGCGACGCCATGCTGCTGCGCCGGGTTGAGAACGATTTCTACGCGCCGATCGCCAAGTGCATCCCGAACTACACCAGCCTGCCCATCAGCCTTCAGGCGTCGCTGCTGTCGGCCGGGTACAATGTCGGCGTCGGCGCGATCTGCAAGTCGACCGCGGCGAGGCTGGCCCGGGCCGGCAAATACCGCGCCGCCTGCGAGGCTGTCACCCGCTTCAACCGCGCCGGCGGCAAGGTCGTGCGCGGGCTCAAGCTGCGGCGCGAATTTGGCGACAAGAGCCGCATCGGCGAGCTCGAGCTCTGCCTCGAGGGGCTGCGCTGATGGGCAAGGGCATCGATATGGCCCGGGCCTTCGCGCCAGAGCATGCCGCCATGCTCGACGACTTCAAGGACCAACTGCTGATCGTCCTGGTGAAGCGTCTCGGCGGCAAGGTGAACATCCCGGTCGAGGAGGTCGACGGCACAGGACAAGACCTCCTGATGTTCAGTGTCCGTGACCGGGTTTTCCAATTCGAAGCGAGGAAGAAGCAATGAAAACCGAATTGTCGGGCGGCGGCGCAGTGACGGCGGACCATCGCGATCTCAAGGAAAGCGGCCAGCAGAAGGGCTACGTGGTCCTGACGGCAGAGGAACGCGCCAAGGGCTTCGTGAGGCCTATTCGGCGCTCCTATGTGCACGTCGGCATGTCGGCGGCCAAGCACCCGCTCCGAGACCTCACCGAGGCTGAAACGGAGCGCTACGCCAAATTCGGCTATGTGAAGTTCGAAGCCTATCCGGAGAGCGAATTGCCCGTGACTGGCAAGTTTTGGACACAAGCGGAACTGGACACCGTTGGCAAGGGCCGCGGTGCCGCAACCACGATGTCTCAAGACATCGCCGAGACCTACGCCCGCGATCCATCGTTCTACGACGGTACATTCTGTGTTGGTTGCCGCAAGCACCTGCCGCTCGACCAATTCGTCTGGGACGGCACAGCCGAGCAGGTAGGCTCGTGATGTCTCTCCGCCTCGGCATCCTCGTCGCCGTCGTGCTGGCGTTCCTGTCGCTGGCCGGAGCCATGCTCTGGTATCGCGGCGAAGCGATCGCGGCCGAGGCCGACCGCGCTCGAGCAATCGCCGATCTCAACACCGCCGTCGATGCCAACAAGGCGCAGGAAGAAACCATCGGCCGGCTGCGCGCCTCGGCGGAAGCCAATGACCGGATCATCGCTGAGATGGCCGAGCAGATCGCAGACATCGGCCAGGCCGTGACGGAAACCAACCAGGCAGTCGGAGACCTCAAAGATGCGAACGAAGATGTGCGGGCCTATCTCGCTTCTCCTGTCCCTCCCGATCTTAAGCGGCTGCTTGACCGATGAGCCGATGGTGGTCACCGCGCCAGTCGTGATCCGTGAGACCGTTCCTGCAGCGCTGGTCCGACCATGCCCGCCGAAGTCGCGCAAGCCGCTGGCGACCACGGGCGACCTGGTCAACCGGCTCACCTACACCGAGGGCGCTCTTGCGACATGCTCCGCCCAGGTCGACGGCATCCGCAAGTGGAACGAGGTGCAGAAGTGAAACGCTTCTGGATAGCCGTAGAGGACAAGGTCGTGAATTCCCTGGTTCGCAGGACGCAAGGCATGGCCGGGGACCGGCAGTTCCTTGCCGTCATCATCCTCGCCAACATCGCCCTTTTCCTCATCCGCGCGATTATCCCACTGGTCCTGATCGTCCCACTCGTCTGCCTGTGGTGGCTCCTGTGAGCACCTGGAGAGTTGCGATGTGGGCACTGACCCTTATGGCGCTCGCGATGGTTCTGATCCTGTCGGAGCGCCCGGCATCTTCGGCAACAGCGGTTGAGGGGCAGTCGTGGCAGCAAGCCTGAACGAAATCTACAAGATACTGGGCGAGCTCACCGGCACCGTCAAAGCGATCAACGAGAAGGTCGACGAACTCAAGAAGGACATGGGCGAATCCGAAGTCGCCAGCACAACCAGTCGCGCCAATATGCACCGGCGCCTGGATGAGGCTGTGCTGCGGACCACGCACCTCGAGTCCGACGTGCATTCGATCAAGAGCAAGGTCGAGGGCATCGAGGACAAGGTGGATGGAATGGAGACCGTGACCAATGACGTCGTGGCATTGCGCCAGCAGGCCGCCGGGGCGGGCACGCTCGGCCATTGGCTCATCAAGATCGGCATCGGCGTGGTCGCCTTCGCCGGCTGGCTGGTCGGGATATACACCTATCTGACCGGGCGCCCGCCGCCCTGATCATCTAAACTGAACGGAGCAGTGGCGGCCGGCCCAGTTCATGCATATTAGGCAGAAACAATATAGTGCCGTTCACGACGAACCGTCATTTGGTCGTAACATATCCGGTATTCACTGTCGGAAACCTTCCTCCCGAAGGTTCACCTCGCAGGCCCGACCGATCAACGCCCCTTTCGGTCGGGCCTTTTTTCGGTCGCGATCCTGCGGCGGGGCTGGTTTCCACCCCCCTGGTAAAGGCCAAGAGCCCGCCGCTTCGTCGCAGGAGCGGCGGCCTTCTTGCATTCGGCGTTTGCGTGGTGGACGACAATTCGACCAGCGCGGTCAGTAGTCCGAATGCTGCCCGCGCCGGCCGAAGCGGATTTCCTGCCGGTCAGCCGCAGGCCGAATAAACATTAAAATCTAGAAGTCGAAAAGCCCGCGTCTCTCCGGAGGCGCGGGCTTTTTTTGCTTTTTAGCCCGGAACAAAACTTTTGCCTTGGAGTTCTGTAGCCTCAAGGGCTCCTCGTTCACCCTTGGGAAAAGAAGCCCGCCGCTATCGCAGGATCCGAGTGGCGGGCTTCTTGCGTTCAGACCTGGCAGATAACTTCCGCGTAAATGGAGCCGGTGCGGTTGAGCGAGCGCAGCAGCTGCAGCGCCTTGCGGTCGTCGATCGTGTCTCCCCAACTGCCTTCGATGCAGAGCAGCTCGAAATGCTCGCCGTATTTGGCCCTGGCGATCTCCATCTCGCGCCGGACTTCGGAGCGTATCGCATCGTCGAGGGGAATCGGATCTGCCATCGCGTTGAAACGGTGCGATGGCGAGAATGTTCCCAGCCGCCCGAACTCGCGCTATTTTCTCCCGATGATCAGATTCACCACGGTCAAGGAGCTCATCGACGGCGACTACACGCTGCACGCCCATTGCCATAACTGGCACTGCCAACACAATCAGACACTCGACCTGGTGAAGCTGCGGGAAAGGCTCGGGCCGGATCATTCGGTCCTGCATGACGATCTCGCGCCGAAACTGAAATGCTCGAAGTGCGGCGGCAAGAAAGTCGGCATCATCATCTCGCCGCCGACAGGGCCGTCCGGCTGGGTCAATCCCTACATCAGGTGACGGTCTTCCGGCGTGAATTCGCCAAGCAGAAATTTTTCGAGCTCTTCCGGCGTGAATTCGCGCGTCAAATCGGCGATCAAGGCCGCGTAGTCTTCTTCGGCCTTCTCAAGCGCCGCCCCGATCTCTTCTACCGTCTCTGGCGTGTTTGGCCGACCCATGAACGGCTTGACCGCCGCGAAGAGCATTTTTCCTTTCAGCCCGCGCATCACATCCCTCCATCATCACCGTCGAAAGATTGTGCCCTTCTTGTTGAACCGCTTCAAGTCCGCCAGGACCGTCTCGTCGGTCAGCGGGTGTGGCAGCGCGTGCGCTAAGTCATTGATTGACGGTGAACGCGAATTTTGCCACACCGTCGCCGAAGTGGTTGAACGGAAACAGATCGCGGCTTCCGGGCGAGGCCTCCAAGCCACCGCCCTTCACGACTAGAAACGAAAAGAGCACCCCGTTGCCGGGATGCTCTTCTTCATCAGAACAGCCGCGCGATAGCGACAACCAACGAAACCAGCGCAAGGGGCAATGTGCACCCTACTACCAGACGGTAGTTGTTACCGCTCGGCTGGCTGGCTTCGATAGCGAGGAACACCGTCATATGGCGGGTTCTCCTTCTACCTGCGCGTGCCTCTTGATGAGCCGAACATCGCGCCTAAGACCAGCAGCGAGGGCACTTCCAGATTTAATCAGCCCTGTGGTAGCCCCCACACGCTTCGGCTGTTCGTATTTCATGTAGGACATAGGAACCGCGAGTTTGGGATGCAAGCTCGCATTTTAGCCGGGTGTGCCTGATGAGCGGACGCTGGCTCCAATTAGCATCGCCGCCACGGTGACAAGGACGAATGTGTCAACCATTGCCGCCACATAGCAATAGTCCCAAAAGGACTCCAACCAAGCTGTCGTATCAGGCGGCCACGGTCGCCGTAGCATATGATGAAATAGTCCGCAGGCGGCTAGCAAAGCTGCCATCAGGAAGAACGAGCCAAGGGTGGCCCTACGAAGAAATTGTGATCCTCGATGTTGCCACAACGTCACGATGACAAAGCTGAGGATAGCTCCGAGCAACAGAGCTGTGGGATCCGCCGCAGCCGAAATTCCGGGCCGCGCAAAAACAGTTCCGCGGAACAATTCCTGCCATGGGGTCAGGACCGCAAGCAGTGGGGCTGGGGAGGCGTATCCAATCGAAACGAGAACGTTAGTCAATTGGTGCCTGCCGGCGAAAACAGTGGCACATGGAGGCTAGTCAGCACGTTTCCATCCTGATCCACAAAGTCATAGAATGCCGGCTCGATCTCCCATTTGGCTGCGCCGGAAACACCGAACGAAAAGGAGCCCTCCTTCGCCACTTGAAGATAATCCTTTGAAACTTGACCAGAAAACGCATTCAATAGGTACTGCGCTTTGGGTGAAAACCTCGGCTTGATCCGGATTAGATCAGGGTTGGCGTTTGAACTGCCCTGGTAAGGCGTCGCATTGTAGACGAAGTAGCTCTCGTATCCATTGGTCCCTGGCTTTATGCCATACGAGACATTTACTTCCAGCATTGAGTTAGCTGGGTCTTTTATATCAGATGGAACGAACAGGCGGGTCTCCTCCATCAAGCCATCGGAGGGCAATTCGACCGCCTTTTCAGTCGGTGCTGCATCAAAGCCCAGCGACCTACGACAACCAACTTCATCGGGATTGCTGCTCTTTTTTTCGTCCTGCGCATCCCCGAGCAGCTGAGCGACGGCTTTTTGCTTCAAGTTGCCGTACTCAATGCATGCCAAAATCGGGCGTGCGTCTGCGTCATTCGATAGGCGAGATTGCTCCAAATGCTCTCCGGGAGGGACCCAGCGATCACCAATCAGTGGGATGAACCAACTCAGACGAAGCCAATATTCAGTGCTGTTATTTTGAACGCAGGCAATGTACTTCCAAAACTCGCCGTCTTCTTCGACGCGGGAGTTGGTGGAGAAATCGTATTCTCCCAGCGGGTGGTGCTGACGAGTGTTCCCTGTGCAAAGCTCCTCAGCGAGTGAGGCGCTTCCGCCGAAAATCGACACCGCACCCAAGGCTGCAACAATCGCTCGCTTCATCTTATCCCCCTAGGTCCATCTCTAGCACCCTAAGGCCGAATAGCATAATAGGGGAACAGTGAAGCGTTCGTTCCTCCCCTTGGAAGCGGGCCAAGAAATCCGCGTGCCCGAAAACGTCCAACAAAACGTGCAACACGGAAGGTGGCGGAAACTGCGAAAACCGCAGAATTCCGGGATTCTTGACAAGCAATTTGTGGTAAGTGGCTCCCCGGGCCGGATTCGACCTGAGCGGTGGGGCGTGTGCACGTGCGCTAAGTCATTTCGCCGCTCCTATACTGCTTATAGCGATGCTCAATCATGTCCGGCCTATCCCTGATGATCTCAATTGCGCGCTGAATGGGGACGACGATCGCAATCCCGGCGCTCATCATCTCCAGAAAATGATCCCGCCGTTCGGCCTCGTCTGTCCGCGCTCTATCAATAGAGGGTTGAAGCTGAAACAGGCCAATATTCACGCCAATTAGGCGCTCCTGCTTCATTGGGTCAAGAACCAGTGTGCCGCCGCGCACCCGGGCTGCACTAGAACTGAGGAATACCGGCGAGCCGCTCAAGCCACCAATTGAGCGACTTTCGATGAGGTAAACCTCTTGATGGCCCAAGTCCACCAGATCTATCGGTTCGTCGGGCATTGCAGCAATGTTGCCGCTGCGAACGATCGGAATGTTTTTAGAAACGCCAAAATGACGAGTTAGCAGACCAGCAGTAAAGACCATGTCTCCTGGTCCGACTTCATTCTCCCGAATGAAGTCCTCCGTCAGGATATTTTTGATTAGGTCAACGCCCTTATAGTCGAACGTCTCAGGGGAGGCGGAGAACGGAACGACGGCAATATCGCACTGCGAATTTGAGGGATGCGTAAACCATTCGTCGGGCGCTGGCAGCTTGCCGAGTTCCGCCTTGCCCTCCTTGCTGTTCAGCCGGCCAATCAAATCGCGACTTGTGCGCTTGATGTCACTGAGGACGTGCTTCGCCGTGACGAGATAAATGTAATATCGATCGTGCTCGGGCCAGAGCGCGACAAAGCCCGTTCCATACGGCGTAAACGCGCCGGTATTGTCTTGAATCCCGAGGAATACGACTGTTTTGCGTATCGCTTCGTTAATGCGCATCCGTCGAACCAACCAAACCGGAAGCGAGGACCGTGCGTCCACGCGGCTAAAGTCCCAGATGTCAAGCGACATAGCACGCGGCGCACTTGCCATGCGAACAAAACCCGAAACCGTGTACGGGATTTGTACGGGAAGATGCCTTCCGTTCGCCGCATGTTCCTGCACAAAACTGCAAGTTCACACAATCAACGCGGCTTCGATTGGTAAGCTATCATTGATTTTGTTGAGAAATTTGGTGGGCGATGCAGGGATTGAACCTGCGACCCCACCCGTGTGAAGGGAGTGCTCTCCCGCTGAGCCAATCGCCCCGAACCGGCATGAGAAAAGGCTGGCGCGCTTCTGTCCCCGATATACCCGATGCAGCGCCAGCCTTCGCATAGCCTCCTCACGGCGAGGTGGCGGGAGGCCATGCTGGAGGCATGGTATCATGGACGCCGGCTACCAAAACACGATCTCTGGGTTGCTTCGCAAGCGTGGCGAAATGCTCGCCAACATGGCGGACCTACGCGAACAGATAGCGGTCGCCTCGCATGATCAGGAGGCGCACGGCTCACCAGCTCTGCCGCGATTGCGCCTTGGTGCTTTTGCTACATAAGGCCGAAGAGGCGAGCGAAGGTGCGGGCAGGCTCCGGGATTTCTCAATGGATTCAACGGGCGTTTTTCCCCGCACCTGCCGCTAAGTCCTTGCGGGGCCTCACTATGGCACAATTCTCGACCGCACCATCACAAATTGGCCAAGTCATTGCATACGGCCAATTGTTCTCCCTGGAGAGACTATCCCAGGGGCAGGGGAGAACATTCCTGGATTTTGCTGCAATAGCGGCCAGCTTCACATAGTACAGATGTTATGCCCTAGAAGACCGCCGACCATATATAAGGTGATCGGCGGCAACGACGTGCGAATAGGGCCGCTCTTCTTCTCCGGTCGGCTCGAACGTCTTGAACCGCGCCGACTGCTGATATTCCGGCAAGCCGCAGCTCGCGCGACAAATGCCCGCTAGGCGATCGTCATCGCTCTCGCTGTGGGACGAACTCCGGCTCCCAACCGACGTGCATGTTCCAAGCGGCCCGAATGCGACGCCACGCGGGCCGGAACTGATCGCGATGCGCGGCATTCCAGCTATGATGGCATGAGGAACGGGAGGCGTTTTCCCATGAGCCTGCGCACTTTCCGCCGCGACACCATAACCCGGCCGGTCTTCAAATGGGCCGCGCGTGTCGTGCCGCCGATCTCCGAGACCGAGCGGGACGCGATCGATGCGGGCACGGTGTGGTGGGACGGCGAGCTTTTCACCGGCAATCCCGACTGGAACAAGCTTCTCGCCATGCCGCCCGCCAGATTGTCCGCCGAGGAGCAGGCCTTCATGGACGGGCCGGTGCGCGAACTCTGCGCCATGGTCGATGACTGGAAGATCAACTGGGAGGACCGCGACCTGCCCCGCGAGGTCTGGGACTTTCTGCGCGAGAAGAAATTCTTCGGCATGATCATCCCGAAGAAATATGGCGGCCTCGGCTTCTCCAACACCGCGCATTCGGAAGTCGTCCGCACAGTCTCCTCCTGCAGCGTGGTGGCGGGCGTGACTGTGATGGTGCCGAATTCGCTGGGTCCGGGCGAATTGCTGATGCATTTCGGCACTGACGCGCAGCGGGACTACTGGTTGCCAAGGCTCGCAGACGGGCGTGAGATCCCCTGTTTTGCCCTGACCTCGCCGGATGCCGGGTCGGATGCGGCGGCGATGACCGACAGCGGCATCGTCGAATATGGCAAGTGGGAGGGCGAGAAGGTCCTGGGTGTCAGGCTCAACTTCCACAAGCGCTACATCACACTCGGCCCGATCGCCACCGTCATGGGCCTCGCGTTCAAGATGTACGACCCGAAAAACCATCTCGGCCGTGGAGAAGAACTCGGCATCACGGTTGCGCTGCTGCCGACGTCGACGCCGGGCGTGACTTATGGCGAACGGCATATTCCGCAATTCACTCATTTCCAGAACGGTCCGCTCTACGGGAAGGACGTGTTCGTGCCGCTCGACCGGATATTGGGCGGCGAGAAGCAGATCGGCGAAGGCTGGAAGATGCTGATGACCGCGCTTGCCGCCGGCCGCGGCATTTCGCTGCCCTCGCAGTCGGCGGCGGCCGCCGCCATATGCGCGCGTGCCACCGGGGCCTACGCGCGGGTCAGGACTCAGTTCGACGTGCCGATCGGCATGTTCGAGGGTATCCGGAAGCCGCTCGCCGATATTGCCGCCAATATCTATCTGATCGACGCCGCAAGGCGGCTCACCATTGCCGCGCTCGACGAGGGGCACAGGCCGTCGGTGATCTCGGCCATCATGAAGTTCCACGCCACCGAACGCATGCGCGAGTCGATCGAGAAAGCGATGGACATCCACGGCGGCAAGTCGATCATCGACGGCCCGAAGAACTATCTCGGCAGCCAGTACAGGTCGGCGCCGATCGGCATCACGGTCGAGGGCGCCAACATCCTCACGCGCAACCTGATGATCTTCGGGCAAGGCGCAGTCCGCTCGCATCCCTACATGCTGGAGGAAATGCTGGCGCTGGCCGACAAGGATGAGAAGAAAGGCCTGGACGCCTTCGATAAGGTGATCTGGCGCCATGCCGGGCATGCCTTCGTCACTGCCGGGCGGGCCTTCGTGCGCGGCTGGTCGGGCGGGCGCATCGGGCCGGCCCCACGGGGGGCGGCGATGTCCGGCTACTGGAAACAACTCTCGCGGTATGCCGCAGCCTTTGCGCTGCTTGCCGATTTCGCGCTGATGACGCTGGGTGGCGCGCTCAAGCGCAAGGAGATGATCTCGGCCAGACTGGGCGACATCCTGTCGGAACTCTACCTGCTCGGCGCGGTTCTGAAGCGCTTCGAGACGGAGGGGCGGCATGAGGAAGACCGGCCGATCGTCGACTATGTGATGCACCAGGGTCAGGACCGCATCGCGGCCGCCTTTGCCGGTGTGCTGGACAATCTGCCGGCGCGCTGGGCGGCTTTGCTTGTCAGGCTGCTCGCTTTTCCCGTGGGTATCCCCGCTCCGATGCCGTCCGACAAACTGACGAACGAGGTGGCTGAAACGCTGATGAAGGATACGCCTCAGCGCGACAGGCTGATGCCGGATGTCTATCTCGGCGAAGGGCACAAGGAGCACCCGCTGAAGGATCTCGAGCAGGCTTTCAGGCTCGTCACCGCCGCGGCGCACATCGAAAAGAAGATGCGAGATGCGCATATGCGGGACCCGAAAGACGCCCGCGACAAGGGGGTCATCAGCGCAGCGGAGTTCGAACAGCTTGCCGAAGCCAAGGCGGCGGTGGACCGCGTAGTGGCCGTCGACGCGTTCCCCATGGAAGACATATCGCCGATTGCGGCGCAGCACCGCCGGAAAAAGCCGGCGCGCGACAAGCGCTCCACGCGCTCCGAGGCCGCCGAATAGAGGCGGGCTGCGTGAGATCGCTTTTGCAATCAAAATACAGTCGGCGCACGCGGTGCCGGATCGCTCCGGATCAGGGCAATTATTCGCCGTGCCTGAGCGCCCAGAGAAGCAGTTTTGCATAGAGCCGTTCGCGCAGGCTTGCGGGCACTGCCAGTTGCATCCTCTCGAGGGCCGCGCGCTCCTCGTCATCGGGCCTACCTTCGGTCAAGGACGCAAGGACTGCACGCGCAAGCAATGGTCTGGACGCAGTTGAGTGCTTCAGAAGCCGCAGTGCCGGAATCAAGCGCTGTTCATCCTCGGAAAACTCCGCGCCAAATGGAAAACTGGCGCGCCAGCCTTCCTTGCGCAGCGGAGCAAGCGCTTCGGCTATGCGCGCCGGAGTGTTGCGGCGGAAGTTCGGCGGAATGGCGTAGTTCTTCTCGATCTTGCCGACGGATTTCGCCGCGTCGAGCAATTCTTCCTGAAAGGCCGAGTCGGCGATTGCAAGCATGGCGGCGATGCAGTCCCGGTCGGATTTGCCGCGCAGATCGGCAGCGCCGTATTCGGTCACGACGATGTCGCGCAGATGCCGCGGCAGCGTCGTGTGACCGTAGGACCAGACGAGGCGCGATTCACGGCGCCCGCGCGCCCGGCGCGCCGCGTTTAGCGTGATGATGGAGCGCGCGCCTTCGAGCGCGAAAGCCTGGGCGACGAAGTTGTACTGCCCGCCAACCCCGGAGACGACGCGGCCGTCGGCAAGCGCGTCCGACACCGTTGCTCCCAGTAGCGTGACCATCATCGCATTGTTGACGAAGCGCGCGTGCACCCGATCGGCGCGCTTTCTTTCCTCCTCGCCGTAAAGCTCGTTGACGAAGGAAATGCCGCGCATCCGGAAAAGCGCACGCTCCTCCTCAGGCAGGCTGCGGAGAAACCCGTAGAACGCATTGCTGCCGACGAAGAAGCCGGAATGGAGGATGGCGCCATCGGAGGCGCGGCGCTTCAGGATGCCTTCCCGGTAGAGATCCATGAAACCGTCGACGAACATCTCGCTGGCGGCGTAGAGGCCGGTTTCGAAGGTTCCCGTCTCCCGTCCTGCGGCCTGATTACTTGGCGAGAGGCGATGCAGCGCGCCGGCAAAAAGCTCGGGCTGCCGCTGCCGCAGGATCAGGCCGGCGGTAAGCGCGTCGCCCAGCGAGCCAATGCCGATCTGCAGCGTTCCGCCGTCCTTCACCAGACTTGCCGCGTGGATGCCGACGGCGTGATCGGCGGCCGATACCGGCTCCCTTGGCACGACGAAGAGCGGCCGGTCGCGATCGGGTCCGTCGAGAATGAGATCGAATTCGCCGGCCGGCAGCACCGCCTCGCCGGGCATGAAGGGCAATTGCGAGCTCACTTCACCCACCAGCAGGACTGGCTCGCGCCGGGCCGTCAGTACCGGCAGAATGTCGAGCGTGATGTCGGAATTGCAGGACAGGCTATACTCGGCGTTGGCGCCGTCGCCGCGCTTTGCCACAAGCTGCGCGATCACGTTGACGCCGCGGTCGAGTACGTAGCGGCCGGCATGGGTGTAGTTGGCGCAGACATAGTTCTGCTGGGCGATCTCGATCGAGAGCCAACGCCCCGCGACGAAGAAGAACTCGCTGACGCGGACATTTTCCGGCAGCGAGCCGTCGCGCAGCGCCTTGGTATAGGCGAGACCCGGGTAGCCCGGATATAGCCGCTCGTTCAGCGGCTCGATGAAGCGGCGCTCCATGTCGCTCGACCAGGAAGGCTTCTCCAGCGTCAGTGCGGTGAAGATATCGAGATCGATCGTCCTGTCCCCGGCCGCCCGCTCGAACAGCGCATTGGCGACAAGATTGGCCTTGCCGAGCCCGAGCGGAAGCGCGAGCACGATGCGCCCGCCAAGGCGCTCGATAATGCGGTCGGCGACGCTTTCAGCCTGTTGGTGCTGGTCCGGCTTGCCCGTCACGTTTCTCCGCCCAAAGCCTCCCAGCCCTTATCGGGGGCAAAGCGGGGTCCGTGCTTCTGTTCGAGCCGCTTCAGTGTCTCCTGAATATCCGCCACACCGCGGCTGCGCGCATAATGCATCGGCCCGCCGCGGAACGGCGCGAAACCGGTCGCGAAGATCATCGCGCCGTCGAGCGTGTCTTCGTCCTTGACGATGCCCTCACGCAGACAGCGCACGCAGGTGTTGAGCATGGGCAGCACGAGGCGGTCCGGCATTTCCGCGCTTGGCGCCGGCGCGTCGGACGCCTTTTTCGGCTTTCCCTTGTCGTCATATGCGTAGAGGCCCTTGCCCGCCTTTCGGCCGGTCTCGCCGTTTTCGACCTTTTTGGCGAGCCACGCCGGAATGTCGGGAATGGGGTCGTCGAGCTTGTCCTTGAGCATCCGCACGACCTCCAGGCCGATGTCGAGGCCGACGCGGTCGCCGAGCTCGATGGGTCCCATCGGCATGCCGAAATCCTCCGCCGCGCGGTCGATCGTCTCTTTGGGCGTTCCTTCGTCGAGCATGACGAAGGCTTCTGTCAGATACGGCGTCAAGGCGCGGTTGACGAGGAAGCCGGGCGCACTTTTCACGGCGGCCGGCAGCCGCTCGATCGCGCTGCAGAAGGCATGCGCCCTGTCGAGCGCCGTCTGGCTCGCTCTGTCGTGCGCGACGACCTCGACAAGCTCCATCTTGGCAACCGGGTTGAAGAAGTGCAGGCCGACCAGCCGATCCGGACAAGCCAGGCCTTCGCGCAACACCTCAAGCGGAATGCTCGACGTGTTGGTGGCCAGAATCGCGTCCTTCTTCATTTTCGGCGCGATCGCATCGAACACCTTGCGCTTGACGTCCGCCTTCTCCGCAACCGCCTCGATGACGAGATCCGCTTTGGCGACGCCCGAGCCGTCGAAATCGGGGATCAGGCGGTCGAGCGCGTCGCGCCGCTCGATGCCCGAATGAAGCTTCTTGTCGTAGAACTCCGCGGCGCGGCCAATCGCCTTGGCGATCGCGTTGCGGTCGAGGTCGGTAAGCGTGACATGCAGTCCATGCGACGCGCACCAGGCCGCGATATCGCCGCCCATCGTGCCCGAACCGATGACGTGGACATGCCGTATGCCGCTTTCGCCCTTGGCGGTGCCCTTCAGTCTCTCGTGCAGGAAGAAGACACGGATGAGGTTCTGCGCGGTCTCGCTGGCGAGCAGTTCCGAAAATGAGGTGATCTCGGCTCTCTGCATTGCCTTGGCGTCGCCGCCATGCTCCTCCCAGAGATCGATGAGGCGGTAGGGCGCCGGATAGTGCTTCTTCGGCGCGTGTTTCTCCGCCTCGGTCCGCATCTGGCGGGCGGCGATCTGGCGCGCCGGCGAGAGGCCGAACACGCCCGATTTCCAGTTGCCGCGATCCGTCTTCATCTTGCCGGCTACGGCCGCTCGCACGGCGTTTTTGACGTGGCGCTCCTCGACAACCGCGTCGACGAGGCCGAGCGCCTTGGCCTTCTTTGCGTGCACGGTCTTGCCCGTGAGCATCATCGTCATCGCCTCGACGGGATCGATCAGCGCCGGCAGCCGGAACGTCCCGCCAAGCCCCGGATGCAGGCCAAGCCTGATCTCGGGAAAGCCCAGCTTCGCATCGCCGACGGCGATGCGAAACTTGCAGGGGAGCACGATTTCGAGCCCGCCGCCGAGGCAATGCCCGTGGATGACGGCCACGGTAGGGATGCTGAGCGCCGCCAGCCTGTCGACGATCTCATGCGCCCGCCTCATGCGCGTCTCGACCTCACCCGCCTCGGTCACGCCTTTGAAGTCGCGGATGTCGGCACCGGCGATGAAGCCGCCCTTCTTGGCCGAGCGGATGACGAGGCCCTTGGCGCCCATACCCTCGACATCGGCAAGCGCGGTGTCGAGTTCGGCCATCACTGCCTCCGACAGCGTGTTCGTGCTTTCGTTGGCCCTGTCGAGCACAAGCCAGGCAATATCGTCCGATCCCTTGCTCAGCCGCGAGTGCGTGAAAACCTTCACGGTGTCCTTCGGTCCCAGATCCATGTTGCGGGGAGCGAGTGCCTTCCAGACGGAGGCCTTTGTGACCGGCATCAAGAAACCTCCAGAAGCATCGCGCCGCCTTGCCCGCCGCCGATGCATTCGGTGGCTATGCCGCGCTTCAGCCCGAGCCGGCGCATTGCGTTGACGAGGTGAAGCACGAGGCGGTTTCCGCTCGTGCCGACCGGATGGCCAAGGCTGATCGCCCCTCCGTCGACATTGAGCCGGTTGCGGTCTATACGCCCGAAGACGCCGTCGAGACGGAGCACGTTGCGGCAATATTCCTCATCCTCCCACGCGGCGAGGCAGGCGAGCACCTGTGCGGCGAAGGCTTCGTTGAGTTCCCAAAGATCGATGTCCTCGCAGGAGAGAACCCGGCGTTTCATGATCTCAGTCGAACACAATGTCGGGGCTAGTCCCATGATCGAGGGATCGAGCGCCGACCATTCGCTGTCGACGATCCGGGCGAGGGGCGTGAGCTTGTGCTTTTTCACCGCTTCTTCCGACGCCAGGACGGTCCAACACGCCCCATCGGTGATCTGGGAGGAATTGCCGGCGGTGACGTTGCCGTAAGGCTTTTCGAAAACCGGGCTCAATTTGGCGAGCTTGTCCATCGAGGTGTCGGGCCGCACCCCGTCATCATGGTCGTAGAGCGTGCCATCGCGGGCGACCGCCGGGATGACCTCGCCGTCGAGAAAGCCGTTGTTCTGCGCGCGCGCCAGACGCTGATGGCTTTCCAGGGCATAGGCATCGGCGGCTTTGCGCGTGATGCCGAAGAGGTGGCCGATCACTTCCGCCGTTTGGCCCATATTGAGTTCGGTAATCGGATCGGTGAGTCCGCGTTCGAGCCCGATCACCGGCTTTGCCATCTCCGGCCGCAAGCCCGCGAGAGCGGCGGTTTTTTTCCAGGCGGTCTTGGCCGTTGCGAAGCGGCCGAACCATTCGACCGTCTGCTGGCGAAGCACCAATGGCGCGTGGGACAGCGCCTCCGTCCCGCCAGCGAGAATGAGATCGGCCTTGCCGGCTTCAATCGTCCGAAAGGCGGTATCGATCGACTGCATGCTGGAGCCGCAGTTGATCTGGACGGTGAAGGCCGTCATTTCCGCGCCCATGCCGAGCCTGAGCGTGGCCACGCGCGCGGGGTTCATCTCGTCGGCGATAACATTGACGCAGCCGAGGATCACGGTGTCGAATTCGTCCGGAGAAAAGGGCTGGCGCGTGAGCAGCGGCCGTCCGCATTGGACCGCCAGATCGACCGGCGTGAACGGCCCCGGCTTGTTGCGAGCCCGGAGGAAAGGCGTCCGTGCGCCGTCGACCAGATAGACGGGACGGCCGGAACTTGCCTCGGTCCGGCCGGCGGTTCTCGATCTGCCGGCGGTTGTTTTCCTGGCTGCGCTCGCTTTCGCCGCACGTGCCGGGCTCTTCGCCTTCGCTCCGGACTTCGGCGCCTGGGCCATCAACTTGCTCCCCATATTCATCGGCGGGATGTCGAGCTGAATTGTCTCTTGGAGGAGAGTGAGAAGATCATGCCTCCTACCGCACAATTCCGCCTCGAAGGCCGAACGTTCAAATCTGCGGATCGGTTCCGCTTGCGCGCTCTAACGCCTCGGTCATGTCCAACTCACGAATCCGTTATTTCTCCCGGGCTTCCCAAAGGTCACTAACGAATGGTAAATGGGTGAAAAAACACGTGACTTGGGCGGGTAATGGGCTTCTTTACAACGCGAATATGGATTCGTGCGGGGATTCTTGCGGCTTTTGCAGTGGCTGGAATGTCGGCAGGGCAGGCAACAGCTGAAAATGATGTGCCGGGAACGATGCTGATTGGCAGGAGAACGTCACCGCCGATCGGCCACTACGAATTCTGCCAAAGGATGAGTTCGGAATGCCGGATCTGGTCCGATCGACGCGATCCGGTGCAGATGTCCGACGCGATGTGGACATTGCTCGGCAGCGTCAACACGGCTGTCAACAGATCGAT
Organism: Allomesorhizobium camelthorni; assembly: GCF_011045125.1. Lineage (GTDB taxonomy): Bacteria > Pseudomonadota > Alphaproteobacteria > Rhizobiales > Rhizobiaceae > Allomesorhizobium > Allomesorhizobium camelthorni. The sequence goes on along the minus strand of NZ_JAAKZF010000003.1, from coordinate 73,718 downwards.
AAAGGCGCTGAGCGACAACAAGGCATACAGCAAAGAGGAATTCTGGACCTTTCCTGACGACGGCACAGGCGATTGCGAAGACTATGTGTTGCTCAAAAGGAAAATGCTCTACACGCACGGCATTCCGCTTTCGAACCTGCTGATTACCGTTGTCAGACAGAAAGACGGCGAAGGACATGCCGTGCTGACTGTCAGGACGGGGGACGGCGACCTGATTCTCGACAATTTGAACGACGACGTGAAGCCTTGGACGCAGACGGGATATCGGTTCATGAAACGCCAGTCAGCGCGATACACAGGGCGCTGGCTTTCGATCCTGGACGACAGAGACGTCCTGGTAAGCTCAGTCAATTAGTTGCAGCTTTCGCCATAGCGCGGGAAGCCGGGCGGAGCAGCCTCCGCTTTCATCGCCTTATCCCTTGACCCCGCCCGCGGTGAGGCCGGGGACGATTCTGCGCTGGAAGACGAGGACGAGGATGACCAGCGGCACGGTGACGATCACCGAGGCGGCCATGATAATGCCCCAAGGAGTTTCGAACTGGGAGTTGCCGGAGAGGAGCGCGATTGCCACCGGCACGGTACGCTGCTCGTTGTTGGAGGTGAAGGTGAGGGCGAAAAGGAACTCGTTCCACGCGCCGATGAAGGCGAGAAGCCCAGTGGTCACCAGCGCCGGTCCCATCAACGGCAGAAAAACGCGCGTGATGATGATCCAGGGCGTCGCGCCGTCGATGATTGCCGCCTCCTCGATCTCGGTCGGCAGGTCGCGCACGAAGGTGGTGAGCACCCAGACGGTGAACGGCAACGTGAAGATCATGTAGGAAAAGATCAGCGCGAAGAGCGAGTTGTAGAGGCCCAAGGCCCGGATCAGCTCGAAAAGGCCGGCAAGCACGGCCAATGGCGGGAACATCGAAACGGACAGGATCGTAACGAGTAGAAGCGAGCGGCCGCGGAAGCGGATGCGCGCAAGCGCGTAAGCGGCGGTGACCCCGAGAAACAGCGAGATGACGACAACGGCGGCCGAGACGAAGAGCGAATTCAGAAGGTTGCGCGGGAACGTTCCCACGGTGAAAACGATCACATAATTGCTGAGGCTGAACGTCTTCGGCCAGTAGTCGACCTGGAACAGCGCCGTGCCCGACTTCAGGCTGGTGATGATGGCGTAGTAGAACGGGAAGACGGCAATGACGACGATTGCCGCGACAAGGAGATAGAAGGCCCCGCGCCTGACGATCCACATGATCAGCGGCCTCCGCCCAGTTTTACCCGGCCCACCCACATGAAGAGGATGGTCAGCGAGCCGAGGATGATGAAGAGTAGGGTCGAAGCGGCCGAGCCGTAGGCGAATTTGTCGAACTCGAACAGGTTCTCGCGGGCGAACACCGACATCGACTTGGTCTGCAAATTGTTCGGCGTGAGCACGTAGATCAGATCGAATATGCGGAAGGCATCGAGGCCGCGGAAGATCACGGCCACCATCAGCGCCGGCCGAATGAGCGGCAGGGTCACCTTCCAGAAAACCTGCCACGGGTTGGCGCCGTCGAGCTTGGCCACCTCGTGGATTTCGTTCGGGATCATCTGAAGGGCGGCGAGAATGAGGAGCGCCATGAAGGGCGTCGTCTTCCAGATATCGACGATGAGCACGGCGATCATCGCGGTGTCGGTATTGGCGGTCCAGGCTATCTTCGTACTGATCAGGCCGAGCCTGAGAAGGATGTCGTTGAGGATGCCGAACTGATCGTTGAGCATCCACTGCCACATTTTCGCCGACACGATCGTCGGGATCGCCCAGGGAACGAGGATGGCGGCGCGCACGATGCCACGGCCACGGAACTCGGAGTTGAGCACCAGCGCGACGATCGTGCCGAGAATCGTCTCGCAGGTGACCGAGATCACCGCGAAGCGCACCGTGTTCCAGACGGCGCGCCACCAGACGGGATCGACGAGCAGGCCGTCATAGACGACCCGGCCGCTCGGCATTTTCAGGACCGAGAAGTAGTTGGCAAAGCCTACCCATTGACGGGCTTCCAGGTCGGCGAGCGAGGCGTCGGTGAAGCCGAAATAGATAGTTCGCATCAGCGGCCAGCCGGCGACGGCTGCGAGCACGATCAGCATCGGGGCGAGGAACAGCCAGGCCGAGCGCGCGCGCTGGCGCATCAGCTGCGAGCGGCCGGCAGTCGGCACAGCGATTTCAAGCGTCAGTCCGGCTTGTGCCATGGCGCACCTGCTAATTCACTCACCCTGGATAGCGGACAGCCATTGCAAGGGCGGCAATTCCGTCATCCGCTCGACCGGACGAGTGTGAAAAATGCCGGCGGGCGACCCGCCGGCGCGTTTTCACGGCGAGACTACCAGCCAGCGCCCTTGAGCTTGGTCAAAGAGACCTCGAGTTCGGCGAGGTTTTCGGCGGCCGTGCCCTCGCCGGACATCGTCTTGTGCACGGCGGTCCAGAACTGGCTCGATACCTCATTGTACTTGATCTTGACCGGGGCCGAGGGACGCGGCACCGCGTCGAGGAAGACGTCCTTCCAGCGCGGAATGATCGGCTGCTCCCTGGCGATGTCGGCGTCCTCGTAAAGCGCCTGAATGGTCGGCAAATTCGACGTCCTCAGGGTGCGGTATTTCTGCATCTCGGGCGAGGCGATCCACTTGACCAGCTCGATCGCCGCTTCCGGATTCTCGGAGTATTTGGAGACCGCGAGATTCCAGCCGCCGAGTGTTGCGGCCGAGCGGGCGCCTTCGCCGGACCCCGCCGGCAGCGTGGTCACGTCGAACTTGCCTTTGATGGCGGAGTCTTCGCTGTTGCCGAGAGAATAGGCGTAAGGCCAATTGCGCATGAAGACCGAGTTGCCGGTCTGCCAGACGCCCCGCGCCTCTTCCTCCTGGTAAGCCAGGACCCCGGGAGGCGAGATGGCTCCCACCCAGCCCTTGGCCATTTCCACGGCCGCGGCTGCTTGCGGGTTGTTGACGGAGATCGTGCCATCCGGCTCGATGATCTGACCGCCGCCGTTCGACTTCACCCATTCGAGCGCGTTGCAGGTCAGCCCCTCATAGGCGTTGCCCTGAAAGACGAAGCCCCACATGTCCGCTTTGCCGGCCTCGCGCTCCTTGTCCATGACGAGCTTGGCGGTCTCAGTCAGTTCCGCCCATGTGGTCGGGACCTTGGCGCCGTATTTGTCGAGGAGGTCCTTGCGGTAATAGAGCGCCGGCGCATCGGTGAACACCGGCACGGCGACCAGTCTGCCATTGACTGTCTGCGACTCGATGATCGACGGGAAATGGGCGCCGACGACGTCCTTGGTCGCCTCGGTCAGGTCGACGAGCTGGTTGGCGAGCTGCGGAGCCCAGATGACGTCCGTCTGATAAACGTCGATGTCGGTGTTCTGGGCGGCGAGCCAGAGCCTGTATTGGCCGAACTGATCCGTCGTCGAGGTCGGCATCGGAACGATTGTGACCTTGTTGCCGGTGTTCTTCTCGAACTGATCGAGTATCTCGCGAAGTACCTGCAGGCCATTGCCGGTATCGCCCGACACGATGGCCATATCGACAGCCTGCGCCGGACCGGCGGCCAGCATCGCGCCTGCTGCAAAGGCAAGAAATGTGCGACGAAGCTTCATGGTGGTAAACCTCCCCTTCAAGCTTTCAGGTCGTGCGGGAGGAAACGCCGACCTGAAACGCCTTCTCGTTAACGCTTGGCGTAAACGGACTGGCGATCACCGCGGCTCTCGATCGAACCCGCAAGCTCAGGGAGCACCATCATGACGTTGCAAGTCAAGCCCGCCGGCATTCCGGCATAAAGAGGGCAACGACTCCGAGCGTTGCGCACGCCGTATCTGAAGCCGGAGGGTGAGGTTCTACTTGCCCTGGCGGAAATCTCTTCCATTTACATGGACTTGGGGAGGTATTCCGGCCAACGCTCCGGATCACGCGAGGCAACGCATGCGGGAACTGCCGCACGACATAGACGCTGACGTGATATTCGAGATCAGCCGTTTGCTGGACGGCCATTCCAAGGTTTCGCCAGTGTCGATCATGTGGCTGATCGACGAAATTCGCCAGAACTTCGAGACCGCACTATCCGACGACGCCTTGGAACTGCTCGCCGTGGAGATGGTTTCGACACGGCATCTTCCGATGAAGCTCGATCGGCCGCCAAAGAAGCGGCGGCAACAGCCGACCTCCAAATCCGATTGATCCGCATTGGGCCGGGTCTGCGTCATCCTATGACCGATACTCTCACGCCCCGGGCGGTTTGGTCCGGGTCTCGGATTCCAGAACCCCGGCCGGAACGGACATGTCCCTGGCCAGGATCCCGGAGACCCGGGCCAACGCCATAAATGCCTTGCGGGCGTCGTCGGCCGATTCCTGGTCGATGGTGGCCGCAAAACAGGAGTTCAATGCGCGTTGATAGATCGGGCTTTCCGGCGCGCCCGACCAATTCTGGAGAAACGTAAGCGCTTCCTCGACATCATAGATTTCAGTCACTGGCCGGCCGGCTTCCGTCACGATCCGCACCGGCATGATGAACTGCAGTCTGTCCATGGGTCTGGTCCCCGCGTGCTCCAGCCCTTTCAGGGCTGGCCGGTTCAACGCGTCAGCAGCTTGTCGGTTGCCATTCTAGTCCTCTTCTGGACTGGGCGGAAGCTCGGGTTCGCTTGCCGTCCGAGTTTGCACGCTTCCGATCCGCGCGGCCGTATTTCGTTTGATATTTCGTCGCCTTGCGCGCTAAAGCTGCCCTGCAATCCTTTCCCGACTTGGAGCGAGGCATTTGGAAGGCCAGGACGATCCGAAGCCGGGCGCCGATGCCCATGAGCCGACCCACGCCGACATTTACGGCGAGGACGGCGTCATCCGCGCATCGTTCCTCGCCCATATCGGCGCGGCCATCGCCGATCGCGACACGCTGACGCTCAAGCAGGATGTCGGACACCTTCACCAGTCCGAACTCGGCGACCTGCTCGAAGCGCTGCTGCCCGAGCAGCGCCGTGCGCTGGTCGATCTCCTCGGCGCGGATTTCGATTTTTCGTCGCTGACGGAAGTCGATGAGGCCATACGTCTCGAGATCGTCGATGCGCTGCCCAACGCGCAGATCGCGCAGGCGGTCCAGGAACTCGATTCCGACGACGCGGTCTACATCCTGGAGGATCTGGACGAAGCAGATCAGGATGAGATCCTGGCGCAGCTGCCGTTCACCGAGCGCATCAGGCTGCGGCGCTCGCTGGACTACCCGGAAGAATCGGCCGGCCGGCGCATGCAGACCGAGTTCGTCGCCGTGCCGCCTTTCTGGACCGTCGGCCAGACCATCGACTACATGCGCGACGATCAGAACCTGCCTGACCGTTTCAGCCAGGTCTTCGTCATCGACCCGACCTTCACGCTTCTCGGCGCGGTCGATCTCGACAAGATCCTGCGCTCCAAGCGCTCGGTGAAGATCGAGGAGGTAATGCACGAGACGCGCCACGCTATCCCGGCCAGCATGGACCAGGAAGAGGCGGCGCGCGAATTCGAGCAATACGACCTTTTGTCGGCCGCCGTCGTGGACGAGAACGAGCGGCTGGTCGGCGTGCTGACCATCGACGACGTCGTCGACGTGATCCAGCAGGAAGCGGAGGAGGATCTCCTGCGCATGGGCGGCGTCGGCGACGAGGAGCTTTCCGATACGGTCATTGACACGTCGCGTTCGCGCGTGCCCTGGCTGCTGGTCAATCTTGTCACCGCCTTCCTCTCCGCCTCGGTCATCAGCATGTTCGGCGCGACCATCGAGGAGATGGTGGCGCTGGCCGCGCTGATGCCGATCGTCGCCTCGCTCGGAGGCAACGCCGGCACCCAGACGATGACCGTCACGGTGCGGGCGCTGGCGACCCGCGACCTCGACATCTACAATGCCGGGCGCGTCATCCGCCGCGAGGTGATGGTAGGGCTGCTCAACGGCGCGGTCATCGCCACGATTGTCGGCCTGGTCGCGGGTTTCTGGTTCCAGAACGCAGACCTCGGCTTCGTCATCGCCGCCGCGATGATCATCAACATGCTGGCCGCGGCCTTAGGCGGCATTCTGATACCGCTGTTCCTCGACAGGCTGGGCGCCGATCCGGCGATCTCGTCGTCGATCTTCACCACCATGGTCACCGACGTGATCGGCTTCTTCGCCTTCCTCGGGCTCGCCGCCTGGTGGCTGCATCTGGGCTATCCCCCTGCATGAATGCCCCACGGGCATCGCAATTGACTTTTACGTAAACGCCATGCGAGGGTTTGCCTGGGAATCGGGCGAGCTGCCCTTGGGAGCGACAATGCGGGAATATTATTCGATCACCGAACTGACCCGCGAGTTCGACATTTCGACGCGCACGCTCCGCTTCTACGAGGATGAGGGGCTGATCCAGCCGGTGCGGCGCGGCCGCACCCGCCTGTTCCGCCCCACCGACCGGCATCTGATCCGGCAGATCATGCGCGGCAAGCGCCTCGGCTTCTCGATCAGTGAAATCCGCGAGATCATCCAGATCTACAAGGAGCCGCCAGGCGAAGTCGGCCAGCTCAAGCTGATGATCAAGCGCATCGAGGAAAAGCGCGACGATCTGCGCCAGAAGCGCCGCGACCTCGAGGAAACGCTGGCCGAACTCGACCATGCCGAGGAATCCTGCGTCGAGCGGCTGGCCGAACTGGGCGTCAACACCTGAGAAACGTGACAGGCCGGGCAGGGGCGGTGTAGGATAAGAACCGCTTAGCCGGCGTGATTGCGAAGCAGGCATTGGGTGCCTTGCCGCAATGCGTTGACGGTCAAAAACAATTCTAAGGTGCTCCAACCCGGAGAGGGTGAGATGAGCGAAACCGGGAATCTACTATCTATTCTGCGCGAGTCGGCCGACGCCAAGGTGGTCGATGCTATCGGGGCGGCGATCGAACGCGGTCCCGACCGCGACCTGTGCCGGATCAATGCGCTGGCTTTTGCGGCGCGGCACGGGCTGAATGAAGAACAGACTATTGCCGCCCTTCTCCACGCCTCCAGGATCGGCCTTTTCGACATGTCCTGGAACGTGCTCTGTCCCGGCTGTGGCGGCGTTCTCGACGCCAACGCCTCGCTGAAGACCGTGCTCAAGGACGAGTATGTCTGCGCGCTCTGCGCCGACGGATATTCGCCGACGCTCGATGAGATGGTGGAGGTGACCTTCACCGTCAGTCCTCGGGTTCGCAAGATCGCGGCGCATAATCCTGACGAGCTTCCGGTCACCGAATACCTTCGCCAGGTCTACTGGGGCTCGGGCGTCGAACTGCCTGAAGAAGGCTATGAAGAGGCAGTTGAAGGCTTTGTGCTCGAGAGCGTTGAACTTCCGCCCGGCGAGAAAGCGATCCTGTCGATCCAGCTTCCCCCGGAATTCATCATCGTCTTCGAACCGGTGACGCATTCGGCGCAGTTCATCGACGTAAGGGGCGATCCGACGCGCGAACGCCAGAACCTTTCACTGGTCTTCGACAAGGATCACGTCCACAGCCAAGCGCTGGGGATGCGCCCGGGGCCGCTGCGGATCGCATTGGAAAACCGCACGGACAGGCGGGCTTTGCCAGCCGTCTGCATCGCAGGTGACGTCCTTCACGGGTTGCTCGGCAGGCGCAGGCCCTTCGTCACCGCCAAGCGGCTGTTGACCAACCAGACCTTTCGCGACCTCTACCGGACCGACACATTGACGGTGGACCAGCGGCTGAAGATCACCAGCCTGACGTTCCTGTTTACCGATTTGCGCGGCTCGACGGAGCTTTACGAGCGGGTCGGCGATCTGGTGGCCTTCGACCTGGTCAACGCGCATTTCCGTGTCCTGAACGAGATCGTGGCAGCGGAAGCTGGAGCGGTGGTCAAGACGATCGGCGATGCGGTGATGGCGACGTTCCCGACGCCCGACCGGGCGGTCGCCGCGGCGCTCAGGATGCGCGAAGCCATGCGCGAGTTGAACGCGAAAAGCGGCCGCGATGATCTCCTCCTGAAGATAGGCGTTCATGAGGGGCCCTGCATCGCGGTGACGATGAACGAGCGCCAGGACTATTTCGGCCAGACGGTCAACATCGCCTCGCGCGTCCAGGGCCTGGCCAATTCGCAGTCGATCTTTGCCACCGGGTCGGTCGTCAACGATGCCAAAGCAGCGGACCTGCTGCACATGAAAGATCTCTCGCCTGTATCGCAGGGCGCGTCGCTGCGCGGCATAGAGCGTGAAGTGATGGTCTACGCGATCCCGTAGCTCCCGCCCGGATGGACTGGCGTCATATCCAGCGTCTGACCCGCTTCGCATAGTCGCGGTACCTTTTTCCGAACCGCCCTTCGAGATGCCTCTCCTCACGCTCGATGGCGAGTTTCTGAGTGAGGAAGGCTGCGACAATGGCGAGCGGCAGGAACCAAGCGATGCCGGTTATCAGCCCGACGCCAATCATCAAGAGCGTGTTGCCAAGATAGATCGGGTTGCGGGTGAAGGAAAACGCGCCAGTCGTCACGAGATGCTCGGAAGCCCTGTTCGGCATGATGGTGGTCTTAGCGCGAGCCATTGTGCGCATCGCCGAAAAATCAAGGGCGACCATCGCCGCGACGAGGAGCCAGCCGGCGGCGAACAGGATGTCGGAGAGAGGCGCCGAAATCCATGGCAGCGGAAAGAGCAGGCCGAGTGCAATGCTGATCGCGATGGCCGCGAGGTAGATGATTGGCGGCCACGGCAGCCGGTTCGGGCCGTTCTGGATATCGGTCATGGCGCGCCTCCCTCGAGAATGGAATTGTCGGTCTCAATGGTGCACTGGCCGGCGAACGTTTCGATTTGCGAGCGCAATTCGGCGCTCTGGTCGCCCGCAAAGAGTCTCTTCAGCAAACCGTCCGGTTCGAGCGCGTCCAGCATGCAGACACAATAGCGCGTGCAGAACTCCGCGTCGCGGCTCTCCTCGCATGTCGCTTCGCAGGAAGCGCGGAACTGTACCTCCGGCGTTTCGACCGGAGCCGGAAAGCCTTGCGCAAACAGCCACAGGCCGGCGATCAGCAGCGGCTGATGGATGAGATAGACGGCGAGGCTGTGCCGACCGGCAAAGGTGAGGGGCAGCGACCACCGGCCTGTGTCGACGGCGGCAAGCTTGACAAAAAACCCCTGCGATGACGCAAGCTTGGCCGAGGCCAGCCCGATCAGAACCGCGCCGAACCACGGAAACACAGGCACGTAGTCGTTGGAACGGGGATTCACCGGCGACAGGCCGGTCCACCACCACGCCGGGTGGGCGAAGAATTCCGATCGCAGAAAGTTTGGCGCAGCGATCACCGCGGCCGCGACCATGAGCGTCAGCCACCAGGGCAGGCGCAGGAAGGCGAGGCCGAGCAGGCTCGCCAGCGCGATCTGGTGCAGGATACCGAAGAAGATGAAGCCGCCGGGCACCGCCAGCCAGGTGACGAGCGAAATCGCCGCCGCGGCGCCCGCCACCATGGCCAGCCGCCGCCAGAAGCCGGGCCAGCGGATGCCGCGGCCATGTGCGAGCAAAAGGCTGACGCCGACAAGGAACAGGAAGCTCGAGGCTATGCAGCGCGCGAACAGCTTCCAGCCGCCCGCAGCCGTCATGCCGGTTTGGGCATAGCCGAAAAACTCCAGATCCCAGGCGAAATGGTAGATCGCCATGGCCGCGAGCGCGGCACCACGCGCCACGTCGAGGGCTTCTATGCGCCGGGCGGGTGCTTCAATGGCTTTGGATTGTTCAGGATACATGCGGCGCGTGCTATTGGAGCGAAGTCGCGCAACCGTTATCACGGATGGGCGGCTGGGAAGAACCGGAGAATTCCCCATGCACAAAGTGAACGCCAATGGAGCGGCAATTCCCGCGCTCGGTCTCGGCACATGGACGCTGAACGGAGATCATTGCGCGGAGATGGTGGCGCATGCGCTGTCCGTCGGCTACCGCCATATCGATACCGCGGCCGCATACGATAATGAAGCGGCGGTAGGCGCCGGGTTGCGGGCGTCCGGCGTCGGTCGGGACGACATATTCGTCACCACCAAGGTGTGGTGGACCGACATTGCACCCGGCGATCTCGAACGCTCGGCCGAAGCGAGCCTGAAACAGTTGGGCATCGACGAGGTCGACCTGCTGCTGATCCATTGGCCGAACCCGAAGATCCCGCTCGAAGGTTCGATCAAGGCGCTAAACGCCACGAAAAGCTCCGGGCTCGCCAGGCATATCGGCGTCTCCAATTTCACCACCACGCTGCTTTCGCGGGCGATTGAGCTGTCGGATGCACCGCTTGTTGCCAACCAGGTCGAGTATCACCCCTATCTCGACCAGACGAAGGTGCTGCGCGCCTGCCGTGAAGCCGGGATGGCGATGGTGTCCTATTGCCCGCTGTCCAGGGGTGGCCCGCTGTTTATGGAAAAGGCAGTGACCGACGCGGCGGCGCGTCACTCCAAAAGTCCAGGCCAGGTTGTGCTGCGCTGGCATGTCCAGCAGGAAGGCGTCGTCGCCATCCCGCGCACCAACAGGCTGGCGCGCCTGGCGGAAAATTTCGCGATTTTCGATTTTGCGCTGTCGAACACCGAAATGGCGGCGATCTCTGCGCTGTCAAAGGCCAATATCCGGATCTGCGACTACGATTTCTCGCCGCAATGGGATGCGGCGTAATATGCCGCCGAGAAGAATGTCGCTGACGCCCGAGCTGGTGGCGCGCTGCCATCGGGCGGTCGAGGATCCAGGGCCCGAACCGGGTCTGGCCTATCTCGATGACACGGATTACGAGGCGATACTTGACACCGTCCTGGCAGGTCTGAGCGACGCCGAGCCGGTCTGGCTGTTCGCCTATGGCTCGCTGATCTGGAGGCCGGAACTGGAGCATGTAGAGGAGCGGCTGGCGCTGGCGCGCGGCTGGCACCGGGCTTTCTGCATAAAGATGACGCGCTGGCGCGGCACACTCGACCGGCCGGGGCTGATGATGGGCCTCGACCGCGGCGGCCAGTGCCGCGGCGTCGCCTACAGGCTGCCCGATGGGGATCTGCGCGAACGCTTCGCAAAACTGTTCCGGCGCGAGATGACCGCCAAGCCGTCGACCTACAGGCCGCACTGGATGAAGCTGGAGACGGCCGAAGGGCCGGTGACGGCGCTCGGCTTTGTCGTCAACCGGGGCGGCCGCACCTATGCCGGCAAGCTCGACGAGGCGGCCGTGGCCAGGGCGCTGGCCGGCGCCTGCGGCCATCTCGGCTCCGGACCGGACTATCTCTACAACACCGTCAGCCATCTCGAGGAACGCGGCATCCACGACCGCCATTTGTGGCGGCTGCAGAAATTGGTTGCGGAACTGATCACCGAGAACGGCTAGCGCGATTGCGACGTATTTCGCCCGGAAGCGCCGGGAATTTGGTTTGCGGCATTTTTGGATTGTGCTTATGATCCGCGCTGTCGACGGTTCCGCGAGGAATCAATAGGGAATGCGGTGCGGGCTTATGCCCAAAGCCGCGGCTGCCCCCGCAACTGTAAGCGGCTAGCCCTCCCCAGAGGCCACTGAAGAATTCTTCGGGAAGGCGGGGAAGGGCGGCGATCCGCAAGCCAGGAGACCTGCCGGCGACGCAGACACTCTACAGGCCCTCGGGTGGAGGGCGAAAAGGACATTGATCATGAACACAGCAATTTCTTCTCTCGGCGCTTCGACGTCGGCTGCATCGCGCGTCGTCCAGCTCAGCTTCGCCGCATTGCTCGGCGTCTTCATCGTCGGCTTCGCGGGCTTCTCGCAGATGGACGTGGTTCACAATGCCGCCCACGACTATCGCCATTCGATGGCGTTTCCCTGCCACTGAGAGATTGCTGACATGACCATTTTTCGCAACGTCGTGTTCGTCGCGGCGCTCACCGGGCTATTGGCGGGCATCGTTATGGCCGCGATGCAGACCTACGCCACAGTCCCGCTGATCAAGAAGGCCGAGACCTTCGAAAACGCTGGCGGCGGCCACGACCATGCCGCCACTGATCCGGCGACCGGAACGGAAGCCGCCGCGCCTCATTCGCACGATGCCGGGACGCCTGCGCACGAGCACGATGGGGAAGCCTGGGCGCCGGCAGACGGTTTCGAGCGCCTTGCCTATACGGTGCTCGCCAACATCGTCACCGCCATCGGTTTTGCGCTCGTCCTGGTCGCTGTTTCGGAAATTCTCGGCGGCATCGCCAGTTGGCGCCAAGGCATCTTTTGGGGATTTGCAGGTTTTGCCGTGTTCACGCTGGCGCCGGGCCTCGGCCTGCCGCCGGAACTGCCGGCCATGCCGGCTGCCGATCTCGGCGGCCGCCAGATCTGGTGGACCGCGACCGTGATTGCAACAGCCGTTGGCCTCGGCCTGATCGCGTTTCGCAGCGGCGTTGTCTGGTCGCTGGTCGGCGTCGCGTTGATCGTCGCGCCGCACATTGTCGGCGCGCCGCAGCCGGTCAGCCATGATTCACCGATCCCGGCCGATCTCCACCATCAGTACGTAGTCGCCGCCACGGTCACCAATTTGATTTTCTGGGTGGTGCTCGGCGGCGTCGCCGGTGCGATCCGCTCCAGGGTCGCCCGGTCGGCCGGCAGCCTGCGCGACAGTTTTGCGTGACGGCAACTCACTGACCTTGCTTCTCGGCGGTGCGCGCTCCGGCAAGAGCGCGCATGCCGAGAGGCTGGTCACGGCAGCCCCAGCGCCCTGGACCTATATCGCGACGGCGCAGGCTTACGACGACGAGATGACCGAGCGCATTGCGCTGCACCGCGCGCGGCGCGGAGATGGCTGGCAGGCGATCGATGCGCCGCTCGATCTTATCGAGGCCATTGCCGGGGTGCCGGACGGGCGGCCCCTGCTGATAGACTGTCTGACGCTCTGGCTGTCGAACCATCTGCTAGCTGATCATGACGTCGAAGCGGAGTCGGAGAAGCTGGTTGAAATCCTCGCTAAACCGCGCGGAAACTGGGTCGTCGTCGCCAATGAGGTCGGCCTGGGCATCGTGCCCGACAATGCCCTGGCGCGAAAATTCCGCGACGCCGCCGGGCGGCTCAACCAGAGGATCGCGGCAAAGGCCGGCCGCGTGCTGTTCATGGTGGCGGGGCTGCCGCTGCAGGTGAAATGATGAAGACGATCGACGAACAAACTGCCGAGAAGCACAAGGCCAAGATGGCCAAGCGCAAGGCGGTCCAGGACGCGGAGGTTGCCGGCAAGACCGTCGAAAAGGGCCTGCTGATCGTCAACACCGGGCCAGGCAAGGGCAAGACCACGGCGGCCTTCGGGCTGGCGCTGCGCATGATCGGCTACGGTCGCCGCGTCGGCGTCGTGCAGTTCGTCAAGGGCGCGTGGCACACCGGCGAGAAGGACGCGTTCGCGGCGTTCGGCGACCGCGTCGTCTGGCATACGATGGGTGAGGGGTTTACCTGGGAGACACAGGATATCAAGCGCGATGTCGCCGCCGCCGAAGCGGCATGGGCTAAGGCCGCCGAACTGATGGCCGACCCGTCGATCAGCCTCGTCATACTAGACGAACTGAACATCGCGCTGCGCTACGATTATCTCGATCTCGACATGGTGGTCGAAGCGTTGAAGAACCGCCGCGAGGGGCTGCATGTCGTCGTCACCGGCCGCAATGCCAAGCCTGCGCTCATCGAAGCCGCCGACCTCGTCACCGAAATGGGCGCGGTGAAGCACCATTTCTCGGCCGGAGTGAAAGCGCAGCAGGGCATCGAATTCTAGCGCGGCGGGCTTCGCCCGCGGGTGCGTTCAAGTCTGAGGACTGAACCGCTGCACCGGGATTTGATCGGTGCGCGCACGCATTGCACACGCGTCGTACCATGCCTGCATACGCAAAAGCATATCCATTTTGACGCCGAACGCCTTCTCGACCCGGAGAGCCATTTCGGGCGACAGGCCGGAATGGCCGTTGACGAGGTCGGAAAGGGTGGCGCGGCGCACGCCGAGGACTTCGGCGGCCCGTGCGACCGACAGATCTAGGGGCTCAAGAATTTCTTCGCGGATAAACGCGCCCGGGTGGGGCGGCTTCATGCCAACTCTTTCTGCATCGCCGCTCATCAGTGGTAATCCTCGATGTCAAGATTCACAATTTCAGCGCCGTCCAGATCAAATGTGATCCGCCAATTGCCGGATACCGAAATGCTCCAGGTTCCTGCACGGTCGCCGGTCAATTTATGAATGCGCCATCCCGGCGGCCCGCTGACCTCATCCATGTCCTGTGCCGAAATCAAAACTGCCAGGACATTGCGGGCTCGATTGATTAGCTCGGGCTTGATGCCACGGCCGTCATCGTCTTCGATGAAGCGTTTCAAACCTCGATGGCGCACGCTTCGGATCTTCATACTGCTGAATTCGTACGGCTTTACCGTACGGTTGTCAATGGGCGAAAAGAAGGGCGGCTCGCGAGCCGCCCTTTCGCGTTCCGTATGGCCGAGAACCTTACTTAGCCGGCAGCGGCATCCAGGCAGGCACCGCGACATCGGCATGAGCAAATTGCGGCAGTTTCGCCGAAAGCTCTTCCATGTTCTTGATATCGTTCTCGTTCAACTGCGCCTGGGTGATCAGCGTCGGCGGTACGATCACTTGTCTGCCCGGATCTTCGCCGGCCAGCAGCATGGCGAGCGCGCGCACCGAAACCTGGCCGACCACGGCCGGATTGGTGGCGGCGGTAGCCGCCCAGGCGCTGCCAGGCTCGCGCATCGCCGCGATGTCCGAGGTCGAGATATCCGCAGAATAGATCTTGATGTCGGAAGAGAGCCCGGCTTCGTCGATGGCGATCTTCACGCCCTTGGCGAATTCGTCGTAAGGCGCGAACATCACCTTGATGTCGGGATTGGCCGAGAGCACCGAGCGTGCCTGGTTGGCGACCGAATTGGCGATCGGATTGTCCAGCGTGCCGAACATCGCCGCCTCATTGATGCCCGAATATTTCGCCTTGAACTCCCTCCAGGTCTCGTCGCGGCGGTCGAGCGGCGCGATGCCCGCGACATAGACGTAGCCGGCCTTCCAGCTTTCGCCATTGTCCTTGATCGCCTGCTCGAGCGCGAGGCGGGCGAGGTCGCGGTCGGACTGTTCGATCTGCGGGATCTTGTCGTTCTCGACATTGACGTCGAAGGCGACGACCTTAATGCCCGCATCTACAGCGCGTTGTGCGGCTTCCTTCATGGATTCAGTCAGGCCGTGCTGGATGATGATGCCGTCGACGCCGAGCGCGATCGCCTGGTCGACCATGTCGGCCTGGAGGGCCGCATCCTGCCGGCTGTCGAGAACCCGCAGATCGACCCCGAGCGCCTTGGCCTGCGCCTCGACGCCCGACAAATAGGCCTGGAAGAAGTCGCCGGTCGAGAGATAGCGCACAAGCGCGATCTTGACCTCGCCGGGATTGTCGAACGGTGCCGGCTTGTCCTGCGCCAGCGCCGGCGCCTGCATCAGCATCGTCGCGCCGGCCAGGCCCAGCGCCATCTTGCCCAGAATTCTGCGTGTAATGTTCATTCCCGTCTCCTCCGTTGATCCGACAATATTTTCTAGGCTCTGCCCCGGTTGGACAGGGCGAAGGTAAAAACCAGGGCGACAACAAGGACGGCGCCCTTGATGAAGTCCTGCGTGTAATAGGGCGCGTTCATCATCGTCAGCCCCTGCAGCAGCACGCCGACGAAGAGCGCGCCGATCGCGGTGCCGAAGGCGTTCGGCTTGGCGGCCCCTAGAACCGCGAAGCCGATGAGCGCCGCAGCGACGGAATCCAGAAGCAGATTGTTACCCGAGGCAATGTCGCCGCGTCCAAGCCGGGCAGCGAGAAGTATGCCGCCGATGGAGGCGAAAACTCCCGAAATGACGTAGGCCCAGATCTTGTATGCCTTGACCGGCGCGCCGGCCAGTTCCGCCGCCCTCGGATTGCTGCCGACCGCATACATCATGCGGCCGAAACGCGTATATTCGAGGAAGAACCAGATCAGCAGGGCCAACACCAGGAGAACCACGACCGATACCGGCAGCAGATTGTCGATGAAGAAATCGAAGCGGTGGCGGCCGAGGGCCAGGAAATTGGCGCCGAACTTGCCGGTCGCGACCGAACCGTCCGGCATGGTCATGCCGGTGGCGATTGAGCGGCCTTCCGTCGGAATGCGCTGCAGGCCGACCAGCAGGAACATCATGCCGAGCGTGGCCAGGAGATCGGGCATGCGCATATAGACGATCAGGAAGCCGTTGATCAGCCCGACGACCACTCCGATCAGCAGGCAAGCAGCGACCGCCACCATGGCGTTCTGCTCCAGCACCACCATCACATAGGCGGCGGCCATCATGGCGCTGGTCGCAACCGAGCCGATCGACAGGTCGAAGCCGCCGACGACGAGCGTGGCGGTGACACCGAGCGCCAATATGCCGGTGATTGCCACGGACTGGAAATGAAGACGGCGCTTTGCGGCGAGGCAAAGCCGTCGGCCGAAACCGCGAAATAGGCGATCAACCCGAAAAGAAGGATCAGAAAACCGTAGCGGATGGCAAGGTCGCGCAGGGTCATTCGATCCCTTCGAGCCGCGCGGCCGCTGTCACGCAATGCAAGTTCATGCCCTTTGTCGCTCAATTTGATCCTGCCTCACCAAAAATCACGCCGCGCCGCGCAGCGGCTGGCCCGCCACTTCGGCGAGCAGCCGGTCCATGTCGATGTCAGCGTTGCGATGCTCGCCGACGATGGTGTGCTCGGACATCACCAATATGCGGTCCGCCGTCTCCAGCGCCTCGTCGAGTTCGGTCACGAAGATCAGCGTCGCCCGCCCGCTGGAACTTGCCCGCAGTTTTGTGGCGATGTCGCGCCTGGCCGAAATATCAACGCCCTGGAAGGGTTCGTCGAGGATGAAGAGGCTGGCCGGCTGCGACATCCAGCGCGCCACCATCACCTTCTGCTGATTGCCTCCCGACAGCGTTCCCATCTCGTCACGTTCGGTTCGGCAGACGATGCCGAGTTCGCCGATCTGCCGCCGCGCGGTGGCGCGCTCGACGTTGCGCTTAAGCACGCCGAGACCCGAAAGCCGCTTCAGGAACGGCAGGCTGATATTCTCGTAGATGTTGAAATCCTGAACGATGCCGTTGTCGCCGCGATCCTTGGCGACCAGAAAGACGCCGGCGGCGATCGCTTCGCCCGGCGATGCCGGCGCATAGCGCCTGCCGTTCAGCACCATCGTACCCGAGAGCGGCGCTCGTGTGCCGAACAGGGTCTCGGCCAGGGCCGTCTTGCCGACGCCAACAAGACCGGTGACGGCAACGACTTCGCCGGCGCCGAGCGTCAGCGAGATCGGGCGCGCGCCCTCGGCGATGCGCAGGGCGTTGACGGCCAGAACCGTCTTTGCCGCCTCGTTGACGACGATCCGGTCGAGATGGATCCTGCGGCCGAGCATGGCGTTGACCGCGCCTTCATAGTCGAGCGGCTTATCCTCGAAGACGCCGCTGATTTTTCCGTCGCGCATCGAGACGATCCGGTCAGCCAGCCTGCGGATGTCGGACATGCGGTGCGAGATGTAGAGGATCGCGACGCCGTGTCCGCGCAGCCGGTCGATGACGGCGAAGAGCCGCGTGGCCTCAGCGCTCGATAGCGAGGAAGTCGGCTCATCGAGGATCAGCACTTTCGGCTCGTGCGCCATGGCGCGCGCTATCGCCACCATCTGGCGATCGGCGAGCGAGAGATCATTGATCCGCGATCTGAGGTCGATGGCCAGGCCCATACGGTCGGCCACGATCTTCGCCTCGCGGCGGACGCGGCGCGGATTGAAAAATGCCGGCGCACCGCTTCCGCTCAGCCGGTCGAGCGTAAGGTTGGTGGCGACATCGAGGTCGGCGACGACGCCGTCATTGATGTTCTGGTGCACGGTAACAACGCCGGACCGTATCGCCTCTGCAGGCGTAGCCGGGGCGAAATCCTTGCCGCCCAGCTGCATTGCACCGCCGTCGCGGGCATAGACGCCGCTGATGATCTTGACGAGGGTGGATTTGCCGGCGCCGTTTGCGCCCATCAGCACGGTCACTTCGCCCGCATGCAGGTCGAGAGAGACGCCGCCAAGCACCTCAATCCGGCCAAAGGATTTCCTGAGCCCCTCCACGCGGAACACGGCATTTTCAACCATGCCTTCCTCCCTGACCTCAACGCTATGAACAATGTCGGCATTTGTCAACACGATTGACAATTGCCAGAGCGGTTCCTAGTTTGGACCAGTCGCCATTGCTCCATTATGATGGGAACATGCAAGCGGGGGAGGCCGGAGTGACGATGAGCGGACCGTTCGAAGCATTGTCGGTCGAAACGCTGGCCGCGAGGCTGGGCCGGACCGCGGCGCTGACGTCGCGGATCGGCGAAAACGCCTCGGCGTGGAAAGTACGCGAGGTCGGCGACGGCAATCTGAACCTGGTCTTCATCGTCGAGGGCGAGAAGGGCGCGGCCGTCGTCAAGCAGGCGCTGCCCTATGTTCGCCTTGTCGGCGACAGCTGGCCGCTGCCCTTGAAGCGCTCCTTCTTCGAATATCACGCACTGACGCGCCAGCAGGCGAGGGCGCCGGGCTCAGTGCCCGAAATCTACCATTTCGACGAGGGGCAGGCGCTCATCGTCATGGAATATCTGTCGCCGCACGTCATCCTGCGCAAGGCGCTGATCGAAGGCCGGCAGCTGCCGAACATCGCCACCGACATCGGCCTGTTCATGGCGCGCACGCTGTTCCGGGGCTCCGACCTCTCCATGCCGACCAAGGAGCGCAAGGCCGATCTGGCGCTGTTCGCCGACAATGTCGAGCTCTGCGACATCACCGAAAACCTGGTGTTTTCCGATCCCTATTTCGACGCGAAGATGAACCGCCACACCTCGCCGCAGCTCGACGGGCTGGTCGCCGAACTGCGCGCGGACCGCGACTTGAAGGTCGAGGCGCAGCGCATGAAGCATCTGTTCGCAGCCAATGCCGAGACGCTGCTTCACGGCGACCTGCATTCCGGCTCGATCATGGTGACCGAGGCCGAAACGCGGATGATCGATCCGGAATTCGCCTTCTACGGCCCGATGGCCTTCGACGTCGGAATGCTGCTCGCCAATTTCTGGATGGCGTTCTTCTCCCAGCGCGGCCACGAGCACGACGGCGACCGCGCCACCACGCGCGTCTATCTCATCGATGTGATCGTCGATACATGGTCGATATTCCGCAAGGAGTTTTCGCATCTCTGGCGCACGGAGCGGACCGGCATCCTCTATCAGAAAAGCCTTTTCGAGGATCAGGGCGACCAACTCGGCGCGGAACAGGCGCTCGAACAGATGCTGCATTCCATCTGGACGGACATGCTGGGCTTCGCCGGTATCGAGATCCACCGGCGCATTCTGGGCTTGGCGCACAATGCGGATTTCGAGACCATTGCTGATCAGGATCTGCGCGCTAACTGCGAGGCAAAGGTGCTGAAGTTCGGCCGCCAACTCGTGGTCAACCGGCGGCAGATCCACAGCATCGAGGAAGTCAACGCGCTCGCCATTCTGATGGAAAAGGGAACCATATCGTGAAAGTCGCGGACCGCCACTACCGGACCATCTGGCCGGGCGAGGACGGCCGCTCGGTCGAGATCATCGACCAGCGCTGGCTGCCGCATGATTTCCGCATCGAAAGGATCGACAATGTGCCGGGAATCGCGACCGCGATCCGCGACATGTGGGTGCGCGGCGCGCCGCTGATCGGGGTAACGGCGGCCTACGGCGTGGCGATCCAGATGGCCGACGATCCGTCGGACGAAGCGCTCGACGCCGTCTGGGAAACGCTGCACGAGACGCGGCCGACCGCCATCAACCTGCGTTGGGCGCTGGACGAGATGCGCCGGGTTCTGCGGCCGCTTCCGCTCGGGCAGCGCGCTGCGGCCGCCTTTCGCCGCGCCGGCGAGATTGCCGACGAGGATGTCGGGTTGAACCGAAATATCGGCGTCAACGGACTGGCGATCATCAAGGAGATTGCAGCCGGGAAGAAACCCGGCGAGCCGGTCAACATATTGACCCACTGCAATGCCGGCTGGCTGGCGACCGTCGACTACGGCACCGCGACAGCCCCAATCTACCTGGCGGTGGAAGAAGGCATTCCTGTTCACGTCTATGTCGACGAGACGCGCCCGCGGAACCAGGGCGCGCAACTGACTGCCTGGGAGATGGCCGGGCACGGCGTGCCCCACACGCTGATCGTCGACAATGCCGGCGGCCACCTGATGCAGC
Source organism: Allomesorhizobium camelthorni (assembly GCF_011045125.1). GTDB lineage: Bacteria > Pseudomonadota > Alphaproteobacteria > Rhizobiales > Rhizobiaceae > Allomesorhizobium > Allomesorhizobium camelthorni. Next base: position 53,534 of record NZ_JAAKZF010000003.1, on the reverse strand, counting down.
GCGGCGAGATCGACATGGTGATCGTCGGCACCGACCGCACCACCGCCAATGGCGACGTCTGCAACAAGATCGGCACCTATCTGAAGGCGCTCGCGGCGCACGACAATGGCGTGCCTTTCTATGTCGGGCTGCCGTCGCCGACCATCGACTGGACCGTCGGCGATGGGCTGAAGGAAATTCCAATCGAACAGCGCTCGGGCGACGAGGTTTCTTTCGTCTGGGGCAAGACGGCGTCGGGCGAGATCGCACAGGTGCGGGTCTCGCCGGAGACCACGGGGGCTGCGAATCCCGCTTTCGACGTGACCCCGGCGCGGCTGGTCACCGGACTGATCACCGAGCGCGGCGTAGCCAAGGCGTCGCGCGAGGGACTTAGAGCGCTCTTTCCGGAACGCGGTAGGCGTTAGCTACAAAAAGTCGGCCCTGTGCGGGGTGAACGTGTCGATCAGCCGGCCGGCTTCGAGCGCCTTGACGCCGTGCACAAGATTTGACGGAACGATAAAGCTGCTTCCCGCCTCCAGCGTTTCCGTCCGCCCGTCGATAGTGACTTCGAAGCGGCCTTCGGCGATGTAGCTCGACTGCACATGCGGGTGGGAATGCAGCGCGCCGACACCGCCTTTATCGAAGGCGAACTCCGCGACCATCAACTCGTCGGTGTAGAGGACGAGACGTCGGCGATTGCCGTCGGGAGTCGGCGTCCATATTCCTTCGCCGGCGTGGGAAAAAATCTTCGGATCGGACATTGCGGATTCCTATCGCGCCAACCAGCCGCCGTCGACCGGGACGACTGCGCCATGCATGTAGTTGGAAGCCGGCGCCAGAAGAAAGACGGCGGCGTCGCCTATGTCTGCCGGGACGCCCCAGCGGCCGGCCGGGATTCGCGCCAGGATGGCGGTGCTGCGATCCGGGTCGGCGCGCAGGGCGGCCGTGTTGTTGGTCTCGATGTAGCCGGGAGCGATTGCGTTGACGTTGACGCCTTTTTGCGCCCACTCACAGGCGAGCAGCCGCGTGATGCCAAGCGCGCCATGTTTCGAGGCGGTGTAGGACGCGACCCGGATACCGCCCTGGAAGGACAACACCGAGGCGACATTGACGATGCGGCCCCGGCGCTGCTCGGCCATCACGCGGCGGCCGAACGACTGGCAGAGGAAGAACAGCGACTTCAGATTGACGTCCATGACGTCGTCCCAGTCGGCTTCGGTAAAGTCGACCGCGTCGTTGCGCCGGATGATGCCGGCATTGTTGACCAGCCCGTCAATCGGCCCCTGCGACCCCCACACATTGTCGAGCATCGCCTGCGCCGCCTTATGGTCGCCGAGGTCGCAACTGACCTCCACGAATTTCGCGCCCGCTGCCCGGACCAGTCGCGCCGTCTCTTCCATCGAAGAACGCCCGACGCCGATCACCTCGCCGCCGGCTTTAGCGATCGAAACGGCTATGCCCTGGCCAATGCCGGTATTGGCGCCGGTGACGATGACGCGCTTGCCGGATAGGCTGAATGCCGAGAGATCGCTCACCGCAAATCTCCCATCGCGACCGGGTCGACATCCGTATAGTCGACGTTGTCGCCGGCCATCGCCCAGATGAAGGCATAGTTGGACGTGCCGGCGCCCGAATGGATCGACCAGCCGGGCGACAGGATCGCTTCCTCGTTCTTGATGACCAGATGGCGCGTCTCGTCCGGCTCGCCCATGAAATGGAAAACCCGCGCCGCTTCCGGCAGATCGAAATAGAGATAGGCTTCCGAGCGCCGGTCATGGATGTGGCAGGGCATGGTGTTCCATACCGAGCCGGGCGCAAGCTGCGTCATGCCGACGACGAGCTGGCAGGTCTTTGCGCCTTCCGGATGGATGAACTGGAAGATCGAACGCTCGTTCGAGGTCGCCTGGCTGCCGAGGTCGAGCCGCTTGGCGTCGCCGATCTTTATGTGCGTCGTCGGGTGGGACTGATGAGCGGGCGCGCTGAGAAGGTAGAATTTCGCCGGAGCCGAGGGATCGGTCGAGGCGAAGGAAACCGCTTCGACGCCCATGCCGACATAGATCATGTCGCGCGGGCCGATGGCGTAGGACTGCCCGCCCGCCTCGACGGTGCCTGCGCCGCCGATATTGACGGCGATGAGTTCGCGCCGGTCGAGAAAATTTTTCGTGCCGGTCGGCTTGATTGCCTCGAGCGCCAGCGGTTCGCCGAAAGGCATCACGCCGCCGACGATCATCCGGTCGTAGTGCGTGTAGGTGAGGCGGATACGGCCGCTCTGGAACAGGCCTTCAATATGGAAATTATATCTGAGCTCGTCCGTTCCCATGGCCGCGGCAGCGGCGGGGTCGATGGCAAACCGGGAGGCGTAGTCGATATGGTTTTGGGTCATGAAACTGCTTTCTGGGAGGAAGATGCTCAGGAGGATCGCGGCTTGCCAACGCCCTGCATGTATTCAGCCTGCTGGCCGATAAGGCGCGAGCGGTAGCGCTCCTGGCTTGCCGTGAGATGGGCGCGCATTCCGTCGCGGGCCGCTTGCGCGTCGCCTGCCGAAATGGCGTTTAGGATCACGAGATGCTCGCGCTGCAGGCCGACCTGATATTCGTGGGTGAGCACGCTTTCCGTGCCCCAGGGCGAGGCGACATCGCAGGGGATGGTGCGGCTGCCGAGCGCGTCGAGAACCTCGACATAGAACGGATTGTTGGTCGCCGCCGCGATGGCGCGGTGGAAGGCGAAATCGACCTTGCCGGTCGCCTGCCTCGCATCGAGCAGGCGCTCGAATTCGAAGAACGCCTCCTGAATGCGCGCCTCCTGGGCGCTGTTGCGGCGCAGCGCCGCAAGGCCGGCGCTTTCGATCTCGATGCCCATGCGCACCTCAAGCACGTTCAGCGCATGCGAGATCTTGTTGCCGAGTTCGTGGCTGAGCGAAGCGAAAGCCTGCGCCGGGTGATTGATGACGAAGACGCCGGCACCCTGCCTCGCCTCGACCAGCCCGTCGGCCGCGAGCGTCGCGATCGCTTCGCGGATCACCGTGCGGCTGACGCCGAAGGTTTCGGTCAGTTGGCTCTCGGTCGGCAGTTTCTGGCCGGGCGCGAATTCACCAGACAGGATTTGGCCGCGGATAGCCGAAACCACGCTTTCGGAAAGCTTCGGCCTTCGCTCGATCCTCAAATCGACGGCTGTCTGGGAAGCCATGCCGCTCTCCTATTTGAACATGGCCGGCAGCCACAGCGAAATCGCCGGGATGTAGGTGACCAATCCGAGCACCACGAGCCCTGCGCCGTAGAACGGCCAGATCGAGCGCATCGCCTGCCAGACGGAGATCTTGCCGACCGCGCAGGCCACGAACTGCACCGCGCCGACCGGCGGCGTGTTCAGCCCGATGCCGAGGTTGAGGATCATGATGACGCCGAAATGCACCGGGTCGATGCCGTAGGACGCCGCCACGGGCAGGAAGATCGGCGTGGTGATGATGATCATCGGGCCCATGTCCATGAATGTGCCGAGCAGCAGCATCAGGACGTTGAGCAGGAGCAGGATGATGAGCGGGTTCTGCGAGATCGCATTCATTCCGTCGATCAGCGCGGCCGGAACCCGCAGATAGGCCATGAGCCAACTGAAGCCGGCGGCCGTGCCTATGATCAGCAGCACCATCGCCGTCGTGCGCACGGCGCCGAGCGTGGCATGGACGAACCCTTCCCAGTTCATCTGGCGGTAGACGAAAACTGTCACCAAAAGGGCGTAGAGCACCGCAATGCAGGAGCTTTCCGTCGCCGTGAAGATGCCGGAGCGCACGCCGCCGAAGATGATGCCGATTAGAAGCAGTCCGGGAACGGCGATTGCAGCCAGATGCACGACGGCGCTGAAGCCCGGAAACGGTTCGGTCGGATAGCCTCTGCTGCGCGCCACGAAGTAGGCGGTCAGCATCAAGGCGGCTGCCAGCAGCAGGCCGGGGATGATGCCTGCGGTGAACAGGTCCGCGATCGAAATCTTGCCGCCCGCCGAGATGGAATAGATGATCATGTTGTGCGAAGGCGGCAAAAGAAGTGCGATCAGGGCGGCCATCGAGGTGACGTTGACAGCATAATCAACGCCATAGCCGCGCGCCTTCATCTGCGGGATCATAAGGCCACCGACGGCCGCAGCCTCGGCAACCGCCGATCCGGAAATGCCGCCGAATAGGGTGGAGGCGGCAATGTTGACCTGCCCCAGGCCGCCGCGCATATGGCCGACCAGAGACCCGGCAAAGGCGACAATACGGCTGGCGATTCCGCCGCGGACCATCAGGTCGCCGGCGTAGATGAAGAATGGGATCGCCAGCAGCGTGAAGACACTCATGCCCGAATTCAGCCGCTGGAAGATGACCAGCGGCGGCAGGCCCAAATAGAGGATGGTAGCGAAGCTCGCGACGCCCAGGCAAAACGCGATCGGCGTTCCGATCAGCATCAGGACCGCAAATGAACCGAAGAGAATCCAGAGTTCCATGTTTTATGCTTCTTTCGCCAGGGCAACTTCGGGGACTTCGTCGACGTTAACGTCCTTGTCGATGTCGACACCTGCAAACCGAAGCGCCATGCGCTCGAGCGAGAACAGGATGATGAGAAAGCCACCAGCCACGACCGGCAGATAGTCGAAGCCGCCCGGCAGGCCGAGCGAGGGGAGGGTGGAGGCCCAGGTGAGTGCGACCAACTGCGAGCCGTACCAGACCATGCCGACGCCGAAAGCCGCGACCACGATGTCGGAAATGGTGCGCAGCGCAGCCTTGCTGCCGTCAGGCAGGACGTAGAGCAGCACGTCGAAGCCGAGATGGTAGTTCTCGCGCACGCCGACGGCGGCGCCGAGGAAAATGAACCAGCTCATCAGCATGACCGCGCCAGGCTCGGTCCAGCTTGGCGAATCGTTGAGCACATAACGCCCGAACACCTGCCAGGCGACGAACGCCGTCATCAGGACGAGCCCGATGCCGGCGAGCCACAGGGCGGCCGTGCTGAGCTTCGAAAGCGTCCCGCCTATGCGGGACCATCGCGACGTCTGCTCGGGATTGTCGGTCATGGAAGACCCTCCGGAAAAAGGCGGCGGCGCGGCGAACCGCGCCGCCGTTTCAAAGGCTTATTGGACGGCCTTGATGCGCTCGACGAGATCCTTCAGCTTCGGATCGGTCACGTGCTTCTCGTAGACAGGACCCATTGCCTCGATGAAGGGCTGCTTGTCGGGCATCGTGATCGTGCTGCCGGCGGCCTCCACGATGGCACGGGACTCCTTCTCCTTGGCGTCCCAGAGTTCGCGCTGCTTAGCAACGCTGTCCTTCGCGGCCTGCTTGACGATCGCCTGATCCTCGGGCGTCATTTTATCCCAGGTCGACTTGGCCATCACCAGCACTTCCGGCACGATCAGGTGTTCGTCGAGCGAATAGAACTTGGCGACTTCGGCATGCTTGGCGGTGTCGTAGCTCGGAAAATTGTTTTCCGCGCCGTCGATGACGCCCGTCTCGATGCCGGAATAAACTTCGCCATAGGGCATCGGCGTGGCATTGGCGCCGAGCGCGTTGACCATGTCGACGAAGATGTCGGACTGCATGACGCGGAACTTCATGCCCTGCAGGTCGTCCTTGGATTCGATCGGCTTCTTGGAATTGTAGAAGGAGCGTGCGCCGCCGTCGTAGAACGCAAGGCCGATGACGCCATGCGGCTCGAACGCGGCAAGGATCTCCTCGCCGATCTCGCCGTCCATCACCTTGCGCATATGGTCGACCGAGCGGAAGATGTAGGGCAGGGACGGCACCGTGGTCTCTGGAATGAGGCCGTTGAACGGACCCATCGAGACGCGGTTCAGATCGATCACGCCCGAGCGGACCTGCTCGATCGTGTCCTTTTCTTCGCCGAGTTGGGCGGAGTGAAACACTTCGACCGAATAGCGGCCGTTGGTGCGCTCCTTCACGAGTTCGCCGAAATACTTGACCGCTTCCACGGTCGGATAGCCGTCCGGATGGGTATCGGATGAGCGCAGCACCGTCTGGGCGCTGGCCGCTCCGATCATGAGCGATGCAGCAGCGAATGTCGCCGCCGCGAATTTAGTGAAATGCAACATGGGTTCCTCCCTTTGGTAGTCTTGCTTCGGCTAAAGCCTGTAGGCGCGCTTTGCGAGCCCGTAGGCCAGTTCCTGCGCAAGCTCGTGCGCCTCGCTTTCGGCCAGGCGATGCTCGGCCACGAGGCGTGCGAGGAATGCGCAATCGACCCGGCGCGCAATGTCATGGCGAGCCGGTATGGATGGAAATGCCCTGGTGTCGTCGTTGAAGCCGACGGTGTTGTAGAAGCCGGCGGTCTCGGTCGTCATCTCGCGGAAGCGGCGCATTCCCTCGGGGCTGTCGTGGAACCACCAGGCCGGACCGAGCTTCAGCGCCGGATAGACGCCGGCCAGCGGCGCGAGCTCGCGCGCATAGCTCGTTTCGTCGAGCGTGAAGACGATGACGGTGAGATCGGGTTCGGTGCCGACGCAATCGAGCAACGGTTTCAGCGCGCCGACATAATCGGTCCGGGTCGGTATGTCGAAGCCCTTGTCGCGCCCGAATTTTTCGTAGATCGAAGGCGAATGGTTGCGCCAGGAACCGGGATGGATCTGCAGCACCAGACCGTCATCCAGGCTCATCTTGGCCATTTCGGTCAGCATCTGCGCGCGGAAGAGCCGGCGCTCGCGCTCTTCGGAGGAACCGCGGCGGATGCGGTTGAAGAGTTCCTCGGCCGCGGCGTTCGACAGATTGGCGGTTTCGGCCGTGGCGTGGCCGTGATCTGACGAGGTCGCGCCGAAACTCTTGAAATAGGCGCGGCGCGTACGATGGGCGTCGAGATAGCCCTGCCAGGTACCGATATCGGAGCCCGTGATCTCGCCGAGCTGGTCGAGATTGGCGGCAAAACCTTCGAAATCGGGGTCGATGACCGAATCCGGCCGGTAGGCGGTGACGACGCGGCCGGCCCAGCCGCTTTCACGGATCATCCGGTGCCAGCGAAGATCGTCGAGCGCGCCCTCCGTAGTGGCGATCGCCTCGATGTTGAAGCGCTCGAACAGCGCGCGTGGCCGGAACTCGTCGCGAGCAAGCAGTTCTGCGATGCGGTCGTAATGCGCGTCGGCAGTCCTGGCGCTCAGCGGTTCAGCGATACCGAACACGTCCGAAAGAACATAGTCGAACCACAACCGGGTCGGGGTGCCTCGGAAAAGGAAGAAATTCTCGGCGAAACGCCGCCATATCTTTCGGCCGTCGGTCTCGACCGGACTGCCATCCGAGGTCGGCACGCCGAGATCCTCGAGTCTTACGCCCTGGCTGAACAACATGCGGAAGACATAATGATCGGGAACGATGAGCAGCTGCGCCGGGTCGGAAAAACTGGCGTTCTCGGCAAACCAGCGCGGATCGGTGTGGCCGTGCGGGCTGACGATAGGCAGCTCGGCGACGCCGGCGTATAATTGCCGGGCGATCAGGCGCGCGCCTGCCTCGACGGGAAACAACAGGTCCGGGTCGATCAACGCGCTCATATTTTCTGGAAGGCCCTCCCTGACCATCCGAAATCTGGTATGGATCAAGCGGCGTCATGTCAACATACAAAAAATATACTTTTGTATGATGACTTTGCTCCGGCGCTTGTGTAATCCCGGAGCCGATTTCGAGCTTCGGGAGGGGCAAGCATGGCAATTCGTGCGCCGATTGCGGAAGGGGGCTGGATGGCTGAACGCCTGTCCAGCCGGTCGCTGAGCCGCCTGCCCACAACTGTTCTCAAACCCTCCTACGACCGCGCCCAAATCACTCCGGGGATCGTGCATCTCGGCGTTGGCGCCTTCCACCGCGCGCACCAGGCCGCCTATGTCGACGACTGCCTCGGTGACGGCGAAGCAGGCTGGGGCATTGTCGGCGCTTCGCTGCGCAGCAGCGATACGCGCGACGCGCTCGAGCCTCAAGATGGGCTCTATACTCTCGCCGTGCGCAGCGGCGAGACGGAAACCTTGCGTATAATCGGCTCGATCCTGTCGCTGCTCGTGGCGCCGGAAAATCCGGCGGCGCTGCTCGATGCCATGGCCGATCCGCGAACCCGCATCGTCACCCTGACGGTCACCGAAAAGGCCTATCTGCGCAATGCCGCCGGCGATCTCGATGGCTCGCATCCCGACATCATCGCCGATCTCGCCAATCCTGGTGCGCCCAGGACCGCACATGGCTTCCTGCTCGAGGCGCTGGTTCGCCGCCAGGTTGCTGGAACGCCGCCGTTCACTGTGCTCTGCTGCGATAACCTTCCCGCCAACGGCGCGACGCTGCGCCGGCTTCTCATCCAGTTCGCCGAACTGCGCCATGCGGAACTGGCGCGCTTCGTTCGCGACAAGGTGGCGTTTCCGTCAAGCATGGTCGATCGCATCGTGCCGGCGACCACCGACGCTGATCGCGCCCGCGTCGCCGCCGAACTCGGCGTTGCGGACGCCTGGCCGGTGATGACCGAGCCATTCTGCCAATGGGTGATCGAAGACGATTTCCCCGCCGGCCGGCCGGCATGGGAAAGATTCGGCGTAACCATGGTGCGCGACGTGACGCCCTTCGAGGACATGAAGCTCAGGCTCCTCAACGGCTCGCATTCATCGATCGCCTATCTCGGCCTTCTGAGCGGCCACGAGACCGTGGCGGCCGCCTTTGCCGATCCGGCGATCCGCAAATTCGTCGACGGTCTCTGGGCGAAAGCCATCCCGACGCTGCCGCAAGGGGCGGGGCTCGACCCGCATGCCTATACCGCCGAACTCGCGGCCCGTTTCGCCAATACGGCGCTTGCCCATCGCACCGCGCAGATCGCCAATGACGGCAGCCAAAAACTGCCGCAGCGCATCGTGGCGTCGGCGCTGGAATGCGTTGCCGCCGGCGCGCGTGCCGATCATTCGATGCTGGCCGTCGCAGCCTGGATCGCTGCTGCCGAGGCGAGGGGAGATGTGCTGCCCGCCAGCCACTTCACCGACCCGCTGGATGAAGGTCTTGCAGCGATTTTCTCACGCAAATTGTCAGCGCGCCAAACGGTGGACGCGGTATTCGACCTCGCCGGCTTCGCCAAGGGCTCGGCGCATCGCGGCCGGCTTGCCGAAATCACGGCGGCGCATCTTGAAACCTTGCGCAGCAAGGGCCCTGCGGCCGCAATGGCATCTCTCTAAGGAGTTCGATCTTGAGACAGACCTGGCGCTGGTTCGGGCCCGACGATCCCGTAAAGCTCTCCCATATCCGCCAGGCCGGCGCGGTTGGCGTGGTTAGCGCGCTGCACCACCTGAACGACGGCCGCGCCTGGCCGCAGGATGAGGTTTTCAAACGCAAGGCCGGGATCGAGGCCAGCGGACTGACCTTCGACGTGGTCGAAAGCATCGTCGTCCACGAGGATATCAAGACCCGCACCGGCCGTTATCGCGAACTGATCGAGAACTACAAGGCTTCGATCCGCGCGGTGGCCGCCGCCGGCATCGAAACCGTCTGCTACAATTTCATGGCGATCACCGACTGGACGCGCACGGATCTCGATCACCCGATGCCGCATGGGGGCACGGCGCTGCGCTTCGACATGGTCGAATTCTGCGCCTATGACGTTCTAGTGCTGAAGCGCCCTGGCGCCGAGGCCGACCATCCGCCTGAGCGCATCGAGGCAGCGCGGGCGCGACTGGCAAAGATGAGCGAAAGCGATCTCGCGCGACTGGAAAAAAACCTGATCGGCTGGGTGCCGGCGCGCGAATTCATCTACGACCGTGACAGTTTCCGCCGCGCGCTCGCCGTCTACGGCGAGCTTTCGCGCGAAAATTTCCGCGACAATCTCATCTCATTCCTGCGCGAGATCGTCCCGACTGCCGAGGAGGCAGGCGTCAGGCTGGCGATCCACCCGGACGATCCGCCTTTCCCGATCTTCGGCCTGCCGCGCGTCGTGTCGAGCGCCGAGGACGCGCGGGCGATCCTTGCCGGCTGCCCGTCGCCGTCGAACGGTCTGACGCTTTGCACCGGCTCCTACGGCGCGGGGCGGCACAACGATTTGGTCGCCATGGCCAAGGAGTTCGCGCCGAACATCCATTTTGCGCATCTGCGCAACGTCAAGCACGAGCCCGGCGGCTCCTTCCACGAGGCCGAGCATCTGGAGGGCGACACCGACATGATTGCCGTCGTCCAGGCACTGATGGCCGAGGAGGGGCGGCGCAAGGCCGAAGGCCGCGGCGACTGGCAGATGCCGATGCGGCCCGACCACGGCCACTTGATCGTCGACGACATCGGCAAGACGGTGAACCCCGGCTATTCCTGCATCGGCCGGCTGAAGGGGCTTGCCGAACTGCGCGGCGTGATGCGTACCATAGAGGCGCTCGGGGTCTAGCAGGAGGAAAGCGGGATGGCGAAAATGCGCATTGCCGTCATCGGGCTAGGCATGGCCTCGGCGCCACATGCCAAAAGCCTCACCGATCTCGCCGCGCGGGTCGAGGTCGCCTATGCCTACAGCCCGACCGAGGCGCGCCGCACAGCCTTTGCCGAGCAGTTCGGCTTTCCGGTTTCCGGCGATCTCGAAGCTGTCCTTGCCGATCCGACCGTCGGCGCCGTGATGCTGCTCACGCCGCCTAGCACCCATCTCGATCTGGTGCGGCGCGCGGCCAATGCCGGCAAGCACACATTGCTCGAAAAGCCGCTGGAGATCGGCATCGAACGCGCCGAGGAACTGGTCGCTACTGCCGAAAGGGCAGGGATCACGCTTGGCGTCGTCCTGCAGCACCGCTTCAAATCGGCGAGCACCGCGCTGGCAAGGCTGCTCGCCGAAGGCCGGCTCGGCGATATCGTCGGCGCGTCGGCGCGGACCTATAATTGGCGGCCGCAGAGCTATTACGACCAGCCCGGCCGCGGCACGAAGGCGCGCGACGGCGGCGGCGTGCTGCTTACGCAAGCAATTCACACGCTCGACCTCCTGATCTCGCTTGCCGGCCTGCCGGAAGAGGTCTGCTCCTACGCAACGACCAGCGCGGTTCACCGCATGGAGACGGAGGACATCGTCGCCGGCGGTCTGCGCTACGCGAACGGCGCGATCGGCACGGTCAGCGCCACCACCTGCGCCTATCCGGGCTTTCCGGACCAGATCGACATCATCGGTACGAAGGGCACGGCGGTAATCGAGGGAACGGCGCTGAAGGCGGCGTTCCACGACGGCACGACCTTGGCTGTCGGGGTGGAAGCGGGTCCGGGTGGCGCGGGCGCCGACCCGATGGCGTTTTCACACGAGGATCACCGCGCGGTTCTGACGGATTTCCTCGATGCCGTAGAAGGCGGACGCGAGCCCAAGGTCAGCGGCCGCGAAGCGCTGAAGGTTCACAGGCTGATCGAGACGCTGCTACGCTCAGCCGGGAGCGGCAGGGCGGAGAAAGTGTCCTAACTGAGCCTAAGCCGCCACGTCAGCCCGCTGCGGCGGCAAACTCAGCGTATCGGCGCCCGGTTGCTCGTCAAATACGACGGTGCACCCCAGCGCGATCGCAACCCTGCTTATGGCATCCGCCATTTCTTCGTCCGAAGTGACGAAATCGCCCGAGATAACCCTCAGTTCCTCGATGGCTTTTGAAGTCGACAGGAGCGAACCTGCGGATCTGCTATGGGTGCAGCCCTTCACGACCGCGGTCAGATCGGCCTCGTCGAAATGCGCGTTGCACACGGCTGCTCTCCGTTCCATAGGCCCTTCGGCAACCTCAACCCGCGGCCTTGAAAAGCGTTCCATGGACCTGGTGGATTGAATGGAATCCTGAAGTGGCGACCTGCTCTACGGCACAGCGGGCCGTCGCTCAATCAGCAGGCGAAGAAAGTTGCGTAACGCCCAACCACGGAAACTCCAGCGTGTCTCAGGTTAGGCCTAAGCATGTTTGTGTTATGGGCTCCGGAATTCCGCCATCCCGAGAAAAGCTGCTGCGCGCTTCTGTATTTTACGCCGACATTTTCAGCGCATATTCCACTCAGCCCGGCAGCCCTGGCCTGGGCCGATCTCTGCCGATAACCGTCATGGCTGATGGCGTTCCGGGCCGTTTGGTATTGGCTGTGCTGTCTCGCCAGCGACTGCAGCGTGGCGTTGGAGGCCAGGGGAGAAAGTCCGCGGCTCGTCCTGTAGGAATTGATCAGGGTCAGGGTCTGCGGGCCGAAGTCGACATTCGTGGCCGTCGGCTGCGTCGCACTTTGGCAAGCTGAAACCAGGACGGCGAGCGCCGCAACTGTCCATAGATTTTTCATTTCGGGTTTCCCGGACTGGAAAGCTCTTTTTCCCAGATGTTGCCTCGGACGGAAAGAGGAATCGAAACCTTTGCGTGTGTTCCGCGAGGAGATCAGGGTCGACAGGAACCAAGAGGGACGCAGCGGGTTGCATGTGTTCGGCAGACTGGTTCAACACAGGAGGAGAAGATGGCATTGCTGAGCAGGTTCACTGCCGCCACTGCGGCCTTCACGTTCTTGATCGCGCCGGCGCTTGCCCAGACCGACGCGACGCCTGCGCCCACCACGCCGCCACAAAGCCCCGGCGCCCAGCCCGACATGAGCGGGCAAAGTTCCGAGTCCATGCGAGAGATGATGCGTGAGATGATGCAGGAAATGATGCGGGAAGAGCCGCGAGCGCAGGGCCGGCGCGGAGATCGGGCAGAACGCCGTGATGGAGACCGTTGGCGCCACGGCGCCCGACGAGACCGCCCCGGCAGCGATCGAATGGACAGAGGTCCAGGCGGCATGCGATCCGGGATGATGCATGGCGCAGGAATGCGAATGATGTTTGCTATCGTGGACGCCGACGGTGACGGTGCTCTGTCGCTTGCGGAAGTTCAGGATTTCCACGGTCGCATCTTCAATTCGGTGGATGAGAACGGCGACGGCAGCGTCGAGATGGAAGAGATCGAATCCTTCTTCCACGGATCGGGCGGCAGGGACGAGTGATTTGCCGGATCACGCCAGGCTTTTGCCAAATTGCTCCATGCTGTCGGCCAGCAGCGTAGTGCTCGCGCCCGGCTGCTGCGGCAGGCTGTAGATGCCGTCCCTGACTTCGACCGGCTCTTCGAAATGGTCCTTGATCCACGGAATATATTCGAGGACCGACGAGGCCGGGTGCCAGTAGCTCAGATGCACATGCACCTGGCTCATCTCGCCGGCATGCGGCGCCACGGGCAGCCGGTGGGCATGCGCGAGGTCGGCGACCTGGATGTACTCTGTTATCCCGCCAAGCCGCGTGACATCCGGCTGAACGTAATGCACCGCCCCGGCCTCGATGAAGCTGCGGAACGCGTCGATGGTGTAAAGCTGCTCGCCAAGGGCGACGGGTATGTTGGTCGATCGAGCAAGCTGCGCATGACCGCCGACGTCGTCGTACCAGGTCGGCTCTTCAAACCAGAAGAGATCAAATTCGCTGGCCCGGGCACAGAACCGCTTGCAAGTCGGAAGATCCCATTTGCCGTTGCCGTCAACGGCGATGCGGACATCCAGACCAACCTGGCGGCGGACTGCTTCGAGGCGCGCAATGTCGGCGGTGGGGTCGGCATGGCCGACCTTGATCTTGATACGTGTGAAACCGTCCTCCTCGACCGCTTTCCTGGTGAGATCGAGCATCGTCGGCAGGTCGTAGGATAGCCAACCGATATCGGTGTTGTAGGCTTCCAGCCGGGTGGTTCTCGCGCCTCCCAGATATTTCCACAGCGGCGCCTGCGCCTGCTTGGCCGCCAGATCCCAGAGCGCGACATCCACGGCTGCAAGCGCCAATTGCGTGATGCCGGATCGGCCCACCCATTGCAGGGCAGGGCTGCGCGCCAGCTTGGTCCACAGCCTCGTTCGATCATTGGCGTCCTCGCCGAGCAGAAGCGGCGTGTAGCAACCGCTGATGCAGGAGGTGATGAGGCGGTCGGAAGCCAGATGCGCATGCGTGCCCGTAAACCCGTAGCCGATCAGCCCGCTGTCGGTGACGATGCGGGTGCCGACCACACCCCAATGGGTGATGTTGTGGGTAGAATCCGAAATGGAACTGCCGGTCACGGGCAGGTGTACGATGAACGGTTCTACGGCTGTTATTTTCATGGGAGCAACTCGTGGAATGATGATGCAGCGCTGATTTAGGCCGCAAGCTTGCATTTGCGGCCTTTGGGCTCGGATCGTCAGCGGGGTTTTGTCTCCGCGGTCTTTGCTTAGCCGCCATCGGACGTGAGGGCAATCGGCAGGCCGGCAGCGATTCAGACCTGGCGGGAGATATACGTGCGGTGCCACGGATGCGGTAGTGATCTCCGCAAGTTCGCTGTAGCGTGTTTTCGCGAAAAATATTTGAGAGCCCTCTGCCTATGCCTTCAAGACCCTTCCAAACGTCCATTTGGCAACTAGCCCACGGCAGGCATCTCGATCTCGGCGCGAAGGCGCTGCTGATGGGGATTCTGAATGTCACGCCGGACAGCTTTTCAGACGGTGGGGAGTTCGACAGGCCGGATGCGGCGCTCGCCCATGCGCGCCAGATGATCGCCGAGGGTGCGGTCATCATCGATGTCGGCGGCGAATCGACCCGGCCGGGCGCCGAGCCGGTTTCGGCGCGTGAGGAACAGGCGCGCATCCTTCCAGTGATCGAAGCGCTGGCGGGGGAAGGGTGCATCATCTCGGTCGACACTTACCGGGAAGCGACGGCGCGCCTCGCTGTGCGGGCGGGTGCGCATATCGTCAACGACGTGCACGGCCTGCAGCGCGAGCCGGGCATTGCCCATGTGGCGGCGGAAAGCGGCGCCGGCCTGGCCGTCATGCATACCGGCCGCGACCGCGAAAAGCTCCCCGACGTGATCGCCGACCAGTTCCGCTTCCTCGAACGGTCGTTGGAGATCGCGCGCGAAGCCGGCATCCCGGATAGCCACATCGTGCTCGATCCGGGGTTCGGCTTCGCCAAGGACGGGGAGGAGAACCTTCAGCTCATGGCCCGCTTCGGCGAATTGCGCGCGCTCGGTTTTCCGCTGCTCGTCGGCACCTCGCGCAAGCGCCTGATCGCCTATGTGGCGGGCGACGACAGGGAGGCTCGCGACCTCGGCACTGCCGCCACGAGCGTCATTCTCAGGATGAAGGGCGCGAGCATTTTTCGCGTGCATAATGTGGCGATGAACCGGGATGCGCTGGCTTTTGCCGACGCCATACTGGAGCGCGAGAGAGCCGGGTAGGTCTGGGCGTCAGGCCGGTTCGGTCACCGCGCCTATGCGGCGGTAGATGAAGCTTTCCGCTGTCCGTTCGCTTCCGGTCGAATTGGCCGCGGCGATAAAATTCGCCATCCGCGCGTGGATCGGCGATTTCACGCAGGCCGGGTCGGTGGCGGCCGGATCGCCGGCGATCGCCATCGCTTGGCAGCGGCAGCCGCCCCAGTCGATCTCACGACGCTCGCAGCCGCGGCACGGCTCCTGCATCCAGTCGGTTCCGCGGAAGGCGTTGAATGCGGGCGAATCGGTCCAGATTTCGGCGAGCGAGCGCTCCCCGAAACGCTCGAAACTGAGCGACGGGATCGTCTGCGCTGCATGGCATGGCAGCACCATGCCGTCCGGCGCCACCATGAAGGCGTCGCGCGCCCAGCCGCCCATGCAGGGCTTCGGATAGATGGCGAAATAGTCGGGCGTGACGAAATCGATGTTCATGATGCCGGTGAGCCGCTCGCGCGCCGCTTCGACGATCTCGGCCTGGCGGTCGACCGCTGCGCGGTCGGGCATCAGCGCGTCGCGGTTGGTCAGCGCCCAGCCGGAATACTGCACGTTGGCGATCTCAAGTCGCTCCGCGCCAAGCGACAGAGCGAGTTCGATGAATTCCGGCACTTCCTCGATGTTGTGACGGTGGATCGGCGCGTTGATGGTGAGCGGCAGACCGGCGGCGCGGGCACGCCGCGCCGTCTCCAGCTTCTTCTCATGGCTGCCGCGGTGGTTGCCGATCATCTCGGTAGTCGCCGGCCGCGCACCCTGGAAGCTCAGTTGCAAATGATCGAGACCGGCTTCGGCGAACGCCTCGACGCGGCCTTCGGCGACGCCGACGCCGGCTGTGATCAAATTGGTGTATACGCTGCGTGCCGAAAGCCCTGCGATAAGCTGCTCCAGATCCCGGCGCAGGGTCGGCTCCCCGCCCGACAGATGGACCTGCAGGACGCCGAGATCGGCCGCCTGCTCGAACAGGTCGAGCCAGCTTTGCGTGTCCATCTCGCGATTGGCTTTCAGAAGCTCGGTCGGATTGGAGCAATACGGACATTGCAGCGGGCAACGATGGGTCAGTTCCGCCAGCATTCCGATCGGAGGGAGAAGCGGCTCGCTCATAGCTTCACCAGCAATTTGTCCGCCCATTCCTGCAGGAAGGCAGTGACATCGGAGGCGATTTCGTCCTCCTCGGCGCCGTATTCCGCTGCAAGGTCGGCGATGATGTGGCCAACATCGGAGCGACCGTCGCAGCGGCGCAGTATATCGAGGCTGATTTCGTTAGGCCAGAAAACCTTTTCCGGCGACAGAACTGCGAAGGCCTGCCGGACTGGATCGAACTGGATGCGCACATGTTTCGGCAGCGACGGCGTCGACTGCCGTGAAACGATCGCCCTTTGCCGCACCTCGATCATGGATGCTGCTCGGGCCGGAAAGCGCCGGGCGGGATGCTTCCGGTCTGATAGGCATGCTGGAGCGCATCAAGCATTGCCCACAAAATATCGCATTTCAGCACCAGCGCGTCGATCGACGCCTGCTGACGCTCCGGCGTGTCGGCGTGGCGGAGCACATAGTCGAGGGCGAAATCGGAATCGCGCGAAGCCTGCTCCGGCCGCCGGCTGAAATAGGCGAGCGTATCCTCGGTGATGTAATCGTATTTGGCCAGCATGGCCGGCACACGCTCGCCGATGATGACGGGCGAGAACAGTTCGGTGAGCGACGAGGCGACCGCTTCGAGCAGCGTCGCATTGGCGCAGAAGGAAAAATAGGCGCCGACAGCGAAGCGCGTGGCGGGCAGGGCAAGCCTTTCGCTTTTCACCGCTTCGGCCTCGAGGCCGAGCGACGTGGCGAGATGCAGCCAGCGTGCGATGCCGCCGCTCCAGCCGTCATCCCCGTCATGGTCCTCGATGCGCTTGCGCCAGGCGGCGCGGAAGGCCGGGTCGGTGGCGCGGGCCAGGATGATGGCGTCCTTGCGCGGGATCACCGCCTGATAGCAGTAGCGGTTCAGCGCCCATGCCTGCAACTCGCCTTTGGACATGCCGCCGCTGGTCATCCGGTGATGCAGCGGGTGGCGATTGTGGTAGCGCTCCGCGCCGACCCGCCGCAGCACGGCTTCAAGATCCGCCGTGGACAGGCCGTTCCTGGCGGCGTCGTGGAAATCACTCACAACTCTATCTCCATGCCGTCATAGGCGACTTCCCAGCCGGCTGCACTCACCGCCGCGTATTCGGGCGAGCTTTCGTCCAGGACAGGATTGGTGTTGTTGATGTGGACGAAGATCCGGCGGTCGATCCTGACTCCGGCAAGGCCGGCGATCGAGCCAGTCTCTCCGGACATAGCCAGATGGCCCATGCGGGTGCCGGTCTTCTGGCCGACGCCGGCTGTAATCATTTCGTCGTCGGTATAGACCGTACCGTCGAACAGCAGGCAAGCCGCGCCGGCAAGCCGCTCCCGCAGCGCCGTATCGATCCTGGCGCAGCCGGGAATGTAGAAGGCCGAGCGGCCGTTGCCGCCTGAAACGCGCACCGCGATCGTATCGCCCTCTTCGGAGCCGTAATCGGCCTCCGGCCTGCTGGCGTCCTCCAGGTAAAGCGCCACCTTTCCCGGCACGGCGAAGCTTTCGATCGTTACGCCGGTTGCCCGGCCCGTGGCATCGCATAGCTCCAGTTCGCCCTTAGCAGGCAAGGTGCGGCGCGGCACGATCGCCGGGTCGAGCACGTTGAAAATGGGATTGGCCGCGAGCGCAGCGAGAACCCGTCCCGAGGCATAGATGGCGAAGGGCTGGCGCTCGCGCAGGCTGAGCAGCCCGGCGATATGGTCGACATCCGCATTGGTGAGCACGACGGCGCGGATCGGCGTCGAGCGCAATGGCGCGTCAGGCGCAGGTTGCAGTTCGGGCGTTTGCGCGATCTGCTGGCGGATGTCGGGGGAAGCGTTGAAGAGAACCCAGTCGACACCGTCGGCCGAGGCGGCGAGGCTCGATTGCGTCCGCTGGCGTATGCCGGCATTTCCGAAGCGGGCGGTACGGCTCAGCCGGTAATTGCAGTTCCATTGGGGAAAACCGCCGCCGGCCGCCGATCCGACGATTTTCAGACGCATCGCCACAGTCCAATTTCGAGTGCGCCGTCAATAAGTACGACAGCTTAATGCCACCGCGGCCCGATACCCTACGCTTAAGTTCAAATCGACAGTGCGCGCCGCTGTCGCCAGCGGCGCGCACCGACGCGGCCTACTTCTTGGGAGTAATTTCAGCAGGCAGGTACCGCGAGATTTCAAAGCCAGCAGCAACCTGGCACATGGTCGGCTTTGTCCAGATCTTCTTCATTCCGTTCCTCCTTTTCCACCGGCCCGAATGGACCGATCCTGTCGATATCCAACCGCTGCTGGGCACCGTTATGCAGCGGCTCGTCCATTACGTCTCAAAATGGACTAATGAAAAGATTGGTCCTGAAAATTCAAAAACAACGAAGAAATTGCACTCGGTCTCACTCAATGCGGTCGTCCTTCAATCGTTCACAACATAAGGCGTATTTTCCTCCAGCGGCAGATTGGCGCTTTCCCAGCCCTCCGATCCGAGCGGGTACCAGACAACCGAACCGTATCCCCATTCGAGCGCCCGTTTGGCGGCATTCCAGGACATCCAGCAGTCGGTCATGCAGTAAAACAGGATCGTCCGCGACTTGTCCGAACCGGTGTTGGCTGCGAGGCCCTGGCGAAAATATTCGGCGGTTTCGGCCGAAATCGCGCCGTAGCCCACATTGGCCAGCCACACGCTGCCTGGGATGTCCTTTCTGACCTTCTCCTTCCATATCGTTCCCGCCGGCAGGTTGGCCGGCTTCGGCGCCTGCGGCATCACATCGAAGAAAACCGCTTTCTTCTCCCGCCACAGCGCCTCGGCTTCGCTCGTCGACACCACCTTCGCTCCCTGCAGCGTATCCGGCACCGGCGCCCGGTATTCGTCCATCCGGTAGCCGGCAGGCTCCTCGACGCCGCCTGCGAGAGCCGGTCCTGCCAAGCCCAGAACGCCCGCTGCGAGCAGCAAATATATCGACGATGGCTTCATCTCCTTCTCTTCATCGCCCGCTGCAACTTCGGCTCGGCGGGCCTGCATAACGCCTCTACTGCGTGATCGGCTGGTCGTGCTCGTCAAGCAGAGGCACATTGTAATCCAGCAGGATCTGATTGATCGCCGCCTGGTTTTCCCTGATGACCTTGTTGAGCGTCCGCTTCCACTCCTGGTCCGACGGGCGCACGCCCATGGTGATGCGGTAAATCATACGCGAGCCGGACTTTTCCTTGACCAAAGGAACGAGAACGAGATCGGTTCGTGAATTTTTGGCGTAGTAACCCGCCATGGGGCCCCATACGATTGCGGCATCGATCGCGCCTGCAAGCATATCCTTGATCATGATTTCGGCCACTGACGGCATCAGGCGCGTGTCCACCATAAGCGGATAGATCTTGGCCGTACGCATGAGCTTGATCGCCGCCATGTTTGCGGTGGGGGGCGTTCCCGCGACAACGCCGATTTTCTTGCCGGCCAGTTTTGGATCCTCAATGGTTTCGACGCCGGCGAGACCGCTGTCCTTCTTAAAGACCAACGCATACGTCGAACGATAATAGGCGTTGGTGTTCTGAACCAGTTCGTCGCCTTGGGCGTAGCCCATGATAATATCGCAGCGATTGGCCCTCAGCGTGTTACGGACGAAGCCCATAACCATTGGAAACCAGGTGTATGCGACGGATTTCCGGCCGGTCTTCTCGGCAACTAGCTCGGCCAGTTTGTTCTCGAAACCCTCGCCGCTTTCGTCTGTGAAGGGCATGTTCGAGGGATCGGCGCAGACGCGCAGCACTTCGGGATCCACCAGTTCGCCTGCCGCCCCCAGACCGGCGCCTTGGGCCAGCGCCGTAACGGGGGCAAGAGCAGCAGCCGCGGCAGCAAACAGGAACAGGCGCAGCTTACGGCGGCGGCTCATGGTCATCCTCCCATGCAGGACGCTTCTTCGTCCTTGGCAGCCTGCGGCTTTTCCGCCTTCTTTGGCGGGCGGCCACGAGGCGCCGCGCCGACGGCGCGTGCGCGCAGGTAGACGTAGAGGTCGTCCATGTAGCAATAGACGTTCTTGTTGTCGCCGAACGCCGGCATGACGTTTTCTTTGCCCGCGCCGAGATTTTTGCGCCCCTCGGCTACGATCGACAGGAAGGTTCCGTAGTCGATGTTCTTCATCGTCTCGGACAGGGCAGGGGCGTAGCTGGAGCCGACGCCATATGGCCCGTGGCAGACATGGCAGTCGGAATGATAGCGCCGATAGCCGCTGAACGTGTACCAGTCGACCGTGCCGTCTTCTTCGATCTTGAACGTGGGATTTCCTTCGGCATCATAATATTTGCCGTTTTCATCCGTGGCTGCCGCGGCCTTCTGCTTATCGTCTGCCGCCTGTGCAAAACCTGCCAGCGGCAGAAGCAGAGCAAGAACCGAAACTACTTTACGAACGGACATTCAAACCTCTTCCATATTTCGCCACGGACACAGCTTTGCTGTCGCTATGCGGCGTTGACAGGTGTGTTGTGGTTGCGTGGCGAAATCGAGAGCCCGGCGGCATCACCGGGGATCCGGGCTCTCGTTTCTCAGGTCACAGGCCTATTGCATGGCCTGGGCCGCGCCATATTCCCGAATATCAATCCGGGAGGCCGAAGACGGTGAGCTGACCGCCCAGCGTCGTGTAGTCGGCAAGTGCTGCATAGCCGCCGACGGCGCCAAGACCAGCCGTCGAGATCGACTTTTCTTCCTCGGTCGGAGCGTTCTCGCCCGCCACCGCCTGCTGCCAGGCTGCGGCGCCTTCGGCTCCCAGAAGACCACCTGCGAGGCCGATGCCAGCCCAACCGCCCACACCGGACAGGACTGCGATGTACTGCTTGCCGTCATGTTCGAAGGTGTTGATGTTGCCGATGATGCCGGACGGCGTCTTGAACTTGTAGAGTTCGTTGCCTTCGTTATCGACCGCCTTGATGTAGCCTTCCAGCGTGCCGTAGAAGACGACATCGCCTTCTGTGGCAAGCGCGCCGGACCACACCGAGAACTGCTCGGGCTTGGACCAGACGATCTCACCCTTGGCGGCGTCCCAGGCTATGAAGTTGCCCATGCCGCCATGGCTGTTCGGAGTCGGGTACATGGCCACCGTTGCGCCCACATAGGCTTGTCCGGCGGTGTAGCTGACCTTGTAAGGCTCATAGTCCATGCAGACATGGTTTGTCGGCACGTAGAAAAGACCGGTCTTCGGCGAATAGGTCGCCGGCTGCTGGTCTTTCGTTCCGAGCGCGGCCGGGCAGACGCCTGTGGTGTTGGTGTCCTCGCCGTTCTGTTGCGTAGAGTACTCGGCAACAACCTGCGGACGGCCATACTGGTCGCTCGCCGGATCCATCACGACTTCCGTAGCCCAGTTCACCGTCGGATCGTATTTCTTGGCGACGAGAAGCTCGCCGTTCGCACGGTCCATGGTGTAGGCAAAGCCGTTGCGGTCGAAGTGAACCAGCACATCGCGCTGCTGGCCGTCGATGTCCATGTCGTCGACGAGGATCATCTCGTTGACGCCGTCATAATCCCACTCGTCATGCGGGGTCATCTGGTAGAGCCACTTGGCCATGCCGGTATCCGCATCGCGAGCCATGATGGTCATCGACCAGCGATTGTCGCCCGGCCTCTGCACCGGGTTCCAGGTCGATGGATTGCCGGTGCCGTAGTAGATCAGGTTCAACTCGGGATCGTAGGCATACCAGCCCCAAGTCGTGCCGCCACCGGTCTTCCACTGTTCACCTTCCCAGGTGTTCGTGCCCGAATCCGGGCCGACTGGTTTCCCGAGATGGGTTGTCTTCTCGGGATCGATCAGGGTTTCTGAATCGGGTCCCGTCGAATAGGCTCGCCAGGCAAGCGTCCCGTCACTCAGATTGTAGGCCGAGATGTGACCGCGCACACCATACTCGGCGCCAGAGATGCCGATGATCACCTTGTCCTTGACGACCATGGGTGCGGATGTGCTGGACTCTGCGATGCTGCCGTCGGTGGCTTGGCCATTCTTGGCCTGCCAGGCGACCTCGCCTGTCTTGGCGTCAAGAGCCGTGACAGTCGTGTCGGCCTGGGCAAGGATGATCTTGCCGTCGCCATAGGCCACGCCGCGATTGACAGTATCGCAGCACATGATCGCAATGACGCTTGGATCCTGCTTGGGTTCGTATTTCCACAGGATCTTGCCGTCATTCTTGAGGTCGAGAGCGTAGACTATATTCGGGAACGGCGTGTGAATATACATCACGTCGCCTATCACCAGAGGGCCGCCTTCGTGGCCGCGCAGCACGCCGGTGGACATCGTCCACTTGACCTGCAGGTCCTTCACATTGTCCTTGTTGATCTGGTTCAGTTTCGAATACCGGGTGTTGGCATAGTCACCCGTCGGCATCGCCCAGTTCTTGGCATCCGCCGATAGATTCATCAACTCTTCATTGGCCGAAACTCCAATTGCCGAGGCGCACAGTAACGTCGCAGCAAATGGTATACAGATTGCTTTCCTGAATACACGCATTTGATATCCTCCCGAGGGTCACAATCAGGAATCGACCGTTGAGCCCACAAGGGCTTGCCCAAGCGATTCATGTGGTGGGAAGTATTTCCGGCAGCGTGTCACGACCTAAGCCAGATGAGCAGAGGGCACCTTTACTGCCCACCTCACTTGGCCTACGAAAGACGGTCGCCGCTCCCTATGACGGTGACGCCCTTGAAGCCGGAAACAGGGAAAGGCTATGTCATAACAAAGCGGCAGGCAAGCGAAAAACCTGAGGAAATGTTTTTGCACCGCAATATGACTTATGCTGCGCTGCGTCATGCCGGGATTGTACACAAGTTTCTGGTATCGCTTGTAGCTTATACTTTACGTTGTTTCATTAATTTTAACTTTTCAGGTAGAGTTAAGGAGAGCGGCTCCCAAATGATATCTGCGCATACTAAGCAGATATTTACTAAAAAAAATGAGGCGATTTTCCGGAAGCATCTTATTTAAAAGCGACATGGACTCACTTTAGCCGAGCGGGCGCGACGGGGCGGATCGAAGCCGGCGCGTGCGTTGCAAAATCGTTCCGAGACGACATTTTCGGCCACCCAGGATTCGCCTTTAGTCCTACATGATGGCTTGACTGACTTTCCTGAACGTCGCCAACTGTTACTAATTTGATCCCGCGCGAGTGCGGGCTCCAACCATGGAGGATTCGCGGCATGAAAAAGCGGACCCGGTTTTTCACTTTTCCGCTCTGTTTGGCTTCGATGCTGACTTGCGCCGGTCCCTCGATAGCGGCGGGGGATTACCCCACGACGGCGCTTGCCGACTATGTTTTGGGCTGCATGAAATCGAACGGCCAGACGCGCCAGGCGCTGGAGCGCTGCTCGTGCTCGATCGACGTTATCGCCTCGATTATCCCCTACGAGCGCTACGAGGCGGCAGAGACGTTCAAGCAGATGGCGCAGACGACCGGCGAGGCGAGCGGACTGTTCCGCGAAAGCGCGCCGGCGAAGACCGCCGGCTCCGAGCTGAAGCGTGCGCAGGCGGAAGCGGATATCCGCTGCTTCTAGACCAGAGCGACCGGCGGCGGATCGTCAGAGCCCGGCCGCCTCGAGCGGCCACTGGTCTCTGAAGACCTTGCCCTCCGTGTCTGTCGCTTCGACCCTGATCTCGCTGCCGGCGCCCGGCGCAAAATCGAATCGGAAATTGGGATCTTCCGAAATCGATATTCCGCCTTCCATGGCCAGGATCAGCCGGTCGCCTTGAGAGATCGAGAAATTCTGGATGAAATGCGCCGGAATGAAATATTGGGTCAGCGGATCGCGCTGCAGGCCTGAATTGTTGGGATGCCGGATCATCAGCTGCAATTCCGGCGCGTTGCCAGCGGTCTCGCCCGCCGCCGGCGCAAACTGGCGCAGCTTCATCCGCCCCATCGAGGCCAGCGCCTCGTCGGTGTTCTTGACCGCCGGCGCCGAGCACCCGCCCGAAGCCTTGACGAAGGTCTGCGACATGTGGAGTTCGCCGCCTTGGGTTTCGGCTATAGCCCGCAGATAGGAGTAGTCGTCGACGCGGACGCGGGTCGACAGATGCGTGACACCGGCCTCCTTGCCGATCTGGAAAGTCGCCGCCACCGGCGACGGGTTCACGTCGATGATCATGGTCACCGACTTGACGCCGTCAGGCGCCTTGGCGGGATCGATATAGACGTCGACCGGCACCACCGCCGCGTCCTGCGCGCGTTTCGGCGCCTCAATGCGAACGAGGCCGGTATCGGCAAGGATCGGCCGGTCGCCGAACACATCGCCCTTCAGGCTCGTCCAGATCCGTTCAGAGGAGGTGGGGGACTGCTGCGCCGCCGCCGGCCCAGAGAGGTCCGCGAGCGAACCGGCCATGACGACAAGATAGGCCGCGGCGACTATGGCGAGCCGCCGGTTCCAGGACGCGCTGACTTGCATTTCGGTGCCTCCACCGGTTCGAAAGGTGGTGCCCAGGCAGGCCGGCATGATAATCCTTCGCCGATGCCTTGGCAAACCGCCCGCAGCAGCGCGAACGCGGCTATTCCCATTCCAGCTCGGCATAGGCGGCGGTCGCGTTGCGCTCGTTATATTCGTCGAACAGCGCCCAATTGGACGCTTCGCTGCGGCCGGCGGTCTTGACGGTTTCGGCGAGCGGTCGGCCCTCCGTGATTGCCTGCCGGATGTCGCCGGCAAGTACCTCGAAATAGCGTCGCTGCGCTTCCAGCGCCTCCGGCCAGTCAGCCGCTATGGGCCCGTGGCCCGGCACAACACGCTGAGCGTCGATCGCCGCTAGGGCATCCATCTGGCGGATCCAGCCGAGCAGCGAGCCATCCAGCGTCGGCAGATGCTCCATGAACACAAGGTCGCCGGTAAACAGCGTACCGGTCGCGGCATCGTAGACGGTCAGGTCGTTGTCGGTATGGGCCGCCTTCCACGCCCGCAGGTGGAGCACGCGTCCGCCCAGATCGAATTCGGCGCGGTCGGCTACGAGCTGCGCCGGCGGCACGATCTCGATGCCTTCCATCAGCGCCTCGCCTAGCTGGCTGCGGTAGTTCCGCAGATAGAATGCGCCGCGGGCTTCGAGCGCGCGAGGCAGGTTCTTATGGCCAATCACCGTCGCCCCGATGTCGCGGAACGCCGCATTGCCGAAGATGTGATCGGGATGCATGTGGGTGTTGATCAGGAAGCGGACCGGTTTTGGGGTCACCTCACTGATCGCAGCGATGAAGGCCCGCGCCTGGACGAGACTGCCGCCGCTGTCGATCACCGCGGCAGCCTCGTCGCCGACCACCAGCCCGAGATTGCAGATCGCGCCTTCGTTTCCGGGGGTCATCAACTCGTTCTTGCCCCGGAAGGCGAAGACGCCGTCGGCGATTTCGCTCAACGCGAAATTCTGATGGTTGGCGGCCAGAGCTTGATGCGGAAGACAGCACGGCATGGCCGCTCCGGCGCCGATGCAGGCGAACCCGGTGACAAGCCTGCGACGGAAAAGATCGGTCCGCATGGTTCGCTCCGCCTCACACCGCGCCGGGAAATTTCTGATGGAACGAGCGCAGCAGGTCACTCATCACCTGCGGACTGCGATTGTGCCGCGGCAGCCGGACGTCGAAATAGCCGGTCACATGCGCCGGCCGGGGCGACAACACCACGATTCGGTCCGAGAGCATCAGCGCCTCGCGCAGATTATGCGTCACCATCAGAGCGGTCGTCGGCCGCGCCGACCAGACGCTGAGCAGCAGGTGCCGGAGCCGCTCGGCGGTTGGCTCGTCGAGCGAGACGAATGGCTCATCGAGAAACAGGACCGCCGGCTCGGTGGCGAAAGCCCTGGCGAGCGCCGCCCTGCGCGCCAGTCCGAGCGACAGTTCCGAAGGAAACAGCGAGCGCATGCCAGCAAGGCCGAGACTGTCGAACAGCCGGTCGAGATCGGCGTTTCTCATAGCCTTGGGCAGGGCAAGCCGGACGTTCTGCTCGACCGTCCGCCATGGTAGCAGGGTCGGCTCCTGGAACACCGCGCCGATGCGGTTCGAACCGCCCTGCGGCAACTGGAAGGAACCGGAAAATTCCGTGTCGAGGCCGAGCAGGATGCGCAGCGTCGTGGTCTTGCCGCAGCCCGACGGCCCGAGCAGGCTGGCGAACTCGCCTTGCCTGACCTCGAAGGAAAGGTCGTGCAGCGCCGTTACCGGGACGCCCTCCGCGGACCTGAAGGTCTTTTCGGCGATGTCGACCCTAAGCGGGGCGGCGACGCCAACGGGTTGCATGTCGTTCAACGGGCTGCACCAGAAGGAGTTCGATGAGGAGCATGACGGCCACGAATGCCAGCGTGTAGGCGAGGATGGCGGCGACGTCGAAGAGCTGGAAATGAAGGTAGATCTGGAAGCCGACACCGTTCGAGCGGCCGAGCAGCTCGACGACCAGTACGATCTTCCAGATGAGGGCGATGCCGGAGCGCGAAGCGGCGGCGAGATAAGGCTGAAGCTGAGGCAGCAGGATGTGCCGCAGCCGGTCAAGGGGACCGAAGCGATAGACGGCGGCCATCTCCGCATAGCGCGGATCGAGCGCCCTTGCGCCTTCGCGCATGGTCACGACGACGTTCGGGATCTTGTTCACCGCCACCGCGCCGATCGCCGCCGCCTCGTTCAGGCCGAACCAGACATAGGCGAGCACGATGATGACTAGCGCGGGAATGTTGAGGAACAGGACGACCCAGGGATTGAAGAACTGATCCGCGCGGCGATGGATGCCGAGGAGAACGCCGATGACCGAACCGACGACCATCGCAACAATGAACGCCGCCGCGACCCGGCCGAGGGTCACGCCGAGATGATAAGGCAGTTCGCCGGTCGCGGTGTCGTTCAAGAGTACCCGCCAGACCTGGTCCGGCGGCGGAAAGGCGCGGCTCGGCCAAGCCCCGGCCGCGAAGCTCCACAGGAGAAGCAGGCCAAGCAGGGAGGCCGCGGTCGTGAGCGCCGGCACCGCGATCGCGCGGCGGCCCGAGCGGAGGGGCAGCGCCGTGCCCGCCGTAGTGATCCGGCCGTCCTGGCTCGGCGACGTCATCTCGACGGTCCCGCCCAGAACGTGCCGGGAGCCATTTCCGGAGCCCGGCCGACCAGTTTCTCGCCTCCGATTTCCGCGAGCACGCGGTAGAGCTTGCCGGCGTCGGCCTCTTCCTCGGCCACCGGTCGCGCGGAAATGCCCTCGCGGTAGCCGTCGCGCAGCTTTTCCAGTTCCACGCCCTCGGCGCGCACGATGGGAGCGAGGCGCAGCCATTCGGCGTCCGACCTTGCCAGCAAGTTCTTGGCCTCGGTGGAGGCTTTGACAAAGCCTTTTGCGGCATCCGGATTTTCATCCGCCCATTTCTCGTGGAAGACATAGCCCAGCGCCGACACCGCGCCCGAAGCTCCGAGCGCCCTGGCCGCATCGCCGGCGCCGACCAGGCGACGAAAGCCGTTGGCTTCGAGCCGGGCGCAAAAATGCCAGAAGTTCAGCACCGCATCGAGTTCGCCCTGCAGGGCCTTTTCTGAAAGCAGCGGCGGCGCGCCGTAGACGATGTTGTTGTTGGCAGCCAGGTCGAAGCCATGGTCGCGGCTGGCGAGCGCCTGGATGAGCAGCCAGCTCTTGTCGAGCGGACCTCCGGCGACGCCGATCTTCTTCTGCTTCAGGTCGGCAATCGTCCGGACCGGCGATTCCTGCCTGACCATGATCGCACCGACTGCGGTGGAATAGGGGGTCAGCGTCAGGTCGGCGCCGTCCGAGCGCTGCCGCGAGACCCACAGCCAGTCGGAGACGATGATGTCGATCTCGCCGGCCAGCATGGCGACATTGGTGGCGTCCTCGCCGGCGAAGTGCACGATTTCGAGGTCAATCCCGTTGGCGGCGTCGAATTTGTGATGTTTCAGCGTGTCGAGCTCCCAACTCACCGTGCCGAATTTCAGTACGCCTATGCGGACTTTGGTTGCAGCGCGAGCCACGCCGGCCGCCGAGAGCATCGCGACCGTTCCCAGCGCTGCGAGGCGAAGCGCTCCACGTCTCGAAATCACCATGGCATCCCCTCCCAACGATCGCATACGGACGGGACCCGGCCGATAAAGGCAAGCGGCATCAGATTGATCGCTCCTTGTCGGGAAAAGCGCATCGCCAGCGCACCACCTT
The DNA here is from genome assembly GCF_011045125.1 of Allomesorhizobium camelthorni. GTDB lineage: Bacteria > Pseudomonadota > Alphaproteobacteria > Rhizobiales > Rhizobiaceae > Allomesorhizobium > Allomesorhizobium camelthorni. The sequence continues at coordinate 25,177 of NZ_JAAKZF010000003.1, read as the reverse complement.
CAGGGTCGGGTGTTCCGACGACCATTTCGCGATCTCGGCGGGCGCAAGAAGCATGCATTGGAGGAGGGAGCCGCGGCTCTCGAAATAGAGATGTTCCTCCCGGCAATCAGCCGGATTGGCGGCCATACAAACCGTCAATATGAGGTCGACCACTTCCATTGCAGCACCTTTGCCGTCCTGGTCGCCCGCCTCGGCCGTTTCGGCCGGGCATCGTCTGGACAAGACTCTGTTAAGCCGGATTTCCTCAAGGTGCCCGATGGGAAGCCGGAATTGCGGGAAGCTACGCGCTCGCCCCAGAGCCGTCAACAAAGACGAATGGACAGGGTCCCCGCGGCCGGCTGTGGCAATAAATACGGTTGATTTCCTCAACCCTCCGTCTAGCTTCGTCGGCGCGCATGCCGGGGAGAGGGTTCCGGCACGCCGTCGTCTAGGGCACCCTGACGAGCAATGAGGAAATGCCAATGCGCGTTGCCGCGTTTTTTACCGCAATCTCAATCGTGACCCTGTCCGCGGGCCATTCCCTGGCTCAGGATGCCGCGGCCGGCGAAAAGGTGTTCGCCAAATGCAAGGCCTGCCATGTCGCCGACGAGGACAAGAACAAGATCGGACCGACGCTGAAGGGGGTGATCGGCCGGACCGCCGGCACGCATGCAGGCTTCAAATATTCCCCGGCCATGGTCGAGGCGGGCAAGGGCGGCCTGGTCTGGGACGATGCGAAACTGACCGAATACCTCAAGGCCCCGAAGGCAATGGTCAAAGGCACGAAGATGGCGTTCGCCGGCCTCAAGAAAGACGAGGACCTCGCCAACGTCATCGCCTATCTCAAGCAATTCCCCTGACAGCAACACTGCGTCCGGTCCGGCCCGTCATGGTGGCCGGCCCGGACGCTGTTTTGTGATCTGACCTGAAATTTCAGGCGGCGGTGCGCAATCCGTTGAGCGCCGCCGGCAGGTCGAGCAGGCTGCCGCAGACCAGGTCCGCTCCAAGCTCGTCGACCGGAACTTGCGAATAGCCGCCGCGGATGAGGATAACCGGCACGCCTGCCGCCCGCGCGGCTTCCACGTCGGTAACGCTGTCGCCAACCATCAAGGCGTCCTGAGGCGTGGTCTCCAGGCGTTCCAGAGCCAGCAGCAGGGCTTCGGGGGCCGGTTTCTTGCGCGTGACGGCGTCGCCGCCGACAATCGCTCCAAGGCGTTCGAGCATGCCGAAATGCAGCAGGATTTCGCGCGTGGCGGCTTGCGGCTTGTTGGTCGCGACGCCAAGCCGGATGCCGGCCACATGCAATCGCGCCAGCGTTTCGGCCGCCCCCGGCATCGGGCGTGTCCAACGGGTGATATGGCGGCGATAGATCGGCGCCATTTCGCGATTGGCTTCCTCGAGCCCGGCTTTCGACAGCGGCCGATCCGAAGCGGCAAAGGCCCGCTCGACCAGTTTTTCGACGCCATTGCCGATCATCGACTTCACCTGCGGAAGCGTCAGTGGCGGCAAGCCTCTGCCGTCCAGCAATTCGTTGACGGCGCAGGTAATGTCCGGCGCAGAGTCGATCAGCGTTCCGTCGAGATCGAACAGGATGGCCTTGGGCAATCGAAACGACGTTTCATCGCTGCCGCTCATGCGGATTCCTTCCATTTGATCGAGCATCCGACGGAGGCGATCTGGTCTTTCGGCCCGTTGCCGGTCCGGGCGACCTGTTTCATCGCTTCGAAAAGATCGCGGCGGAGATCCGATGCGCCGGCCTCCTTGCGCGAGGCGTCGAGGCGTCCGCGATATTGCAGCGTGAGTTCGTTGTTGAAGCCGAAGAAATCCGGCGTACAGGCGGCGCCATAGGCGCGCGCCGTGGCCTGGTCCTCGTCGTAGAGGTAGGGAAAGCCGAAGCCGTGCGCGGCGGCGAACAGCTTCATATTGGCGAAGGAATCTTCCGGATAGGCTTCCGCGTCATTTGAATTGATCGCGACGAAGCCGATGCCTTCGGCCTTGAGGTCCTCGGCATCCCTGACGATGCGCCCGATGACGGCTTTTACATAGGGGCAGTGGTTGCAGATGAACGCCACGACCAGACCGTTGGGACCGGCTTGGTCGAAGATCGAGTGCATTTTTCCGTCGACGCCGCGGAGCGTGGCGTCGACTGCTGGCCAGCCGAAATCGCAGACCGGTGGGATTGCCGCCATTGTTGCCTCCTGCCGAAAGGTTACGCCGCTTTCCTGGTCGCGCCGTCGGCGGCGTCCCTGATTGATTCGATGTTGCCGCGATATGCGGCTTCGGTTCCGCCCTTGAACACCGCGGAGCCCGCAACAAGGACATTGGCGCCCGCCGCGGTGACCAGCGGTGCGGTTTCGGGCGTAACGCCGCCGTCGATCTCGATGTCGATCGGACGCTGTCCGATCATCGCCTTGACCCGCTTGATCTTCTCCACGACGGCGGGGATGAAGGCCTGGCCGCCGAAGCCGGGATTGACCGTCATCAGGAGCACGAGGTCGAGCCTGTCGAGCACATATTCGATGACGTTTTCGGGCGTCGAAGGGTTGAGCGAGACGCCTGCCTTCTTTCCCAGATTCCTGATCGTCTGCAGCGAGCGATCGAGATGCGGCCCTGCCTCGGCATGCACGGTGATGATGTCGCAGCCGGCATCGGCGAAGGCAGCAAGATAAGGGTCGGCCGGCGCGATCATCAGATGGCAGTCGAACACCTTGTCTGTGCGGCTTCGGATCGCCTTGATGATCGGCGGACCGAAGGTGATGTTGGGCACGAAATGCCCGTCCATCACGTCGAGATGGATCCAGTCGGCGCCGGCAGCCGCGACCGCTTCGACCTCGTCGCCAAGTCTGGAGAAGTCCGACGACAGGATCGAGGGGGCGATGATGGTCTTCTTCGTCATTTCAGTCTCCATCCTTGTCGCGCGGCTTCATCGAGAACACCCGGCTCGCGGTAATATCCTCTGCCGAGATCGTCGACAATGCCGCCGCATCGAGCGGCCCGTTGGCGGTCTCGAACAGGCGGTTGGCCTGCCTGAGCCGCGCCCGGTCCAGCGCGTTGCGGATCGAGCGGGCGTTGGCGAAATGCGGCTGTTCCCGGCGCTTCGTTATATAGGCGGTCAGGGCCTCGGCCGCCGGCCTGTCGAGATGATAGTTCTGGTTGCCGAGCATGGTTTCAGCGATCCGGAACAATTCTCCGTCGGTATAATCCGGGAAGTCGATGTGATGCGCAATGCGCGAGCGGAAGCCCGGATTGCTCTCGAAGAACCGGTCCATCCGCTGCGAATAACCCGCCAGGATGACCACCAGATCGTCGCGCTGGTTCTCCATCACCTGCAGCAGGATCTCGATCGCCTCCTGGCCGTAATCACGCTCGTTTTCGGGCCGATAGAGATAATAGGCCTCGTCGATGAACAGCACGCCGCCCATCGCTTTCTTCAGTATCTCCTTGGTCTTGGGGGCGGTGTGGCCGATATACTGGCCGACCAGATCGTCGCGGGTGACCGAAACCAGGTGGCCTTTGCGGATATAGCCCAGCCGGTGCAGCAGGTCGGCCATCCGAAGAGCGACCGTGGTCTTGCCGGTGCCGGGATTGCCGGTGAAGCTCATGTGCAGCGTCGGCGTATCATGCGCCAGGCCCATGCGCCGCCGGGCACGCTCGACCAGCAGCAGCGCCGCCGTCTCGCGGATGCGCTTCTTGACCGGCGCCAGCCCGATCAGGTCGCGGTCGAGTTCCTCCAGCACATCCTTGACGCCCGACGTTTCGAACTCCTCGCGGAGATCAATGGCGGTGGGGAGCTCGGGCGGCAGAGCTTCCGGTGTGGCTTCGGCTGCGGCTGACATGGCTTGTTCCATTTCATTTCAAAGGCCGGCGCTGCCCTCATTGGCCTGCCGGCACCTTCTCCCCGTGAGGACGGGGAGAAGAGACACTGTCGCAAAAGTCTCGCGCCAATTTCGGCGCTGGCGACTGGCTGCTGCGCTGGTGACCCCTCTCCCCGTTTTTTCACGGGGAGAGGGTAAGGGTGAGGGGCAGCGCGGTAATCTCAAAATTACCCGTATCGCGTCCCAGCCGGTTTGTCCGCCGCATAGGGCTTGGTCGTATAGCGGACCATGCGGCCCGCGCCCTCCTGCCGCTCCAGCCGGTAGCCGGGTTCCTCCGCCGGGCGATTGACGATGAAGGACAGCTTCACCGATTCCCATCCAGGCGAGGCGTCGAAGGCGACGACGCGGATGTAGCGGTCGCCGTAGACCTTGCGGCACTCCTTCAGCTCCATCATCAGCGCCGCAGCATCGGGATTATCGAACATCGGGTGGCCCCACATGTCCCAGTAGGTGTTGCGCGGATGCGGGTCATCGGTGAATTCCAGGCTGACCGCCCATTTGTTGTCGATGCAGTACTGCACCTGCGCCCTGATCTGGTCGTCGGTGAGGTCGGGGAGGAAAGAAAAGGCTCCCTGGGTGATACGCATGTCGGTTCTCCATTTTCTGTCCAGGTTTTGCGCTGTCCTCATCGACCTGCCGGCTCCTTCCCGTAACGACGGGGAGAAGGAGCCTGGCCGCGACGCCGGGCAAGGGTTAGAGGCCGGTTGGTCGCATTTCTCTCCGACACCAGCAGAAACACGGTGACGGAGAGGGTAGTCGCGAGGGCCAGCAAGACGATAGTCATGGCCTACTCCGCCGCGGTCGCCACCGGCACGAAGTCCGGCGAATCGGTTGATGCGTAGTTGAAGGTCACGTCCTTCCAGATCTCGAGCGCCTGCTTCAGCGGCAGGCAGGACTTTGCCGCGTTCTGCAGGATCTCGGGCCCTTCGCGGACGATGTCGCGGCCCTCGTTGCGGGCGAGGATCATGCATTCCAGCGCGACGCGGTTGGCGGTGGCGCCGGCCGCGATGCCCATCGGATGCCCGATCGTGCCGCCGCCGAACTGCAGCACGACATCCTCGCCCAGCAGGTCGAGAAGCTGATGCATCTGCCCGGCATGAATGCCGCCGGAAGCAACCGGCATCAGCTTGTTGAGCGAGGCCCAATGCTGGTCGAAGAAGATGCCGTTCTCGAGCCGCATCGGGTTAAAATCCTCGCGGCAGATGTCGTAGTAGCCCTTCGTCGTCGCCGGGTCGCCTTCGAGCTTGCCGACGACGGTGCCGGCGTGGATGTGGTCGACGCCCGAAAGCCGCATCCACTTGGCGATGACGCGGAACGACACGCCGTGGCTCTTCTGCCTCGTGTAGGTCGAGTGGCCGGCGCGGTGGAGATGCAGGATAATGTCGTTCCTGCGCGCCCACTTCGCCATCGACTGGATCGCGGTGTAACCGATGACCAGGTCGATCATGACGATGTTGGAGCCGAGGTCCTTGGCGAATTCGGCGCGCTCGTACATGTCCTCCATCGTCGCAGCAGTGATGTTGAGGTAAGTTCCCTTGATCTCGCCGGTCTCGGCCTGGGCCTTGTTGACCGCTTCCATGCAGTAGAGGAAGCGCTCGCGCCAATGCATGAAGGGCTGCGAGTTGATGTTCTCGTCGTCCTTGGTGAAGTCGAGCCCGCCCTTCAGCGCTTCATAGACGACACGCCCGTAGTTGCGGCCCGACAGGCCGAGCTTCGGCTTGACGGTTGCGCCGAGCAGCGGCCGGCCGAACTTGTCGAGGCGCTCGCGCTCGACCACGATGCCGGTCGCCGGCCCCTGGAACGTCTTCACATAGGCGACCGGGAAGCGCATGTCCTCGAGTCTCAGCGCCTTCAGCGGCTTGAAGCCGAAGACGTTGCCGATGATCGAGGCCGACAGATTGGCGATCGAGCCCGGCTCGAACAAATCGAGGTCGTAGGCGATGTATGCGAAGTATTGGCCGGGCGCATTCGGCACCGGGTCGACCCGGTAGGCCTTGGCGCGGTACTTTTCCGTCGCGGTCAGGCGGTCGGTCCAGACCACCGTCCAGGTGGCGGTCGAGCTTTCGCCCGCGACCGCGGCCGCCGCCTCGATCGGGTCGACGCCGTCCTGCGGCGTGATCCGGAACACCGAGATGACGTCGGTGTCCTTGGGCTCGTAGTCGGGCTCCCAATAGCCCATCTTCTTGTATTCCATGACGCCGGATCTGTAGCGGTCCGCGCCGGTGACGGTTTCTGACTTGGCCATGGCTGGTCCTTTCGTTTGCTGGTGGACCGCCGCTCAGGCGGCTTTCGCGGTTGCGATCTGCGGGTCGAGCTTTCCCGCGGCGTAGCGTTTGGCCATCTCGTCCATCGCGATGACCTTGATCTTCGAGGCGTTGCCCGCGGCGTCGAAGCGCTCGAGCCGGTCGCGGCAGAGGTCGCGCATGGCGTCCATCGCCGGTTTCAGGAATTTGCGCGGATCGAATTCGCCCGGGTTTTCCATGGCGATGCGGCGGAACTGGCCGGCCATCGCCATGCGGCAGTCGGTGTCGATGTTCACCTTGCGCACGCCGTGGCGGATGCCGCGCTCGATCTCTTCCACCGGCACGCCATAGGTCTGCGGCATGCGCCCGCCGAATTTGTTGATCACGTCCTGCAATTCCTGCGGCACCGAGGAGGAGCCGTGCATGACGAGATGCGTGTTCGGCAGCTTGTTGTGGATTTCCTCGATGACGTGCATCGCCAGTATGTCGCCGTCGGGCTGCCTGGTGAATTTGTATGCGCCGTGCGACGTGCCGCAGGCGATCGCCAGCGCGTCGACCTTGGTGCGCATGACGAAATCCACGGCCTGGTCGGGATCGGTCAGCAGTTGCTCGTGCGACAGCGCGCCTTCCGCGCCATGGCCGTCCTCGGCCTCGCCGTGACCGCTCTCCAATGAGCCGAGCACGCCGAGTTCGCCTTCCACCGAAGCGCCGACCCAATGCGCCATGCGCGCCACGCGCTCGGTGATCGCGACATTGTAGTCGTAGCTAGCCGGGGTCTTGGCGTCGGCTTCGAGCGAGCCGTCCATCATCACCGAGGTGAAGCCGTGGCGGATGGCGGTCATGCAGGTCGCTTCGTTGTTGCCGTGGTCCTGGTGCATGCAGACCGGGATCTGCGGATGGATTTCGGCAAGAGCGTCGATCATCTTCGCCAGCATGATGTCGTTGGCGTAGCTGCGCGCGCCGCGCGACGCCTGGATGATCACCGGCGCGTCGCAGGCCTTGGCCGCTTCCATTATGGCGAGGCCCTGTTCCATGTTGTTGATGTTGAACGCCGGCACGCCGTAGCCATGCTCGGCGGCGTGGTCGAGAAGCTGGCGAAGGGTGATGCGGGCCATTGGCGGGTCTCCTCAGATGATAAGCTTGCGAGCCGCTTCGGCGACTGCTTCGGGCGTGATGGCGAAGTGCCGGTAGAGATCGGGGGCAGGGGCGCTGGCGCCGAAGCCGGTCATGCCGATGAAGACGCCGTTGTCGCCGATCCAGCGGTCCCAGCCGAGCCGAGCCGCAGCCTCGACAGCGACGCGCGGGGCTGTGCCGAGGACTGCGCGACGGTATTCGGGATCCTGCTCCTCGAACAGTTCCCAGGACGGCATCGAGACGACCGCGGCGGCGATGCCGTGCTGGTCATGCAGCCTCTCCGCAGCCGAAACGGCGACCTCGACTTCCGAGCCGGTGGCGATCAGCGTCACCGCGCGGCGTCCGGCCGGCCCGCGCAGCACATAGCCGCCTCGCGCCGAGAGGTTCTCGTCCGTGTGCGCCTGCCGCAGCATCGGCAGGTTCTGGCGCGAAAGCACCAGCACGCTCGGCCGGTCCTTGGCTCTAAGCGCCAGCTCCCAACATTCCGCCGTCTCGATGATGTCGGCCGGGCGGAAGACGTTGAGGTTCGGCGTAGCCCGCAGCATCGCTAGATGCTCGATCGGCTGGTGCGTCGGGCCGTCTTCGCCGAGGCCGATGGAATCATGCGTCATCACATAGATGACGCGCTGGCCCATCAGCGCCGACAGCCGCATTGCGCCGCGCGCATAGTCGGCGAAGCATAGGAAGGTCCCGCCATAGGGGATGAAGCCGCCATGCAGCGCAATGCCGTTCATGGCCGCGGCCATGCCGTGCTCGCGGATGCCGTAGTGGATGTAGCGGCCGGCATAGTCGCCAGGCGCGATGCGGGTCATGCCCTTGGTGATGGTGAGGTTCGAGTGCGTGAGATCGGCCGAGCCGCCGACGGTCATGTCGGTCGCCTCGTTGATCGCGCCGAGCGCCATTTCCGACGCCTTGCGGGTCGCGACCTTGGTCGCCTTCTCGACATGCTCCTTGCGGAAAGCCGCGAGCGCTTCGAAGACGGCAGCCGGAAGCGTGCTGGAGATTGCGCTTTCGAACTCGGCGCGCCGCGGCGAAGCGGCCAGCCTCTGTTCCCACTCGAGCCGAGCGAGTTGGCCGCGCTCGGCGACCTCGCGCCAGGACCAGAGTATCTCGTCCGGCACCTCGAAAGGTGCATGCGCCCAGCCGATATTTTCGCGCGTCGCCGCGATCTCTGCCTCGCCCAGCGGCGCGCCATGCGTCTTTTCCGAGCCTTCGAGATTCGGCGCGCCCTTGCCGATCACCGTCTTGCAGGCGATCAGCGACGGCCGATCCGAGCGGCGCGCCGCCTCGATCGCCGCGGCGACGGCTTCCATGTCGTGGCCATCGACCGGGGTGACGTGCCAGCCGGCGGCTGCGAAGCGCTCCGGCTGGTCCATCGACGTGGAGAGGGGAGTTGGGCCGTCGATGGAAATTGAATTGTCGTCCCAGAACACGATCAGCCGGTTGAGCTTCAGATGCCCGGCGAGGTCGATCGCCTCGTGGCTGATGCCTTCCTGCAGGCAGCCGTCGCCGGCGATCACATAAGTGTAGTGGTCGACGAGCCCGGCGCCATGGCGGGCAGCGAGCATGCGCTCGGCCAGCGCCATGCCGACAGCGGTGGAGATGCCCTGGCCAAGCGGGCCGGTCGTCGTCTCGATCCCGAGCGCGTGGCCGTATTCGGGGTGGCCGGCGGTGCGGCTGCCAAGCTGGCGGAAGCGCTGCAATTCGCTGATCGGCATATCGGGATAGCCGAGGAGATAGTGCAGAGCGTATTGCAGCATCGAGCCATGGCCGGCCGAAAGCACGAACCGGTCGCGGTCGGGCCAATCCGGCTTCGACGGGTCGATGGTGATGAAGCGGTTGAACAGCACGGTCGCCACGTCCGCCATGCCCATCGGCATTCCGGGATGCCCGGAATTCGCCTTCTGCACGCTGTCCATAGCCAGCGCGCGGATGGCGTTCGCCATGTCGCGTTCGGAAACGGCTGTTTCGGGAGCGACCTTGATTGCGGTGGCCTGGCTCATGAGAAATTCCTCCACTTCGGCGCGCCGTGACCGGACGCATCCCGGATTCGAACTGGCACCGCAGCCTCACCTGGCCCTTCGGGCCATCCTCTGCCCGTCGGGGAGAGCAGTTCGGTCAGCCTCAGCGCCAACACATCAAGGATGCTTTGCAGATGACGGGAAATCCCGACGGGAAGAGAGCGGCCGAGCGAGGCTGGGACCAGACGAGGGGACGTTTGACGCTTGATCATGGTCATCTCCTTCAAGACACACGCCGCTTGCGTTCGATCAGTTGCAGGATGAGCGGGGTCAGGATCAGCTGCATGGCGAGATCCAGCTTATTGCCAGGCACCACGATGGAGTTCGGGCGCGACATGAAGCTGTCGTGGATCATCGACAGCAGGTAGGGAAAGTCGATGCCGCGCGGATTGGCGAAGCGGATGACCAGCATCGATTCATCCGGCGTCGGTATCCAGCGGGCGATGAACGGGTTCGACGTGTCGACGATCGGCACACGCTGGAAGTTGATGTTAGTGAGCGCAAATTGCGGGACGATGTAGCGGACATAGTCCGGCATCCGCCGCAGGATCACGTCCATGACGGCTTCCGTGGAATAGCCCCGCGTCGCCCGGTCGCGATGGATCTTCTGGATCCATTCGAGATTGATGACGGGCACGACGCCTATCTTCAGATCGGCGTGTCTCGCCAGGTCGACCTTGTCGGTCACCGCGCAGCCGTGCAGGCCCTCGTAGAAGAGCAGGTCGCTCGGGCCGAAATCGCGCCATTGGGTGAAGGCTCCGGGCGGCGTGCCGTAGAGCTTCTCTTCTTCCTCGTCATGGACGTAGGTGCGGGTCTTGCCGGTTCCCTTGCGGCCATATTCCTCGAACACCTCCTGCAGCGCCTCAAGCTCGTTGGCGGCGACGTTGAAGTGAGTGAAGTTAGGATTGCCCCTTGCTTCTTCCTCGGCGACCTTTTCCTTCATCCCGGCGCGGTCGTAGCGGTGAAACGCATCGCCCTCGATGAAGGCTGCCTCGATTTTCTCGCGGCGGAAGATCAGCTCGAAGATGCGCTTGACCGAGGTCGTTCCCGCCCCGGAAGAGCCCGTGATCGAAATGATGGGGTGCTTGGCTGACATCGGACGGACCTCAGGCGCGGAACAGGCCGCGATTGCCGAACAGCGGCGCGCGTTCGCCGATGCTCGACGGCTCGGTATGATAGCGGGCGATGCGCTGGACTTCCCGCGACGAGCCGAACACCACGGGCGTTCGCTGGTGCAGGCTCTCTGGTTCCAGGTCGAGGATGCGGGTGACGGTGTCGGTCGCCGCGCCGCCGGCCTGTTCGACCAGATAGGCGATCGGGTTGGCCTCATAGACCAGCCGCAGCCGGCCCTGATGGTAGCCCTTGCGGTTGTCGCCGGGGTACAGGAAGACGCCGCCGCGGACCAGGATGCGGTAGCAATCGGCGACCAGCGAAGCGATCCAACGCATGTTGAAATCGCGCTCGCGCGGGCCTTCGCTGCCCTTCAGGCAATCGTCGACATAGAGCCTGACCGCCTCGTCCCAGTGCCGGTAATTGGCGGCGTTGATGGCGAATTCCTGGGTGCGGTCCGGAATGATGCGGCTCTCATAGGCCTGGACGAAGGAGCCGAGCCTGGACGAGAGCACGAAGATGTGGGTGCCGCTGCCGAGCGACAGCACCAGTGCAAGCTGAGGCCCGTAGATGAAGAAGCCGGCGCCGAGTTGGTTCGTTCCCGCCTGCAAAAAAACGGCGGCCGGATTTGCGCCCGGCGCGCCAGTTGCAGGGAGAAGCGAAAAAATCGTTCCGATCGACACGTTGGCGTCGATGTTCGAGGAGCCGTCGAGCGGGTCGATGGCGACGGCCAGCGGCGCATCGCCGTTAAGCAGCACCGGCTGCTCGAGTTCCTCGGACGCATAGAGCGCGACAGGCGCGTGGCGCATGGCGTCGAGGAAGATGTCGTCGGCGAAGACGTCCAGATCCTTCTGGATGTCGCCGTCGGCATTCGCGCCGCGCGTGCCGGCAAACGCCGTGCCGAGGACGCCCTGGTTGATGACGTGGCGGATCTTGATGGCGGCTTCGGCGAGTTGATGGATCGTAGCCGCTACGGCCGGGCGAAGGCTGTCGCCCTGACCGACATAGGAATTCAGAAATGCACCGAGCGTAGCCGTTGTCATCGTGACCTCCCGAGCCGGCCGCGTCTCCTCGCGGGTGACGGCTCACGACAAAGGTCGCACAACTGGCGGATAAGTAAAATTTAATAGCTTTACGAGCTGAGTAAAAGAAATTTAGTATGCGCTATGCGCAACGTCTCCCTCAAGCAGCTCAAGGCGGTTCAGGCGATCGCCAGCCAGGGTAAAATTGTCAATGCCGCCAAGGCTTTGGCGCTTTCCGCCCCGGCTGTGACAATCCAGTTGCGGCAACTTGAGGAAGAGATCGGACTGTCCCTGTTCGACCGGACGGCGAGCGGCATGCGTCCCACTGCCGCAGGCCTGGCCTTCATCGATGCGGCGCAGGTGATCGAGGAGCGGCTGCGTCTCCTCGAAGACCAGATGGACGCGATCAAGGGCGTGCGCACCGGCAGCCTGAAGCTCGGCGTGGTCTCTACGGCGAAATATTTCGCGCCGCGCATGATGGCCGCCTTCATGAAGGAATATCCCGACATCGACATGCGGCTCGCCATCGGCAACCGCGCCGAGACGATCGCCAGCCTCAGGAATCACGATGTCGATATCGCGCTGATGGGGCGTCCGGCCAAGGACGTGCCTGTCCGCGCATCGGCCTTCGGCGACCATCCTCTGGTTATCATCGCCCCGCCGGAGCATCCGCTGGCCAAGGAACGGGATATTTCCAAGGAACGCATAGCCGAGGAACATTTCCTAATTCGCGAGGCGGGGTCCGGCACGCGCATCTCTTTGGAGATTTTCCTCAGCGAAGTGCCCGGCCGCATAGACGAACTTGGCGTCGAGATGGGTTCGAACGAGACTATCAAGCAGGCAGTGATGGCGGGGCTCGGCATTGCCTTCATCTCGGCCCATACCGTTGCGTCGGAGGTGGAAACCGGCCGCCTCGTGATCCTTGACGTAGTCGGCATGCCGATCCGCCGGCAATGGTTCGCCGTCATGCGCACGGACCGCGCGATCTCACCGGCCATGGCCGCCTTCCATGAATTCCTGATGCGCAAGGGCGCGATGTACCTGCCGCTGTTCGGCAAGCTGTATCCGGAAGAGCGAGTAGTGAGTAGTGAGTAGAAGCTCCATTCACTGTTCACTGCTCACTACTCACTAGAGAGCACTTCCGAGATCGCCTTCGCCAGCGCATAAAGCCGCTGCTCGATTAGCGTCGGCACTTCGCAGACATAGGTCAGCGACTGCACGCGCTCCTCGAATACTCGGGTTTCCCAGGTTAGCCGGTCGGTGCGGAGCGCGATCTCGTTGGCGTCGGCGTCCGGTTTCGCGCGCATGGCGTCAACCTCCGAGGCTTCCTTGCGCAGACGTGCCGCCAGTTCGAGCTGGTTGCGTGCATAGCGCGCGATGCCGGAAATGACCTGCGAGCGCTCGGCGTTCATGTAGTCGAACAATCCTTGGACCAGCATCGTCATGCGGGCATTCTTCTGGTCAGCCGGCAATCCGGTCGCAAAGTCGCGGATCTGGCTTTGCGCCTCCTCGATCGGCACTCGCCGCGCCGCCAGTTCCTTGACCAGCGCCGGAATTTCCGGGTCCTGCGACCAGTTCTTCGCCGATTGCGGCAGTTCCGGCCCGTTCCATATCTGCCCAAGCGAGAGTTCCGGCACCTTGCGCTGGATGCAGGGCCAGTCGGGGTCGGTGTTCATTGCTGCGAGGGTGGTGGCGGGGAGGGCCAGGAGCAGCAGGCCGGCAAGAAGGCCTTTTACCATCTTTTGGTAAACGGTAGGGCGATCGCTTTCGCCCCCTCCACCGCCTTCGGCGGTCCCCTTCCCCCGTAAACGGGGGAGGATAAACGGCGCCGCCGGCCGCGACCTCGGATCCTCCCCTGCAAAGCGGGGGAGGGGGACCACGCGAAGCGTGGTGGAGGGGGCTCTCAAGCGCATCAGGCGTTTCCTCCGGTATCCTGCTTGCGGTTCATCAGGCCTCGCGAGGGATCGTAGGCTATGATCGCGCCGCCGAGGAACAGCACCGTGCAACCGGCGACGACGACAAGCGAAAACCACTCTACCTGGCCGTAGAAAGCGAAGCGGATCAGTTCGACGACATAGGTGAAGGGGTTGGCGAGGCAGATCTTGTAGAGCAGGGGGCTCGATTCCTGGATCCGCCACAGCGGATAGAGCGCCGGCGAGGCGAAATACATCGGGAAGATCACGAAGTTCATAACGCCGGCGAAGTTCTCGAGCTGCTTGATCATCGAGGAAAGCAGCAGTCCCAGCGCGCCGAGCATCACGCCTGCCAGGAACAGCGCCGGGAGCACGAGCAAATAGCCTATCGGCGGGGCCTTGATGCCCCAGAACCAGGCAATGCCCAGGAACACATAGACCTGTGCGATCGATACGGTGACGCCGGCGAGCAGCTTCGAGACCAGCAGGAACCAGCGCGGGAACGGGCTGACCAGCAGCGTCCGCATGTTTCCCATCTCGCGGTCGTAGACCATCGACAGCGATGACTGCATGCCGGAAAACAGGAGGATCATGCCGCAAAGGCCGGGCGTGATGTAGACCTCGTAGAGCACGTAGGTCTTGTAGGGCGGGATGATCGAGACGCCGAGCACCTGACGGAAGCCCGCGGCGAAAATGAAAAGCCACAGCAGCGGCCGCACCAGCGAGGAGATGAAGCGTTCGCGCTGGTTGAGGAAGCGCAGCCCTTCGCGAATAAGGATGCCTTTCAGGCAGATGAGGTAGGCGGTGAGTCCAAAGCCCGGTGCCGGCAGCGACGCAATTTCCGTCTTTATGGTTTTTGCGGGCAGGGGGCTCATGACGGCTCCTCCGCGCCGGTGGCCGGAGCCTTGCGGCTGAGCTTGGAAAAAGCCTCGCCGATGGTCTTTGCGCCGGTCGTGCGCACCACCTCGGCGACGCTGCCCTTGGCGACCAGATTGCCTTCGGAAAGCACCACGACGTGGTCGCCATCGTCGACCTCGTCGATCAGGTGGGTCGCCCAGAAGACGCTGATGCCTTCCGTCTCGACCAGCCTGCGGATAGCGGACAGGATGCCGGCCCGCGACTGAACGTCGAGGCCGACCGTCGCCTCGTCGAGCAGCAGGAGCGGCGGGCGGTGCAGCAGCGCGCGGGCGATTTCGATGCGCCGCATCTGTCCGCCCGACAGGCTGCGCGCCTTGTCGCGCAGGCGGTCGCTCATCTCGACCTGCGCCAGCAGCGCATCGATGCGCCGCCTCGCCTCAGTCGAGCCCAGCCCGTGCAGTGAGGCATGGTAAGAAAGGTTCTGGTAGACCGTGAGATCGAGGTCGAGCGTGCGCGCCTGAAACACGATGCCCAGCCGTCTCAGCGCTTCGCCGGGGGTGCGGCCGACATCGTGGCCGAAGATGCGGATCGAGCCGTGGCGCGTGTCGTAGAGATGGGTGATCAGCGAAAACAGCGTCGTCTTGCCGGCGCCGTTGAGACCGAGCAGCACGGTGAAGGTGGCCGGCGCGATCGAGAAGGAAACGTCGTTGAGCGCCCGCTTCAGACCGTAGGAATGGCTGACCGCGGCGACGTCGAGAGCCGCCACGCCGTCCGCTCCCCTGCCTGTCCTCACATGCTGCACCCGGTCGGTTCCTCCCTGTTCACGAGGCGCGCCGGCAATCCCGGCGCGCGGATTATTGCACTATTTTATGGTGATCGTGCCCTTCATGCCCCGGTCGGCGAGATCGGGAACCGACCAGGTGTAGATGCCGGGCCGGACGGTGGTAAACTGCACCTGGATTGTTCCGTCGGCGTCGTATTCCAGCCATGCCGGCGCGCCGTTCATGTGAACTTCGAGATCGTTGATGACGATTTGGTTCATCCAGACATTGCGGAAAAGATCGGTGTGGAATTTGTACTCCAGCCCGCCCGCCGCCGAGATTTTCCAGCGATAGCCTTGCCCGGCGATCAGCTCGAAATCCTTCTGGTTGGCCGTGAACTGGTCGTCCTTCGTGCCGAGGATGAGTTCCGGAACGTCTTTGCTGGCGCGCGTCACCTGCTCGGCGGCGGCGCCTGCCGCAGCGGCGTCATCATCGTCGTCATTGTCCTGCGCCGAGACCGGGCCTTGCGCGGCGGCCAGTCCGACCAGCGCGGCGAAAGCGATTGCCCGAAAATTCCTCATGTTTTTCCTACCCTTCTGCTGTAATTTGATGAACTAATTCGGCGATACGACGACGCCCCATGGCAAGGCGCCGACCGTGACGGACTGCACCGGTTCGTCGGTCGCCACGTCGATGAAAGTGATGTCGTTCGAAACGCCATTGGTGCTGATGATCGTCTTCTGGTCCGGCGTGAAGGCCAGTTGCCAGACGCGCTGGCCGACCAGCGCGTATTTCTCCACCTCGTAGGTTTCGGCATTGATCACCGCCACACGGTTGGCGGGGCCGAGCGCGACATAGGCTTTCTTGCCGTCGGCGGTGATGCGGACGCCGACCGGCTGGATCGATTCGGCGCGCAGGCCGGGGATCTCGAAGGTGATCTTGTGTTTTATCTCGCGTGTCGTGTTGTCGATCACTGAGACCGTTCCGCCGATCTCCGCGCTGACCCAGGCTTCCGAGCCGTCGGGGGTGAATTCCACGAAGCGCGGGCGGGCGTCCACCAGCACGTTGTGGGTGATCTCGTTGGTCGAGGTGTCGATGAAATGCGCCATGTTCGTCGTTTCCGACGTGTTGACCATCGTCTTGCCGTCAGGGCTGACGCCCATGCCTTCCGGTTCCACGCCAACGGGGATCTCGGCGAGCACCTTCTTGCTTTCGAGGTCGATCACCGTGACGAGATTGTCGTCTTCGTTGGCGACATAGAGCGTCTTGCCGTCTGGCGAGAGCACGAACAGTTCCGGGTCCGGCCCCGACGGCAGCGAGCCCACGATCTCATGCGTCGCGGTGTCGATGATCTCGATCGTGTCGTCGTCGCTGGCGCAGAGATAGATCAGCTTGCCGTCATGCGAGATGGTGATGCCGCGCGGCCGCTGCCCGACATTGATGGTCTTGACCACCTCCATCGTGGTCGAATCGACGACGCTGACCGTGTTGTCCTTTTCGTTGGAGACATAGACCATATAGGCCGAAGCGGGGCTGGCCGTGAGGCCGGCCGCCACGGCGCCGGCCAGGATCGTCAGTCGTCGCATCAAGAAACTCCTCCCGATTGTCGATTTATTCAAAAGCGCATTTGGTCTCCGGCTCGTCGATCCCGAGCGTGTCGAGTTCCGATACCTGATGCAGGAAACCCTCCTGCGGCGAGGTCGAGACGACCGAACGCCCATCGCCGAGGAAGATCGGCTGGCGCAACTGCCAGTTCCATTTGCGGAATGTCAGCTTCTGGCCCTTGAAGGCGGCGATCGAGAACTCGTCCGCACGGATGAAGGCGTCGATCTTCGCCGGATCGGCCCCCGGCGTGCGGGTCGCGGCCTCGCCGACGATGCGGACGGCTGTCCAGGCAGCCATGTCCTTCGACAGCATGCGCCGGCCGTTGGCCTTGGCGAAACGGTTCTGGATCTGCGTGCCGCCCCACTGCTCGCTGGCCGGGTGCCAGGCCGAGGGCGACAGCCCCGCCGTGCCGGCGACGGGCCGCGGTATCCAGGTCCGGAACGGAACGTATGTGCCGAAGACTTCGCTTTCGTCGGCGACCAGCACGACATCATGGTTGGGCAGATCCTGCGTGAAGACCGGCATCTGCCGCTGGATCTGGACGACGCCGGAATCGGTCCGCCGCGCCGTGCCGGTGTCCTTGAATTCCTTTTCAGCGACAATCTCGCCGCCGAACCGCGTCGCCGCCCGCCGCAGCGCCTCTGCGAACAACTGGTCGCGCTCGTGCGAGCCGTAGATCAGCACCCAGCGCCGCCACTGCTTCCAGACCAGATATTGCGCCAGCCCATCGGCCAGCATGGTGCGCGTCGGAGCCGTATGCAGCACGTTTACGCGGCATTCCTCCTCGCGCAGCACATCGTCGGTCGCCCCGACATTGAAGATCAGCACGCCATTGTCGCCGGCGATGTCGGCGATCGACAGCAGCTGCCGGGCGGAAATGTCGGCGAGCACGTAACGGTCGCCCCTTTCGACCATCTCGTTGAAGGCCGGAACCACATCGGCGTCCGGCTTCACTTCGGTCACGTCGAGGATGAATTTCTGGCCGAGAAAGCTGCCGGTGGTGTTGTTGTCGCCGATCGCCGTTTCAGCCCCGGCAACGCCCTCGTCGCGCGGCGGAACATCGAGCACGGACAGCGCCAGCTGCGGCGCATAGGCGCGCAGATAGCCGATCTTGATCTCAGTGACCTGCTTTTCGGGCTTCGCCGACTGCGACTGTACCTTGGGCGCCGTCTCCTGCGCCATGGCGGCAGGGGCGTTGACGACCAAGGGAAAAAAGCACAGAAAGGCCACCAGAGTGCCCGGCACCGCGCTCGTCATCGATAGAATTATCCTCTTCTTGCGCTAAAGTCCGCTTGTCGTCGGTCTAGCGAAGTCAAGGTGCCCGTAATGACCATAACGGACCGAAATAATTTATCAAACCCTGTAAGCGGACTTTTCGCGGCAGGTTTTTCGGCTAGCTTTGGCCGCGAGCGAACGGGCGTCGTGGCGTCCGCCATTTTCGTTGCAGCGGTCCCATCCTGCAGACAGGAGACTCCGAAGAAATGACCAAGATGCTGGCCAGCGTCACAGGCGTCGCCGAGGCGGAGATCGCAATTTCCGGTGGCGCCGACATAATCGACCTGAAGGATCCCAAGGCCGGCGCGCTGGGCGCTGTCGCCACCGACACGATTCGCCAGACCGTGTCGTCTGTCGCCGGTCGCCGGGCCACTAGCGCGGTCTGCGGCGATCTGCCGATGGAGCCCGAAATCATACGCGCCAAGGCCGAGGAGATCGCCGCTACAGGCGTCGATTTCGTGAAAGTCGGCTTCTTCCCGTCCGGAAATATCGCTGCCTGTTCGGCAGCGCTGGCGCCGCTTGCGGCGCGGACGAAGCTGATCGCCGTCATGTTCGCAGACCTCGCGCCGGATTTCGAATTCCTGCCGGTCTTCGCCAAGGACGGCTTCCATGGGGCGATGGTCGATACCGCGCACAAGGCGAAAGGCCGGCTGCTCGACCATTTGCCTCCGGAGCGCATTCCAACCTTCGTCGACCGTGCCCGGTCGCACGGCTTGGCGGTGGGACTGAGCGGCTCGCTCGAAGCGCCCGACATTCCCCGACTGCTGCCATTCGTGCCTGACTTCCTCGGCTTTCGCGGCGCGCTCTGTGACCATTCGGATCGCACCGCGTCCCTCAGCGCCGAAGCTGTTTTGGAAGTCCGCGATCTGATCCCCGAGGAGTTGCAGCCCGGCGCACCGTCTACCGTCGATTACCGCCTGCTGGCGGCGAGGGGTTATTCGCCAGGTGCCGTCGACCCGGCGCTGGGCACGGACAAGATCTTTGTGCGCGATTTCGTGCTGCCGGTAGAGATCGGCGCTTACAGTTTCGAGCATGGCCATACTCAGAAAGTGCGCTTCAACGTGACAGCCGACGTGCTGAGGGTCACGGACCATCCCGAGGACATGCGCCACGTTTTCTCCTACGACATCATCATGGACGGTATTCGTACCATCGTCGCAAGGGGGCACGTCCAGTTGAGCGAGACGCTCGCCGAAGACGTAGCGGCGCTCGTGCTGGAGCATCCACGCGTCACGCGCGTCGCTGTGAGGGTGGAAAAGCTCGAACTCGGACCTGGAGGGGTCGGCGTAGAGATCGAGCGCAAAAAGGCGAAGCAACAGTCGTCGATGGTGCGCTTGTCCACGAAAGCCGACGCCTTGCCAGGCATTGGCAAGAAGGGCCTCATTTCGTGAAGCGAGCCGTCGTAAATCTCGGCGGCAGCACGGCCAGTGAGGCCGCGCTGGGCGAGTGGATCGCCGCGCTGGCGGGCTCGACGCTGCCGCTGGTCATCGTGCCCGGAGGCGGTCGTTTCGCAAATGAAGTCCGCGACGCGCAGAAGAGCATGGGCTTTTCCGACAAGGCCGCCCACGCCATGGCGATCCTCGCCATGGACCAGTTCGGCCACGTCATTCTCGACCGGGACGACAGGCTTGCTCCGGCGCGATCATTGCAGGACATGGAGCGCGCGTTGCGGGGTAGAAAAATTCCTGTCTGGCTGCCGTCGTCCCTGGCCATTCCTGCGCCGGACATTCGCGCCTCGTGGGACATGACGTCGGATGCGCTCGCCGCCTGGCTTGCGGGAAAGCTCGGCGCGCACGCGCTGCTGCTCGTCAAGCAGACCGCCGCATTCTCGTCAGGCGACGATGTCGCCAGCCTGACGGCGCGGGGGATCGTCGACGCCGGCTTTGCCGCCATGCTGCCGGCCGGCGTAGATTTCCATCTCGCCGGTCCCCACGATGCCACTATTGCAGGCGCGATGCTGTCGTCAGGAAAATTGCCGGGAACGCTGATCTCCCGATCCGTGGCGGCGGTCAGGAAAACAGGATAGTGCTGGAAAATCTGCATACCCCGCGCTGGGCATGGGTTCTCACCGGGTCCGGCCACTTCTTCACGGAAAGCTTCGGGCTTATCCACGAACTCGCACATTGCGATATCTTCGTCTCGAAAGCCGCCAACGAAGTGCTGCGCATGTACAAGCTCAAGCTGGATTTCCCCGACACGATGCGCGTCCTGCACGACAAGACCGCCAGTTCCGTGCCGGTCGGCGCCTTCTACCACGGCGTCTATCACACGGTGGTGGTGGCGCCGGCCAGTTCAAACACGGTCGCCAAATGCGTGCTGGGCATTTCCGACACGCTGGCCACCAACGTCTTTGCCCAGGCGGGCAAATGCCGGGTCCCGGCCATCGTCTTTGCCTGCGACACCGCCCCCGAGCTCGAAACCATGGCGCCGCACGGTCTGGTCAAGGTCTATCCGCGCAAGATCGACCTGGAGCACACCGAACGGCTGAAGAGTTTCGAGCGAACCGAGGTGGTGGAATCGCTCGCCGGCCTGAAGGCAGCAGTGCGGCGGCGTGTGGCGGAGCTGGAAGCCGATGGGTAGGCGGTGTTCCGTGCTGGGGGACAGTTTACTTTTTTCCGCTCGCGCGAGCCTGTCGGCGCCACCGCCGTTCCGCGGAAAGAAAGTAAACTGTCCCCGGCGCTTTTCCACTCGGCGGCCCCATGGCTGAGCGGCTGATCTTCCTGACTGGCCATCTGGCCAAAGCGCGGCTGGAACGGCTGCTGGCCGGGCTTGGCGAGACAGAATTCGCGTGGGAGATCGTGGATATCGGCGTCAAAGTCGCGGCGCTGATGACCGAGGACATCATCAAGCGCCGGCTGAAGCTCGACCACGGCGCGGACCGGATCATGCTGCCCGGCCGCTATCGAGGCGATCTCGACCGGCTGTCCACTCATTTCGGCGTGCCCTTCGTTCGCGGCCCCGACGAAATCGCCGACCTGCCGGCATATCTCGGCCGCCCCGGCGGCCCTCCGGACCTCTCCCGCCACGACATGCGTATCTTCGCGGAGATCGTCGACGCGCCGATGCTTTCGATCGATGAGGTGGTGGCGCAGGCGAGGGCGCTTGCCTCTGCCGGCGCCGATGTAATCGACGTCGGCTGCCTGCCGGAAACGCCTTTTCCGACACTCGCCGAGGCGGTGCGGGAGCTGAAGGCGCTGGGGTTTTCCGTCAGCGTCGATTCCGCCAGCATCGATGAACTGGCGATCGGTGCGCGGGCAGGGGCTGATTTTCTGCTCAGCCTTGACGAGAACACGCTGCCTCTGGCCTTCGACCACGGAGCGACGCCGGTCCTGATCCCGTCGATACCCGGCGACCTGGATTCGCTTGGGCGCGCTATCGAAGCCGCCGAACGGGCCGGCATATCTTTCATCGCCGACCCTGTGCTCGATCCAATTCATTTCGGTTTCGCCCCGTCGCTCGGGCGCTTCATCGAGGCGCGCCGGCGCTGGCCCGAAGTCGAATTGATGATGGGCACCGGCAATCTCACCGAACTTACCGACGCCGACAGTTCCGGCGTTACCGCGATGCTTACCGGGCTCTGCTCGGAACTCCAGATACGCAACGTGCTCACCGTCAATGTCAGTCCCCATACGGCCCGAACGGTGGAGGAGCACGATATCGCCCGCCGCATCATGTTTGCCGCCCGGGCCGATGGCGCTCTGCCAAAGAGCTATCATCCGGGCCTTCTACAAGTCCACGACCGCAAGCCCTTTGTTGCAACGGTCGACGACATAAACGCGCTGGCTGCCGAAATACGCGACGCCAATTTTCGCATAGTGACCGCCGAGGACGGCGTCCACATCTTCAACAGCAGGGGCCATGCGGTCGCCACCGACGCGTTCGAACTCTTTCCCGGGTTGGGGGTTGAGGCCGACGGCGCGCATGCCTTCTATCTCGGCGCGGAACTCATGAAGGCAGAGATCGCCTGGCGTCTCGGCAAGCGCTACGCGCAGGACGAGCCATTGACCTGGGGCGTGGCGGCTCCGGCTCCGGAAACCGACCGCTTGCGCCTTGCCGAAGCCGGCCACACTCTTAAGGCGAAGAAAAGCAAGGAATAACGATGCCTTACATCCGCGAATGCATCGTCACCACAGCCGACACAGACGGCAAGGTTCACATTGCTCCACTCGGCATTATTGCGGAGAAGGACGGATGGATCATCGCGCCGTTCCGGCCGTCAGTCACGCTCGACAACCTGGCGGCCGTGCCGTTCGCGGTCGCGAGCTACACCGACGATGTCCGCATCTTCGCCGGCTGCCTGACCGGCCGCAAAGACTGGCCGACCGTCGCGGTGGAGGGCTGTCCCGTGCCGCGCATCGAGGCCGCGCTTGCGCATTCGGTGCTCCAGGTCGTCACCGTCCATGATGACGGCGTGCGTCCGCGGCATTTCTGCCGCGTCGTCGCCGAGCAGACCCATGCACCTTTCACCGGTCTCAACCGGGCCAAGGCTGCGGTCTTGGAACTGGCCATCCTGGTCAGCCGGCTGGGCATGCTTCCACGAGAAAAAATCGAGGCTGAAATCGCTTATCTGACGATTGCTATCGAGAAGACCGCCGGCCCCGACGAGAGGGAGGCGTGGGGCTGGCTGATGCAGCGCGTCGACGATCATTTCGCGGCAATGGATTCGGGCCGCATCGCGTGATCTTTCGGTAGGCGGATTTCGAAAGCCGAAATTTCGGCCGACCCGGGCAACTGGCTTGCGCGGAGCGATATTACGGCTCCAGCTTGGTGGGCCGCCCACGGCCTAGCGCGCCGTCGGCGCGCGCCTGCAGGTAGGCGTAAATATCGTCTATGTACGGCGCGAAATTGGGATCGCCGGCGAACCCTTTCATGACCGAAACGCCATCGCTCTGGCCTTCGCGCACGACGCGCCGGAATGCTTCGATGCCGAGCGGTCGGTCGACGAGGGAAGATGCGAATGTCGAACCCACGCCATCCGGACCGTGGCAGTGATTGCAGCCCGCATGGTAGCGTCGAAAGCCGTTGTAGGTTCGCGCATCGACCTTGCCGTCGACAATCGTGTAGGGCTTGCCGCCGACGGCAGCTTCCTGCGACGCTGCGCCGGAACCGCTTGCCAGACCGCAGCCAATAACCCACGACTGGAGCAACCAGTACAGTGGACGCTTTCGATGTTCCGGAAGCGAGTTTCGAGCGCGCGGACCGCCGACTATCATCGATTGTTCGATCGCAGGCTACTGCCAGCTTGTGGTTACTTAACCGGAGATGATGTCGTCAAATCGTCTGGGAGCGCAAGCGCCTGGAGCGCCATCAGCTTTTCCCTGTTGCCAAAGTCGACGAGCATCGTCTTCGCGCTCTCGCCGCAGGTAAGATTGACCGAATAGCCCTCCTCGCTGTCGACACCGGCTATCTGCCCTGGGTTCAGCGCCAGACGAACACGCGTGGCGGTTACCGACAACTCCGCTTCCGGATCACTCCTCTCTATGATCATCAGGGTAACGAAGCATGTGGCGGCTTGCTCCACGAAATAGCCGCTCATGAATTTCGAGCCGAATTCATAGCTGATGCTCTGGATCGGCAGATATTGGGCTTGGCCTTCCATCGGCCCCAGCGATCCGCTTAAGGCGAGTGGAGTTAAAGCCCACAGGCTCGCGGCGATGGTACCTGCGAAGGTCGAAATGCTGATTGTTTTTCGTGACATGTTCTCCCTCCCCTTGAGGTGACGGTGGTTTGATCAAGTGATCCCAAGGTCCCATGCGGTCGGTTTGGACCATCCAACGCGGGAGTGGTAATGCCCGACTTCTTCTGTAAACAATTTTTCTGCGAAGTATCGATTGGTATCCGGATGAGTTCGGATACCGCAAAATGTGATAATATTAATTTTTCGGTTTTTGCAAATCACATTGTCAAAAGATATTTGGCAAATTCGTCGCTCGCTTCTCAGTACTCGTGCAAGTATTCTCTGACCATGTAGGAGTACACCTTCCACGAGTGTTGCTTCAGATACGCTGACGCATGAAAGCGGATGCAGATGCAAGCGGAGGAATATTTGCCAGCCGAACGCCAAACTTCGCGGCTGCTCGCTTCCAGATGGCTTGTCTCTTACGAGGAACGTTGTTTCGACGACGCTGAATGATACCTGCCATCGCCGGAATTGCTGACCGAAATAGGCCCGAAGGTTGGCGCACATGGCCACTCAGAGAACTGACCCACACCCTTGGCGGTGAGGGGCTCCTCGCGCCTAAGTCTGGTCCTGCGTTCCCGCCAGCAGCGCGACGGCGGCGGCCGGAGCGGCGCTGCTTGCCTCGTTGCGCACTGCGTCCTCGGCCGGAACAATATCGGCAAAGTCGATGAAGCGGCGCTCCATTCGTGCTGCGAGCCGCCTAATCTGCCAGCGGCCGGCCCCGGCGGCAACGATTGGCGCATCGTCGGCGAGGCTGCCCGCCACCCGGAACGCCGCGTCATGGACTGCGCGGAGCTGCTGCTCGCTGAACCAGCGCGCCACATCCAGCCATTCGGCCGGCGAGAGATCGGCTGCGTCACGGCCCACCATGCGGGCCAGCCGCGCCATCGAGGCTTCGGGGGTCTTTTCCTTGCCGTCGGCGGAAGCATGCTTGTCGTCATTCTCGTCGAGCACGCCCATGATGCGGTGCGCGTCGGCGATCGAGGCGAAATATTCGTTCATCAGCGGCGTCATCCGCCCGCGAACCGGCGCGGACGAGGCCACGCCGAACAGGAATGTGCGCGTGAAGCCGGTATAGATGAGTTCGCCCGTCATCAGCCGCTCGGCGTCGGTATAACCTTCGCCGGCGACTGCGCCGTCCCTGACCGGGATGATGTCGGTGGTTGTGGAGCCCATGTCGACGAACAGCGCGTCGCCGACGAGCTGTGCCACCAGGGAGGCGGTTGCGTGCCAGTTTGCCGAGGCGATATCGCAGCCGAGCCGAGCCGCCTGTCCGGCCCCGACAAAGCCGGACCGTCCCGCATAGATCAGATTGTCGCCTGACGGGAAGTGTTGCGAGATGAGCTGCAGCAGCGTTGCAATGCCGGCGTCCCGCGACGGAAAGATATCCGCCAGTTCGCCGGTCATGGTGAAGGCGTTGAGATCGGCGCCGGCATAGACGGCAGAGGCCTCACGAAGCGCCGATGCCAGCCTGTCGAGGCCGAGCCAGAGCGGCATGGCGATGGTCGCGGCCTGTACGATGCGGCCGCCTTCCGCCCTTGTGACCTTCAGATGCGCGCCGCCGACGTCGAAGCCGGCGATGATGCTCTTTCCTTTTTCCAAACTTCAAGCTTTCATGAAAGCGGCTAAGAGTCTGTTTCGAAACTCGCTATGGTGAGTCATATGACGGTGTTTTCGAGAACCGGAGCGGAGCGGACATTC